>NZ_JAQIRJ010000003.1:0-561889 GCF_032601995.1 Klebsiella sp. 141153 | reverse complement strand
TTGCCGGATGGCGGCTTACGCCTTATCCGGGCTACCCGTCCGCTCCGGTTTGTAACCCCGGTAAGCGCAGCGCCACCGGGGAGAGGTTCCCGGATGGCGGCTGGCGCCTTATCCGGGCGACCGGTCCGCTCCGGTTTGTAGCCCCGGTAAGCCAGCGCCACCGGGGAGAGGTTCCCGGATAGCGGCTGGCGCCTTATCCGGGCTACCCGTCCGCTCCGGTTTGTAGCCCCGGTAAGCCAGCGCCACCGGGGAGAGGTTGCCGGATGGCGGCTTACGCCTTATCCGGGCTACCCGTCCGCTCCGGTTTGTAACCCCGGTAAGCGCAGCGCCACCGGGGAGAGGTTCCCGGATAGCGGCTTGCGCCTAATCCGGGCGACCGATGACCCCGTAGCCCGGCCGGGCGCCGCGCGAGCCGGGAATTTTTCCTGAGGAGGCTTTGATGAATGAAACGCTAGTATTACATCCTGCCAGCCGGTCGTCGGCAAAAGAGGGGGTCGTTGATGACGCCCTGGCGTCGCTGGAGGAGCTTGAACAACTGCATCCGGCGCTGAATCTGCTGGCGCACCCGCCAGTCGGCCGTGGCAGCCATGATTTCTTTGTCTGTTGTTATGACGCCGGTATACAGCATGCGCAGAGCGGGGAGGCTGAAACGGTAGCGGCGTTGCTTGATTCGCTGACGCAGGAGCGGCAAAGGAGCGGCCTGCTTTGCGCCGCCGCCGGGCATCTGGATGCGCTGCGTCAGCCGCTGACGCATAATCGTTTATGCGATCTGGCCGGAAAGATGTGCGCCAGCGTAGCGCAGGCTGATAGTGAATCGCGCAGCGGTTTCTACAGCGTACGCAGTATCTCGCTGCCGGTGTATCGACGATTGCTGCGGGACAACCATGCGCACAGCGTTTGTTTACAGCAGTCGCTGCTGCATTTGCTGGCCTGGAGGAGTGAATCGCCGTGGGCGCGGCAGCAGGCGCAACGGCTGCTGTGGCAGGGCGGGGTTCTCGGCGAGAGAGGGGAGTTCGCGTTACTGACGCTGGATGATGAACTGCGGGAGCGGCAGATCCGCTGGCCATCGTTGTGGTCGTTACTGGCGGTGACCGGGTTTCTGGCCAGATTCCCGGCCGGACCGCTGTTTGCTGATTAATCGCGCTCCCGGTAAAGGAGCGCTAAGCGTTAATTTGTCGCCGGGTATTCCTGTACCGCCACGTGCAGGGTGATTTTCTTATCATCGCGCATGATGACCACCGGGATTTCTGAACCCGGGCGAATTTCCGCAACCTGGTCCATGGTTTCCAGCGCCGAAACTGCTGGTTTATCGTTCACCGAGATGATCACGTCATTGGCGCGGATCCCAGCCTGCGCCGCCGGGCCATCCGGGGCGACGTCATTCACGACGATCCCCTGGATCTGATCCATGCCGCCGCTCTGCGCATGCATTGGCGCGATCTCGCGGCCGCTGATCCCGATGTAACCGCGGATCACCCGACCATCGCGGATCAGTTTATCCATGATCTTGGTCGCCAGCTGGAACGGGATGGCAAAGCCGATCCCTTCCGGCGTTTCGCCGTCATTGCTCTTATCAAACGACAGGGTGTTAATACCCATCAATTCACCCAGCGAGTTGACCAGCGCGCCGCCGGAGTTGCCGTGGTTGATAGAGGCATCGGTTTGCAGGAAATTCTGCCGCCCGGTAGGGTTCAGGCCGATACGACCGGTCGCGCTGATGATGCCCTGGGTGATGGTTTGTCCGAGGTTATATGGGTTGCCTATCGCCAGTACTACATCGCCGATATGCGGAACGCGTTTCGGGTTAATCGGGATGACCGGCAGGCCGCCGCTGGCGTTTATTTTGAGCACCGCCAGGTCGGTCAGGGTATCGGAACCGACTAACAGGGCTTCGAATACCCGTCCATCCTGCAGCGCAATGATTATCTGGTCAGCATCGTTGATGACGTGCTTGTTGGTGAGGATATATCCGCGTTGGTCCATGATAACGCCGGAGCCAAGCGTCAGCTGGTTATGGCTGGTGCTGTTCAGCGCGCGGTTATAGACGTTGACCACCGCCGGCGCGGCGCGTCTTACCGCAGCATTATAGCTGGCGGGCGATTCGTCAGCGGTATCGCTCGGCGTCGCCGATGAGAGCTGCCACTGGCGCAGCGAAGGCATCGCCGCCAGCAGGATGCCGCCGACGATTAAACCGATAAGGACTGAACGTAAAAGCTTTCCTGGCATGATGCGAATATCGTTAATTAATGGGCAGGCGCAGCATAGCATGACTTATCCGGACATCGCACGACGCGCGATGTCCGGAAGCAGCCGTCAGCGTAGCAGCAGATAAATGCTTTCGTTACCGCGCAGCACATTCAGCGCGATGACGGCCGGTTTGGTTTCCAGCACTTTACGTAGCTCGGCGATGGAACGCACGCGCTGGCGGTTGAGGCCGATAATCAGATCGTCTTTATGCAAGCCAACCTGTGCCGCCGCGCTGCCTTTATCGACGCTATCGATAGTCACGCCCTTAGTGCCGTCTTTCAGCTGGCCATCGCTTAGCGCCGCTCCCTGCAGGGCCGGGATAATCAGATCGGCGCTGGCGGTGGAAGAAGTGCTCTTATCCAGCGTGACTTCGACGTCCAACGGTTTGCCGTCGCGCAGTAGCCCCAGTTTTACTTTAGTGCCAGGGGCGGTGGTGGCGATACGCGAACGCAGCTCGGCGAAGCTGCTTAGCGGTTTGCCGTTCATGCTGACGATAACGTCGCCGGATTTAATCCCTGCTTTTGCGGAGCCTGAATTGGCCAGAACTTCGCTTACGAAGGCGCCGCGCTGAGCGTTGATATTCATCGCCTTAGCGATATCCGCGCTCATTTCCATGCCTTTAATACCCAGCAGGCCGCGTTTGATTTCGCCGTATTGAATAAGCTGATCGGCGAGGGTCTTCGCCATGTTGCTCGGGATGGCGAAGCCGATGCCGATGCTGCCGCCGCCCGGCGCCAGAATGGCGGTATTAATGCCGATAAGCTCGCCGTTGAGATTCAGCAGCGCGCCGCCGGAGTTGCCGCGGTTAATTGAGGCATCGGTTTGAATAAAGTTTTCCAGCCCTTCGAGATTAAGGCCGCTACGGCCCAGCGCGGAGATAATGCCGGAAGTGGCGGTTTGGCCGAGGCCGAAGGGGTTGCCGACGGCAACGGCGAAATCGCCGACGCGCAGTTTGTCGGAATCCGCGATGGCGATTTGCGTTAAATTGCTGGGTTTTAAAACCTGCAGCAGAGCGATATCGCTCTGTTCGTCGCTGCCTACCAGTTTGGCATCGAACTCGCGGCCATCGTTCAACTGAATGCTGATTTTCTGCGCCTGGCTTATTACGTGGTTGTTGGTCAGTACGTAGCCTTTGGCGGCGTCGATAATCACCCCTGAACCGAGTCCTTCAAACGGCTGCGCCTGCTCTTGCGGCGCGTTGTCGCCGAAGTATTTTTTCAGCTCTTCCGGCATATTCTGCACCGGCGAGGCGGTGCCTTCTACCTGCACGCTCACCACCGCAGGCAATACTTTTTCCAGCATCGGCGCGAGGCTCGGCAGCGCGCCCTGGCCTGGAACCTGGGTCGGCAGTGATGCCGCCGCCGGAGGCAGGACCGACAACGATAATCCAATGCTTAACGCTAACGCACTCAACAGCAAAGTCTGTTTCTTCATTAGATGCTGGCTCTCGTAACCTGAGGTGTATGGAAAAAACGTCCGAATGATTTGATGTTATTGAATTTTCGACCGGCTAACAATGCGGTCCGTGCTTAAATTGTAGCTGGGATGCAGGGGGAAGACGGGCGCGGAAGGCGCGCCCGGTAAATATTTTTACGCAGACAGCGGGATCAGTCGCGTTTCGCGCCACCGCGCAGCAGGCCGGAGGCGCCTTCAGAGTAGTCGCGCGGCATCTGTACCGGCGCCTGATCGTTGCTGGCTTCGGACTCCGCCAGGCGATTGCGGAACGGATTGGCGTCCGCCATAGCGTCCGGCAGCAGGCTGCTGGAGCTTTTTGCCATGTGCTGATACAGCTGACGGTAGTCATCCGCCATGTTGTCCAGCAGTTCTGCGCTGCGCGCAAAATGGCTGACCAGCTCTTCGCGATACTCTTCAAGCTCTGCTTTATTCTTTTCCAGTTCGAACTGCAGCGCTTGTTGCTGACGCAATTTGCGGTTACCAAAACGCATGGCGACGGCACCGATGATGATACCGACGACTAATCCAATTAGCGCGTATTCCCAGGTCATGAACATCTCCCGTTGTTTTGTGGTTCCGTAGGGTGGCTGTTAGGCTCTCCGCCTGCGCCCGATAGTGCCACTATAACCGCTAATTCCACAGAAGTGGAATCCTGGCGTATCATCGCGTACTGTAGAACCGCCTTTTTTTCGTCAATCGTGCGCTACGGCGCCACGGTTTTCAAGGAATAACAATAAGATCATGCAAAGCCTGTCCCCAACATCGCGTTACCTTTTAGCTCTCAAAGAGGGCAGCCATCAACCAGACGATGTCCAACGAGAAGCGGTCAGCCGACTCGATACCATCTATCGTGAACTGCAGGATAAACCTGTAGCCGCAGCGCCCGCGGGCGGCGGTCTGCGGGCGAAATTCAGCAAACTACTCGGCAAGCGCGAGCCGGCGGCGGAAGCGACCGCTGTACGCGGCCTGTATATGTGGGGCGGCGTGGGGCGCGGCAAAACCTGGCTGATGGATATGTTCTATCAAAGCCTGCCGGGCGAGCGTAAACAGCGCCTGCATTTCCATCGCTTTATGCTGCGCGTGCACGAAGAGTTAACCACCCTGCAGGGGCATAGCGACCCGCTGGAAATCGTTGCCGACCGCTTTAAAGCGCAAACCGATGTGTTGTGCTTCGACGAGTTTTTTGTCTCCGACATCACCGATGCCATGCTGCTCGGCGGCTTAATGAAAGCGCTGTTCTCGCGGGGGATTACGCTGGTCGCTACCTCGAACATCCCGCCGGACGAACTCTACCGCAATGGTCTGCAACGCGCGCGTTTCCTGCCGGCGATAGACGCCATCAAACAGCATTGCGACATTATGAACGTCGATGCGGGGATTGATTACCGCCTGCGCACTTTAACCCAGGCGCATCTGTGGCTGTCGCCGCTCAATGCCGAGACCAGCCAGCAAATGGATAAACTCTGGCTGGCGCTGGCGGGGGGCAAACGCGAGCAGATGCCGACGCTGGAAATTAACCACCGGCCGCTGCCGACGTTGGGCGTGGAAAACCAGACCCTGGCAGCGTCGTTCGACACGCTGTGCGTAGATGCGCGCAGCCAGCACGATTACATCGCGCTGTCACGCCTGTTCCATACCGTGATGTTGTACGATGTGCCGGTGATGACGACGCAGCTCGAGAGCGAAGCGCGGCGCTTTATCGCGCTGGTGGATGAATTCTACGAACGCCATGTGAAGCTGGTGGTCAGCGCGGCGGTACCGCTGTATGAGATCTATCAGGGCGAACGCCTGAAGTTTGAGTTCCAGCGCTGTTTATCGCGCCTGCAGGAAATGCAAAGCGAAGAGTATCTGAAGCAGCCGCACATGCCCTGAATCCAGCCTTCTTCTCAGGTTGAGAAAAACCTGCTGCAAATCACATAAAGGGGTCGATCTTTGGCCCCTACTTCTCTATAATCTTGCGACCCCACGTTACGAGAAGGTTTTTTTTCCCGAAATCTTCTATGTGCTGGCATAGGCTATTCGAAGGGGTAGGTTTGCCGGACTTTGTCGTGTGAACCTCAACTGACTAAACGTTTGGGTGTTCACCAACGTGTAACTTATTTATTTGGGTAAGCTTTTAATGAAAACTTTTACAGCTAAACCAGAAACCGTAAAACGCGACTGGTATGTTGTTGACGCGACCGGTAAAACTCTGGGCCGTCTGGCTACTGAACTGGCTCGTCGCCTGCGCGGTAAGCACAAAGCGGAATACACTCCGCACGTTGATACTGGTGATTACATCATCGTTCTGAACGCAGAAAAAGTTGCTGTAACCGGCAACAAGCGCGAAGACAAAATGTACTACCACCACACCGGCCACATCGGTGGTATCAAAGAAGCGACCTTTGAAGAGATGATTGCCCGCCGTCCTGAGCGTGTGATTGAAATCGCGGTTAAAGGCATGCTGCCAAAAGGCCCGCTGGGTCGTGCTATGTACCGTAAACTGAAAGTTTACGCTGGTAACGAGCACAACCACGCGGCACAGCAACCGCAAGTTCTTGACATCTAATCGGGATTATAGGCAATGGCTGAAAATCAATACTACGGCACTGGTCGCCGCAAAAGTTCCGCAGCTCGCGTTTTCATCAAACCGGGCAACGGCAAAATCGTAATCAACCAGCGTTCGCTGGAACAGTACTTCGGTCGTGAAACTGCCCGCATGGTAGTTCGTCAGCCGCTGGAACTGGTCGACATGGTTGAGAAACTGGATCTGTACATCACTGTTAAAGGTGGTGGTATCTCTGGTCAGGCTGGTGCGATCCGTCACGGTATCACCCGCGCTCTGATGGAGTACGACGAGTCCCTGCGTTCTGAACTGCGTAAAGCTGGCTTCGTTACTCGTGACGCTCGTCAGGTTGAACGTAAGAAAGTCGGTCTGCGTAAAGCACGTCGTCGTCCGCAGTTCTCCAAACGTTAATTGTTTTCTGCTCACGCAGAACAATTTGCGAAAAAACCCGCTCCGGCGGGTTTTTTTATGGATAAAACGGCTGTTATCCACAAAGAAATGGTCTGTTCTTACCACTTTTTCAGCATTTCCAGAATACCCTCACCACAACGTCCGCAAAATCTGGTAAACTATCATCCAATTTTCTGCCCAAATGCTGGTGGTTGTTCATTTTTTAGTTAATCAATGAACATATCGTCGCCGTGCGAATGGGGTTTATACATCTGGCTGGCCATGCGTGGTCGGCAGCAGTAAAAATTCTGAATATACCTGGAGGTTTTCATGGCTGTCGCTGCCAACAAACGTTCGGTAATGACGCTGTTTTCTGGTCCTACTGACATCTATAGCCATCAGGTCCGCATCGTGCTGGCCGAAAAAGGTGTCAGTTTTGAGATAGAGCACGTGGAGAAGGATAACCCGCCTCAGGATCTGATTGACCTCAACCCGAATCAAAGCGTCCCGACGCTGGTGGATCGTGAGCTCACTCTGTGGGAATCCCGCATCATTATGGAATACCTGGATGAGCGTTTCCCGCATCCGCCGCTAATGCCGGTTTACCCGGTGGCGCGTGGTGAAAGCCGTCTGTACATGCAACGTATCGAGAAAGACTGGTATTCGCTGATGAATACCATCCAGACCGGTACCGCGGCCCAGGCTGATGCCGCTCGTAAGCAGCTGCGTGAAGAACTGCAGGCGATTGCGCCGGTCTTTACTCAGAAGCCTTACTTCCTGAGCGATGAGTTCAGCCTGGTCGATTGCTACCTGGCTCCGCTGCTGTGGCGTTTGCCGGTTCTCGGCGTAGAACTGGTGGGTGCTGGCGCGAAAGAGCTTAAGGGCTATATGACTCGCGTCTTCGAACGTGATTCTTTCCTCGCTTCTTTAACTGAAGCCGAGCGTGAAATGCGCCTCGGCCGGGGCTAAATAATGGATGTATCACAGCTGACGCCGCGTCGCCCGTACCTGCTGCGGGCGTTCTATGAGTGGCTGCTGGATAACCAGCTGACTCCGCACCTGGTCGTCGATGTGACGCTGCCAGGCGTTCTCGTGCCGATGGAGTACGCTCGCGACGGCCAAATCGTTCTGAACATTGCGCCGCGTGCGGTGGGCAATCTGGAACTGGCGAATGACGAAGTGCGCTTTAACGCCCGCTTCGGCGGCGTACCGCGCAACGTTTCCGTGCCGCTGGCTGCGGTACTCGCAATCTATGCCCGTGAGAACGGCGCAGGAACGATGTTTGAACCTGAAGCGGCCTATGACGAAGATGTCAGCAGCCTCAACGATGATGACGTCGCGCCTGAGAGCGAAAACGAAACGGTGATGTCGGTGATTGATGGCGATAAGCCGGATAATCACGATGACGATCCTGACGACACGCCACCGCCGCCGCGCGGTGGTCGTCCGGCGCTGCGCGTTGTGAAGTAATGCCTGACAGGCCCTCCGGGGCCTGTTTTTTTGCCTGCTTGCTTTGTTAACCCCGCCACACATCACGCGTCTCGCCACTGGTACTGTTTACGCTACACGTATCCGTTCGGGGAGCAGGAATGTCTTTATTTGCCCAACTAAATTCGCGCATACGCCATCATGGCGGATTAATTGTCTCCTGCCAGCCGGTACCCGGCAGCCCGCTTGATAACCCGCAGATTGTCGCCGCGATGGCGCTGGCGGCAGAGCAGGCGGGGGCCGTGGCGCTGCGTATTGAAGGTCTGAACAACCTGCAGGCCGTTCGTCCGTTAGTGACGGTGCCCATTATCGGCCTGATAAAGCGCGATCTGCATGAAAGCCCGGTGCGTATCACCCCGTGGGTGGAGGATATCGTCGCGCTGGCGCAGGGCGGGGCGGATATTATTGCCATTGACGGTACGCAGCGTCAGCGTCCGGTACCGGTATCGGCGCTATTGGCGGAAATTCATCATCAGGGAAAAGTGGCGATGGCGGATTGTTCGTCTCAGGCCGATGCCCTGCAGTGCTGGCAGCTGGGCGCAGAAATCGTCGGCACCACTCTTTCAGGCTATACCGCAGAAGAGACGCCGGATGAGCCCGACCTGGCGCTGGTGAAAAGCCTCAGCGCCGCGGGCTGCAGGGTAATCGCCGAGGGGCGGTATAATACGCCAGCGCAGGCGGCTGAGGCGATGCGCCACGGCGCGTGGGCCGTCACCGTCGGGTCAGCGATAACCCGCTTAGAGCATATCTGTGGATGGTATAATACGGCGTTGAAAAAAGCCGTTTCTAATCGATGAAGCATAAAAAAGCCCGATGGCGTTAACCATCGGGCTTTTATGCGTTGCGACTCAGAATCTAATCAGACTTCAAGATAGTTGAGGATACCGTCTGCCGCTTTGCGGCCTTCGGCAATCGCCGTTACCACCAGGTCCGAACCGCGAACGATATCGCCGCCGGCAAAGATTTTCGGGTTGCTGGTCTGGAACGCGTTGTCGCTGCCTTCCGGGGCGATGATGCGGCCCTGAGAGTCCAGCTCGACGCTATGCTTCGCCAGCCATTCCATGCTGTGCGGACGGAAACCAAACGCCATCACCACCGCGTCTGCCGGCACCACGTGCTCGGAACCGGCGACGATTTCCGCGCGACGGCGGCCTTTCGCATCCGGCTGGCCCATTTCGGTGCGCGCCATTTTCACGCCGCACACTTTGCCGTTGGCATTCACTTCCACGCCCAGCGGCTGGACGTTGAACTGGAATTCGACACCCTCTTCACGCGCGTTTTTCACTTCGCGTTTGGAGCCCGGCATGTTTTCTTCGTCACGGCGATAGGCGCAAATAACGTGCGCCGCCCCCTGACGAACCGAGGTCCGCACGCAGTCCATCGCGGTGTCGCCGCCGCCGAGAACCACCACGCGTTTGCCTTCCATACTGACGAAAGGTTCGTGTGCCGTTTCGCCAAAGCCCATGATCTGTTTGGTGTTGGCGATAAGGAACGGCAGAGCGTCATACACGCCGTTGGCATCTTCGTTTTCCAGCCCGCCGCGCATGGACTGGTAGGTGCCCACGCCCAGAAATACCGCATCGTACTCTTTCAGCAGATCGTCGAGCTGGACGTCACGACCCACTTCGGTATTGAGCCGGAACTCAATCCCCATGCCGGTGAAGATCTCACGGCGGCGGGTCATCACCTCTTTTTCCAGCTTGAACGCCGGGATGCCGAAGGTCAGCAGGCCGCCGATTTCCGGATGACGATCGAAGACGATCGCCTTCACGCCGTTGCGGGTCAGCACATCGGCGCAGGCCAGCCCTGCCGGACCGGCGCCGATGATGGCGACGGTTTTACCGGTTTGCTTCACGCCGGACAAGTCCGGGCGCCAGCCCATCTCAAACGCTTTATCGTTGATATAGCGTTCAATGTTGCCGATGGTCACCGCGCCGAACTCATCGTTCAGGGTGCAGGAACCTTCGCACAGGCGGTCCTGCGGGCAGACACGTCCGCAGACTTCCGGCAGGGTGTTGGTCTGATGCGACAGCTCCGCCGCTTCAAAAATACGCCCCTCGTTGGCCAGCTTCAGCCAATTCGGGATGTAATTGTGCACCGGACATTTCCATTCGCAGTACGGGTTGCCGCAGGAGAGGCAGCGATCCGCCTGCGCCTTGGCCTGGCCTTCTGAAAACGGCTCGTAAATTTCTACAAACTCAATTTTACGGATCTTCAGCGGTTTCTTTGGCGGATCAACACGCTGCAGGTCGATAAATTGGTATACGTTCTGACTCATCTTAACCCCTTACTGCGCCTGCACCCGCAGCTCAGCTGCGGAACGACTACGGTGACCCAACAGTGCTTTAACATCGCTGGACTTCGGTTTAACCAGCGCAAACTTCGCCGCGAAGGCCGGCCAGTTGGCGAGGATCTCTTCGCCGCGCTGCGAACCGGTAAGCTGGACGTGTTCGGTAATTAAGCCGCGCAGGTGTTCCTCATGGATAGCCAGCGTGTCCACGTCCAGAACTTCCACCAGTTCAGGGTTAACGCGTTTACGGAAGTCGCCATCCTCATCCAGGACGTAAGCAAAGCCGCCGGTCATACCTGCGCCGAAGTTCACGCCGGTTTTACCCAGGATACAGACGATCCCGCCGGTCATGTATTCACAGCCGTTGTCGCCGATGCCTTCCACCACGGTGATGGCGCCGGAGTTACGTACCGCAAAGCGTTCGCCCGCGCGTCCTGCCGCGTACAGACGACCGCCGGTCGCGCCATACAGACAGGTGTTGCCAATGATGCTTGCTTCATGGCTGCGGAAGGCGGAGCCGACCGGAGGACGAATCGACAGCAGACCGCCCGCCATGCCTTTACCCACGTAGTCGTTGGCGTCGCCGGTCAGGTGCAGCTCAACGCCGCCGGCGTTCCAGACGCCGAAGCTCTGGCCCGCGGTACCGCTAAAGTGGGCGGTAATCGGGTCGGCGGCCAGCCCCTGGTCGCCATGAGTCTGGGCGATATAGCCGGACAATGACGCCCCAACGGAACGGTCGGTGTTACGAATATCGAACCAGAACGTTTTGCTCTGTTTGTTATCCACATACGGCTTCGCCTGCTGCAGCAGCTGCGCGTTGAGCACGCCGTTATCGAACGGCGGGTTGCTCTCGGTGCAGTACAGCGCCTTGCCCGGCAGCGGCTCAGCGGTTTCCAGCAGTTTGCCGAGCTCCAGTTTCTGCTGTTTCGCCGTAAAGCCTTCCAGTTCTTTCAGCAGGTCGGTACGGCCGATCAGGTCCACCAGACGCTTCACGCCCAGCTGCGCCATCAGCTCGCGGGTTTCGCGGGCGATGAATTCAAAGTAATTGGTCACTTTGAACGGCAGGCCGTGGTAGTGGTTCTTACGCAGTTTGTCGTCCTGGGTCGCTACGCCGGTGGCGCAGTTGTTCAGGTGACAGATACGCAGGTATTTACAGCCCAGCGCGACCATCGGGCCGGTGCCGAAGCCGAAGCTTTCCGCGCCAAGGATCGCCGCTTTGATGATATCGAGGCCGGTTTTCAGGCCGCCGTCTACCTGCAGGCGAATTTTATGACGCAGGCCGTTGGCGACCAGCGCCTGCTGGGTTTCCACCAGGCCAAGTTCCCACGGACAGCCGGCATATTTCACCGATGAGAGCGGGCTCGCCCCGGTACCGCCATCGTAACCGGCGATAGTGATAAGGTCTGCGTAGGCTTTCGCCACGCCGGTGGCGATGGTGCCGACACCCGGTTCGGAAACCAGTTTGACGGAAATCATCGCCTTCGGATTGACCTGCTTGAGGTCGAAAATCAGCTGTGCCAGATCCTCGATAGAGTAAATATCGTGGTGCGGCGGCGGGGAGATCAGCGTCACGCCCGGTACCGAATAACGCAGTTTGGCGATATAAGGCGTCACTTTGTCACCCGGCAACTGTCCGCCTTCACCGGGTTTCGCGCCCTGGGCGACTTTAATCTGGATCACGTCGGCATTCACCAGGTAGGCTGGAGTAACGCCGAAACGACCGGAAGCCACCTGCTTAATGCGCGAGACTTTGTTGGTGCCGTAGCGCGCCGGGTCTTCACCGCCTTCACCGGAGTTGGAGAAGCCGCCGATGCTGTTCATCGCTTCCGCCAGTGATTCGTGCGCTTCCGGGCTCAGTGCGCCGATCGACATGGCCGCGGTATCGAAGCGTTTAAACAGCTCTTTCGCTGATTCCACCTCATTGATGCTTACGGCTTCATCGCCTGGGTTGAGCGCCAGCAGATCGCGCAGCGTGGCCGCCGGGCGTTCATTAACCAGCTTCGCGTATTCCTGATAATCACGGTATTCGCCGCTCTGAACCGCCTGCTGCAGGGTGCGAACGACGTCCGGGTTGTAGGCGTGATATTCGCCGCCGTGGACGTATTTCAGCAAGCCGCCCTGAGCCAGCGGTTTACGCGCCAGCCATGCGCGCTTCGACAGATTCAGCAGGTCCTGCTGGAAGTCGTCGAAACCGGCGCCGCCGATGCGGCTCACTACGCCCTGGAAGCAGAGGTCGGCCACGTCGCGATGCAGGCCGACCGCTTCGAACAGCTTCGAGCAGCGGTAGGAGGCGATGGTCGAGATCCCCATCTTCGACATGATTTTGTACAGGCCTTTGTTGATGCCGTTACGGTAGTTCAGCATCACCGCACGGTATTCTTTATCGATAGCTTTGCTATCCACCAGCTTCGCCAGGGTTTCGTAAGCCAGATAAGGATAGATAGCCGTCGCGCCAAAGCCCAGCAGCACCGCGAAGTGGTGCGGATCGCGGGCGCTGGCGGTTTCGACGATGATGTTAGCGTCGCAGCGCAGGCTCTTTTCGACGAGGCGCGTCTGGATAGCGCCAACGGCCATCGGCGCCGGCACTGGCAGACGATCTTTCGCGATGTTGCGGTCAGACAGTACCAGCAATACGGTACCGTTACGCACCATCTGTTCCGCTTTATCGCACAGCGCTTTTACCGTCTCGGCCAGCGTGGTTTCGTTGGCATCAAAGGTAATGTCCAGGGTGTCGGCGCGATAGTGCTCCTCCTCCATGGTGGTCAGCTGTTTAAAGTCGGAGTACAGCAGGATCGGCGATTTGAAGCTCAGGCGGTGCGCCTGGCCTTCCGCTTCGCAGAAGACGTTCATTTCGCGACCAATACTGGTAGCCAGCGACATCACGTGCGCTTCACGCAGCGGATCGATAGGCGGGTTTGTCACCTGGGCGAACTGCTGGCGGAAATAATCGTAAATGATACGCGGCTGGCTGGAGAGCACGGCGAATGGGGTATCATCGCCCATCGAACCGACCGCTTCCTGGCCGTTTTCCCCAAGGACGCGCAGGACGGAGTCCAGCTCTTCGGCGCTGTAGTTAAACTGTTTCTGGTAGCTGGCGAGCGTGTCGTCATCCAACTGACGGCTGCCGACTTCTTCTTCCGGCAGGTCTTCGAACGGCACCAGACGGCGGACGTTTTTCTCCATCCACTCTTTGTACGGATGGCGGCTTTTCAGATCGTTATCGGTTTCCGCCGAGTGCAGAATGCGCCCGCTGCGGGTATCGATGACCATCAGCTCGCCAGGCCCAACGCGGCCTTTTTCCATCACCTCATCCGGCTGATAGTCCCAGATGCCGACTTCAGACGCGCAGGTGATGAGTTTATCTTTGGTAATGACGTAGCGCGCCGGACGCAGACCGTTACGGTCGAGGTTACAGGCGGCGTAGCGACCGTCGGACATGACGATGCCCGCCGGGCCGTCCCACGGCTCCATATGCATGGAGTTAAAGTCGAAGAACGCGCGCAGCTCCGGATCCATATCCGGGTTATTCTGCCAGGCTGGCGGTACCAGCAGGCGCATCGCGCGGACGATATCCATCCCGCCTGCCAGCAGCAATTCCAGCATATTATCCATCGAGCTTGAGTCAGAGCCGGTTTCATTGACGAACGGCGCGGCGTCATGCAGATCGGGGATCAGCGGAGTCTGGAATTTATAGGTACGGGCGCGGGCCCACTGGCGGTTACCGGTGATGGTATTGATTTCACCGTTGTGCGCCAGATAGCGGAACGGCTGCGCCAGCGGCCAGCGAGGCACGGTATTGGTGGAGAAGCGCTGGTGGAACAGACAGATAGCGGATTCCAGGCGCAGGTCCGCGAGGTCCAGGTAGAAGCGCGGCAAATCCGCCGGCATACACAGACCTTTATAGATATTGACCAGGTTCGACAGGCTACAAACGTAGAAATCTTTGTCTTCCTGCAGGCGCTTTTCAATGCGACGGCGCGCGATGAACAGACGGCGTTCCATATCGCGCGGGCGCCAGCCTGCCGGAGCGTTAACAAAAATTTGTTCAATACGAGGCAGCGAGGAGAGGGCGATTTCACCGAGCACGCCTTCGTTAGTCGGCACATCGCGCCAGCCAACGATAGACAATGTTTCGCGTTGCAGCTCTTCTTCAACGATACGGCGCGCAGCGCTTGCCAGCTCGGGGTCTTTATTCAGGAACAGCATCCCGACGGCGTAGTTTTTGGCTAAGCGCCAGCCGCGTTCTTCCGCCACAATCCGGAAGAAACGATCGGGTTTTTGTAACAGCAGGCCGCAACCGTCGCCGGTTTTACCATCGGCAAGGATCGCGCCGCGGTGCTGCATTCGGGCCAGTGCGTGTATAGCGGTGCGCACTACCTTGTGGCTAGGTTCGCCTTCTATGTGGGCGATCAGGCCGAAACCACAGTTATCCCGCTCAAGGGATTTGTCGTACAACATATCAGTGAACCTCCCCAGGCTCTACGGGATGCCCTCTTAATCGATTGCGCGCAAGGCACAGCAAGAGCATGGCGACGGGGTAAGGGCATCTTTGCCTACCTCGCATTCGCCCTCTTTAAATCCTTTTCGCATCGGTACACAAGTTTGAGGACTTGCTATTAAGAGGGAATCTCAATTACTGCATAAATATGATGAGCAGAGCGCTCATCCAGAAAGCTTCCAGCGGATTCCCAACTTATCGAGAATCCACACTTACGTCAAATGGCAATCTTATTTATACAAAAGTGTGCTAAGATGTGGTTAATTTTATGATTTTAAAGGGTATTATTGTTTTTTTAAAGGCATATAAACTCTCAGGGATGCGTAATCTAGTGTGATCTGTCTCACTATATCCGCAGCCTAAGATTACCTTTCTGTGCTGAATTGTATTTTTATAGCAGAGCATTTGACTGCTGCTGTTCTTAATGGCAGGAAATAAAACTATTTTTTGCTGTGACAAAGATAATTGAAACTCAGCATTGAAGTATAAGGAAATGTTATTACTGCAGCTGTGAATGAAACAGCGTTTATTTTGATTGAATATGCAATGAGCTAAGCGGCCGCGCTGACGATTGATCCAGGTCATCGCCGTCGGAGGCTAAAAATGGCAGGCTTGGCCCCTTTCTTGAGGCCGGTCTATCAGATTATGCAGTTACAAAAATTAGTCAACATGTTTGGTGGGGATCTTACGCGCCGCTACGGTGAAAAGGTACATAAACTGACGCTGCATGGTGGATTTAGCTGCCCGAATCGTGATGGCACAATTGGCCGCGGCGGCTGCACATTTTGTAATGTCGCCTCCTTCGCCGACGAGGCCCAGCAGTACCGCTCAATTGCCGATCAGCTGGCGCACCAGGCGCAGCTGGTCAACCGCGCGAAACGCTATCTTGCTTATTTCCAGGCCTACACCAGCACCTTTGCCGAAGTTCAGCTCCTGCGTTCGATGTATCAGCAGGCGGTGAGTCAGGCGAATATCGTGGGGCTGTGCGTCGGCACTCGCCCCGACTGCGTTCCCGATGCGGTGCTGGATCTGCTCAGCGAATATCGGGAGCAGGGCTATGAAATCTGGCTGGAGCTGGGGCTGCAGACCGCGCATGATAAAACGCTGCATCGTATCAATCGCGGCCATGACTTTGCCTGCTACCAGCGCACCACCCGACTGGCGCGCGAGCGCGGATTAAAGGTCTGTGCGCATCTTATCGTCGGCCTACCGGGCGAAACGCAGCAACAGTGCCTGCAAACCCTGCAACGGGTGGTCGACACCGGCGTCGATGGCATCAAGCTGCACCCGCTGCACATCGTGACCGGCAGCATCATGGCGAAAGCCTGGCAGGCGGGTCGCCTGAACGGTATTGCGCTGGATGACTATACGGTCACCGCCGGTGAGATGATTCGCCATACCCCGCCGGAGGTGATTTATCACCGTATCTCGGCCAGCGCCCGTCGCCCAACGCTGCTGGCGCCGCTGTGGTGCGAAAACCGCTGGACCGGCATGGTCGAGCTGGACAAATACCTTAATGCCCATGGCGTTCAGGGGTCGGCATTGGGGACTCCGTGGATCCTGCCCGCCTGATGCTCCACTTCCTTAACGGCTGATTACCGCCGCATTTTTTGCACAACTTACAGCGTAATGTTCAGAATTGGGTATTATTGTGCGGAGTTGGCGATAAGGAATCCCTCATGAAGCAAATTCGTATGCTGGCGCAGTACTATGTCGATCTGATGATGAAGTTAGGTCTGGTGCGCTTTTCAATGCTGTTAGCTCTGGCGCTGGTGGTGCTGGCTATTGTGGTACAGATGGCCGTCACGATGGTGCTGCATGGGCAGGTGGAGAGTATTGATGTCATCCGTTCTATCTTCTTCGGGCTGCTGATTACCCCCTGGGCGGTCTATTTTCTGTCGGTGGTAGTCGAACAGCTGGAAGAGTCGCGGCAGCGGCTCTCGCGGTTGGTGGAAAAGCTGGAAGAGATGCGCGAGCGCGACCTTAAGCTTAACGTGCAGCTCAAGGACAATATCGCCCAGTTGAACCAGGAAATTGGCGAGCGTGAGAAAGCGGAAGCGGAACGCGAGACCACGCTGGAACAGTTGAAAATAGAGATGAAAGAGCGTGAAGAGACGCAAATTCAGCTGGAACAACAGTCCTCCTTCCTGCGCTCTTTCCTTGATGCCTCACCGGATCTGGTTTTCTATCGTAACGAAGATAAAGAGTTCTCCGGCTGTAACCGGGCGATGGAACTGTTGACCGGAAAAAGCGAAAAGCAGCTGATTCACCTCAAGCCGCAGGATGTCTATAGCGAAGAAGCCGCGGTGAAAGTGCTGGAGACCGATGAGAAAGTCTTCCGCCATAATGTCTCGCTGACCTACGAACAATGGCTCGATTATCCCGATGGGCGTAAAGCCTGCTTTGAGATCCGCAAGGTCCCCTACTATGACCGCGTGGGCAAGCGCCGTGGCCTGATGGGCTTTGGCCGCGATATTACCGAGCGTAAGCGCTATCAGGACGCGCTGGAGCGCGCCAGCCGGGACAAGACCACCTTTATCTCAACCATCAGCCACGAGCTGCGCACGCCGCTCAACGGCATCGTTGGGCTCAGCCGCATCCTGCTGGATACTGAATTGACCAACGAGCAGGAAAAATATCTGAAAACTATCCATGTTTCAGCGGTGACGCTGGGGAATATCTTCAACGATATTATCGACATGGATAAAATGGAGCGGCGCAAAGTGCAGCTCGATAATCAGGAGGTGGATTTCACCAGCTTCCTTGCCGATCTGGAGAACCTCTCGGGCCTGCAGGCGCAGCAGAAAGGGTTGCGCTTTGTGATGGAGCCAACCCAGCCGCTGCCGCACAAGGTGGTAACCGATGGTACGCGCCTGCGGCAGATCCTGTGGAACCTGATCAGCAATGCGGTGAAGTTTACCCAGCAGGGCAATGTCACCGTGCGCGTCCGCTATGATGAAGGCGATATTCTGCACTTCGAAGTCGAGGACTCCGGTATCGGTATCCCGCAGGCGGAGCAGGACAAAATTTTCGCCATGTATTATCAGGTGAAAGACAGCCATGGCGGTAAACCGGCAACCGGTACCGGCATTGGTCTGGCGGTGTCGCGCCGTCTGGCGCGCAATATGGGCGGCGATATCAGCGTGACCAGCCAGCCGGGGCAGGGGGCGACGTTTACCCTGACCGTACACGCGCAGGCGGTGGCTGATGAAGTCGAAGATACGCTGGCCGAAGACGATATGCCGCTGCCGGCGCTGAATGTGCTGCTGGTGGAAGATATCGAACTGAACGTGATTGTCGCCCGCTCGGTGCTGGAAAAACTGGGCAACAGCGTGGACGTGGCGATGACCGGTAAAGCCGCGCTGGAGATGTTCGAACCCGGCGAATATGACCTGGTGTTGCTGGATATTCAGCTACCGGACATGACCGGTCTCGACATCTCGCGGCAGCTAAAACAGCGCTATGCCGCCGATGAGCTGCCGCCGCTGGTGGCGCTGACCGCTAACGTGCTGAAGGACAAAAAAGAGTACCTTGATGCCGGCATGGATGATGTATTGAGTAAGCCGCTGTCGGTACCGGCGTTAACCGCGATCATCAAGAAATTCTGGGATGCGCCGGAAGACGAAGGCCATGAGCCGCCTGCGGTGGATGTCGCGAAATCGGCATCGGTACTGGACACCGATATGCTGGAGCAATATATCGAGCTGGTGGGACCGAAGCTGATTACCGACGGGCTGGCGGTGTTTGAGAAGATGATGCCAGGCTACATGTCCGTGCTGGAATCGAATCTCACCGCGCGCGACCAGAAAGGTATCGTCGATGAGGGCCATAAAATTAAGGGCGCGGCGGGTTCGATAGGCCTGCGCCATATCCAGCAGTTGGGACAGCAGATCCAAACGCCAGATTTACCCGCGTGGGAAGACAACGTCGGCGAGTGGGTGGAAGAGATGAAATCCGAGTGGCAAAACGATGTTGCGATACTGAAGGCCTGGATTGCGGCGGCGGATAAAAAATGACCCCGGATAAACCGGGGTGCGCGAATACTGCGCCAACACCAGGGAACTGGTTGTTGAGCCAGGATTGTTCGAGTGATTTTTTTACACGGCGCAACCTGAGGATTTGGCTTGCTCGTTCATTAAGATAGCAAACCATAAATAATTTGTTACGTGAATCGGTAAAATATGTGAAGCATAGCGAGTAAATCAAAATTATTTACTTGTTTCATAGAGTTGCGCTAAGGGGTTAGCAAGATGAAGAAGATTGGCGTGGTACTAAGCGGCTGTGGCGTTTACGACGGCGCAGAAATCCATGAAGCGGTCATTACCCTGTTGGCCATTGCGCGTCGCGGCGCGCAGGCCGTCTGCTTTGCGCCGGATAAGGCGCAAACCGACGTGATCAATCATCTGACCGGCGAAACGATGGCGGAAAGCCGCAACGTGCTGATTGAAGCGGCGCGTCTTGCGCGCGGCGCTATTCAGCCTTTGGCCAGCGCCCGTGTGGACGATCTGGATGCGCTGATTGTGCCAGGCGGCTTTGGCGCGGCGAAAAACCTGAGTAATTTCGCCGCCCAGGGGAGTGACTGCGTCGTTGACCGCGATCTGCAGGCGTTAACGCTGGCGATGCACGAGGCGGGTAAGCCGCTGGGCTTTATGTGTATCGCGCCGGCGCTGTTGCCGAAGATTTTCCCGACACCGCTGCGGATAACCATCGGTACCGATCCGGATACTGCCGAGGTGCTGGAAGAGATGGGCGCGGAGCACGTGCCGTGCCCGGTTGACGACATTGTGGTCGATGAAGACAACAAAGTGGTGACTACGCCTGCTTATATGCTGGCGCAGAATATTGCCGAGGCCGCCAGCGGTATTGAGAAACTGGTCGATCGCGTACTGGTTCTCGCTGAATGAGTAAGCGTGTTGCGCCGCTGGCGATGATCAAGCGCCTGCTGTTACGCCTGGCGCTTATCTGCGTGGTTTTCTGGGGCGGCGGTATCGCCGTATTCAGCGTCCTGCCGGTGCCGTTCTCAGCGGTGATGCTGGAGCGCCAGGTTAGCGCCTGGTTCTCCGGTGATTTTCATTATGTCGCCCATTCTGATTGGGTTGGTATGGACGAGATTTCCCCCTGGATGGGGCTGGCGGTGATTGCCGCTGAAGATCAGAAATTCCCCGACCACTGGGGTTTTGACGTGCCGGCAATCGAAAAAGCGCTGGCGCACAACGAACGCAATGAAAATCGAATTCGCGGCGCGTCGACGCTCTCTCAGCAGACGGCGAAAAACCTGTTTTTATGGGATGGCCGTAGCTGGCTACGCAAGGGGCTGGAAGTGGGCCTGACCGTCGGTATCGAAACGGTCTGGAGCAAGAAACGCATTCTCACCGTGTATCTGAATATCGCCGAGTTTGGCGACGGTATTTTCGGTGTTGAAGCGGCGGCTCAGCGCTATTTTCATAAGCCGGCCAGCCGTTTAACCCTTGCAGAGGCCGCGCTGCTGGCGGCGGTCTTACCGAATCCGATTCGTTTTCGCGCCGATGCGCCATCAGGTTATGTTCGCAGCCGACAGGCATGGATCCTGCGCCAGATGCGTCAGTTAGGCGGCGAAGGCTTTATGCAGGCCAATAAGCTGCATTAACCGCAATCCCGCCGGGAGATGCTTAGTCTTCATCAAACCCGGCGTTGAATAGCGCGATCACCGCCGCCAGCGCTTCGACTTCCTGCGGACCGCTGGCCTCCACCTCAATTTGACGACCTTTGGCGGAATCGAGCATCAGCAGGGCGATAACGCTATTGGCTTCCGCCTCCGTGCCTTCGTCGTTGCGTAGCAACACTTCCGCATCGAAATTCTGCATCAGCTCGAAAAGCTTCATCGCCGGGCGTGCGTGCATGCCCAGCTTGTTGGTGATTTCAACGGTTTGCTTGACGGTCATGATTTACGTTTTTCCAGCGTCCGGTGACGAGACTGCACGTTCTTACCGCGCGAGCGGAAGTAGTCAGCCAGCTGTTCGGCAATATAGACCGAGCGATGCTTACCGCCGGTACAACCAATGGCCACCGTCAGATAGCTGCGGTTATTGGTTTCCAGCATTGGCAACCAAAGCTCCAGATAGCTTCGGGTCTGATAAATAAAGTTATGCACTTCCGTATGGCGATCGAGGAAGGCGGCAACCGGTTTATCGAGGCCGGTCATGGGGCGTAGCTTCGGATCCCAGTGCGGGTTCGGCAGGAAACGGACGTCAAAAACATAATCGGCATCGATAGGGATACCGTGTTTGAAGCCGAATGATTCAAAGACCATCGTCAATTCACGTTCGCGTTTACCTAGCAGGCGGGTACGCAGCATCTCGGCCAGTTCATGCACCGACATTTCGGAAGTATCGACGATCAGGTCCGCGCGCGAGCGCAGCGGCTCGAGCAGATCGCTCTCTTCGTCGATCGCGCTTTCGAGCGACAAATTCTTGCTGGAGAGCGGATGCAAGCGGCGGGTATCGCTGTAGCGGCGGATCAGGGTGTTGCGGTCGGCATCAAGGAACAGCAGCTGCGGGGAGAAGGATTCCGGCAGGTTCTGCATCGCTTGTTCAAAGATTTCCGGTGATTCCGGCATATTGCGCACGTCGATGCTGACGGCCGCGGAGATATCGCGGTCGGCCAGCGTTCGCGCCAGCTCAGGCAACAGCACTACCGGCAGGTTATCCACACAGTAGAAGCCCATATCTTCCAGCGCTCGCAGGGCGACGGATTTCCCCGAGCCAGAGCGGCCGCTGACGATCATCAGTACCATGTACCGTTTCTCCTCAGTACGATAAAGGTTAAGGCGCGACTCACGTTAAGCGTCATCGCTGCTTCCTGCTTCGGTGATGATCTCATACAACTCTTCATCGCTCACCGCAGCGCGCAGGCGACGGCAGATGGTTTTGTCCGCCAGACGTTTGGCGACCAGCGAGAGCGTATGCAGGTGGGTTTTGGTTTGATCGGCCGGCACCAGTAGCGCAAACAGCAGATCGACCGGCTGATTGTCGATCGCATCGAAGGCGATCGGCGTTTCCAGCTGCACAAAGACGCCAACGGCGCGCAGGGTATCCTCTTCAAGCTTGCCGTGAGGGATCGCAATGCCGTTGCCGATCCCGGTACTGCCCATTTTTTCACGGGTCAGGATCGCTTCAAAGACCACCTGCGGCGGTAAACCTAGCTGCTTCGCCGCCAGTTCGCTGATGATTTCCAGCGCGCGTTTCTTGCTCTGGCAGTGAACCTGGCTACGGGTACAATCCTGGTTAAGGACATTGCTCAGTTGTAGAGCGGAATCGTTGTTCATCATAATTTCACCTGAGCTGCCCTTATCCGCGGGCTGCGGATAAGGGCGATCGCCCGGACAATTAGTGTTGTTTCAGTTTATCTTTATGTTTTGTTAACTGTCTTGCCAGCTTATCGATAAGACCATCGATAGCGGCATACATATCCTGCCCTTCCGCACTGGCATGGATTTCGCCACCGTTGACATGCAAATTGGCGTCCGCGATTTGCGTCACCTTCTCTACTTTTAACACAATATAGACCTGGTTGATCCTATCGAAAAACTGCTCCAGTTTGCTGAACTTCGTGGTGACGAAGTCGCGCATAGCAGGAGTGATCTCGACGTTGTGTCCTGTAATGTTGAGCTGCATAGTGTCTTCCTTATCGGTTGTGTCAGACCAGTTGTTTGCGCTGGTTTGACGGCGGAATGGATAAAGACTCTCGGTACTTAGCAACAGTGCGCCGTGCCACCATAATACCCTGATCGGAGAGCATGGTGGTGAGCTTGCTGTCGCTCAACGGCTTCGCGGGGTTTTCCGCGGCGATTAACTTCTTCACCAGCGCGCGAATGGCGGTAGACGAGGCTTCGCCGCCGCCTTCGGTATTCACATGGCTGGAGAAGAAATACTTCAACTCAAAAATACCGCGTGGACTGTGCAGATATTTTTGCGTGGTAACGCGTGAAATTGTTGATTCATGCATCTCGACGGCCTGGGCGATATCCGCCAGCACCATCGGTTTCATAAATTCTTCGCCCTGCTCAAAGAAGGCCTGCTGCTGTTCGACGATGCAGCGGCTGACGCGCAGCAGGGTATCGTTACGGCTCTCAAGGCTCTTAATCAGCCAGCGGGCTTCCTGCAGGTTGCTGCGGATAAATTGGCTGTCGGCGTCGTTGCGCGCATTATTGCCCATCGCCGCGTATTGCTGATTAATCTTCAGCCGCGGAATGCTATCGGAATTGAGCTCGACAACCCAGCGGCCGCTAACCTTGCGCACCAGCACATCCGGGATCACGTACTCCGGCTCGCTGGTTTGTATGGACTGCCCCGGCCGCGGATCCAGCGACTGGATCAGGCAAACCGCCTCTTTCAGAACGTCTTCTTTCAAGCGAGTGACGCGCATCAGGCTGCGGAAATCGTGGTTGGCCAGGAGATCAAGATGCTCGCTGATGATCAACCGCGCCTCTTCCAGCCACGGCGTCTCTTTGGCAAATTGTGAAAGCTGGATCAGCAGGCAGTCACGGAGATCCCTGGCGGCGACGCCGACCGGATCGAAACGCTGCACGCGTTTGAGTACCGCTTCCACTTCCTCAATGCCAATTTCATCATCTTCGATACTATCGACAATGTCCTGAATGGGAATAGTAAGGTAGCCGGTATCGTCAACGGCATCGACGATGGAGGTGGCAATCGCGCGGTCGGTATCGGTGAAAGGCGTGAGCTCAACCTGCCACATCAGATAATCCTGCAGGCTCTGGGTGGTTTCACCCTGATAGATCGGCAGTTCATCGTCCTGGTAGTCGACGCCATTACCCGACGGCGTGCCGGCGGTATAGATTTCATCCCAGCTGGCGTCCAGCGGGAGCTCATCCGGCATCTCTTTTTGTTCGAGCGCGTCGACGGTATCCAGGGACTCGCGGTCCTCGGCTTCTGTGGTTTCAACCTCTTCGTGAAGATCGGTTTGCTCAAGCAATGGGTTACTCTCCAGCGCCTGCTGGAGTTCTTGCTGGAGTTCTAACGTAGACAGCTGCAACAAGCGGATGGCCTGCTGCAGTTGGGGCGTCATGGCAAGCTGTTGGCTTAGCCTTAATTGCAAACCTTGCTTCATGTTCAGGGTCAATATCTCCGGCTAAAACGTCTATAACCTCTACCCTATCAGAGTCTGAAGTCTTCCCCAAGGTACACGCGTTTAACCTGCTCGTCTTCAAGGATTTGCTGCGGGGTGCCGTGGGCGATGAGATGGCCCTGGCTTACGATATAAGCTCGTTCACAGACCGCCAGCGTCTCCCTGACGTTATGGTCAGTAATGAGTACGCCAAGCCCGCTGTCGCGCAGGTGTTCGATGATGCGTTTAATATCGATAACGGAGATGGGGTCGACCCCGGCGAACGGTTCATCCAGCAGGATGAATTTGGGGTTCGCCGCCAGCGCGCGGGCGATTTCGACGCGGCGGCGTTCACCGCCGGAGAGCGCCTGGCCCAGGCTATCGCGCAGGTGTTCGATGTGGAATTCTTCCATCAGCTCTTTAGCGCGATCTTCACGCTGCTCGCTGCTGAGATCGTCGCGAATCTGCAGCACCGCCATCAGGTTATCGTAGACGCTCAGGCGGCGGAAGATAGAGGCTTCCTGCGGCAGATAACCAATGCCGCGGCGCGCGCGCGCGTGCAGCGGCAGCAGACTGATATCTTCATCGTCAATGATAATGTTGCCGGCATCGCGCGGCACAATGCCCACCACCATATAAAAGGTGGTGGTCTTACCGGCGCCGTTCGGGCCCAGCAGACCGACGATTTCACCGGAGTTGACGGTCAGGCTGACGTCTTCCACCACGCGGCGGCCTTTGTAGGCTTTGGCGAGGTTTTTTGCAGTTAATGTTGCCATAACGGATTACTTACCTTTCTTTTGCTGATCGCCGCTTTTGTCCTGCAACTGCGAAGGCACCAGTACCGTAGTCACGCGACCGCCTTTGTTGCTGAAGGCCTGCATTTTCTGCTCTTTCACCAGATAGGTGATTTTATCGCCCTGAATATTGCTATCCAGCTGTTCCAGATGCGCGTTACCGGTCAGCACCACGAAATCGTTCTGCAGTTCATAATGCATTTTCGACGCGCGGCCTTTCACCGGTTTGCCGTTGTCCTGCATCTGATAGAAGGTGGCCGGATTGCCGAAACCGTCGATCACCTCTTTGCCTTTTTCACCGCCAGGGCGGGTAACCACGACTTTGTCGGCATTGATCTTAATGGTCCCCTGGGTAACGACCACGTTACCGGTGAAGGTCACGACGTTACCCTGCATATCCAGCGACTGCTGATCGGATTCGATGTGAATCGGCTGATCGGTATCGCCGGTTTTTGCCAGAGCCGGCAGGCTGGCGGCCAGAAGCGCGCTTGCGAGCGCAATGTTAAGGCTGAGTTTGTTTGTTCTGAATTTCATAAGAGGTTCTAACCTTTTCAATCAGCTCGGCATTTTTGCTGCGTAGGTTCCCGCGCATTTTCAGGCCGCTGGAATTAAATGTTGTTCCGTATAACGTCACCATATCGTCAGAGGTTACATCCTGGGTCACCAGGTTCACCTGCGCGTTATCGGTGGTAATTTTGCGCAGTTGAGAGTCGGGGCTCAACGCGTCGACCTCAACGTGGCCGTAAAGATACAGCATACGGTCGTTGGTTAACTTGGCTTTATCCGCTCTGATTGACCAGGCCGGAACCTTGTTGGTATCAAAGGTAGTCATTACCGGGTTGGTGAACCACGATACTTCTTGTTCGGAAAAGTATTCGACATGCTCGGCTATCAGACGATAGCTCAGCGCGCCTTCCGGGCTGTACACCACGGTATCGGTATGCTCGCTTTTATACGTCGGATCGTTAGGATTGACCGCGACGGTCGCGGTGTCGTCCGTACTCGCCAGGTTCAGGCCGATCAGGATCAACGCGACCAGCGATAGTAAGATGATAACCCAACGTCTGGTTTTACTCATATTGATTGCCCTTTGGCCTCATCAAGCTTGCCCTGCGCCAATAGTAACAAATCGCAGACTTCGCGTACCGCGCCGCGTCCGCCGTTAATTCGCGTGACATAGTTCGCCCGCGGGAGCAGCAGCGGATGCGCATCGGCGACGGCGACGCTTAAACCGACCTCCGCCATTACCGGCCAGTCGATCAGATCGTCGCCAATGTACGCGACTTCATCGGGGCGAACCGCCAGTTTGCTTAATAATTCGCGAAACGCCAATAGCTTATCGGACTGACCTTGATACAGATGCGTAATGCCCAGCGTCTGGCAGCGGTCTTCTACCAGTTTAGCTTTTCGCCCGGTAATAATCGCGACTTCAATACCGGAAGTCAGCGCGCAGCGGATCCCGTAGCCATCGCGGACGTTAAACGCTTTCAGTTCTTCGCCGTTGTTGCCCATATAGATAAGGCCGTCGGAAAGCACGCCGTCGACGTCGAGGATCAGTAAACGGATCTTCGCCGCCCGGTCGATAAATTCCTGGCTTACCGGCCCGTAGCAGGTGTCGACCTGGGCATCAGCATTATTCATTATTTTATCCTTACTTACACTACGCCAGCGCGCAGCAGATCGTGCATATGTACCACACCTAGCAGTCGGTCGCCATCGGCAACCAGCACGCAGGTGATATGGCGGGACTGCATCAGGTTGAGCGCATCTACCGCCAGCATGCCCGGACGAATGCGGATCCCGCCTGGGGTCATGACTTCAGCGATGCTGGCGTTGCGCATATCGACGCCGGTATCGAAGACGCGGCGCAGGTCGCCATCGGTGAAGATGCCGATGATATTCATCTCGTCATCGCAGATGGCCGTCATGCCTAAATTCTTACGGGTGATTTCCAGCAGCGCATCGCGCAGGGTGGCCTGCAGGCCGACGTGAGGGATCTCATCGCCGGTATGCATAATATCATTGACCCGCAGCAGCAGCTTACGACCAAGTGCGCCGCCGGGGTGCGACAAGGCGAAATCTTCGGCGGTAAAGCCGCGGGCTTCGAGCAGCGCTACGGCAAGGGCGTCACCCATCACCAGCGCGGCGGTGGTGCTGGAGGTCGGCGCCAGTCCTAGCGGACAGGCCTCTTTCGGCACTTTCACACATAGATGAATATCGGCGGCGCGCGCCATGCTGCTGTCCGGACGGCTGGTGACGCAGATAAGCGGCACCTGCTGGCGTTTAAGCACCGGAATCAACGCAAGAATTTCATTAGATTCACCGGAATTGGATAGCGCGATGACCACATCCTGCGGCGTGACCATCCCCAGATCGCCGTGAGCCGCTTCACCGGGATGGACAAAAAAAGCCGAAGTACCGGTACTGGCGAAAGTCGCCGCCATTTTGCGCCCGATATGACCGGATTTACCCATGCCCATCACCACGACTTTACCGCCGCAGCGGAAAATCGTTTCACAGGCGCGGGTGAAATCTTCATTAATATACTGATCGAGCTGGGCCAGACCTTCACGTTCAATTTCCAGAACCTGACGTCCTGCCTGTTGAAAGTCAAAATCCGTTGGCAAATCTATTTGCGACATGATGTTATCCCAATTCATTCAATGAAGAACGGCGCAGAACAGAACAGTAGCGCCAACCAAACCATAAAGCCGCCGACCAGCAAGGCGCCCGCTACGCGTCCCGGCTGCCGTTTGCGCCGCCAGCACAGCAGCGCGAAGATAGCGCTGACCAGCAGCATTACGCTGTAGTCGCGCGTAAAAGCTTCGGCAGGGAAGGCGCCAGGGGCGATTAACGCTGGCAGCCCGAGCACCAGCACGAGGTTAAGGATATTCGCACCAATAATATTCCCGATGGCGATATCGTCTTCCCCTTTTCGTGCGCCGGCGATAGCGGTGGCCAGTTCCGGCAGGCTGGTGCCGATAGCAATAACCGTTAAGCCGACCGTCAGCTCGCTAATGGCGAAATAGTTCGCCAGCACCGTGGCGTTATCCACCACCATGCGGGTGGCCATCGGCATGACGATCATCGCCACCCCGAGCCACAGCAGGGCGACGGGCAGAGAACCGCCGCGTGGCAGCTCCGCCAGCTGTTCCCGGGTCAGGCTATCGCTGCCCTGGCGTTCCGCCAGGCGCGCTATCTTTAGGGTAAACACCAGCCACAGTATGGCTAGCGCCAGTAAAAACAGCCCGTCCAGACGCGACAGTTGACCATCGTAAAGTACAAATCCCGCCAGTAAACTGACCAGCAACATTAACGGCAATTCGCGGCGCAGGATATCAGAATGCACGGTAAATGGATGGAGCAGGGCGGCAAGACCGAGAATTAATAGAATATTAGTAATATTGGATCCCAACGCCGTGCCGATCGCCAAATCGGTTTGTCCGTGCAGGGAAGCGGCGACGGAAACGATGATCTCCGGCAGGCTGGTACCGATGCTCACGACAGTCATGCCGATGATGAGCGGCGGGATCCCCATCATGCGGCACAGTATTGAAGCGGCGTATACCAGACGATCGGCGCTGTAAACGACCAGCAGTAAACCAATTATTAACAGAGCCGTTGCTAAGAGCATCTAAAGTCCTTTCTTCAGGTATAATCGTCGCCTCGCTGGCCGTCCGTACGCAGCGTAACGAATTCTTAATTTTGACTTTATGTGTGGCAAAAGTAAAACAAATGCCAGCTTTCGCTAACCCGGGCAGGTAAGATTCTGTAAAAATGTTGGGTTTGTGGTGAAAGAAAGCGCCATGCTTAGCCCGAAGGTTTAGTAAGGATGATTTTATGAGCCAAACTCTGGCGAATTTAGTCGAGGTTCGCGGTATTCGTTTCTCTCGGGGCGACCGCGTCATCTTCGATGATATCTCGCTATCGGTGCCTCGCGGCAAGATTACCGCCATTATGGGGCCATCGGGGATCGGCAAGACGACCCTGCTGCGTTTGATCGGCGGCCAGATCCCGCCGGACAGCGGCGAGATCCTGTTTGACGGCGAAAACGTGCCGCAAATGACGCGCTCGCGGCTGTATACCGTGCGTAAACGTATGAGCATGCTGTTTCAGTCCGGCGCGCTATTCACCGATATGAACGTGTTTGATAACGTAGCTTACCCGCTGCGCGAACATACCCAGTTGCCGGATGCGCTGCTGCATACCACCGTCATGATGAAGCTGGAGGCGGTTGGGCTACGCGGCGCGGCGAAACTGATGCCTTCTGAACTCTCCGGCGGAATGGCGCGGCGCGCGGCGCTGGCGCGGGCGATTGCCCTTGAGCCGGATCTGATCATGTTTGACGAACCCTTCGTCGGACAAGATCCCATCACCATGGGCGTATTGGTTAAACTTATCTCAGAGCTGAATAGCACCCTGGGAGTGACCTGCATTGTGGTATCGCACGACGTACCGGAAGTGCTGAGCATTGCGGATTACGCCTACATCGTGGCGGATAAGAAAATCGTTGCCCACGGCAGCGCGCAATCGCTGCGTGAAAATAGCGATCCGCGCGTGCGCCAGTTCATTGATGGCATCGCTGACGGCCCGGTGCCGTTCCGTTATCCTGCGGGCGATTACCACCATGATTTATTAGGCAAAGGGAGCTAAACGACTCATGCTATTTAATGCGCTGGCAGCGCTCGGACACCGCGGCATCAAAACCACCGCGACCTTCGGGCGCGCCGGATTAATGCTGTTTAATGCCGTGGTGGGCAAGCCGGAATTTCGCAAGCATGCGCCGCTGCTGGTACGCCAGCTGTATAACGTCGGCGTGCTATCGATGCTGATTATTATCGTCTCGGGGCTGTTCATCGGAATGGTACTGGGGCTGCAGGGTTATCTGGTATTAACGACCTATAGCGCTGAGACCAGTCTGGGCATGCTGGTGGCGCTGTCGCTGCTGCGCGAACTGGGGCCGGTGGTGGCCGCGCTGCTGTTCGCCGGGCGAGCCGGTTCGGCGTTAACCGCCGAGATTGGCCTGATGCGGGCGACCGAGCAGCTCTCCAGCATGGAGATGATGGCGGTGGATCCGCTGCGCCGGGTGATTTCGCCGCGCTTCTGGGCCGGGGTCATCTCGCTACCGCTGTTGACGATCATTTTCGTCGCCGTGGGGGTCTGGGGCGGTTCGCTGGTTGGCGTAAGCTGGAAAGGCATCGACGCAGGGTTCTTCTGGACCGCGATGCAAAATGCCGTCGACTGGCGAATGGATCTGGTTAACTGCCTGATTAAAAGTCTGGTTTTTGCCGTTACGGTAACCTGGATTGCGTTATTCAATGGTTATGACGCTATCCCCACTTCCGCTGGAATTAGCCGGGCAACGACGCGCACCGTGGTGCATTCGTCGCTGGCGGTTCTGGGGCTGGATTTTGTGCTGACTGCGCTGATGTTTGGGAATTAAGTTCATGCAAACGAAAAAAAATGAGATCTGGGTAGGTGTGTTCTTACTGGCGGCGCTGCTGGCGGCGCTGTTTGTCTGTCTGAAGGCGGCGAACGTGACCTCGTTGCGTACCGAACCGACTTACCGTCTTTATGCGACCTTCGATAACATCGGCGGTCTGAAAGCGCGTTCACCGGTGCGTATCGGCGGTGTGGTGGTCGGTCGCGTTGCCGATATTACCCTCGATCCGAAAACCTATCTGCCGCGTGTTGCCATCGATATCGACGAAAGCTACAACCACATTCCGGATACCAGTTCGCTGGCGATTCGTACTTCCGGCCTGCTCGGGGAGCAGTACCTGGCGCTGAACGTCGGTTTCGAAGATCCGGAACTGGGCACCGCTATTCTTAAAGACGGCGGTACGATTCAGGACACCAAGTCCGCGATGGTACTGGAAGATCTGATAGGCCAGTTCCTCTATAACAGCAAGGGCGGCGATAATCAGAATTCTGACGATGATAAGGCGGCGGCTGAGAGTCATACTGACGCTACGCCGCAGGCCGGCATGACGCATTAATTTCAGGAGAGACAAGATATGTTTAAACGCTTACTCATGGTCGCCATGCTGGTGATTGCTCCACTGACCGCCGCGCATGCCGCGGATCAAACTAACCCGTATAAGCTGATGGACGAGGCGGCGCAGAAGACCTTCGATCGTCTGAAGAACGAACAGCCGAAGATCAAAGCGAACCCAAACTATCTGCGTGATATCGTCGATCAGGAACTGCTGCCTTACGTGCAGGTGAAATACGCCGGCGCGCTGGTGCTGGGCCGTTACTACAAAGAGGCGACGCCTGCACAGCGTGAAGCCTACTTCGCCGCCTTCCGCGAATATCTGAAACAGGCTTACGGTCAGGCGCTGGCGATGTATCACGGGCAGACTTATCAAATTGCGCCTGAGCAGCCGCTGGGCAGCGCAACCATCGTTCCGATTCGCGTCACCATCCTCGACCCGAATGGCCGTCCTCCGGTACGCCTGGACTTCCAATGGCGTAAAAATACCCAGACCGGCAACTGGCAGGCTTATGACATGATCGCCGAAGGCGTCAGCATGATCACTACCAAACAAAACGAGTGGAGCGATCTGCTGCGTACGAAAGGCGTTGACGGTCTGACCGCGCAGCTGAAAGCTATTTCTGCCCAGCCTATCACTCTGGAACAGAAAAAATAATGAGCGAGCAACTGAGCTGGAACCGCGACGGTGAACGCCTGGCGTTGCGCGGCGAACTGGATCAGGAATTTATACTGCCGCTGTGGAATGCCCGCGCGCAGGCCACCGACGGCGTATCCACTATCGACCTCAGCGACGTTTCGCGGGTCGATAGCGCCGGAGTGGCGTTGCTGGTTCATTTTGTCGCGCTGGTACGCCGGCAGGGCAAAACGGCGCAAGTGGTAGGAAAAAGCGAAAACCTGCAAACGCTGGTGAGTCTTTACAACCTTCCGGCAGACATGATCCCGTAAATTTTTCAGTAGGTTAATGCTGAAGCTATTCTGAAAGCCCTATCAATCTGTTCGATGGGGCTTTTTGCTTGTTTAAGACAGCGCCACTTTCCTCTAAGATGTTGGGCTGTTTTCACACTCAGAAAAATGTGATCCCATGGAAAATCATGAAATTCAGACCGTGCTGATGAACGCACTCTCCCTTCAGGAAGTCCACGTCTCTGGCGATGGCAGCCACTTTCAGGTTATCGCTGTGGGTGAGATGTTTGACGGCATGAGCCGGGTAAAAAAACAGCAGGCTATCTACGCGCCGCTGATGGAATATATTGCCGACAATCGCATTCATGCGCTGTCGATCAAAGCGTTTACCCCGCAAGAATGGGCGCGCGATCGCAAACTTAATGGCTTTTAAGCTGTAGGGATGTTCCCTACAGCGTTGATGAATTTTTAACCGAGAACAGAATCAATGGATAAATTCCGTGTTCAGGGGCCGACTCGCCTGCAGGGCGAGGTCACCATTTCCGGCGCTAAAAACGCTGCCCTGCCAATCCTCTTTGCCGCGCTGTTAGCCGAAGAGCCGATTGAAATCCAGAATGTACCGAAGCTGAAAGATATCGATACCACCATGAAGCTGCTGAGCCAGCTGGGCGCGAAGGTCGAGCGCAATGGTTCCGTATGGATCGATGCCGGTCCGGTAAATGTTTTCTGTGCTCCGTACGATTTAGTGAAAACCATGCGCGCTTCCATCTGGGCGCTGGGGCCGCTGGTGGCGCGTTTCGGTCAGGGTCAGGTTTCTCTGCCGGGCGGCTGCGCTATCGGCGCGCGTCCGGTCGACCTGCACATTACCGGTCTGGAACAGCTGGGCGCGGAAATCAAACTGGAAGAAGGCTATGTGAAGGCATCAGTCAATGGGCGTCTGAAAGGCGCGCATATTGTGATGGATAAGGTGAGCGTAGGGGCGACCGTGACTATCATGAGCGCGGCGACGCTGGCTGAAGGCACCACGGTTATCGAAAACGCCGCGCGCGAGCCGGAAATCGTCGATACCGCCAACTTCCTCAACGCGCTGGGCGCGAAAATCAAAGGCCAGGGCAGCGACCGTATCACCATCGAAGGCGTCGCGCGTCTCGGCGGCGGCGTTTATCGCGTGCTGCCGGACCGTATCGAAACCGGTACCTTCCTGGTTGCCGCGGCGATCTCCGGCGGTAAAATTATGTGCCGCCATGCGCAGCCGGATACCCTGGATGCGGTGCTGGCGAAGCTGCGCGAAGCTGGCGCGGATATTGAAGTCGGTGAAGACTGGATTAGCCTCGATATGCACGGCAACCGTCCGAAAGCGGTCAACGTGCGTACCGCGCCGCACCCGGGTTTCCCAACCGACATGCAGGCGCAGTTCACCTTGCTGAACCTGGTGGCTGAAGGGACTGGCGTTATCACCGAAACCATCTTCGAAAACCGCTTCATGCACATTCCGGAACTGATCCGTATGGGCGCGCACGCGGAAATCGAGAGCAATACCGCGATTTGCCATGGTGTCGCGAAGCTGTCCGGCGCACAGGTCATGGCGACCGACCTGCGTGCATCCGCAAGCCTGGTACTGGCGGGTTGTATTGCGGAAGGGACGACCATCGTCGACCGTATCTATCACATCGATCGCGGCTATGAGCGCATCGAAGATAAACTGCAGGCTCTGGGCGCGAATATCGAACGCGTCAAGGGCGAGTAGTCCCGCTTCGGTAGCAGCCCTCTGACGTCCGTCCGGGGGCTGTTATCGAGCTCTCCCTCACCTTAGGTCTTATTTCTCTTCTGACGCATCATCTGCGTTCTGTCGATGAACTGATGGGTAATGGGATCGTGATAACGCGATGGCCAAATAACCCACGGATCGGTTCCCAGCGCGTTAGCAATAATCAATTCGCCCTTTGGCCACGGACGGGTTAGTGCGTTGGCAAGCGTAGAAGAGCTTAAACCGTGACGTCGCGACTCAGCTGCGAGCGATGTCCCCTTTTTGCGAAGGCCGGCAATGATATCCGCTGAATGCCAGTCGATGAACTTATCCATAAATTCTCCCGGTGATAACTGTCTGCGCGTCAATACGGACGGCTGAAATACTATACCCTGGTTCTTATATGGTTTTAACAAGTTCCATTATCGTTCCTGTATATTCAGAATATATTAAGGTTTCTGGCGTTATTTGAAGGATATTGGATTTTATTGGAACTCTCCCGCGCAATGCGCGCGGGAGAAAGGGGGGGGATTAGTGGTCGCGCTGAACGGCGATATGGGCAAGGCCGATGAGCGCCTCGCGCCACGGCGTATCCGGCAGAACCTGCAGCGCGGCGATAGCTTTATCGGCTTCTTCTTCCGCACGTTTCTGCGTCCACTCCAGCGAACCGCAGGCCGCCATGGTTTCAAGTACGGCGTCAAGCAGATGGCGCCCGTTACCCTGCTCGATAGCGCCGCGAATCATCGCCGCCTGATCCGGGGTACCGTGATGCATCGCGTGCAGTAGCGGCAGCGTTGGTTTGCCTTCGTTCAGGTCATCACCGACGTTTTTGCCAAGGCGTTCGCCATCGGAACTGTAATCCAGCAGATCGTCAATCAGCTGGAACGCGGTGCCGAGGTAACGACCATAATCCTGCAGCGCCTGTTCTTCTTCCGCGCTGCAGCCAGCCAGGATGCCGGAACACTGCGAAGCGGCTTCAAACAGACGGGCGGTCTTACTGTAGATGACCCGCATATAGTTCTCTTCTGTGATATCCGGGTCGTTGACGTTCATCAACTGCAGGACTTCACCTTCGGCGATAACGTTTACGGCTTCCGACATCACCTCCAGCACCTTCAGCGAACCGAGGCGAGTCATCATCTGGAAGGCGCGAGTGTAGATAAAGTCGCCCACCAGTACGCTGGCGGCGTTACCGAACGCGGCATTGGCCGTCGCCTTGCCGCGGCGCATATCGGACTCGTCGACGACGTCGTCATGCAGCAGGGTCGCGGTATGAATAAATTCGATCAGTGCGGCAATGTTGACGTGCGCATTCCCCTGATAGCCGACCGCACGCGCTGCAAGCACGGCGATCATCGGACGAATACGTTTACCGCCTCCGCTGACGATGTAGTAGCCTAACTGATTGATAAGCTGTACATCTGAGTTGAGCTGCTCGAGGATTGCCGCATTGACACCCGCCATATCCTGCGCGGTTAACTCATTGATTTTTTCTAAATTCATCGCAAAAGCCGGGCCAAATGTCCTGTTACCGCGAATCCAGGTGGGATCACAGAAGGATTAAGATAGAATTAAAAGAAGATATGATTGTACTGAAAAATCAGCGCAGATAAACGTTAGCGTGAAAGTTGTGTTTTTTTTCTGCGTTGATCGATGATCGCTCTTGTCAAAGGGTCGCGTTTTGCGTAATATTCGCGCCCTATTGTGAATATTTATAGCGCACTCTGAATCACACGAAGAGGTGCGCGGAAGCGGAGTTTTATATGTACGCGGTTTTCCAAAGTGGTGGTAAACAACACCGAGTAAGCGAAGGTCAGACCGTTCGCCTGGAAAAGCTGGACATCGCAACTGGCGAAGCTGTTGAGTTCGCTGAAGTTCTGATGATCGCAAACGGTGAAGAAATCAAGATCGGCGTTCCTTTCGTTGAGGGCGGCGTAATCAAAGCTGAAGTTGTTGCTCACGGTCGTGGCGAGAAAGTTAAAATCGTTAAGTTTCGTCGTCGTAAACACTATCGTAAGCAAGCAGGCCACCGTCAGTGGTTCACTGATGTGAAAATCACTGGCATCAGCGCCTAAGACTTGAGGGAGTAGATTTAAATGGCACATAAAAAGGCTGGCGGCTCGACTCGTAACGGTCGCGATTCAGAAGCTAAACGTCTGGGCGTAAAACGTTTCGGCGGTGAAGCAGTTCTGGCAGGTAGCATCATCGTTCGTCAACGTGGTACCAAATTCCACGCTGGCACCAACGTTGGTTGCGGCCGTGACCACACTCTGTTCGCTTTGACTGACGGTAAAGTCAAGTTCGAAGTTAAAGGCCCGAAAAACCGTAAATTCATCAGCATCGTTGCTGAATAAGTTTTTCGCGTCCTGGTGACGGATGAAAGCCCCGCAACACGTTGCGGGGCTTTTTACATTAGAATCCCGGAAAAATTTCTGCAGGGAAAACGGGCATCATGAAGCAGCAGGCCGGCATAGGCATTCTTTTGGCGCTAACCACCGCGATGTGTTGGGGAGCTCTGCCAATTGCAATGAAGCAGGTTCTCGAAGTGATGGAGCCGCCAACGGTGGTCTTTTATCGCTTTTTGATGGCCAGTATTGGTCTTGGCGCGATCCTCGCCATCAAAGGCAAGCTGCCGCCGCTGCGTATTTTTCGCAAGCCGCGCTGGTTGGTTTTATTAGCGATTGCTACCGGCGGTCTGTTCGGTAACTTCATTCTGTTCAGCTCTTCCTTGCAATATCTCAGTCCAACGGCCTCCCAGGTCATCGGCCAGTTATCACCGGTCGGTATGATGGTGGCAAGCGTTGTGATTCTGAAAGAGCGCATGCGTGGTACCCAGGTTGTAGGGGCGCTGATGTTGCTCAGCGGGCTGGTGATGTTCTTCAACACCAGCCTGATTGAAATCTTTACCCGTCTCACGGACTACACGTGGGGGGTAATTTTTGGTGTCGCAGCGGCAACGGTGTGGGTAAGCTACGGGGTCGCGCAAAAGGTGTTATTGCGGCGCCTGGCATCACAGCAGATACTATTTTTGCTGTACACTTTATGTACGATTGCTTTACTGCCACTCGCTAAACCGGGGGTTATCTCCCAACTGAGCGACTGGCAACTGGCTTGCCTGATTTTTTGCGGGCTGAATACCCTGGTCGGCTACGGGGCGCTGGCGGAAGCCATGGCGCGCTGGCAGGCGGCGCAGGTCAGCGCGTTAATTACCTTAACGCCACTGTTTACGCTACTGTTTTCTGATTTATTATCAATGGCCTGGCCCGATGTTTTCGCCAGACCGATGTTAAACCTGATTGGTTATCTCGGTGCGTTTGTCGTGGTTGCGGGCGCGATGTATTCCGCCATTGGCCATCGTCTTTGGGGACGCTGGCGCAAGCGAGAAGCGGTTGTACCGCTGCCCCGCTCAGGCGAATGATTTACGGAGAGTAAAATGAAGTTTGTAGATGAAGCAACGATCCTGGTCGTAGCAGGTGACGGCGGCAATGGTTGCGTTAGCTTCCGCCGCGAAAAATATATTCCGCGAGGCGGCCCGGACGGCGGCGATGGCGGTGACGGCGGCGACGTTTGGCTGGAAGCGGACGAGAACCTCAACACCCTGATCGACTATCGATTCGAAAAATCTTTCCGCGCAGAACGCGGACAGAACGGTCAGAGCCGCGACTGTACCGGTAAACGCGGTAAAGATGTCACGGTGAAAGTGCCTGTAGGGACCCGCGTCATCGACCAGGGAACCGGCGAGACCATGGGCGATATGACCAAGCACGGTCAGCGTTTAATGGTTGCGAAAGGCGGCTGGCATGGTCTGGGCAACACGCGCTTCAAATCATCCGTTAACCGTACTCCGCGTCAGAAAACCATGGGTACGCCGGGCGATAAGCGCGATCTGCAGCTCGAGCTGATGCTGCTGGCCGACGTGGGGATGCTGGGGATGCCGAATGCCGGTAAATCCACCTTCATTCGCGCGGTCTCCGCGGCGAAGCCGAAAGTGGCCGACTATCCATTTACCACCCTGGTACCGAGCCTGGGCGTGGTGCGTATGGACAACGAGAAGAGCTTTGTGGTCGCCGATATTCCGGGGCTGATTGAGGGCGCAGCGGAAGGCGCTGGCCTTGGTATTCGCTTCCTTAAGCACCTCGAGCGCTGCCGCGTGCTGCTGCACCTTATCGACATCGAGCCTATCGACGGTTCCGATCCGGTAGAAAACGCGCGCATTATCATCGGCGAACTGGAGAAATACAGCGAGAAGCTGGCCTCTAAACCGCGCTGGCTGGTCTTCAACAAGATTGACCTGATGGACAAAGCGGAGGCTGAAGCCAAAGCGAAGGCCATCGCCGAAGCGCTGGGTTGGGAAGATAAGTTCTATCTGATCTCCGCGGCCAGCCAGCAGGGCGTTAAAGACCTGTGCTGGGACGTGATGACCTTTATCATCGAAAATCCAATCGTGCAGGCGGAAGAAGAGCAGAAGCCGGAGAAAGTCGAGTTCATGTGGGACGACTATCACCGTCAGCAGCTTGAAGAAGCCGAACTGGAAGAAGATGACGAAGACTGGGATGACGACTGGGACGAAGACGACGAAGAAGGCGTCGAATTCATCTACAAACGTTAATTCTGAGTAAAAAGGGCCGCATCATCTGATGCGGCCCTTTTGTTTTAGTTGTTCTGGTACAAATCTTTATACAGTCGACTTTCGAAGCGCACCAATGGTATGCGGCGGTTGCGCTGGTCGCCCGGCGGCACCGCATAGCCGGAGAGATACTGCACGAAGGCCATCTTTTGCCCGCTGGCGGTGGTAATGAAACCTGCCAGGTTATATACCCCCTGCAGCGAACCGGTCTTCGCCGAAACCTTACCGTCAACGCCCGCCTGATGAAGACCGGCGCGATACTGCAGCGAACCATCGTGTCCGGCAAGCGGCAACATCGAGATAAAGTTGAGCTCGTTATCGTGCTGAGCGATGTACTGCAATACCTGCATCATGGTCGCCGGCGCGATAAGATTGTGCCGGGACAGGCCTGAGCCATCGGCGATAATCGTGTTACCGAGGTCAATACCCGCCTGCTGGCGCAGAATTTGCCGCACCGCGTCGGAACCGGCGCGCCAGGTTCCCGGCACGCCCATTCGCGCGTGGCCGATAGTACGAAACACCGTATCGGCAATCATGTTGTCGGATTTCTTCAACATGATGCGTAGAAGATCGTGCAACGGCGCCGATTGGGTCGTCGCCAGCACGGTGCCCGGATCGTTAGCCAGGGTCTGGCGCAAGAGAGTGCCGCTGTAGGTGATACCCGCATCGGTGAGCTCGGCTTTCAGGATCGCGCCTGCATAGCCTGCGCCGTCCTGAATGGCGAACGCCAGCGGCAGCGGCTCGCTGCGCTGCGGCAGGCAGCCGGTGAGGGTGTAGCGGTTGAGATCGCCCGGTACGACGTCCAGCTCGCAATACTGCGCCTCTGCGGAGCCGCGGGCGAGCGTCCGCACCTGGCTGAACATGGTGACCGGATAGTAAGAGGCCACGCGGATAAAGGCCAAATCGCCGGGTTTCTGCGCGCTATAGAGTGAGACGGAGAAACAGTTACGATCAACAATCGCTGCCGCTGGCGGGGCGCTGAAGCACTGCGTCATGTCATTCCATGGCCAGCCGGGGGCCTTATCGTGGCTAGCGAAAACCGAGGTATCGATAAGCACATTGCCTTCAATGCGCTGTATGCCGGCTTTTTTCAGCGACGCCACCATGTTGCGGATATCCTGACGCTTTAGCGTCGGATCGCCGCCGAAGCGGGCAATCAGGTCGCCTTTCAGCACACCGCCGTCAAGCGAGCCTTTGGTTTCCAGCGTCGTGGTGAAGCGGAAGTCCGGCCCCAGCTGCAGCAACGCCGCCAGCGCGGTGATCACCTTCTGGGTACTGGCAGGCAGCGCCATCTGTTGGCTGTGGAAGTCTATCTCCGGCGTCGGGGAGCCAACCTTCTGTGCCATGAAGGCAAGGTTCGCGCCAGCAGGAAGCTGACTGATGTACTCGTCAATATTCGCGGCCTGAGCGCTAAGCGCTATACCGGCAGTCAATCCGATGATAAATCTGGGAAATCGCATAATCTCGCGCTAACAACCTGAAACCAAGCCGTCATACTACGGTGCATCACCCTGTAAAGTAAACGATGACCCATAGTGAACTTCAGGGTAAAATGCGTATCAAATTGAAAATTGCTGCTGACCTGGGGAGTGTTTCCCGGGTCGGTTTTCTTTTTGCTTCGGCCATGGCTAAGACGTGACCGATGGCGGAACGACTCCGTCCGTTCCATGAAGGAATGATAAAGAGGTATAACAAATGCAAGCTATTCCGATGACCTTACGTGGCGCAGAGAAACTGCGCGAAGAACTGGATTTCCTGAAGTCCGTACGTCGTCCAGAGATTATTGCTGCTATCGCCGAGGCGCGTGAGCACGGCGATCTGAAAGAGAACGCGGAATACCACGCTGCCCGCGAACAGCAGGGCTTCTGCGAAGGTCGTATCAAGGATATCGAAGCAAAACTGTCGAATGCGCAGGTTATCGATATCACTAAGATGCCGAATAATGGCCGCGTGATTTTCGGCTCCACGGTCAGCGTGCTGAACCTGGATAACGACGAAGAGCAGACTTACCGTATCGTGGGCGATGACGAAGCGGATTTTAAACAGAATCTCATCTCTGTGAATTCACCGATCGCCCGCGGTCTGATTGGCAAAGAGCAGGATGACGTCGTCACTATCCGTACCCCGGGTGGTGAAGTGGAATACGAAATTACCAAGGTTGAGTACCTGTAAGGCGTATTTCCCGCTACGATGTTTATAGATTGTAAAGAAAGGAAAAAGGCCGCATAGCGGCCTTTTATCAACGTCAGGAGCATGGCATTTTGCTCGCCTGGCCACAGAAATCCCTCGTTTTACACAATGTTGTGTCGGGATTCAGGATATTCTTAGCGTGGCAGCGAGATTTTACGCTCTGGCGTTGGGCGGTACAGAACCAGCGTTTTACCGATGACCTGTACGTTACAGGCGCCGGTTTCACGCACGATGGCTTCCACGATCAAGGCTTTAGTTTCGCGATCTTCTGAGGCGATCTTCACCTTGATGAGCTCATGGTGCCCTAACGCTTGTTCGATCTCGGCCAGTACCCCTTCGGTCAAACCATTATTGCCAAGCATAACTACCGGCTTGAGCGGATGTGCCAGACCTTTCAGGTGCTGTTTTTGTTTAGTACTCAGATTCATCGTATTTTTTTGCTTACGTTGGGATTGAAAACGGGTCATTCTACCGCCATCTCCCATATATCGCCAAACTACCGCGTCGATTTTTACGCAGTAAAGTACGATGAACCCGAATGGGAATGTTAAATGACAGGTAAAAAGCGTTCTGCCAGCTCAAGCCGCTGGCTTCAGGAACACTTTAGCGATAAATATGTTCAACAGGCACAGAAAAAGGGGTTACGTTCCCGTGCCTGGTTTAAACTTGATGAAATACAGCAAAGTGACAAGATTTTTAAGCCGGGGATGACGATAGTCGATCTCGGCGCTGCACCCGGTGGCTGGTCGCAATACGCGGTTACGCAGATCGGAAACAGCGGCCGCATCATCGCTTGCGATCTTTTACCAATGGATCCAATCGTCGGTGTGGACTTCCTTCAGGGCGACTTTCGTGATGAATTAGTCCTGAAAGCGTTACTTGAGCGAGTAGGCGACAGTAAAGTACAAGTTGTCATGTCCGATATGGCGCCGAATATGTGCGGAACACCGGCGGTGGATATTCCCCGGGCTATGTATCTGGTAGAACTGGCGCTTGAAATGTCTCGTGATGTATTAGCGCCAGGTGGTAGTTTTGTTGTGAAGGTGTTCCAGGGCGAAGGCTTCGATGAGTATCTTAGAGAAATTCGCTCCCTGTTTACGAAGGTCAAAGTTCGTAAGCCGGACTCTTCCCGCGCTCGTTCGCGTGAAGTGTATATTGTAGCGACCGGGCGTAAACCATAACCGGTAGATTTCAAACGAAAGTTTGAAAGACGCTGGATATAGAGTATCCTGACGCTGTTTTTAACACAGTTGTAATAAGAGGTTAATCCCTTGAGTGACATGGCGAAAAACCTAATACTCTGGCTGGTCATTGCCGTTGTGCTGATGTCAGTATTCCAGAGCTTTGGGCCCAGCGAGTCGAATGGCCGCAAGGTGGATTATTCTACCTTCCTGCAAGAGGTCAATCAGGACCAGGTTCGCGAAGCGCGTATCAACGGACGTGAGATCAACGTTACCAAGAAAGATAGTAACCGTTACACGACTTACATTCCGGTTAACGATCCGAAGCTGCTCGACAACCTGTTGACTAAAAACGTCAAAGTAGTTGGCGAACCGCCGGAAGAACCAAGCCTGCTGGCTTCCATCTTCATTTCCTGGTTCCCGATGCTGCTGCTGATCGGCGTCTGGATATTCTTTATGCGTCAGATGCAGGGCGGCGGCGGAAAGGGCGCGATGTCCTTCGGCAAGAGCAAGGCCCGAATGCTGACCGAAGACCAGATCAAAACCACCTTTGCTGACGTTGCCGGTTGCGACGAAGCGAAAGAGGAAGTAGGCGAGCTGGTTGAATATCTGCGCGAACCGAGCCGTTTCCAGAAGCTGGGCGGTAAAATCCCGAAAGGCGTCCTGATGGTCGGCCCTCCGGGTACCGGTAAAACGCTGCTGGCGAAAGCTATCGCCGGCGAAGCAAAAGTGCCGTTCTTTACTATTTCCGGTTCTGACTTCGTAGAAATGTTTGTGGGTGTCGGCGCGTCTCGCGTACGCGACATGTTCGAACAAGCTAAGAAAGCTGCGCCTTGCATCATCTTCATCGATGAAATCGACGCCGTCGGTCGCCAGCGTGGCGCCGGTCTTGGCGGTGGTCACGATGAGCGTGAGCAGACCCTGAACCAGATGCTGGTTGAGATGGACGGCTTCGAAGGTAACGAAGGTATCATCGTTATCGCCGCGACTAACCGTCCGGACGTTCTGGACCCGGCACTGCTGCGTCCTGGCCGTTTCGACCGTCAGGTTGTCGTTGGTCTGCCGGATGTTCGTGGTCGTGAGCAGATCCTTAAAGTTCACATGCGTCGCGTACCGCTGGCGCCGGATATCGACGCGGCAATTATTGCTCGTGGTACTCCTGGCTTCTCCGGTGCTGACCTCGCGAACCTGGTGAACGAAGCTGCCCTGTTTGCTGCCCGTGGTAACAAACGCGTCGTCTCAATGGTTGAGTTCGAAAAAGCGAAAGACAAAATCATGATGGGTGCGGAACGTCGCTCCATGGTGATGACGGAAGCGCAGAAAGAATCGACCGCGTACCACGAAGCGGGCCACGCGATTATCGGCCGTCTGGTACCTGAGCACGATCCGGTACACAAAGTGACGATTATCCCGCGCGGCCGTGCGCTGGGTGTGACCTTCTTCCTGCCGGAAGGCGATGCTATCAGCGCCAGCCGTCAGAAACTGGAAAGTCAGATCTCCACCCTGTACGGCGGTCGTCTGGCGGAAGAAATTATCTACGGTGCTGAACATGTTTCTACCGGCGCGTCCAACGATATTAAAGTTGCGACTAACCTGGCGCGTAACATGGTTACCCAGTGGGGCTTCTCTGACAAACTCGGTCCGCTGCTGTATGCCGAAGAAGAGGGCGAAGTGTTCCTCGGCCGTAGCGTCGCGAAAGCGAAGCATATGTCTGATGAAACCGCGCGTATCATCGACCAGGAAGTGAAATCGCTGATTGAGCGTAACTATGGTCGTGCTCGCCAGTTGCTGAACGACAACATGGATATTCTGCACGCGATGAAAGATGCGCTCATGAAATATGAGACCATCGATGCGCCGCAGATTGACGACCTGATGGCTCGTCGCGATGTTCGTCCGCCGGCGGGTTGGGAAGAACCGGGTTCTTCTAATAACTCTGGCAACAATGGCACCCCGACGGCGCCGCGTCCGGTTGATGAACCGCGTACGCCGAATCCGGGTAATACCATGTCGGAACAGCTGGGCGACAAATAAGTCTCCACGCTTTGCCAAAGCGCTCTGACTAATAAGGGCCGCAGCCTAATCCGCTGCGGCCCTTTTGTTTTATGTGCCGGTCTTCAGCGCTCCTCTTTCGGAACATAACTATAGCGATGGCATGCTATCGTCCATCGCGTAAAATGTTTTCGGGATGGAGGCGGCTGCAACACGCGCGGATGCATCGTCTGTCTGATAATATTCATTTTTTGAATATTTAAACGCCGGCGCTTCATTATTCCTTTTGAGGAATTGAATGATGTCACCGTCAGAATCTCTAAGATGGTACGGGCCGAATCCTGTCCGAACGACAACTGTACAAACCATAGCGGAAAGAAAACATGCAATTACACGCCCAGGGGTCAACGCTCGATCTCTCCCATCCGCATGTGATGGGGATCCTTAACGTTACGCCGGATTCCTTCTCCGATGGCGGCAGCCACAATTCACTGATTGAAGCGGTTAAGCATGCCAACCTGATGATTAACGCCGGGGCGACTATTATTGATATCGGCGGTGAATCAACCCGACCTGGCGCGGCGGAAGTCAGCGTCGAGGAAGAGCTGGCGCGGGTGATCCCGGTAGTTGAGGCAATTGCACAGCGTTTTGAAGTCTGGATCTCGGTTGATACCTCGAAAGCCGAGGTCATCCGCGAATCCGCGCGCGCTGGCGCGCATATCATTAACGATATCCGTTCATTAACCGAGCCTGGCGCCCTGCAGGCCGCCGCGCAAACCGGGCTACCGGTGTGCCTGATGCATATGCAGGGGCAGCCGAAAACGATGCAGGAAGCGCCGAAGTACGAAGATGTTTTTGCCGATGTTGACCGTTTTTTTGCTGAACACATTGTGCGCTGCGAACAGGCGGGGATCGCAAAAGAAAAATTGTTGCTCGACCCGGGATTCGGATTCGGTAAAAATCTTTCCCATAACTATGAACTGCTTGCCCGACTAGGGGAGTTCCATCATTTTGGCCTCCCGCTGCTGGTTGGGATGTCGCGTAAGTCGATGGTGGGTCAGCTGTTGAACGTAGGGCCGTCGGAACGGCTGAGCGGCAGCTTGTCCTGCGCAGTCATTGCTGCAATGCAGGGCGCGCAGATAATTCGCGTCCATGATGTCAAAGAAACGGTAGAAGCGCTGCGCGTGGTGGAAGCCACCCTGGCCGCTAAGGAAAATAAACGTTATGAGTAACCGCAAATATTTTGGCACCGATGGTATTCGTGGCCGCGTTGGCGACGCACCTATTACGCCTGAGTTCGTGCTGAAACTGGGTTGGGCGGCCGGCAAAGTGCTGGCGCGCCATGGTTCACGTAAAATCATTATCGGCAAAGACACGCGAATTTCCGGCTATATGCTGGAATCCGCGCTGGAAGCTGGCCTGGCGGCTGCGGGTTTGTCCGCCTCGTTTACCGGCCCTATGCCGACGCCGGCAATCGCTTATCTGACCCGCGCCTTCCGCGCTGAAGCGGGAATCGTCATCTCTGCCTCTCATAACCCTTTCTACGACAACGGTATTAAATTCTTCTCCATCGAAGGCACTAAGCTTCCAGATGACGTCGAAGAAGCGATTGAAGCAGAGATGGAAAAAGAGCTGACCTGCGTTGATTCCGCTGAGCTTGGGAAAGCCAGCCGTATTGTCGATGCCGCCGGCCGCTATATTGAGTTCTGCAAAGGCACTTTCCCGAATGAGCTGAGCCTCGGTTCGCTGAAGGTAGTGGTGGATTGCGCCCACGGCGCGACTTACCACATTGCGCCGAATGTATTCCGTGAACTGGGCGCACAGGTTATCGCGATGGGCTGTGAGCCTGATGGGCTAAATATTAACGAAGAGGTCGGCGCAACCGACGTCCGCGCGCTGCAGGCACGCGTGCTGGCGGAAAAAGCCGATCTGGGTATTGCTTACGACGGCGATGGCGATCGCGTCATCATGGTTGATCATGAAGGTAATAAAGTCGATGGCGATCAGATCCTCTATATTATCGCCCGTGAAGGTCTGCGTCAGGGCCAGCTGCGCGGTGGCGCAGTCGGCACGCTGATGAGCAACATGGGTCTTGAGCTGGCGCTGAAGCAACTTGGCATTCCGTTTACCCGTGCGAAAGTGGGTGACCGCTACGTGCTGGAAAAACTCCAGGAAAAAGGCTGGCGTATCGGCGCGGAAAACTCCGGACACGTGATTCTGCTGGACAAAACCACCACCGGCGATGGCATTGTCGCCAGCCTGCAGGTAGTGGCGGCGATGGTGCGTAATCATATGAGCCTGCACGATCTGTGCAGCGGTATGAAAATGTTCCCGCAGATTCTGGTCAACGTACGCTTTACCGAAGGCAGCGGCAACCCGCTGGAACATGACAGCGTAAAAGCGGTCACTGCCGAAGTAGAGGCTGCGCTGGGGAACCGTGGACGCGTGCTGCTGCGTAAATCCGGCACAGAGCCGCTGATTCGCGTGATGGTTGAAGGCGAGCATGAAGCGCAGGTGAAGGAATTTGCCCACCGTATCGCCGATGCGGTCAAAAGCGTATAACTATCGCGTCTAAGTGATTAAAAAGGCGGCTGTTGCTGCCTTTTTAAGCATATAAAAACGCTTTTTGCTGTTTTTTTCCGCAGTTGATACAATACGCCAAAATTGCCCTTGCGAAGGTTATTCGCTTTGGTTAGTATTCACACCCGCTTCAGTGGGAAATATTAAAACGTCCCGCTTTATTGGTGAAGCACTTGGTATGCGGCGAATCCGCAAGGAACAGGTTGATTATGTACGAAGCTCTTTTAGTAATTTTCCTTATTGTAGCGATTGCCCTTGTTGGCCTGATCATGCTGCAGCAAGGTAAAGGCGCTGACATGGGAGCCTCCTTCGGAGCAGGCGCTTCTGGCACGTTGTTTGGTTCTAGCGGTTCTGGTAACTTCATGACCCGTATGACCGGCATCCTGGCCGCGCTGTTCTTCATCATCAGTCTGGCGCTGGGTAATATCAACAGCAACAAGACCAATAAAGGAAGTGAGTGGGATAATCTGAGTGCGCCGAAATCTGAGCAGACTCAGCCAACCGCACCGGCTCAGCCGGCCAGCGATATCCCGCACTAAGTATTCTGTACCGAGGTGGTGGAATTGGTAGACACGCTACCTTGAGGTGGTAGTGCCCTAACGGGCTTGTGGGTTCGAGTCCCATCCTCGGTACCAATATTCCAGAGAAAAGACGCTGAAAAGCGTCTTTTTTTGTTTTTGTCCCTCTCTATTCGTTGTTTATTTATAAACAACACTCCGCTGGTTTTGATCCCCGTGAAATCGCTAAAGTCGCCCTCATCAATTTTGACGAGGTTCAGTGACGCCATGCGTACTTTAAAAGTAGTTATCATTGCCGGTATGTTGGGCCTGGCCGGATGCAGCAGCAATTCTTCGCCAGAAACAGTAGACACGTTGAATACCCTGCAGGTGCCGGTTATTAATAATTCCGTGCCTGCGCCGGAATCATCAACGGTCGTTAACTGTTTTCAGGATAACAACCTGCTCATCAGCAAGTTAAGCCAGTCGCTTAAAAGCAACTATTTACAGGATGTGGATAAACGGGATGTCTTTGATAAGCATAGCGAGGCGTTTCAGGTCTACGGTGCGTTAACCAAACTTGAGCAAATGGCTTCGATGAACGACGTCTACCGTAAAGAGAACAATATTGCGGGCTTGCAGGAAATTAATAAGCTGCTGAAAACCATACCATCTGTCGCATAAAAAAAGGGATTGCCGACAGGCAATCCCTTTTGCCGCGCTTAGAAACGGAAATTGAAACCCGCATAGGCGCCATCCGCCAGGACGTTATCGCGGTGGTCATGTTTACCCGCCATATCGATATAGCGATAGCCCGCTTCGATGCTCATGGATTTGATGATATTCACGCGTAAGCCGGCATTGGCTTCAAGGTATTCATCAACGCCGCTGGACATTGAATCCGGGGAATAATAAGCCTCACCGAACAAGGTAAAGAAATCGCCAAGCGGTAGTTGAGCGCCGCCGCCGAGGGCAATCGCATAGCCTTCATCGCCATCGTTCGGATTCAGGTATACCGCTTTACCACCGGCCGTCAGCAGGAACGGACCGAGGTCAAAGTTATAGCCCATGCCCAATCCCACCGTATCGCCATCGTTATCGCTATGCGCCCAGTTCCCGTTAAAGGTCATTCCGGGAGCCTGTGGATTAAAGCTGGCTGATAAGTTGGTGAATTCTGAACCGGCCTCACCGTGAAGACTAACGGAAGCGAAGGCGGCGCTGCTGGCGCTCAGGGCGGCGATAAGCAGGATGGATTTCAATCTGAACATGCTCATTATTCGTATTCCTTCGGGTAAAAAAATGCCCGATACGAGCGCTCGGGCAAAATTAACGGGTTTCTGGTTTAATAGTTATGTGCAGAATAAAAGCATTTATCGCCCACCGTTACCGTTTATATGTTTATTTTTAAATAATGGTCGTGAGGCGATAAGTGGGACTGCAGTGCGTTAAAACTTCTCAGGCAGGGAGGTGATACTCTGTAAATAACCACCGCGGGCAAACTCGATATAGCCACCTTTTTTCAATGCGGAAAGCACATTCAGAATGCTGCTGCGCGACAAATGCGTGCGGTCCTGAATATATTCCAGCATGGATACCCGCGAACGGGTCTCTTCAGGAAGCAACAACATTTCCATTAAGTGATTGCGAATGACCGAATAAGTCCGCTGTTGTAATACTAAATCGTCGCGATACACCAAATAAGAGGTGTGGTAAGCCAGTAGCCGGGTGACCTCTTCCCACATGTCATGCTCACTGAAAAGTTGCATGGCTTTGTCGCTGTCAATCCGCAGGATCTCCGTATCGACTTCCGCGCGAAGGCCGTGGCTACGGCTGGGCTGCAGCATCTCGGCTACGCCAAAAAGGTGTGGTTCATAGACGGTGACCATGAGTAATCTGTCCGATGAGCGAAAAATGGATAACTCACCTTTCTTAAACAGATAGAGCTGGATTTTGCCTTTATATTCCCAGCTAAGCCTTTTCCTTGCGACCATATTTATTGGCGTGGCATGCGGTTCCAGCATTGCCATCAGACGGTTGATCGCGTCTTGCGGCCGAACGGGAGGTTTAATATTCATTGCGATCCTCTCGGTATAAGAGTACAGGTATTCGATAAATTATAGATGGTGATTATTAAAAATAGTGATGCCATAAACTATAACGATAAAGTAGGGTTGTCATTTAGGATTTATTGCGGAAATAAAAAAGCCGGCGGGTTAGCGCCGGCTGGAGAGTTTGGCTTCTCGGTTTATTTATCGCGATTTTCCAGGTTTTCAACCTGTGGCAGACCGGTGGCGGAAGACGCGCTGAGTAGCCCGGATTGGGCATAGCCGAATAGCTTCTCACGAGTATCGGTAATGTCCAGGTTACGCATGGTCAGCTGGCCGATACGATCTTCAGCGGTAAACATGGAATCGCCTTTTTCCATGGTCAGACGCTCTGCTTTATAGGTCAGGTTGTCTGACACGGTATTCAGGATCGAGTAGTCGTTGCCGCGACGCAGTTCAAGGGTGACTTCGCCAGTGATCTGGCTGGCTACCCAACGCTGCAGCGAATCGCGCAGCATCAGCGCCTGGGAATCGAACCAGCGTCCCTGATACAGCAGACGACCCAACTGGCGGCCATGAGCATGATATTGCTCGATAGTATCTTCGTTATGGATACCGGTCAGCAGGCGCTCGTAGGCGATATGCAATAGCGCCATCCCCGGAGCTTCATAGATGCCGCGGCTTTTCGCTTCAATGATGCGGTTTTCAATCTGATCGCTCATGCCCAGACCGTGGCGACCACCGATGCGGTTAGCTTCCAGCATCAGTTCGACGTCATCGCTGAACGTTTTACCATTCAGCGCAACCGGGTGGCCCTGTTCAAAACGCACGGTCACTTCTTCAGCGGCGATTTTTACGCTTTCATCCCAGAACTTCACACCCATGATCGGGTTGACGATTTTCACGCTGGAATTGAGAAATTCGAGATCTTTCGCTTCGTGCGTCGCACCCAGCATGTTGGAGTCGGTGGAATAGGCTTTTTCGACAGACATTTTGTAGTCGAAGCCGCAGGCTATCATAAACTCGGACATTTCATGACGACCGCCCAGTTCATCAATGAAGTCGCTATCCAGCCACGGTTTGTAAATCTGCAGTTCCGCATTGGTCAGCAGACCGTAGCGATAAAAGCGCTCGATATCGTTGCCTTTATAGGTGCTACCGTCGCCCCAGATGTTGACGCCATCTTCTTTCATCGCGGCAACCAGCATGGTGCCGGTCACGGCGCGGCCCAGCGGCGTGGTATTGAAATAAGTTAAGCCGCCGGTGGTGTTATGGAATGCGCCGCACTGAATCGCCGCTATACCTTCCGCCACCAGTTGTTTGCGGCAATCAATCAGACGAGCGCCTTCAGCGCCATACTCTTTCGCACGACGCGGAATGGCTTCGTAGTCGTCTTCGTCAGGCTGGCCCAGATTCGCGGTATATGCATAAGGAACCGCGCCTTTTTTACGCATCCACAGCAGGGCGGCGCTGGTATCCAGTCCACCAGAGAAAGCAATACCAATACGTTGACCAACCGGGAGATGCTTAAGAATCGTCGTCATAAAATAAAACCCTGCTAGATAGACTGTGGTGAGTTCGACTCAACAACAAATTTGCATTTTTATGCACTAATTGTGAGTTTTCATTTAATCATCTTTTGCTGGCGACAGGAAGAGCCTGATGGTGATTTTGCTAAAAAAGCCTGAAATGCCAGCATAAACGGCAAGCGGGTGGTGTAAAATGGATGTTGACAAAATATATGATTTATCGATACAATTCACCACGATTTTATGTCCCGTCCTCGGTACCAAATCCCAGCAGTATTTGCGTCTTTTGCTCAGAAAGAGTAAAATATGTCACGTTTCAGGCGCGGGGTGGAGCAGCCTGGTAGCTCGTCGGGCTCATAACCCGAAGGTCGTCGGTTCAAATCCGGCCCCCGCAACCACTTTCCCATTAAGTACTTTTTCAAATATACTGTGAGGACTAGGTCCTTCGTAGCCGGATTTGAAAGAATTCTTCTGGAAGGTGTTCCAGATCGCAATTGCGGTCTCAGGGTTCAGTTATCTAAAGCCCCGATTTATCGGGGTTTTTTGTTATCTGACTTCAGAATAACTGGGCTATACGCCCTTTTTTTATGTCTTGGGGGTGGGTTTGTCCACATTAGAGCAAAAATTAACAGAGATGCTCACTGCGCCAGTTGAAGCGCTTGGCTTTGAGCTGGTCGGCATCGAATTTATTCGCGGTCGCACATCCACACTGCGCATCTATATTGATAGTGAAGATGGCATCAATGTTGATGATTGTGCTGATGTGAGCCACCAGGTCAGTGCTGTCATGGATGTCGAAGATCCGATCACCGTCGCTTACAACCTGGAAGTCTCTTCGCCTGGTCTCGACCGTCCGATGTTTACTGCTGAACACTATCAACGCTTCACCGGTGAAGAAGTTTCGCTGGTGCTGCGCATGGCGGTACAGAACCGTCGTAAATGGCAGGGCATTATCAAAGCGGTAGACGGTGAGATGATCACGGTAACCGTCGAAGGCAAAGATGAAGTGTTCGCGCTGAGTAACATCCAGAAGGCGAACCTGGTTCCCCACTTTTAACAGTCTGGATTGAGGTGAAAGGCCCCGATGAACAAAGAAATTTTGGCTGTTGTTGAAGCCGTTTCCAACGAAAAAGCGCTGCCGCGCGAGAAGATTTTCGAAGCGTTGGAAAGCGCTCTGGCAACGGCGACCAAGAAAAAATACGAACAAGAGATCGACGTTCGCGTAGAAATCGACCGTAAAAGCGGCGATTTCGACACCTTCCGTCGCTGGCTGGTGGTTGAAGAGGTGACTCAACCTACCCGCGAGATCACGCTGGAAGCTGCGCGTTACGAAGATGAAAGCATGAACGTCGGCGACTACGTTGAAGATCAGATTGAATCTGTCACCTTCGACCGTATCACTACGCAGACCGCTAAACAGGTTATCGTACAGAAAGTACGTGAAGCTGAGCGCGCGATGGTTGTCGATCAGTTCCGCGAGCACGAAGGTGAGATCATCACCGGCGTGGTGAAAAAAGTGAACCGCGACAACATCACTCTGGATCTGGGCAGCAATGCTGAAGCCGTGATCCTGCGTGAAGATATGCTGCCGCGTGAAAACTTCCGTCCGGGCGACCGTATTCGCGGCGTGCTGTACGCCGTTCGTCCGGAAGCACGCGGCGCGCAGCTGTTCGTGACTCGCTCCAAACCAGAGATGCTGGTCGAACTGTTCCGCATTGAAGTGCCGGAAATTGGCGAAGAAGTGCTGGAAATCAAAGCCGCAGCCCGCGATCCGGGTTCTCGTGCGAAAATCGCCGTGAAAACCAATGACAAGCGTATCGACCCGGTTGGCGCTTGTGTCGGTATGCGCGGCGCGCGCGTTCAGGCGGTTTCTACCGAGCTTGGCGGCGAGCGCATCGATATCGTCCTGTGGGATGATAACCCGGCGCAGTTCGTGATTAACGCTATGGCGCCGGCTGACGTCGCGTCCATCGTGGTGGATGAAGATAAACACACCATGGACATCGCGGTAGAAGCAGGCAACCTGGCGCAGGCGATCGGCCGTAACGGTCAGAACGTCCGCTTGGCATCGCAGCTCAGCGGCTGGGAACTCAACGTCATGACCGTTGATGACCTGCAGGCTAAGCACCAGGCTGAAGCCCATGCCGCTATCGATACCTTCACCAAATATCTCGATATTGATGAAGATTTCGCAACCGTACTGGTTGAAGAGGGCTTCTCCTCGCTGGAAGAACTGGCCTATGTGCCGATGAAAGAACTGCTGGAAATCGACGGCCTTGACGAAGCGACCGTTGAAGCACTTCGTGAGCGTGCGAAAAACGCACTGACTACACTGGCGCTGGCTCAGGAAGAAAGCCTGGGAGACAACAAACCTGCCGACGATTTACTGAATCTGGAAGGTTTGGACCGTGCTCTGGCGTTTAAGCTGGCTGCCCGTGGTGTTTGTACGCTGGAAGATCTCGCCGAACAGGGCGTTGATGACCTGGCTGATATCGAAGGTATGACCGACGAGAAAGCTGGTGAACTCATCATGGCTGCTCGCAACATTTGTTGGTTCGGCGACGAAGCGTAATAAACTGTAGCAGGAAGGAACAGCATGACAGATGTGACTATTAAAGCGCTGGCCTCAGAAATTCAGACCTCTGTGGATCGCCTGATACAGCAATTTGCTGATGCAGGCATTCGCAAATCGGCTGATGATTCTGTGACCGCGCAAGAGAAGCAAACCTTGTTAACGCACCTGAACCGTGAACACGGCTCGGCGCCTGACAAGCTGACGTTGCAGCGTAAAACGCGCAGCACGTTAAATATTCCAGGTACCGGTGGAAAGAGTAAATCGGTACAAATCGAAGTCCGCAAGAAACGCACCTTTGTGAAACGCGATCCGCAAGAGGCTGAACGCCTGGCCGCGGAAGAGCAGGCGCAGCGTGAAGCGGAAGAGCAGGCCCGTCGTGAAGCTGAAGAAGCAGCTAAACGCGAGGCGCAATTAAAAGCTGAACGTGAGGCCGCAGAACAAGCTAAACGTGAAGTCGCTGATAAAGCGAAACGTGAAGCCGCGGAAAAAGACAAAGTGAGCAATCAACATACCGACGAAATGACCAAGACCGCCCAGGCTGAAAAGATCCGCCGTGAGAACGAAGCAGCGGAGCTGAAGCGCAAATCGGAAGAAGAAGCACGCCGCAAACTTGAAGAAGAAGCGCGCCGTGTAGCGGAAGAAGCACGCCGTATGGCTGAAGAAAATGAAAAAAACTGGAGTGAAACTCCGGAAACCCCAGAAGAAACGACCGACTACCACGTAACCACCTCTCAGCATGCGCGTCAGGCTGAAGATGATAACGATCGTGAAGTTGAAGGCGGTCGCGGCCGTGGCCGTAACAGCAAAGCTGCGCGTCCGGCGAAGAAAGGCAACAAACACGCTGAATCCAAAGCTGACCGTGAAGAAGCCCGTGCGGCCGTTCGCGGCGGTAAAGGCGGCAAACATCGTAAAGGTTCTTCTCTGCAGCAGGGCTTCCAGAAGCCGGCTCAGGCCGTTAACCGTGATGTTGTGATCGGCGAAACCATCACCGTTGGCGAGCTGGCCAACAAGATGGCGGTCAAAGGCTCTCAGGTCATCAAAGCGATGATGAAACTGGGCGCGATGGCGACCATCAACCAGGTCATCGACCAGGAAACCGCACAGCTGGTTGCCGAAGAGATGGGCCACAAAGTTATCCTGCGTCGTGAAAACGAGCTGGAAGAAGCAGTAATGAGCGACCGTGACACCGGCGCTGCGGCTGAACCGCGCGCACCGGTAGTGACCATCATGGGTCACGTTGACCACGGTAAAACCTCTCTGCTGGACTACATTCGTTCTACTAAGGTTGCCTCCGGCGAAGCGGGTGGTATTACCCAGCACATCGGCGCGTACCACGTAGAAACCGACAACGGCATGATCACCTTCCTGGATACCCCGGGCCACGCCGCGTTTACCTCTATGCGTGCTCGTGGCGCGCAGGCGACGGATATCGTGGTTCTGGTGGTGGCGGCAGACGACGGCGTGATGCCGCAGACTGTGGAAGCTATCCAGCACGCCAAAGCGGCGCAGGTGCCGGTAGTGGTTGCAGTGAACAAGATCGATAAGCCGGAAGCGGATATGGATCGCGTGAAGAACGAACTCTCCCAGTACGGCGTGATGCCGGAAGAGTGGGGCGGTGAAGCGCAGTTCATCCCAGTATCAGCGAAAGTCGGTACCGGTATCGACGACCTGCTGAACGCAATCCTGCTGCAGGCTGAAGTTCTCGAACTGAAAGCGGTACGTAACGGTATGGCGAGCGGCGCGGTCATCGAATCCTTCCTGGATAAAGGTCGCGGTCCGGTAGCTACCGTTCTGGTTCGCGAAGGTACTCTGCATAAGGGCGATATCGTACTGTGTGGCTTTGAATATGGCCGCGTACGTGCGATGCGTGACGAACTGGGTCGCGAAGTGCTGGAAGCGGGTCCGTCCATTCCGGTGGAAATCCTCGGTCTGTCCGGCGTTCCGGCGGCGGGTGATGAAGTTACCGTTGTTCGTGACGAGAAAAAAGCGCGTGAAGTTGCGCTGTATCGTCAGGGTAAATTCCGTGAAGTTAAACTGGCTCGCCAGCAGAAATCTAAACTGGAAAACATGTTCGCTAACATGACCGAAGGCGAAGTTCACGAAGTGAACATCGTGCTGAAAGCGGACGTGCAGGGCTCTGTCGAAGCGATTTCCGATTCCTTACTGAAACTGTCTACCGACGAAGTTAAAGTGAAGATCATCGGTTCCGGCGTAGGTGGTATCACCGAAACCGACGCGACCCTGGCTGCCGCTTCCAACGCGATTCTGGTTGGCTTCAACGTTCGTGCCGATGCTTCCGCACGTAAAGTTATCGAGTCAGAAAGCCTGGATCTGCGTTACTACTCCGTCATCTATAACCTGATCGACGAAGTGAAAGCAGCGATGAGCGGCATGCTGTCTCCGGAACTGAAACAGCAGATCATCGGTCTGGCTGAAGTGCGTGATGTCTTCAAATCGCCGAAATTCGGCGCCATCGCGGGCTGTATGGTTACCGAAGGTACGATTAAACGTCACAACCCAATCCGCGTCCTGCGCGACAACGTGGTTATCTATGAAGGCGAGCTGGAATCCCTGCGCCGCTTCAAAGATGACGTTAACGAAGTCCGTAACGGCATGGAATGTGGTATCGGCGTGAAGAACTACAACGACGTTCGCGTTGGCGATATGATCGAAGTGTTCGAAATCATCGAAATCCAGCGTAGCATCGATTAATCGTCAGATAGCTATGCGAAGGCCGGGTAAGCGAAGCGCCACCCGGCAATAATTTTAAAAAGGGGCTTTTGGCCCCTTTTTTGTCTTTATTCTGGAGAATTTATTATGGCGAAAGAATTTGGTCGCCCGCAGCGCGTGGCCCAGGAGATGCAAAAAGAAATTGCCATCATCCTGCAGCGTGAAATCAAAGACCCGCGTCTGGGCATGATGACCACCGTTTCCGGCGTGGAAATGTCCCGTGACCTGGCCTATGCCAAAGTGTATGTCACCTTCCTCAACGACAAAGATGAAGCCGCGGTGAAAGCGGGCATCAAAGCGCTGCAGGAAGCCTCTGGCTTTATCCGCTCTCTGCTGGGCAAAGCGATGCGCCTGCGCATCGTGCCGGAACTGACTTTCTTCTACGACAACTCGCTGGTCGAAGGGATGCGCATGTCCAACCTGGTTACCAGCGTGGTGAAACACGACGATGAGCGTCGTGTTAACCCGGACGACAGCAAGGAGGACTAATGAGTCGTCCTCGTCGTCGCGGCCGCGACGTGCACGGCGTATTGCTGCTGGATAAGCCTCAGGGCGCCTCCAGCAACGATGTGCTGCAGAAAGTAAAACGTATTTATAACGCCAACCGCGCTGGGCATACCGGCGCGCTGGATCCGCTGGCGACCGGTATGCTGCCGGTTTGCCTTGGCGAAGCGACTAAGTTTTCCCAGTATCTGCTGGACTCCGATAAGCGTTATCGCGTGATCGCCAAACTTGGCCAGCGTACGGATACCTCCGACGCCGATGGTCAGGTGGTGGAAGAACGCCCGCTAACCTTTAGCGAAGAACAACTGGCGGCGGCGCTGGATAGCTTCCGCGGCGAGACTCAGCAGGTGCCGTCGATGTACTCGGCGCTGAAGTATCAGGGTAAAAAACTGTACGAATACGCTCGTCAGGGCATTGAGGTTCCGCGTGAAGCCCGGCCGATTACGGTCTATGAGCTGCTGTTTATTCGCCATGAAGGCGATGAACTGGAGCTTGAGATCCACTGCTCGAAAGGCACCTACATCCGTACGATTATCGATGATTTGGGTGAGAAACTTGGCTGCGGCGCGCACGTGATTTTCCTGCGTCGCCTGGCGGTGAGCAAATACCCGGTCGAGCGGATGGTGACCCTGGAGCAGCTGCAGGCGCTGGTCGAACAGGCGGCGGCGCAGGATATTCCTGCCGCGCAACTGCTTGATCCGCTGCTGATGCCGATGGACAGCCCGGCTTCGGATTACCCGCTGGTTCATATTCCAGAAACTTCCGCGGTCTACTTTAAGAACGGTAATCCGGTTCGTCAGTCAGGCGCGCCGCTTAACGGGCTGGTGCGGGTGATGGAAAGCGAGTCCGGCAAGTTCCTCGGCATGGGCGAAATCGACGATGAAGGCCGCGTCGCGCCCCGTCGTCTGGTGGTGGAATACCCGCAGTGAGCGCTTTTGTTGCGATAAAAGCCTGCTACGAGTAGAATATCGCCGCTTAACGTCCGCTAAAGTGTTTTAACATTTTCGGGCGTTGCATCAGGGGTTGCTGAATTAGAGATCGGCACCCTTTCTTTACTTATAATTTTGGAGTTTGAAAATGTCTCTAAGCGTTGAAGCTAAAGCACAAATCGTTTCTGAGTTCGGTCGTGGCGCAAACGACAGCGGTTCTACTGAAGTTCAGGTTGCACTGCTGACTGCACAGATCAACCACCTGCAGGGTCACTTTGCAGAGCACAAAAAAGATCACCACAGCCGTCGTGGTCTGCTGCGCATGGTTTCTCAGCGTCGTAAACTGCTCGACTACCTGAAACGTAAAGATGTTGCACGTTACTCCGCGCTGATCGAGCGTCTGGGTCTGCGTCGCTAATTCTGCGAGTTTCAGAAAAAGGGGCCTCACGGCCCCTTTTTTCGACCGGGCGGCAGCAATTCATTAAAAACTCATGTATTGTTGCTATTAATGATCTTCATGCAGAGGTTCGCGCGGCTAATGAGAGGCTTCATCCGCAGGGGCGGGTAAAGGTTGTCATTAGTCGCGAGGATGCAGAGGATCGGGTCATCAGGCGCGATATCGTGGATATGGCGTCATTTTTAGATAAAAGGATAGAATTTTGCTTAATCCGATCGTTCGTAAATTCCAGTACGGCCAGCACACCGTAACCCTGGAAACCGGCATGATGGCGCGCCAGGCAACGGCCGCTGTGATGGTTAGCATGGATGACACCGCGGTATTCGTTACCGTTGTGGGTCAGAAAAAAGCGAAACCGGGCCAGGACTTCTTCCCGCTGACTGTTAACTACCAGGAGCGTACTTACGCTGCCGGTAAAATCCCGGGTGGCTTCTTCCGTCGTGAAGGCCGTCCAAGCGAAGGCGAAACCCTGATCGCGCGTCTGATTGACCGCCCGGTTCGTCCGCTGTTCCCGGAAGGCTTCGTTAACGAAGTTCAGGTTATCGCGACCGTTGTTTCCGTTAACCCGCAGGTTAACCCGGATATCGTCGCGATGATCGGCGCATCCGCAGCGCTGTCTCTGTCCGGTATTCCGTTCAATGGCCCAATCGGCGCCGCTCGCGTGGGTTACATCAACGACCAGTACGTACTGAACCCAACCCAGGAAGAGCTGAAATCCAGCAAACTGGATCTGGTGGTTGCCGGTACCGAAGCGGCCGTACTGATGGTTGAATCCGAAGCTGAACTGCTGAGCGAAGACCAGATGCTGGGCGCGGTGGTCTTTGGCCACGAGCAGCAGCAGGTTGTAATTCAGAACATCAACGACCTGGTGAAAGAAGCCGGTAAACCACGTTGGGACTGGCAGCCGGAAGCGGTCAACGAAGCGCTGAACGCGCGCGTTGCTGCGCTGGCTGAATCCCGCCTGAGCGATGCTTACCGTATCACCGACAAACAAGAGCGTTACGCTCAGGTTGACGTGATCAAATCTGAAACCATCGCTACGCTGGTTGCTGAAGATGAAACCCTGGACGCCAACGAACTGGGTGAAATCCTGCACGCCATCGAGAAAAACGTTGTTCGTAGCCGCGTACTGGCAGGCGAGCCGCGTATCGATGGCCGCGAAAAAGACATGATCCGTGGTCTGGACGTTCGTACCGGCGTACTGCCGCGTACTCACGGTTCCGCACTGTTTACCCGCGGCGAAACTCAGGCGCTGGTTACCGCGACTCTGGGTACCGCACGCGACGCGCAGAACATCGACGAACTGATGGGCGAGCGCACGGACTCCTTCCTGTTCCACTACAACTTCCCTCCGTACTCCGTAGGCGAAACTGGCATGGTGGGTTCTCCGAAGCGTCGTGAAATCGGTCACGGTCGTCTGGCTAAGCGCGGCGTTCTGGCCGTAATGCCGACAATCGACGAATTCCCGTACACCGTTCGCGTGGTATCTGAGATCACCGAATCCAACGGTTCTTCTTCCATGGCTTCCGTCTGTGGCGCATCTCTGGCGCTGATGGACGCTGGCGTGCCGGTGAAAGCCGCCGTTGCGGGTATCGCAATGGGTCTGGTGAAAGAAGGCGACAACTTCGTCGTACTGTCCGACATTCTGGGTGACGAAGACCACCTTGGCGATATGGACTTCAAAGTTGCGGGTTCTCGCGACGGTATCTCTGCGCTGCAGATGGATATCAAAATTGAAGGTATCACCAAAGAAATCATGCAGGTTGCTCTGAACCAGGCTAAAGGTGCGCGTCTGCACATCCTGGGCGTGATGGAACAGGCGATTAACGCGCCGCGCGGCGACATCTCCGAATTCGCACCGCGTATCCACACCATCAAGATCAACCCGGACAAGATCAAAGACGTTATCGGTAAAGGCGGTTCTGTTATCCGTGCTCTGACCGAAGAAACCGGCACCACCATCGAAATCGAAGATGACGGTACCGTGAAGATCGCAGCGACCGACGGCGACAAAGCGCAGCATGCTATCCGCCGTATCGAAGAGATCACCGCTGAGATCGAAGTTGGCCGTATCTACAATGGTAAAGTGACCCGCATCGTTGACTTTGGCGCATTCGTTGCCATCGGCGGCGGTAAAGAAGGTCTGGTTCACATCTCTCAGATCGCTGACAAGCGCGTTGAGAAAGTGACTGATTACCTGCAGATGGGTCAGGAAGTACCGGTTAAGGTTCTGGAAGTTGACCGTCAGGGCCGCGTACGTCTGAGCATTAAAGAAGCAACTGAGCAGACTCAGCCAGCTAACGCGCCGGAAGCTCCGGCCGCAGAGCAGGGCGAGTAAGGTTGCCGATTGCCCTCCGCTTCGGCGGAGGGTCTATTCCGGGCAGGATGCCTTTTTGCAGCCGGGGAACTGGACGTTCATCCAATCGTTGTCTTCGGGAGTGGGAAATGAAGCCTTTTCTGCGCTGGTGTTTCGTGGCGACAGCTCTCACGCTGGCAGGATGCAGCAACTCTGCCTGGCGTAAGGACGCCGTCCTCGCGGTACCATTGCAACCGACTTTGCAGCAAGAAGTGATTCTGGCGCGCATGGAACAAATTCTTGCCAGTCGGGCTTTAACCGATGACGAACGCGCACAGCTTTTATATGAGCGCGGAGTGTTGTATGATAGTCTCGGTCTGAGGGCATTAGCGCGAAATGATTTTTCACAAGCGCTGGCAATCCGACCCGATATGCCTGAAGTATTCAATTACTTAGGCATTTATTTAACGCAGGCAGGCAATTTTGATGCTGCCTATGAAGCGTTTGATTCTGTACTTGAGCTTGATCCAACTTACAACTACGCGCACTTAAACCGCGGCATCGCTCTGTATTACGGTGGCCGTGCTAAGTTAGCGCAAGATGATCTGCTGGCGTTTTATCAAGACGATCCCAATGATCCTTTCCGCAGTCTGTGGTTATACCTCGCCGAGCGTAAGCTTGATGAGAAGCAGGCGCTTGAAGCACTGAAACAGCGCTTCAACAAGTCGGATAAAGAGCAATGGGGATGGAACATTGTCGAGTTCTACCTTGGCGACATTAGCGAAAAAGAGCTGATGACCCGTCTGAAGGCAGACGCAACGGATAACACCTCGCTCGCTGAGCATCTCAGTGAAACCAACTTCTATTTAGGTAAGTACTACCTAAGTCTGGGGGACAAGGACAGCGCTACGGCACTGTTCAAACTGGCGGTCGCTAACAACGTTCATAACTACGTTGAGCACCGATACGCATTGTTGGAATTATCGCTCTTGGGCCAGGAGCAAGATGACCTGGCAGAATCGGACCAGCAATAGCTGACGAACACACATCAGCCCATTTTTTGATTGCCATCACCTTCGCGGGTGAGGGCGTTGTTGTTCGTTAATACACCTACTTTGAGCCGGTTCACACTTTTCAATGAAAATTACTCTAAATTTTCACGATGAGTTATGTAGACTGGCCGCCATTAATTTTGAGGCACACGTACTACATGGCTGAATTCGAAACCACTTTTGCAGATCTGGGCCTGAAGGCTCCTATCCTTGAAGCGCTTAACGATCTGGGTTACGAAAAACCATCTCCGATCCAGGCTGAGTGCATTCCGCATCTGCTGGACGGCCGCGACGTTCTGGGTATGGCCCAGACCGGTAGCGGTAAGACCGCAGCGTTCTCTTTACCGCTGCTGAACAACATCGATCCTGAGCTGAGAGCACCACAGATTCTGGTGCTGGCGCCGACCCGCGAACTGGCGGTACAGGTTGCAGAAGCAATGACGGAATTCTCTAAACATATGCGCGGCGTAAACGTGGTTGCCCTGTACGGCGGCCAGCGTTATGACGTGCAGCTGCGCGCCCTGCGTCAGGGGCCGCAGATCGTTGTCGGTACCCCGGGTCGTCTGCTGGACCACCTGAAGCGCGGTACGCTGGATCTCTCTAAACTGAGCGGCCTGGTACTGGACGAAGCAGATGAAATGCTGCGCATGGGCTTTATCGAAGACGTAGAAACCATTATGGCGCAGATCCCGGAAGGTCATCAGACCGCTCTGTTCTCCGCCACTATGCCGGAAGCGATTCGTCGCATTACCCGCCGCTTCATGAAAGAGCCGCAGGAAGTGCGCATTCAGTCCAGCGTCACCACGCGCCCGGACATCAGCCAGAGCTACTGGACTGCTTACGGCATGCGTAAAAACGAAGCGCTGGTGCGTTTCCTGGAAGCGGAAGACTTTGATGCGGCGATTATCTTCGTGCGTACCAAAAACGCGACCCTGGAAGTGGCAGAAGCGCTGGAGCGTAGCGGTTATAACAGCGCCGCGCTTAACGGCGATATGAACCAGGCGCTGCGTGAGCAGACCCTGGAGCGCCTGAAAGACGGTCGTCTGGACATCCTGATCGCCACCGACGTTGCGGCCCGCGGCCTGGACGTTGAGCGCATCAGCCTGGTTGTTAACTATGACATCCCGATGGATTCCGAATCTTACGTTCACCGTATCGGTCGTACCGGTCGTGCGGGTCGTGCGGGTCGCGCGCTGCTGTTCGTTGAGAACCGTGAGCGTCGCCTGCTGCGTAACATCGAACGTACGATGAAGCTGACGATCCCTGAAGTAGAACTGCCGAACGCAGAACTGCTGGGCAAACGTCGCCTGGAGAAATTCGCCGCTAAAGTTCAGCAGCAGCTGGAAAGCAGCGATCTGGACCAGTACCGTGCGCTGCTGGCGAAAATCCAGCCGACCGCGGAAGGCGAAGAGCTGGACGTAGAAACGCTGGCCGCTGCGCTGCTGAAAATGGCCCAGGGCGAACGTTCTCTGATCGTTCCGCCGGATGCGCCGATGCGTCCGCGTCGTGAATTCCGCGATCGTGATGACCGTTTCGAACGCCGTGGCGACCGTAATGACCGCGGTCCGCGTGGCGATCGTGAAGATCGTCCGAAGCGTGAGCGCCGTGACGTGGGTGAGATGGAACTGTACCGCATTGAAGTGGGCCGTGATGACGGCGTTGAAGTTCGTCATATCGTTGGCGCGATCGCTAACGAAGGCGACATCAGCAGCCGTTACATCGGTAACATCAAGCTGTTCGGTTCTCACTCCACCATCGAACTGCCGAAAGGTATGCCGGGCGAAGTGCTGCAGCACTTTACTCGTACCCGCATCCTGAACAAGCCGATGAACATGCAGCTGCTGGGCGATGCGCAGCCGCGCACCGAACGTCGTGGCGGCGGCGAGCGTCGTGAAGGCGGTCGTGGCTTCGGCGGCGAGCGTCGTGAAGGCGGTCGTAGCTTCGGTGGCGAACGTCGTGAAGGCGGTCGTGGTGAAGGTCGTCGTTTCAGCGGCGAACGTCGTGAAGGCGGCCGCGCGCCGCGTCGTGACGATGCTTCCGCGCCGCGCCGTGATGATTCCGCGGGTCGTCGTCGTTTCGGTGGCGATGCGTAATAAGCGCAATCCGCTAGCGTAAAGTAAATAATACAGCCCCGATCGTCATGATTGGGGCTTTTTTTATTTCTTTTGTACTCGTGTACTGGTACAGTGCGTCATGCTCAACGTGAGCGAAGTATTTTCGACTGGAGATTTCGGCAAATGGCGACACTAACCACTACGGCCACCCGACCGTCTTTATTTGGCGGCGTGGTGATTATCGGCGGCACAATTATTGGCGCGGGCATGTTCTCGCTGCCGGTGGTTATGTCCGGCGCGTGGTTCTTCTGGTCGCTGGCGGCGCTGGTTTTTACCTGGTTCTGCATGCTGCACTCCGGTTTGATGATTCTGGAAGCCAACCTTAACTACCGGATTGGCTCCAGCTTCGACACCATTACCAAAGACCTGCTCGGCAAAGGCTGGAACCTGGTAAACGGCGTGTCGATCGCCTTTGTGCTGTATATCCTGACCTACGCCTATATTTCGGCGAGCGGTTCGATCCTGCACCACACCTTCAGTGAAATGTCGCTGAACGTACCCGCGCGCGCTGCGGGCTTCGGCTTCGCGCTGCTGGTGGCCTTTATCGTTTGGATGAGCACGAAAGCGGTAAGCCGCATGACGGCTATCGTACTGGGCGCTAAGGTGATTACCTTCTTTCTGACCTTCGGCAGCCTGCTGGGGCACGTCGAGCCGACGACGCTGTTTAACGTCGTGGAGAAGAATGCCTCCTATGCGCCATATCTGCTGATGACGCTGCCGTTCTGTCTGGCCTCGTTTGGCTATCACGGTAACGTGCCGAGCCTGATGAAATATTATGGTAAGGATCCGCGTACCATTACCCGCTGTCTGATTTACGGTACGCTGCTGGCGCTGGGTCTGTATGTGGTCTGGCTGCTGGTGACGATGGGTAATATCCCTCGTCCGCAGTTTATCGGTATCGCCCAGAAGGGCGGCAACATTGATGTGCTGGTGCAGGCGCTGAGCGGCGTGCTGAATAGCCGCGGTCTGGATCTGCTGCTGGTGGTGTTCTCCAACTTTGCCGTCGCCAGTTCCTTCCTCGGCGTGACGCTGGGGCTGTTCGATTATCTCGCGGATCTGTTTGGCTTTGACGATAGCGCGATGGGACGCTTTAAAACCGCGCTGTTGACCTTTATCCCGCCGATGATCGGCGGGCTGGTGAAACCAGATGGCTTCCTTTACGCCATCGGCTATGCCGGTCTGGCGGCGACGGTATGGGCGGCGATTGTGCCGGCGCTGCTGGCCCGCGCTTCGCGTAAACGCTTCGGTAGCCCGCAGTTCCGCGTTTGGGGCGGAAAACCGATGATTACGCTGATCCTGCTGTTCGGGCTCGGCAACGCGGTGGTGCATTTCCTGTCGAGCTTTAATCTGCTGCCGGTTTATCAATAACCGCATCGCCCGGTGGCGTGACGCGCACCGGGCTTACCGCGTCACTAACCTAACAACTCCTCTTTCACCTGCATCGCTAAATCAAAGGAATGCAGGCGCGCCTGGTGGTCGAAGATCTGGCCGTTAACCATGATTTCGTCCGCTTCCGTTTCGCGAAGAATCGACGCTAACCCGTGGCGAACTTTGGTTTTATCGCCAACCAGCGACATGCTTAATGCCTGCTGCACACCATACTGCTCGGACGCTGACCACAGCTGATGCATATTTTCCACCGGCGGCGGCAACTGCCCGGTTTCGCCGCGGCGCAGCTTAACGAAGGCCTGCTGCATCGAAGTAAAGAGGAACTCCGCGTCGCGATTGCTATCGGCGGCGATAATATTGATGCATACCATCGCGTACGGTTTTTCGAGCCGCGCCGAAGGTTTGAAATTGCTGCGATACAGATGCAGCGCCTGGAATAACATGTCCGGCGCGAAGTGAGAGGCGAAAGCAAACGGCAGACCAAGCTGCGCCGCCAGCTGCGCGCTGTACAGGCTTGAGCCCAGTAGCCACACCGGAATTCGTTCGCCATAGCCGGGAACCGGGCGCACCTGCGGATGAGCATCGCGGGCGTCAAACCAGTCCACCAGCTCCGCCACATCGCGCGGGAAATTATCGACATCGCCGCTCATATGGCGACGCAGCGCGCGCATGGTCGGCTGATCGCTGCCCGGCGCGCGGCCAAGGCCGAGATCGATACGTCCGGGATACAGCGTATTCAGGGTGCCGAACTGTTCGGCGATCACCAGCGGCGAATGGTTTGGCAACATCACGCCTCCGGAGCCCAGATGCAGGGTGGTGGTATTGGCGGCAAGATAGCCAATCAACACCGAAGTCGCCGCGCTGGCAATGCCCACCATATTATGGTGCTCAGCCAGCCAGTAACGGTGGTAGCCGCGGGATTCCGCCAGCCGGGCGAGAGCGAGAGAGTGGGAAAAGGCTTCTTTAGCCGAAGATCCCTGCGGGATCGGCGCCAGATCGAGCACCGAGAACGGAATGGTTTTATCAGTCATAAAGGCTCACTTTTCTAGCTGCTAATCATTTAATACTGCATTAAAGAATAGTGAATGGTGTTAACAAAGTGAGCTTTATAAAGCGAGAAGCGGAAAGAAGATGCTTTTGATGGGGCTACGTGTATCGGGCCTACAGTAGATACGGTTATGGATTTGCCACTTTCTCCGCTATGGAAAAGTATCTCATGTTACTTTAGAGCATATTGCGCTCCGGCTCTTTCTCCAGCGTTATATCTCTCATGACGCAGGGAGCGCACAGGGGGCGGCCAGTCGCCGCCGCCCCCTGTACCCCCGGGCTCTGGCCGCCAAAATCGCCACTCCGTGGTTCCTTCGACTTATCCCTACAGGCTTCGGGTCGGGCCGAGGCAGCGTCCTTGCAAATCACGGCCCTCAGCCCGCATCCATGCGGGCTGCCCCGGCCTTCCGGGAACGTCTCAGCGATTTTGAGGCCACCAACACCGGTAGTTTCAGCCGGAAAAGTGGATAAATTAACGACCGGCCACGCGGATTGTAGGCCGGATAAGGCATTTATGCCGCCATCCGGCAGATGTATCAGACCTGCAGCTCCAGCCCGGCCAGCTGTTTCCAGTAGCCGTTGCAATCGCTGTTGGCGGTGAGATCCAGCGGCGCAGCGCCATTTTCGTTGGCGCGGAAGGCGTCGAGCATGGCGAAGGTCTCGCTGCCCATCGGCGACAGGCGCACCATATCCACCAGACCGTGCATCGAGGTTAACTCGTTGCCAAGGTTATAGACGTAGCCGCTCATCGTCTGAATGCCGTTAAGCACAAACACCTGCTGGTTCTCCTGCGACAGCATGCTGCGCCCGGTTGGGTACTTGATGCAGCAGGTTTCGCATTCGTCTTTTGGCCGGTCTTCCGAGCGGGCGGTAAAGCAGCGCGCGGAATAAGCCAGCGGCAGATGGCCGTAGCTCAGCACTTCGACTTCAAACTGGTTGCGAATGCCTAGTTCTTCGCACTGGGTCAGCAAATTAGCCAGCCAGTCGCGGGAAAGCTCCACTGGCATGCACCAGCGCGTCATGCCCTGCTTCAGCAGGAGGCGCAAAGTGACGGCGTTGTAGCAGTTCAGCGCATGACCGGCGACGAAGGGCAGCTTGCGTTCGGCGCAGAGGTTGACCACGCCGAGGTCACTGGCTTCAATCAGGAATTCGCCGTTCTCGACATAGCGCTTCAGCTCGCCCAGTTCGGAGGAGGCCTGCACCAGCGCGAGGGTGGAGAGCACCACCTGCTTGCCGCTACCGGCCAGCGCTTTCGCCATTTCGATCCAATCGCCGACTTTAGTGGCGCGGCGCTTGCTGCACACCGCCTCGCCCAGATAAATGGTGTCAGCGCTACTGTTTGCCGCCTGCTGGTAAAAATCTTCCAGCGTCTCTTTTGGCCAGTAGTACAGCACCGGCCCTAATGAATATTTCATGTTTCTCACTGCCATTTACGGTGATAGGCGCCAAGGGTGGTTTGCGTTCCTTCGGACATCGAACCAAGGGTTTCCATCCATGCGGATTGCGGCACGAAATTCTGCGGATCGGCTTTACAGCGGTCGATCGCCTGACGCCAGACTTTCGCTACCTGGGTGACGTATGCCGGGCTGCGCTGACGGCCTTCGATTTTTACCGAGGCGATATTGGCGGCCATCAGTTCTGGCAACAGCTCCAGGGTATTGAGGCTGGTGGGTTCTTCCAGCGCGTGGTAGCGCTCGCCGTCGACCAGGTAGCGGCCTTTGCACAGCGTCGGATAACCGGCATTCTCGCCATCCTGATAGCGATCGATCAGCACTTCGTTAAGGCGTGACTCCAGCCCCTGCGGCGTTTGCTGCCAGCGGACGAAGCGCGCGGGCGAACAGGCGCCGACGGTATTTGGCGATTCGCCGGTGAGATACGACGAGAGATAGCAGCGGCCTTCCGCCATGATGCATAAGCTACCGAAGGCGAAGACTTCCAGCGGTACCGGCGTGGCGCGGGCTAACTGTTTCACCTGGTGAATGGATAACACCCGCGGCAGTACGACGCGGGCAACGTCAAAGTTGCGGTGATAAAAACGCACCGCCTCTTCGTTAGTGGCGGACGCCTGCACTGAAACGTGACGTTCAATGTGCGGATAGCGTTCCGCGGCGTACTCCAGCATGGCGATATCGGCGAGGATAAGCGCGTCGGCGCCCAATTGCGCGGCCATATCCACAGCACGCTGCCAGCGGGCATAACCGTCGGGATGGGCGAAGGTGTTAATCGCGATATGTAGCTTACGGCGATGCTGGTGCACAAAGCTGACGGCTTCCTGCAATTTCTTTTCGGTGAAATTAAGGCCGGCAAAGTGGCGGGCATTGGTGTCATCTTTCAGCCCGATATACACGGCATCGGCGCCGTTTTCGATGGCCGCCTTAAGTGCCGGGAGGTTACCGGCGGGGCAGAGCAGCTCCATAATTTTTCCTGAAAAACGCGGCCGGTCAGGGACGCAAAATGGTTAACGAGCTGGGATTTTAGTTAACCTTCTGGTGACAATTTTTGATTTGAGGCAGTTAAAAGCGTATTGGTGGGCTCAATAGCTGGCGACCATCATCGCGATTTTGTTGATTTACGCCGCTATGTCGTTTATTTGATATGGCACAATAGCGAAACTATTGCATGCATGGAGTGAAGCTTGTGTTGGATGAACTGCGTTCCCGGCTGGTCCGTTTTGGCCCGTCTTTAATGAGCGTGCCGGTTAAGCTGGCGCCTTTTGCCCTCAAGCGCCAGGTGCTGGAACAAGTATTGAGCTGGCAATTTCGCCAGGCGCTGGCGGATGGAGAACTGGAGTTTCTCGAAGGTCGCTGGTTAAGTATTAATGTGCGCGATATTGGCCTGCTGTGGTATACCTCGGTAGTCGACGGTCGCCTGGTGGTCAGCCAGCAGGCTGACGCCGACGTCAGCTTTAGCGCCGATGCCAGCGATCTGCTGATGATTGCCGCGCGTAAACAGGATCCGGATACGCTATTCTTCCAGCGTCGTCTGGTGATTGAAGGTGATACTGAGCTGGGTCTATACGTGAAGAACCTGATGGATGCCATCGAGCTGGAGCAGATGCCGAAAGCACTGCGGGTCATGCTGCTGCAGATGGCGGATTTTGTCGAAGCAGGCCTGAAGAGCCCGCAGAAACCTGAACAGACATCGGTAGGTGAGGCATGCTGATTCGAGTGGAAATTGGGATTGATGCGCCGGGTATCGACGCGCTGCTGCGCCGTACGTTCGGCAGCGACGCGGAAGCGAAGCTGGTGCACGATCTGCGTGAAGATGGTTTGATCACGCTGGGCTTAGTCGCCACTGACGATGAAGGCCAGGTGGTGGGCTACGTTGCCTTTAGCCCGGTCACCGTCGAAGGCGAAGAGCTGCAGTGGGTAGGTCTGGCGCCATTGGCGGTAGATGAAAGCTATCGCGGCCAGGGTATTGGCCGACAGCTGGTCTACGAAGGGCTGGATTCATTAAATGAATTTGGCTACGCCGCGGTGGTTACGCTGGGCGAACCGGCGCTGTATGGCCGTTTAGGCTTTGAACCCGCCGCCGCGTTCGATTTACGCTGCCGCTGGCCGGACACCGCGGAAGCCTTCCAGGTGCACCGTCTGGCGGATGACGCGCTGCAGGGCGTACACGGTCTGGTCGAGTACAGCGATCATTTCAATCGCTTCTGAGCCCCTCCAGCAGGGTCTCGAACGAACCATCCCCGGCAACGAGGCGCTCTTTCTGGCGCTTCGTTAGCTGCTTGATGCGATACTCCAGCCGCAGAGCGAGTGAGTGGTCACCAACTTTCTGACTAAACGCCAGCGCCAGTTCGCCTTTGCCGCGCAGCGCTTTCGCTCCTTTGCCTTCCTGATGCTGAAGAAAGCGGCGCGGAACATCGGTGGTAATGCCGGTATACAGGCGGTTATCAGCGGTTCGAATAAGATAGAGAAACCAGCACACGGTAATAACGTCAGTCTGTTAGGGTGTGTGCACCATAGCATAATGGAGAATAAAGATGGATACGCTTGCCGCGATTAGCCGCTGGCTGGGTAAACAACACGTCATCACCTGGTGCGTCGCACGTGATGACGAGCTGTGGTGCGCCAATGCGTTTTACGTTTACGATCCGGATAACGTCGTTTTTTATCTGCTGAGCGACGAAAAAACCCGTCACGGCCAGATGACCGGCGAACGCGCGAAGGTCGCCGGGACGGTCAACGGCCAGCCAAAGACCGTTGCCTTAATCCGCGGCGTGCAGTTTAAGGGGGAGATCCGCCGCCTTCACGGTGACGAAGAGGCTGAGATGCGAAAACGCTACGTTAAACGCTTTCCGGTCGCCCGCATGTTGTCGGCGCCGGTGTGGGAGATCCGTCCCGACGAGCTTAAATTTACCGACAACACGCTGGGTTTTGGCAAAAAGCTATATTGGCTGCGCGACTCAAGCTCCGAGCAGGCGTAGCGCCTCGCGATTGAACGCCGGAAGATCGTCCGGGGTTCTGCTGGTGACTAACTGATCGTTATCAAGCACCACTTCCTGATCGTAAAACTCACCGCCGGCGTTTTTCACGTCGACCACGATGGGTTTAACCGCCGTGAGCTTACGCCCGCGAATGACGTCTGCGCTGATGAGTAACTGCGGGCCGTGACAAATGGCAAAGACCGGTTTACCGCTATTCACGAAGTCGCGAGTAAAAGTGACGAAGCGCTCATCACCCCGCAACTGGTCCGGTGAATAGCCGCCAGGCAGCAACAGGGCGTCAAACTGCGCCGGCGTCACGTCATCAATCGCTTTGTCGATCGCCACTTCAGCCTCGCCTTGCTTCCCTTTTACCGTTTTTCCTGCCTGTTTCTCAATTGTCACGACCTGATGCCCGGCAAGTTTAAAAGCCTCGGCAGGTGAGGTGAATTCAGAATCTTCGAAGTCGTCGGTGATTAGTACGGCAATCTTTTTACTCATTCTTCCTCCGATCTTTTGGCAGTGAATGAGGCATTTCCATGATGATGGTGGATACTTACCTCGTAAGCTATTAAGCCTGGAACATGTGGGGCAAAGTGCAAGGCAGACAATTCTGCAAAGGAGATTTGATGAGTCAGGTATTATTAACCGGCGCGACTGGCTTAGTTGGTGGGCACTTACTTCGGCTGCTACAGAGTGAGCCGCGTATTAGCGCGATTGCTGCGCCAACGCGCCGTCCGCTTGCTCCGGCGGAGGGGATATTCAATCCACACGATCCGCAGTTGACCGATGCACTGGCGCAGGTGGTTGATCCTGTCGATATCGTATTCTGCTGCCTGGGCACCACGCGACGGGAAGCGGGGAGTAAAGAAGCGTTTGTGCATGCTGACTATACGCTGGTGGTGGATACGGCGCTGGTCGGGAAGCGCCTCGGGGCGCAACATATGCTGGTGGTCAGCGCGATGGGCGCCAATTCGCATTCGCCCTTCTTCTATAACCGCGTGAAAGGAGAAATGGAAGAGGCGCTGATTGCGCAGGAGTGGCCGCGGCTGACTATTGCCCGTCCTTCGATGTTGCTGGGCGATCGGGAGCATAAACGCGCCAATGAAACGCTCTTTGCACCGCTATTTCGTTTTCTGCCTGGAGACTGGAAAGCCATTCAGGCCCGCGATGTGGCGACGGCTCTGCTGGCCGAGGCGCTGGCGCCGAGCCATGAAGGCGTCCAGATCCTGACCTCGTCTCAGCTACGGGAACGCGCCGCCAGGCAGGCGGATTAATCATTTTCAAATTTGGACGGCAGGCGTAGTATTCACCTCCTTATTTATTATCTCTTCTCCTTGGGGAATGCTATGGCTGGTCAGTCTTCATCTCAGGCGGCATCACCATTTCAATGGTGGAAACCCGCGCTGTTCTTTCTCGTCGTTATCGTTGGCCTGTGGTACGTCAAATGGCAGCCGTATTACGGTAAAGCCTTTACGGCCGCGGAAACCCACAGTATCGGTAAATCTATTCTCGCCCAGGCTGATGTAAACCCGCTGCAGGCGGCATGGGATTACGCGATGGTTTACTTCCTCGCGGTCTGGAAAGCGGCGGCGCTCGGCGTGCTGCTCGGTTCGCTTATTCAGGTGCTGATCCCCCGCGACTGGCTGCTGCGCACGCTTGGGCAATCTCGTTTTCAGGGCACGCTGCTGGGAGCGATTTTTTCGCTACCGGGGATGATGTGTACCTGCTGCGCCGCGCCGGTTGCCGCCGGAATGCGTAAACAGCAGGTGTCGATGGGCGGGGCGCTGGCGTTCTGGATGGGCAACCCGCTGCTGAACCCGGCGACGCTGGTTTTTATGGGTTTCGTGCTTGGCTGGCAGTTTGCTCTGATCCGGCTGGTAGCCGGGCTGGCGACGGTGCTGGTGGTGGCGACGCTGGTGCAAAAATGGGTAAAAGAGGCGGCGACGCAGCCGGTAGCGGCGGAAGACGTTAGCCAACTGAAGAATGATGAGGGCAGTTTTATCAACCGCTGGCTGCGCGCGCTGTGGTCGCTGTTCTGGAGTACGATCCCGGTTTACATCCTCGCGGTGCTGGTACTGGGCGCGGCGCGGGTCTGGTTGTTCCCGCACGCCGAGGGCGCGGTCGATAACACGCTGTTCTGGGTGATCGCAATGGCGATAGCCGGTTGTCTGTTCGTTATCCCGACGGCGGCGGAAATCCCGATTGTGCAGACGATGATGCTGGCTGGAATGGGCACCGCGCCGGCGCTGGCGCTGCTGATTACCTTGCCTGCGGTGAGCGTACCGTCGCTGGTTATGTTGCGTAAGGCGTTTCCGGCTAAAGCGCTGTGGCTAACCGGCGGGCTGGTGGCGTTGTGCGGGGCGATCGTCGGCGCGCTGGCGCTGGTGTAATTTATCCGGCGCGGGGCGCCGGATTTTGTGCCGGGTGGCGGCTGCGCCTTACCCGGCCTACGGTCCGTGCGGCCTGCCTTTAATTTATACTGCCGGTGTTGGTGGCCTCAAAATCCCGGTGGCGCGGGGCTACAGCATAATGCTATTTGGTAGCCCGGCTTAGCGAAGCGCCAGCCGGGTTAGATAACGTTTATTTAAGATAGGTAAAGGCGGTGGTGACGCGGCTCACGCCGCTTACCCGGCTGGCGATATCTGCCGCCGCGCGGCCTTCACGGTCGGTGACCAGGCCCATCAGGAACACTTCGCTATTTTCGGTCGTCACTTTCACGTTGGAAGACTTCACCTGATCGCTGCCCAGCAGTTGGGAACGAACTTTGGTGGTGATCCAGGTATCCGACGACGCGGTACCTAAGCCAATCGGCTGGCCTTGACGCACTTCATTGAAGACTTCGGTAGTCCCTTCAACTCCCATCGCGATTTGTTTGGCGCGAGAGGAGAGATCGGCGGTCGGCGACTGACCGGTCAGCAGGACCTTACCCTGATAAGCGGTGACGTTAATACGCGCTTCTTTCTTAATCTGTTCATCTTTCCCTAAGGCGCTGTTAACGCGTAGCTCCAGGGTGCTGTCATCAACCTGCGTACCCACCGTACGCGGGTCCGTTGCCGCTTTGGTGCCGACGGCTGCCGTACCGACTACCGCTGCGGCGACGCAGCCCTGTAGCAGTAGCGCAGAAAGCAGGATGGCGAGGGGCGAGAGAGCCTTCATGTGTTCTCCTTATTCGTCCTGGTGTGGAAAAAGCGTGTTATCAATCAAATCGCACAGACAATTGACGGTAAGCATGTGCATTTCCTGGATCCGCGCGCTGCGGTGCGAAGGAATGCGGATTTCAACGTCCTGCTGACCTAACAGGCCAGCCAGCTCGCCGCCGTCGTAACCGGTTAACGCCACGATAGTCATATCGCGGGTGACCGCCGCTTCCACGGCTTTCACGATATCCCGACTATTGCCTCGCGTAGAAATCGCCAACAGTACGTCGCCGGCGTGACCCAGCGCGCGCACCTGTTTAGCGTAGATTTCATCATGCAGGCGATCGTTGGCGATTGCGGTTAAGACCACATTATCGGTATTTAGTGCAATGGCGGGTAAACCAGGGCGCTCTGTTTCGAAACGATTGATCATGCTGGCAGCAAAATGCTGTGCGTTGGCGGCGGAGGTGCCATTACCACAACAGAGGATTTTGTTGCCGTTAAGCAGCGACTGAACGAGCGTCATAGCCGCGCGCGAGATGGCGTCCGGGAGCGCTTCCGCGGCGGCGATTTGGGTTTGAATGCTTTCGGTAAAGCAGGCTTTAATTCTGTCGAGCACGGGATCCCTTAAATCTGATAATACGCTATTCGCCAAAGGCGTTTTTCAGCCATTGGATGTCGTTGCCGGTGAAGGCTACCACATCGAAACGGCAATCCACAGTATCAAAACTCCCATTCTGCCGGGAGAGCCACAGACGAGCAGCCTTGAGAAGACGTTGTTGCTTTTGCGGCGTGACGCTGGCGGCGGCATCGCCGTAGCTGGCGCTGCGCCGGTAGCGCACTTCGACGAACACGATAACCGCGCCGTCGCGCATAATAAGATCGATCTCGCCGCCGCGCTCGCGGGCGTTGGCGGCGATAAAACGCAGTCCATGCCGTTCTAACCACCGACGCGCCTGGCTTTCCCAGGCGTCGCCGGTCTGTTTGCTTAGTTGGCTGCGACGATTTGTCCCTGCTGGTACTTGAGCCATGATAACTTCCTGTTGATCACGCAGTCCGGCGTGGCCGTCAGATCGCCCGTATTGCCGTTCAGCTCGTAACCTGGGCTCTGGCGCATTTGCGCGAAATGATTCGCCAGCGACCAGGCGTCGGCGCCCATCGCATACAGACGCGCCAGCGAGTAGTCGTTACGCACGGCGGAGAGCGCCTGCTGCATCAGCGCCGGGTTACTGCCAGCCAGCATCGGGATTTCGCTATATTGCAGGCCTTCCATCTCCAGACGGAAATCCGGGCCGGAGGTGCCCTGGGCGCTGCGGGAGCTGGCGTACAGGGTGACGTTGCTCTGGCTGCCGTTGCGCATGGCGATCAGCGGCTTGATATAGCCAATTTGTTCCGGGGTAGCGACGATATAGGCGGCATCGATGCTGCCGCCGCTGCTGACCGGAACGTCGCCTGGGCTGCCGAGCGAGCTATCCACAGATGACGGCAGCGTCGATACCGGGCTGCCGGTCAGCGAGATGCCGCCGCCGTTGACGCCGGATTTCAGCTCCGCTGTCGATCCCAGACGTTGCTGCAGCACCGTACCGCCGCCCAGTTTCAGCCACTCGTCGGCGAACGCGCTGACCACGCGGTCGCCAAGCGCGCCGCGCGGCACCAGTAGTAACGGCGTTTGCTTGCCCTGATCGTGAATATGACGCGCCGCGTCGCGGGCTTCATCTTCCGGGGAGAGCGCGAAGTAGCACAGATTCGGACGGTTCTCGACTTTGCCCGGCTGATTAAGGGCGAGCACGTTCAGCGAGGTGTTGCTTTTCATCACCTCTTCGACGTTTTCTTTCAGCAGCGGGCCGACCACGAGGGTGGCGCCGTCCTGCTGTACCTGCGCCAGCAGCTGGCTCATCGGCTGGCTGGTGGTATCGTAAATCTTCAGTTCAGCGGCAGGATTGGCGGTGGTCGCCACCGCGGGCTGCGGCTGCGCGGCTGGCGCGCTCACCGGTTGTGCTACCGGTTGTGCTGCCGGCGTTGCGGTAACTGGGGCGGATAGCGGAGCGGCTGCTGGTTTTGCGGCAGGCGCGGCCTGCGTCTCCGCTGTCGCCTGCACCGGCGCGGCCTGGCTGCCGGTGGCGGTGAGATCGCCGACTTCCGCCTGCGAAGGGCTCACCACATCGTTATTGCCGGCAACATTCGCCGCCTGGGCGACCTGCGCCGGCACTGCGCTGCCCTGGACCGCTGGGGCGCCATTCTTCGCCGCTTCAAAACCCTGCTGGATAGTGCGGCCGAAAATCGCCGCCTGGCCGTTCAGAGGCAGCAGCAGGGCGATTTTATTGGTCGAGGCCGGTTTATAGTTTTGCATATTCACCAGCGCAGTGGGCAGCATCTGCGCCCCCGGGTTCTGCGGATAACGGATTTGCCAGTCTTTGACGCCCGCTTTCAGCATTGCCGGATCGTTGCGGTTGTCGAACCACATCCGCTGCAGATCGAGCCAGCCCTGCAGCACGTTTTCGTCGGCATTGATTACCAGCGCGTTGGCCTGCTGTGGGGTCATCGCCGTTAGCGCTTTCCATGTGGCGTCGATGTTTTGTTGTTTTTGCTTCGTCTGGTTTAGCAGGGGCTGCTGGGCAATCAGCGCACGCAGCAATGCCAGAGACGGCTGTCCCTGGCTGGCGTCAATTTGCGCCTGCCAGTAGCGCGGCTGCTGATTTTTCTCAAAACTGAGAGGATCGAGTTTGCTCAGCAATGCCTTCGCGCCCTGGTAATCGCCTTGCGCCAGTTTGACTTCCACCGCCAGCAGCGACTGTTCGCGGGCCTGCGTGCTGTTCAGGTTCGACGGCAGTTGGTTGTACAGGTCGATAGCCTGCTGCTTCTTACCTTCCTGCAGCAGTGCACGAATGGCGAGTAATTGCCAGTTGGTCTTGCTATCATTCGTGCTTTGCTGCATCTGCTGTAGGTAGAAACTGGAGTTGGCCTGCGACGTACCCTGCATAAACGCCGTGCTTTGATCCTGCGTGTGGGTGCCGCAGCCAGCAAAAAGAAGAGTAGCCAGCAATACGGGCAGACAGCGCGCGGGCTTAGAACGAAGAAATGTTGACGGTACCATATGTATCCAGTGATATTTTTTTGGCTCAATGCTCAATATTAAATCGGCAATACGGACGAGACAATGAAACAACACGAATCAGCGGATAATTCTCAGGGGCAACTGTACATTGTGCCCACTCCGATAGGGAATCTGTCTGATATCACGCAGCGCGCACTGGAAGTGTTGCAAGCTGTTGATTTAATTGCTGCGGAGGATACCCGCCATACCGGTTTGCTGCTGCAGCATTTTGCGATTAACGCCCGTTTATTTGCCCTTCACGACCATAACGAGCAGCAAAAGGCCGAAACACTTTTAGCGAAATTAAAAGAGGGGCAAAACATCGCGCTGGTGTCCGATGCCGGCACGCCGCTGATTAACGATCCCGGCTACCATCTGGTGCGTACCTGCCGTGAAGCCAATATTCGCGTCGTGCCGCTACCGGGCCCTTGTGCAGCGATTGCCGCTCTGAGCGCCGCCGGTTTGCCGTCCGATCGTTTCTGCTATGAAGGTTTCCTGCCGGCGAAATCGAAAGGCCGCCGCGATACCCTGAAGGCGCTGGAAGAAGAGCCGCGCACTATTATCTTTTATGAGTCAACGCACCGTCTGGTGGAGAGCCTGGAGGATATCTGCGCGGTTCTGGGCGAATCCCGTTACGTAGTGTTGGCACGCGAGCTGACCAAAACCTGGGAGTCTATCCACGGCGCGCCGATTGGCGAGCTGGTGGCGTGGGTGAAGGAAGACGAAAATCGCCGCAAAGGCGAGATGGTGCTGATCGTCGAAGGTTTTAAGGCCCAGGAAGAGGCGCTGCCGGCAGCCGCGCTGCGGACTCTGGCGCTGCTACAGGCGGAACTGCCGTTGAAGAAAGCCGCCGCGCTGGCCGCGGAAATTCACGGCGTGAAGAAGAACGCTCTGTATAAATACGCGCTGGAGCAGCAGGGATAACCACTGCGCCCGGGGTTAACCGGGCGCGGCTGACTATTTTACCGGCGTCGCTTCGAAAACCAGCGTTTGTAAGGGTTGTAGCGTAACAATAACCGCTTGCTGGTAATCAGCTGGGAAGGTCGTGTTACTACCGTAAACGCTTTTTAACGTAAACCGCGATGTCTCTCCCTGCGGTATCTCGAACGCTTTTGCGAGATCCAGGAAATACTGTTGCGGTTTATCTGATGGGTTACGTAGGCCTAATATCGCCTTATCTTTCTTCCATGAAGCCCAGCCGTAAACTTCCAGCGCGGTAGGATCGCCGCCGACCCAATGGGTATCCACCAGCACATCCGCATTTGCCCTCGACCATTTTGCCGCCTGCGCCAGGGTATCCCACTTCGCTTTGTTAAGCATCGATGGTGTGATGTATAGCTCCTGTAATTGCGTACCCGTCGCGAAATAGCTCCAGACCTGATCGGCGAAATCGCCATCGGTTTGCGGTTTTTCCAGCCCGTAATAGGCATTTTCAGCACTGACAATACCATGATACATCAGTGAGTTAAGCGGGAAGAGCGGTCCTTTACGCACAATTGAGCGATAAGTCTCGGCATCCCGATAGGTCATCCATTGCTGTACTGGCGTTCCAGGGCCATAAAGATTGATATCGTCTCCCTGGCGCCAGATAGCGTCAGCATAAAAGAGCCAGGAAGGACTGGCGTTGGTCCCGGTGGTTAAATTAATAAATTGATTAGGATTGGCGCTGCGCATGTTATGCAATAAAGCGATAGATGCATCAAAATCGGAAGCAAACTGACTACCCGCAATATGCGAATTTGCGTTGCCCATACCATCAAGCTTAAAAGAGGTAATATGCTCGTCTTTAATCAGCTTAATAATTTGTTGATTGAAGTTGTTGAAATAGTGCGGTCCGGATAGCGCGAATTTGCCATCGACCGTTTCAAAGCCATACTCTTTGGCGTGGGAGACGCGAATATCTCTGGGCTTGTTATAACCTCCCCAAGGGGAAAGCCACAGCCCTACAGAACTATGCATGCTGGCCGCTTTTTCTCGTACTTTGCTGAATCCCTGGCTGAAGGCGGGGCCAAAGAGCCATCTGCCGGTACGATCGTCCCAACCGTCATCCAGAAGAAAGGCATCTAATGTGACGCCGCGACCGGAAATAAACTCTTTATTCCATTCATCCATCCGGCTTAGCACATCCTGTTCGCTATAGGTGGTAAAGAAACCAATATCCATCCAGCTGTTATAGTGTAGATAGGGTTTATAGGGGCGTGGACGCACGGCATCAATAAAGATATTCACGCTGCGACGAAGTTGATTGGTTTCCGGAAAAGTGCCGAAGTAGGTCGTATAGCTGAGTGGTGCGGCGGGGTCGATGGCTGTTTTTAATTCTACATTCAGATTCGTGGTCGCCTCATATGCCCAGGTATTTACGATAGGTTTATCGGGCAATATAAAAAAGGTATCAGCCACAATCGGTGAACTATTGATTGCGCCATCGACATACGGTGCTTGCGATTGTTTTTTAGTCGGGAAAAAAGTTATTTTTGCCACGTCTCGCGATTGACCTACCGCCGCGATGGTGTAATCAATACTCGCGTAGTTTCCCTTTATCAGGTTCATCTTTACCGTGACGTTAAAATCGGGGCGGGTATAATCGATAATAATAGAGTCGCTATTTTTCTCGACATTCTTTACTTTAAAATCAGCGGTGTGGATGATGGTTTCATCTGGTAGCGTGAGAAAAAACAGTTCTTGCGGTGAAAGTTGATGGGCCGATTTTTCATCTTTTACCATTGTTGCTGAGTTCGCATCGTTAAATGAAAGCGCCATCGATGCGTTATTTAATGTGTATTCAGCGGCCGCCGCGCTTTGCGAAACCAGTAGGGCCAGTAACGAAACAGTGAGCACTTTTTTCATTAGAAAGATCCTTGCTGTCGTTATATCAGAGGTTAATAACGTTAGCCCTCTCGGGCTAACGTTTTGTCATTGTATGGTGTTCAAGCTTCTGCGGCCTGTAATAGTCGGTTAGCGGAACCGCACACGCTAATTTTACTTTTTACAACTTCTTTCATCGCATCCATGCCGACACGCATGTAATAACGTGGGTCGTTACCTTGCGGATTGTCAGCAAACCATTTTTTCACCGCGGCGGCGAAGGCGATTTTGAGTTCTGTGGCGACATTGACCTTGCAAATTCCCAACGTGATAGCACGACGGACGTAGTCATCCGGTACATCGCTTGCGCCATGCAGCACCAGAGGGATATCGACCACTTCCCTGATTTCCGCCAGCCGTTGGAAATCAATCTTAGGCGTTTTTTGATATAGCCCATGAGCGGTACCGATCGCCACGGCGAGACTGTCGATACCGGTCAATTCGACAAAGCGTTTAGCCTCTTGCGGGTCGGTGAGAAAGGCGCTTTCCGCGTCAACGTTAAGATCGTCCTCCATTCCGCCAAGCCGTCCCAATTCCGCCTCGACGCTACAATCCAGCGCGTGGCAAAAATCGACGACTGATTTCACCAGCTTCACATTCTCATCAAACGGAAAATGGCTGCCATCAATCATTGCGCTGCGGACCCCGGCATTGACCTTACGACGAATATCCGCCAGCGACTCATGATGGTCGAGATGTAGCGCAATTGGCATCGCGTAGGTGGCGGAGTAGGCGTGGCAGAGCGCGTAAATTTCCTCCAGCGCGATATGCTTAAAGGTTCCCGGCGTGCCGGCAAGGATCACCGGCGATCGCATTTCACTGCATGCTTCCAGGATCGCCTGGATCGTCTCGGCGTTATGAATGTTAAATGCAGGAACCGCATAACCTTTAGTCTGGGCATCCTGCAGAAGATATTTGGTGGAAATAATGCTCATGGCGCGCTCCTTTTAAGCCTGCCAGGGATGAATAACGACACCTTGTACGACGCGGTTAACGGTACCGCTGGCGGAAGGCGTATCCGGGGTGTTGCCCACGGCGAGAGATTGGTTAAGCGCGAAAATCTGGGCGTACATCAGGAAGCTGAATGCCAGTTCGACATCGTTGAAGTGTCGTGATGGCGGGAGAATGATATGCGGGCCTGCTTCAATAACAGGATCGGAACCTGCGGCGATGGCTACTATCCGCATAGCCTGGCGATCGCGACGCAACTCAGCGAGAAGATCCAGATCGTACTGGCGGGTATAGTGATGGTTGGAGACAAACATCACCACCAGCGTTTCGTTATTCACCAGTGACTTAGGCCCGTGACGGAAGCCGGTAGGCGAGTCATAAAACGCGGCCAGCTTACCTGCCGTGAGCTCAAGCACTTTCAGGGCGGATTCGCGCGCGGCGCCCTGCAACCCGCCGCTACCGAGGTAAACGATCCGTTTCCACGCTCCGTTGCCGAAAACCCCAGCGTTAATATCGCTCAACGAGTTAAGAATCGTCTGGCAGCAGTCAGCGACATCGCTGAATGTCTGGCTATTAATGAGGTTGGGTGCGAACACTGCAAGGCAACTGGCCATCATCGTGGTAATACTACTGGTCATCGCAAAGCCGCGATCGTGGGTTTCTGGCGGCATCAACAGCGGCAGAGCATTGTCGCTATCCAGCGCGGTTTGATACAGGCTGCCTGCTTCGTTGCAGGTAATGGGTAGGTGATAACACTCTGTAACAAACTGGTTCGCTAGTTCCACTGCGGCCACGCTCTCCGGGCTATTGCCTGAACGGGCAAACGAAACCAGCAGTAGTGGATGTGCGGGATCCAGATAATCCATCGGGTTGGTTACAAGGTCGGTGGTTGGAACGGCGCTAAAGTTTTTACCACTATGGCGGGACAGCCAGGGCGCGATTATCTCGCCGATAAATGCAGAAGTGCCGGCGCCGGTCAGGACGATACGGAGATCGTTTTTTCGTAGCAACGGCGTGAGAAAACCATCAATCTCCGATCGCAAACAATCGATATTCTTTAAAGATTGTATCCAACTGCCTGGTTGCTGGCGGATCTCTTCTTCGGTCCAGGTACCAGTGGTTGATGGCGCGGGGGTATATCTTTCTGACATAACGCAATCCTTATGGTGATGATTTCCGCTTTCGGTGTGGGCTAATGCAGTTCTTTCGTTTCGTTTCACTTTGACTTGCTTTTAATGTATTAAAATTTACATGAAAGAAATCGAAAGCTCAATAATATGATTGACAATAAAACGAAAATAGCCGCGTTCTGGGATTATTTTTTACATAACAAATTGAAATAATATGGTTTTTATTTGAACCGATTGCGAATCCAAAAAGAAAGGAAAAGAAAGGTCTGCAGGCAGGCTGCAGACCTGAGGAGAGAAGTGGGCTTAAAGCGAAAACGTTTCACCGCGGATCCAGATATTTTCCAGTCGCAGTTCGTTATCTACTGCAATGATGTCGGCCATTTTTCCCGGTTGTAACGATCCTAATTGTCGATCCAGCCCTAATAGCCGCGCCGGGTGAAGAGAAGCCATATGAATAGCCTGTTCAGCCGTCATACCGGGTAATGAACTGACGGCACGCACGGCGGAATCGAGTGAAAGGGTACTTCCCGCCAGACTTCCATTTAGCGTACGGACGATACCATCACGCATTTCTACTGTTTCGCCACATAGGGTGTAATTGCCGTCAGGCATACCCGCCGCCTGCATCGCGTCGGTTATCAGTATGATGCGATCTCCGGCGCAACGGCAACATAGCTGCATTGCCGCGGGATGTACGTGATGGCCGTCGGCAATGAGTTCAAGCCAGGCGCGGTTATCGGTTAATCCTGCGCCGACCATTCCTGGTTCGCGATGATGCAATCCACTCATACCGTTGTAGCAATGTACCAGGCCATCCGCGCCGGCATCAAAGGCGGCACAGGTTTGTTGCCAGGTTGCCGCGCTATGGCCCAACATGACCCGCACGCCTTGCCGTTTAAGATGACGGATTGCCTGTAGCGCCCCCTCTTTTTCCGGGGCAAGGGCGACGACGCGTAGCGTCTCGCGAGAAACCGCAATCAACCGATCGAATTCGGCAAGATCCAGTTCCCTGAACCACTGTTCCGGATGGGCGCCTTTGTGCGGCGGCGTAAAGTAAGGGCCTTCAAGATAGCTGCCAAGAATTTGCGCCCCTGGACCGCCTGCGTGAACGCGCCGCGCAATACGTTCCAGCGCCGCATGGATTGCCGCTAACGGCGCGGTGACGGTGGTCGGCAACCAGCTGGCGACCCCCTCACGCGCTTTGTGTTTCGCCAGCAGATCTAACGTATCCGGCGCGTCATCCATGACATCTACGCCTGCGCCGCCGTGGACATGAATATCGATATAAGCAGGACACAGCAGCTCGGCATCGCGAGTGAGGACACCCGCGGGAATCGGCTCCAGCGCCACGATAACGTCATTTTCAATCCGTAGCTGATGGTCATCAAGCCATCCTTGCTCTGTGAGTAAGCGCCTGGCGCGCAGTATGCGGCTCATATGCCTTCCTCAACAGCATGATCTTCCCGACAGCGTCCCAGTTCGTCGACCAGACACGTTAACCCGCGGTGACCGCATTCCAGCGCCTGAAGACGAAATGCTTCGCTGGTTAATCCTTCGCGTTCCAGCACCATCTCCAACAATAGCTGCAGGTTAGTGCCGGTAATCACTTCCCGGCCGCGTTTTTGCATCGCCAGCGTGGAGGCGATGCGAAACGGCGTGCCGCCGAGTAAGTCAGTCAGAAAAACAATGTCTTCTTCACCGTCCAGTTCATTGACCGCCTGTTCCAGCTGTGCGGTTAGCAGGGCGGTGGTGGATGATTCAGGGAAATCTATCGCAATGAATTGCGACTGTTCGCCCAGAATCTGTTTCATTGCCTTTTCCATCCCGCTGGCAAACCCGCCATGGCCGGTCAAAATGATTCCTAACATCGAAAACCTCTTAGCGTTACAGGAAGTGACAGAATTTACCTACGATACCCAGCGCGACCGTGATGCCGATAAGACGGAGAGGGCTCCAGCCGCGGCGTACCAGCCAGTACATCGCCAGGGTATAAACCAGCGGTAAAAAGGCGGGCATCAGCTTATCGATGACATCGGTTTGCAGTTTAACCACGGCGTCGCCGGCAGTGATTTCAAGCGTGGTGCTTAGACGAACATAGGTCGCTACCAGCGCGCCAATCACCGTCATCCCGACGATGGAAGCGGCATGACCGACTTTTTTGGTATTGGCTTTGATGAGCGGGATCGCCGCTACCCCCATCCGGTAAGCGTAATGCGCCAGGCCGAAACGCAGGCCGAGATGGACCACATTAAACAGGACGATAAAAACGACGGCCCCGAGAATCGAACCCTGAAGCGCCAGGCTGGCGCCAATGCCGCCGCAAATCGGCAGTAACGTTAGCCAGAACATGGCATCGCCGATACCGCCGAGCGGCGCGCCAACGGCGATTTTGGTGTTCTGGATGCTGTTAACATCCTGCTTCGAGCGCTCCATCGCCAGGATGATGCCGATGACAAAGGTCACGAGGAAAGGATGAGTGTTAAAAAACCCCATATGTCCTTTCATCGCCCGCGCCAGATCGCGCGGATTGGTGTGGATTTTCTTCAATGCCGGCAGCAGTCCATATAACCAGCCGGAAGCTTGCATACGTTCATAGTTAAATGATGCCTGTAAAAGCATCGAGCGCCAGGCCACCCGGTTAATGTCTTTTCGCGTCAGGTCGGCCCCAATGCTTTGATCTTCATAAACGTTTTCGTTGACGCCTGTGAGTAACGTTGTTTCACTTTCTGCCACATTGGGCAGCGTATGTTGATTAGATGCCATCTTCGAATTCCTCTTTAGGCGCCGCAGATTGAGTCGGTTCGGGAGATTTACGTAGCAGGTCGATAAGCGCCATAGCCAGCGCGGCGGCGGCAATGGCTAGCACGGGGAGCTTGAGCCAGGCCGCAGCAACGAACCCGATGATGAAATAGGGGATGTAGACATTTTTCATCATGATTTTGAGCAGTACGGCAAAACCGATTGCTGGCATGATGCCGCCCGCGACGCCCAAACCATCGATCAAGCGCTCAGGGAGTACATCGATCGCGGTTTTGGCGTGCTCTGCGCCAAAGTAGATGGGCAGAAAGGCACAGAGAAAATAAAAAGCGCCTAACGCCAGCAACGCCAGGTAATTCACGCGCTCAATGCCGCGGGTATCGGCATTTGCCGCCATGCGATCGCAGCGCGACATAACACCGGACATTACCGAGAAAAGGAATGTTATCCCCATCTGAACCGCGACGGCGAAGGGAACCGCAACGCCGACGGCGACATCGGGTTTAACGCCGGTGGTAATGGCAAAGGTGGTACCGACGATGGTCCCAATAATCACGTTTGGAGGTTGCGCGCCGGCCAGCGGCGCCAGCCCCATCCACACCAGCTCCAGCGTGCCGCCGGTTAATATACCGGTATGAAGATCGCCGAGGATCAGACCCACCAGAGGGCCAAGCACCACCGGACGATGCATATGGGTTAATCCGTTGAACATATCCAGGCCGGCGATAAAGGCAAGGATACCCAATGCAATGGCTTGAAAAAGCGAAATTTCCATGGCGAGCCCCTTAGAGCAGTTTATAAAGATCCATTGCCGGTTCTGTCGGAACTCCTTGAATGAAGCACTCAACGCCGGCGGATTTCAGACCGTTAAAGGCAGCAATATCATTGCCGTCGACAGAGACGGTTTTGGCAATTTGTCGTTTCCCGTCGGCGTAGTGCATATTGCCGACGTTGATGCGCGATACCGGCACCCCGCCGGAAACCAGCGTCAGAAAATCGGCGGGCGATTTACATACCAGCAATATTTTTTGCCGATCGGCGGCGCGATGAATGTTGTCGATGACTTTCTGCAGCGACCAGAAGCGCACGGCAATTCCCTCTGCCAATACCATTTCCATTAAATTCTGTTGCACAGGGTCTTCAGCCACCTCGTCATTGGCAACCAGAACCAGATTCGCGCCTGCAAACCCGACCCACTGCACGCCAACCTGGCCGTGGATTAAGCGTTCATCAATACGACTTAAAACAATATTTGGCATCGCCGTTTCCTCTTCGTTGTTATCCGTTATGAGATGTCATGCCCTGACAGGCGTCATGGTATTGCTGCAATATGTCCTGGACGTGGCTAATGATGAGTTCATGCGGCGTAGCGCTGAGCGCCCCCTCGCGAACTTTTACATACTGTAAAGGCAGATACTGGCTAATGAGCGGAAGCGGAATGGCCTCATCGGCCAGATTGCGCACCAGATGCGCTAAAGCGGTGTCTATCTGGCTGTCCGGCCAGTAGTAGCGAACGCGATCGGAATAGCTGTAGCCGCGTGCTAACCGCTGCGCGTGGCCATCGCCGTGGTAGTGGCTTTGCCAGTATTCCGGGCGATCGAGCATGACGTTTTCCAGTACCTGGCGTAGCCCTGAACAGGCTTTTGCCGGCACGATTTCTTCTTCAATCGCTGCTAAAGCGAACAGCGCTTCACGTAACGCGAAAGTCAACGCCGGGCCGACTTTCAAAATCGCAAAATGATCGACCACCAGTTGGCGTAGCGCATGCGGCGTCTGATAATCCGTGGAATGCGCCTCGAAGAGCAGCGTGGCGTAATCCTCTACCATTGCGCTAAGAGGTTTTGAGTTTTTTGATTTATAATCAATAACTTGTGTGTGATCGAATTCAACGCCAGGCTGTACTACGAGTGCAATAATTCGCGGCCAGAGATCTTCAAGCCCTTGTCTGGCAAAGGCTCTTTTGTGTGCGTCGAGAGTCGCTCGTGCGGCATTGGGGGTCGTGACCTGCAATGTGTTTAACGTTTCATGCGCGCCGCCCGGAACCGGAACCTCAGTGCCTATCACGTAGACAAGATCGGAGTCGCCTCCCCGGGCAATGCAGCTTTCTTCCGCGATTTTCGCCAACCTTGCGGCGCGTTCAGCAACGATGTCATCGGTTAAGGGAATAGGATCGTCTTTACAGGACATGCTGCAATCGAGGTGGATTTTTTTAAATCCGGCGGTGACATAGCTTTTGATCAGGTCGTCGGCATGGGCCATGGCTTGTGCTGCCGGTAGATGTTGCCAGCGGTTTGGCCCCAGGTGATCGCCGCCGAGGATGAGATCGTCGCGGGGGAAACCCAGTGAATCGGCAAGATGATAGATAAAGCCGCAGAAATCGGCGGGGGTCATACCGGTATAACCGCCAAACTGATCAACCTGATTGGAAGTCGCTTCAACGAGCAGCGGCGTGTGGTTTGCCTGAGCAAACCGAATGGCGGATTGCAGCACCAGCGGATGCGCGGAGCACACCGCGTAGATCCCGTTAGCCTCACCCTGTTTGTGTCGCACCACCAATTGTGTAAGATGTTTCACTTTCCTCTCCGGGTCAGATGTTGACGATTTTAATCTTTCGTTTTGTTTCGCTTTATAGTGCTTCAGCGTGCTTTAAAAATAAAACGAAAGATAATAGTTTTCCGATCTGTTTCACAAAAGAAACATAATGAAAGCTTTCAGCGCGGTGAGAACCTCTGTTTCCTGACCCGATAGCGCTTGCATTCTGCTAAAAGAAAGGCGTTAATAGTCAAAACGAAATGAAACGAAAGATTCAACCAAGGATATAGTTATGAACAGCAGCGAGTCATCTGCCGAAAAGCGCATTTCCGGGACAAGTGAAAGGCGTGAGCAGATCATCCAGCGGTTGCGACAGCAGGGAAGCGTTCAGGTTAATGACCTGGCGGAGGCGTATGGTGTATCGACGGTCACAATACGCAACGATCTGGCGTTTCTGGAAAAGCAGGGTATTGCGGTGCGAGCTTATGGCGGTGCGCTGATTTGCGATAGCCATACACCTGGCATCGAACCGTCAGTGGAAGACAAAAGCGCGCTGAATACAGCCATCAAACGCCAAATCGCCAGCGCCGCCGTTGAAATGATAAAACCGGGGCACCGTATTATTCTCGACTCGGGCACGACTACCTGTGAAATCGCTCGTCAGCTAAGACAACATCAGGATGTCATCGCGATGACCAATGGAATAAATGTCGCCAACGCGTTGTTAGAAGCAGAAGGGGTGGAGTTACTGATGACGGGAGGGCATCTACGCCGTCAGTCGCAGTCTTTTTATGGCGATCAGGCTGAGCAATCCCTGCAGAATTACCACTTTGATATGCTTTTTCTGGGGGTGGATGCGATGGATCTGGAGCGCGGGATCAGCACCCATAATGAGGACGAAGCCCGCCTGAACCGTAAAATGTGCGAGGTCGCAGAGCGCATTATCGTTGTGACAGATTCCAGTAAATTCAATCGCTCCAGTTTGCATAAGATTATCGATACGCAGCGTATTGATACCATTATTGTCGATGATGCGATCCCGCAAGAGAGTCTCGAGGGGCTACGTAAGGGTGGGATTGAAGTTATCCTGGTCAAATCATAACTCTCTTCCCAGCCGGGATATTCTGTATAACCCGGCTGGTGATACGCGCTCTGTTCGGGATCACGTCACCGGCGCCGGGTTAAATACCGCCAGCTGGTTATGCAGACCCCATTGATCGGAGAAGGTTTTCTTACGCCCGCTGGCGACGTCAAGAATGAACTCAAACAGCTTCTGCCCGACTTCCTCAATCGTCTCCTCGCCGGTCGCGATGGTACCGGCATTGATATCCATTAAGTCGTACCAGCGGTTGGCAAGCTCGGTACGGGTCGCCATTTTAATCACCGGCACCGCCATCAGGCCGTAAGGGGTGCCGCGCCCGGTGGTGAACACCTGAACGGTAATGCCGGAAGCCACCTGTTGAGTGCCGCAGACAAAATCGCTGGCCGGCGTCGCGGCATAGATAAGCCCGCGTTTCGTCGGGCGCTGACCCGGAGAAAGGACTTCGACGATGGCGCTTTTGCCAGATTTGGCAATCGAACCCAGCGCTTTTTCCACCACGTTCGCCAGACCGCCTTTCTTATTACCCGGCGACGGATTGGCGCTGCGGTCGGTTTTTCCCAACTCCAGATAGTTATCGTACCAGGCCATCTCTTCCAGCAGTCGTTTGCCAACTTCTTCGTTGATAGCGCGCGGGGTTAACAGATGGATAGCATCACGCACTTCGGTGACTTCCGAGAACATCACCGTCGCGCCGCAGCGCACCAGCAGGTCGGACGCATAACCCACCGCCGGGTTGGCGGTCACGCCGGAGAAGGCGTCACTGCCGCCGCACTGCATACCGACCACTAATTCCGAAGCCGGGCAGGTCTCACGTTGGCGGGCGTTCAGCTTCGCCAGGTGGCGCTCGGCAACCTGCAGGATATCATCGACCATCGATTTAAAACCGACATGCTGTTCATCCTGCAAACGCACCACGCTGGCGTTATCTACGGCGATCGGCTGCACGTCTTCGGTGCCATGCAGCAGACGTTCCGGCTGCAGCTTTTCACAGCCAAGGCCAATCACCATTACCTCGCCGCCAAAGTTAGGGTTCAGCGCGATATTGTGGATGGTACGAATCGGCACGATGGCCGCCGGGGCGTTAATCGCCACGCCGCAGCCGTAGAGGTGGTTTAATCCCACTACGCCGTCGACGTTGGGATATTTGGGCAGCAGGTCGCGTTCAATGATCTTGACCACATAATCCACCACGCCGGCGACGCAGTGCACGCTGGTGCTGATCCCCAGCAAATTTTTGGTGCCCACGCTGCCGTCGGCATTACGATAGCCTTCAAAGGTGTATCCTTCCAGCGGCGGCAGCGGCGCGGGGACTTTAGTCGCCAGCGGTAAGGTATTGAGAGGCGGCGCGGTTGGCAGTTCGACCAGCGACTCATCAATCCAGCTTCCCTTTGGGATATCGCGAACGGCGAAGCCAATCACTTCGCCGTAGCGGATGATTTCACCATGGGCAGGGATATCGACAAGGGCGACTTTATGGCCTTGCGGGATATGTTCAACGAGGGTCAGGCCATCCGGAAAACGCGTTCCGGCGGTTAAACCGCGATCGTTAACAATAATCGCCACATTATCGGTAGGGTGTACTTTTATATAAAAAGCCGTCGGTGACTGTTGTCGAATTTCAATGTCAGCCATTGTCCAGTGATCTCCAAACCGGTGCTAATAATAAAATAATTCGTTAATTAAATTACTGCTTAACAAAATGATGAAATAAAGAATGTCAGGAGTTATAGCGTTAGGTTGTGATCTACGTCACTCCTTGCCGCGACGACCGTTGCACATAGATGGGTAATCCTGAGAAGTGTGGATTAGCGCCCACGTTCTCTGGCATTTGCATAACGAAAATGATTATTGAGGCGTTTATATTGTGATTGTGCATAGTGTCTGGCAACGGTGGGATGATTATACTGAGCCATGTTTTGCGGTGTTCGATATGCGAATAAATAGCTCGCTTAAAAAATAATAAAGGACATTCGGTGTCAGAAAAATATCTAAATGATCCTGGATAAGAGAAAATAGGTAGCGGTTCGCTTTTTAATTCTGCTGTTTATATTTGTGATTGACGATATTAAACGGATTGAATGACAGCAGTAAGCAATGATTAACCCAAGGTAAAAATCATGGATAACGCAATTTTCCCGAACAAATTCAAAGCCGCGTTGGCGGCCCACCAGGTACAAATCGGCTGCTGGTGCGCCCTGGCGAATCCGATTAGCACCGAGGTATTAGGGCTTGCTGGTTTCGATTGGCTGGTGCTCGACGCGGAGCATGCGCCCAATGATGTGACCACGCTTATCCCGCAATTAATGGCGCTGAAGGGCAGCCACAGCGCGCCGGTCGTGCGCGTGCCGACCAACGAACCGATTATCATCAAGCGTATGCTGGACATCGGTTTCTACAACTTCCTGGTGCCGTTTGTCGAAACCGCTGAACAGGCGGCTCAGGCGGTGGCATCAACCCGCTATCCGCCGCAAGGGATCCGCGGTGTTTCGGTTTCACATCGCGGCAATATGTTCGGCACCGTAGCGGACTACTTCACTCAGTCTAATAACAACATCGCCATTCTGGTGCAGATTGAGAGTCAAACCGGAGTGGACAACGTCGACGCGATCGCTGCGACCGATGGCGTTGATGGCCTGTTCGTCGGTCCGAGCGATCTTGCCGCGGCGTTGGGCCATCTGGGCAATGCCGCCCATCCTGAGGTTCAGCGTGCTATCCAGCATATTTTCTCCAGCGCCAGGAAACACGGTAAGCCGAGCGGCATTCTTGCACCGGTAGAAGCCGATGCGCGTCGCTATCTGGAGTGGGGCGCGACCTTCGTCGCCGTCGGTAGCGATTTAGGCGTCTTCCGTTCAGCAACCCAGAAACTTGCTGATTCTTTTAAATAATAATCACCAGGATTAAGAGAGAAGATTATGACTATCAAAGTGGGTTTTATTGGTCTTGGCATCATGGGCAAGCCGATGAGCAAAAATTTGCTGAAGGCGGGTTATTCGCTGGTGGTATCCGACCGTAACCCTGAAGCCATTGCTGATGTGATTGCCGCGGGCGCAGAAACCGCGAGCACAGCGAAATCCATTGCTGAGCAGTGCGATGTAATTATCACCATGCTGCCAAACTCTCCGCACGTGAAAGACGTTGCGTTGGGGGAAAACGGCATTATCGAAGGTGCGAAACCGGGCACCGTGGTAATCGATATGAGCTCTATCGCGCCGCTGGCGAGCCGTGAAATTAGCGAAGCGTTGAAGGCCAAAGGCATCGATATGCTGGATGCGCCGGTAAGCGGCGGCGAACCTAAAGCGATCGATGGTACCCTGTCGGTGATGGTTGGCGGTGACAAGGCGATTTTCGATAAATACTACGACCTGATGAAAGCGATGGCGGGATCCGTGGTTCATACCGGCGATATTGGCGCAGGTAACGTCACCAAATTGGCCAACCAGGTGATTGTGGCGCTGAACATCGCGGCCATGTCGGAAGCGTTAACTCTGGCCACCAAAGCCGGCGTTAACCCGGACCTGGTGTATCAGGCGATTCGCGGCGGCCTGGCGGGCAGCACCGTGCTTGATGCTAAAGCGCCGATGGTTATGGATCGCAACTTCAAGCCGGGTTTCCGCATCGATCTGCATATCAAAGATCTGGCCAATGCGCTGGATACATCTCACGGCGTCGGCGCCCAGCTACCGCTGACGGCGGCGGTAATGGAGATGATGCAGGCGCTGCGCGCGGATGGTCTGGGTACCGCGGACCATAGCGCTCTGGCGTGTTACTACGAAAAACTGGCGAAAGTGGAAGTGACTCGCTAACAAGATGGGCGTGTGCCTGCGCCCTGTTATGTTTACTTTTCGCAGCGCCGTCAGGCTACATCACCATGAACATTTTTTCGTCCCTGGCTCTGATAAACAAAGCCTTTCTGCCGGCGAGGGGAGGGTGAAAGCCATGATTGCCGCGACGCTTGCGAGCGGAATGCGCTGTGCGGGGTGACAAAGGCGCGCGAACCCTCTATACTTCGCGCCGAAGCTGACCAGACAGTCGCCGCTTCGTCGTCGTCCTCTTAGGGGGAGACGGGCGGAGGGGAGGAAAGTCCGGGCTCCATAGGGCAAGGTGCCAGGTAACGCCTGGGGGGTGTCACAGCCCACGACCAGTGCAACAGAGAGCAAACCGCCGATGGCCCGCGCAAGCGGGATCAGGTAAGGGTGAAAGGGTGCGGTAAGAGCGCACCGCGCGGCTGGTAACAGTCCGCGGCACGGTAAACTCCACCCGGAGCAAGGCCAAATAGGGGTTCATAAGGTACGGCCCGTACTGAACCCGGGTAGGCTGCTTGAGCCAGTGAGCGATTGCTGGCCTAGATGAATGACTGTCCACGACAGAACCCGGCTTATCGGTCAGTTTCACCTCTTTACGTAAAAACCCCGCTTCGGCGGGGTTTTTGCTATCCGGAGGGTGGAACAAAGATGAATGACTGTCCATTTTTAAACAGCTTTCTGGCTGCATTGCAGGCCGCGCGCATTGATACTGTCACGCTTCGAAATTGTATCTTCTATCCATTAATCTCAATCCCTCATTTGCAGCGGTCTTCATTCAGCTTAATGGATAGCAGGTTTTACGTGTTATCCAGACAGGAGCGGTTGTCGTGAAAAATGTAGTTTTATTCCCCCAAATTAAAGCGGCGCTCGCCTGGCTTGTCGGCCATGGCGATACAATTATGCAGTTTGCGTGGAATATCGCGGCAGCGCTGATCATTTTGTTTGTTGGTAAGCTGATTTCGAAACTACTCGGCAAAACTCTCGAGAAAATTCTGCTGCGACGCAACGTAGATGCGACAATCGTCCACTTCTTCGCCGCGTTGGTGCGCTATATCACCATGGCTTTTGCGATTATCGCCGCGTTAGGCCGGGTAGGGATTGAAACCTCATCCATTATCGCCGTCCTTGGCGCGGCAGGTCTGGCCATTGGCCTGGCGCTGCAGGGCTCGCTGTCAAATTTTGCCGCAGGCGTATTGCTGGTGACGTTACGTCCCTTCCGCGCGGGTAACTTTGTGCAGGTGGGGGCGGTAGCCGGGCTGGTACAATCGGTACATGTTTTTTCTACGACGTTGCTGACTGTAGATAATAAAGAAGTCATTATCCCGAACGGTAAAATTATAGCCGATAGCATCGTTAACTATTCCCGCCATCCCTATCGCCGCATCGATCTCACGCTTGGGGTAGCATGTCATAGCCAGATATCGCACGTTAAACAGGTGATCCAGACGCTCATCGATGATGAAAAGCGCATCGATCACTCTCGCGGTACCACGGTTCGCCTGATCGAGTTGGCTCCCGGCTCGCTTAATTTTACCATTCGCGTATGGGTGAAAAATGCGGAGTATTGGGATACCTATTTTGATTTTCTGGAAAATATCAAAAATGCGCTCGATGAAAATAACATTATGCTAGCCGCGCCGCGCATGGATATTAATTTAACATCACCGGACTTAGCGCGCATTCAATAATCAATGTGAATTTTATTTTTTTATGAAATTCATTTGGTGAATATATTATCTGAATGTTTACACTGGTGAACATGCTTTTTTACACATCGTCATTATTGTTCAGGGAATAATAGGGCGTCTTATCACTACGTACTTATTCAGGATAACAAAATGAACAAACTTTCTCGGATGGTATTAATGACGACTGCAGCCGCAGGATTCTCCATGGCGGCACAGGCCGCTGAGGTTGCCGCCGCGCCGGCGCCGGCTCAGGATCCTATCGTTCAGCATTTAAAATTGAGCCAGGATCAGGTCGCTAAAATTAAGAGCCTGCATCAGGAAATGGAAAAGAACGTCCAACAGGTTTCGCAGAAAGATATTAAAGATGGCGTGTTATTTGACGTGATCGATTCCGGGAAATGGAATGAAAAAGCGGTGAAAGATCAGCTTGCGGCTTTCAGCAAGGTTGAGCAGCAGGTGCGCTATTATCGTGTGAAGTACTATTTCGGTGTTAATCAGGTACTGACGCCGGAACAGCGTACTCAGGTGAAAAAAGATCTCTCTCAGGCGCTGAGCGAGTAATAAAGTCGGCCCCGTTATGGGGCCGATTTCTTCAGGCGGCGTTATCTTCGTCCTGCAACCGCGTTTGCGCATCTTCCACGATGGCTTCCAGTTCACTCAGCATCTCTTCATAGCCAAAGCTGATTGGGCTCATGGCTTCCGGAGTAACTGGCAGGTCTAACGGTTTCGCTTTTTTGCTCTTCTTCTTGCTCACTCACAAACTCCCGGCTTCCTTGTTACACCGGTAAATCTATCAGCAAAGCGCGCAGCGGCGTATCGGCGACGAGGGTAATGTTAGCTTCGTCACGAATAAAAGCGCCATCGCCGCAGGTTAATGCCTGTTTCTCTTCCTTTTTTGCCACGGCATGTACCGTACCGTGAATCGACTGCAGATAGGCGCGCGGGCCGTGCAGTTGAACGTTGATCTCTTCGCCCTTCGCCAGTTGCAGGTGATGGATCCACACCTGCTGGCGCAGCTGTAAGCTGTCGCCGCTGCCGTCCGGAGAGGCTAATAGCTGAATCGGCGAATCGCCAACCGTCATTTTCTGTACCAGCGGGTTTTCGCGCTCAGGGCAGGCATCCAGCCACAGCTGCATGCGCGTCAATGACTGCTCTTTACTGAGATTATGCTCGCTGTAGCTGACCCCCGGTTGAGTGGAGAGCAGCAGAGCTTCGCCAGCCTTTGCCTGTACATGGTTGCCGTCGCTATCGCGGTATTCCGCTTCACCTTCCAGAATCAGATTCAGGATATCGACCTTTGGGTAGGTACGCGGCTGAAATGACGCGCCTGGCACCAGCACTTCTTGATTGAGTACGCGCAGCGAGGCGTAACCCAGCAATTTAGGGTCGAAGTAGTGGCCAAAGGAAAAGGTGTAGCGGGCCTGCAGCCAGCCGAAGTCTGCTTGACCGCATTGTTTGGCTGTTCGGGTTGTAATCATTTTCTTGACCTCTCTTTACACTAAATCAATGGTAAAGGTATGGACGCTGTATTGTTAGCCAGATATTCTGCCCGGTATGTTCAAAATTCCTGAATGAGAGCGAAATGGCGAAAGAGAGAGCATTAACGCTGGAAGCGTTACGCGTAATGGATGCGATAGACCGACGCGGGAGCTTTGCCGCTGCGGCTGACGAGCTGGGTCGCGTGCCTTCGGCCCTAAGCTACACCATGCAAAAACTGGAAGAAGAACTGGATGTGGTGCTGTTTGACCGTTCCGGCCATCGCACAAAATTTACGAACGTTGGCCGCATGCTGCTGGAACGCGGGCGCGTGCTGCTGGAAGCGGCGGACAAGCTGACCACCGACGCCGAAGCGCTGTCGCGCGGCTGGGAAACTCACCTGACCATTGTTACCGAAGCCTTGGTTCCGACCACCGATCTGTTTCCGCTGATTGAGAAGCTGGCGACCAAATCTAATACCCAGCTGTCGATTATTACCGAAGTGCTGGCCGGCGCCTGGGAAAGGCTGGAGCAGGGGCGTGCTGATATTGTCGTCGCGCCGGATATGCATTTTCGTTCATCGTCAGAAATTAACTCGCGTAAGCTCTATTCGGTGTTAAGCGTTTACGTTGCCGCGCCGGATCACCCGATTCATCAGGAGCCAGAACCGCTTTCCGAGGTGACTCGAGTGAAATATCGCGGCGTCGCGGTGGCGGATACCGCGCGCGAGCGTCCGGTACTGACGGTGCAACTGCTGGATAAGCAGCCGCGCCTAACCGTCAGCACTATTGAAGATAAACGCCAGGCGCTGCTGGCGGGACTTGGCGTGGCGACCATGCCGTATCCGTTGGTTGAGAAAGATATTGCTGAAGGGCGCCTGCGGGTTGTGAGTCCTGAATACACCAACGAAATTGATATTATTATGGCCTGGCGCCGCGACAGCATGGGCGAAGCCAAATCCTGGTGTCTTCGGGAGATCCCGAAACTGTTTGCCGGCAGATAACGGGAAGATGCGCTCCTCGGCCCGAGGAGCGCGTAAATCAGTAGGAGTAGGGTTTTGGATTTGGCCCAAAGCGATTATTGCCGGGCGTGCCGTTCTGGCAATTGAAAATCAAAATCACCAGCCAGCCGATGACCGGGATCAGCAGCAGCAGTAGCCACCACGCCGAGCGATCGGTGTCATGCAGGCGACGAAACTGCACCGCCCACCAGGGTAAAAAAACCAGCACGCCGTAAATGGTCGTCAGGATGCCTTCACCCCCTGCACGTTGCCAGCCGAGCATCTTATCGATGATGCTGAGCACTGCGGTGAGAATGATGTTGACCAGAATAAACATCCAGTACTCTTTGCGCCGGGCGCGACCGCCAAAGCCAATATAGTTTCGTAATACTTTTAGATACCAGTCCATTTTCTCACGCCTTAGTTAATCATTAATCACTTGTTTTCAAAGCGATCAAAATAATCATAGGCATGAATATCAAACTGGTAAATATCCGTAATCTGAATAAAAGGCGCCCGTAGGCGCCTTATCGATCAGCGGGAAAAGCGATCCCGCCCGTGCGGCTCGTTGAGATCCTGCTGCGGACCAACGGAGATGATCCCCGTCGGGTTGATGGTTTTGTGGCTGCGATAATAGTGATTGCGGATATGCGGGAAATTCACCGTTTCCGCAATCCCCGGCATCTGGTAGATATCGCGCAGGAAACCGTACAGGTTGAGATAGTCGCTGATGCGGCGCTTATCGCATTTAAAGTGGGTGACATACACCGGGTCAAAACGAACCAGCGTTGTCCACAGGCGGATATCCGCTTCCGTTAACTGGTTTCCGGTCAGATAGCGGTGCTGACCGAGGATCTGCTCAAGGCGTTCGAGCGAGGTAAACAGCGCGTCGACGGCTTCATCATAGGCCTGCTGGCTGGTGGCGAAACCGGCTTTATACACCCCGTTGTTAACGTTGTCGTAGATCCAGCTATTCAGATCGTCGATTTTGTCCCGCAACGCCGGCGGATAATAGTCGCCTGCGCGCGCGCCCAGGCCATCAAACGCGGTATTGAACATGCGGATAATTTCAGCCGACTCATTGCTGACGATGGTCTGTTGTTTTTTATCCCACAGCACCGGAACGGTCACCCGGCCGGTGTAATGCGGATCGGCCTGCAGATAAAGTTGATAGAGGAACTGATGATGATAGAGCTGGTCGCCGGTAGCATCCGGGAAATCGGCGGCGAAGGTCCAGCCGTTTTCCAGCATCAGCGGATGAACAACCGAGACGGATATAAAGGGCTCTAATCCTTTCAGCTTGCGCAAAATCAGGGTGCGATGCGCCCACGGGCAGGCCAGTGAAACGTACAGGTGATAGCGGTCTTTCTCTGCGGCGAAGCCGCCTTCGCCCGCGGGACCCGGCGCGCCATCGGCGGTGAGCCAGTTGCGGAAGGCTGAAACGGAACGCTTGAACCGTCCTCCGGTGGATTTGGTGTCATACCAGGTATCTTGCCAGACGCCGTCGACTAATTGTCCCATTACTTCCTCCTTCAGATAGCAAAAGCGAGGAGATAGCCCCTCGCTTTTTTAGATTTTTACTTAGTATAGTGCGCTTACCACTTTTTATTCAGCACGCGGTCGATGCTGAATGCGCCCGGACCCGTCACGGCCAGCAGCAGATAACCACCAGCGATGGTCAGGTTTTTCATGAACATCAGCGAGTTCACGCCTTCAGCAAAGTTGCTGTGGAACAGGAACGCGGTCAGCAGGGTGAAGCCTGCGGTGAACAGCGCGGTAGTGCGAGTCAGGAAACCGAACAGAATCGCCAGACCGCCGCCAAACTCAAGCAGAATAGTCAGCGGCAGCAGCGCTCCCGGAACACCCATCGCTTCCATATACTGCTGCGTACCTGCATACCCGGTGATTTTTCCCCAACCAGCGGTAATGAACAGAATCGGCATCAGAATACGCGCTACCAGAACACCAACATCTTCTAATTTTTTCATTTCTTACTCCAGAAAACCCAAAGGGCGGCGATTTCGTTTTTTAGTGCAATCCTGCGTGGTTACGCGGGCTTGCTGTCGATGGAGAGGATATTAGCGAGCTTGAGAGGGGATTGTTAGCAAGGAAAACTGTAGTTCTTTTTCAAACTTTCTGAGCAATTGGTGCGATCGGCGAAAATATTTTCCGAGGCGCCTCGCAGCGTGCGTGGCTATTGATTGTTTTATCACCAGAGGCATCTTATCCTTGCCCGTTCCGGCCATTTGACCAGCCCTGGCAGATTTTTTCGTCAACTGGCGCAGGGAATGCCTGAACATAAGGAGCAACTGATGACATTAGCAGAATGGTTTGAAGAGCGGGGGCGCACAAAGGGAAGAAAACAGGGGCGTGAAGAAGGTAGAGAAGAAGGCGAACGTCAGGCGACGCGTAAAATAGCCCTCGCGATGCTTCATAACGGCGTTGATAGCGCGCTGGTCAGTAAAACCACCGGTAAGCGAGCAAGAGCTCAGCGCGCTGGCGCACTGAGCGCGTAATTAACGCGATGCTGACTGGCGCAGGATCCCTTTGACCATCCGCCAGGTGCTCCAGATGCCGAGGCCGCGTTTGCCCCAGCGGATTAAAAAGCGCGGATGGCGCACCGACCAGATAGCCATTACCCCGCTGCCGACCATCGCCCATGAACGCAGATGTTTCAGCGTTTGCCAGCCGCGATCGATAGGTGAGGTGGCTTCCAGCCAGTGACGATGGCTGGCGGCCAAATCCAGCCGCTGTTGCTGGATTTGGCGTAGCAGCAGCGCTTTTCGCTGGTCGCGTTCCTGTTGGCCGCTCATCGACGATCGTCCTCAAGCAGCGCGCGATCGTTCGCCAGCTCGTCGCGGGTATGGCGTAAAAACGTTGAACGGCGAGCTTTCCTGAGGGTCCAGATTCCCCCTATCAGCGAGGCGAGCAGCAGGACGCTGGTGGTCGCGATCATCACATGCAGGCGGTACTGTGGATCGACGGCCCAGATGATCAGCACCAGCAGGCTCATCAGCCCAAAAGCGGCGAATAACAGCGTTAGCCCGAGCATCAGCAACAGCTGGAAGAGGTTCGCTTTCTCCTCTTCCAGCTCCACGACGACCAGGCGCAAGCGCGTTTCCACCATTTCGACCAGCAGCGTGATAATCCGCTGGCCGATGCCGAATACGCTCTGTCCCGGGCCCTGCGTGTGTTGAGAGTTTGCCATAATTAACGGCGCGACAGCAGTACGCCGACAACCAGCCCGACGGCTGCGCCAATGCCCACTCCGGTCCATGGATTTTCGCGAACGTACTCATCGGCGCGAGCGGCGGTTTCACGCGTCTGCTTGACGATGGCATCGCTGGTGTCGCTGAGACGCACACGGCTGTCTTTCAGTACGCTTTCCGCTTTGCTACGCAGTTTGCCGAGCTCTTCTTTCGATTTGTCGGTGGAGGAGTTCAGAACTTCTTCCAGCGTGTCAGCCAGATTTTTCAGCTCAGCGCGTAGATCTTCTGCAACGTTATCTTTAGCCATCTTGTTCTCCTGTAGCGTTTACCAATTAATAATCGCGTGACTCAAGCGCTTTCAGTTCCTGCTGCGCTTCATCCAGTTTACGTTCCCGTTTGCTAATTTTGTCCGCATCGCCTTTCTGCTTCGCCTCGCTCAGATCGCGCTGACGTTCGGCAACTTCGGCCTTCTGTTTGGCGATTTTCTGCTGATGTTCAGCCCTGACCTTGCTGTCGCTGCAGTTAGCGCGAACTTCCTGCAGCGCTTTGTTCAGGCCGTCAATGCGATGCTGATTATGGTGTTTTTCGGCATAGCTGATCTCCCGTTGGATACTTTGTTCTTTTTCCTGACAAGGAGAGGCTGCGAAGGCGCTGGCGCTAAGTGAGGTCAGAGCCAGTAATAGTGCGATGCGGTAATTCATGGATTCTACCTTCCATTGTGTGAGGGTATATCGGCGATACACCCAATCCAGTCAACAATACGAGCCAGGCGGTTCCCGCAGTTTTAATAATAGACACGAAAGCGGGACTTCACCAAACCGTGCGAAAAGATTCGGAATTTTTGACGCGTTATCCAAAACGGCGCGGAGCATCGCGCAGGCGGGATAACCAGGCGGTGGCCGAATTTTCTTCATCCACCAGAGCAATAATATAACCGTGAGGCAGAGCTCGGCCCAATACTTCTTTTGCCGCGGCGCCCTGAGCGTTGGAGTCGAATTTGATCAGCAGGCCGTCTTTTTGCGGCGTGATGCTCTTAAAACGGATGCCGTTGGCGTCAAGATGATGCCAGACGGAAAAACCGTCCGGCATGGCGACGCCCTGGCTGACGGGACGGATGGCCAGAGTGGATTCATGCTGACTGACGGTCAGCCACAGCCAGACGATGGCGCAAAGCAGCAGTGAGCCGCCCAGCATCCACCGCATCTGGCGCCAGGAAGGACGTTTGATGACCATGCTTAGCTCCGACTACTGTGTTTTTTCTTCCACAGTACAACCAGGGAGCCGATCAGACCAAAGACCAGCAGCGCAACCGGTAGCAGCATCAGACATGACATCAGCTGATCTTCATACTTCAGGAACACCGGTGTTTTACCCAGCAGATAGCCGAGAGAGGTAAGAATCAGCACCCACAGCAGGCCGCTCATCCAGTTAAAGAACTGGAAACGCGCGTTATTCAGACCGGAGATACCGGCAATTGTTGGCAGCAGCGTACGTACGAAGGCGATAAAGCGGCCAATCAGCAGCGCTGACAACCCGTGCTTGTGGAACAGGTGATGGGCTCGCTGGTGATAATGCGAGGGTAAATGCGAGAGCCAGTTTTGCACGATCCGCGTATTGCCCAGCCATCGGCCCTGGATATAGCTTACCCAGCAACCAAGGCTCGCCGCCGCCGTCAGCAGCAGTAAGGTTTCCGGGAAGCCCATCGCCCCTTTGGCGATCAAAACGCCGACCAGCACCAGCAGGCTGTCGCCTGGTAAAAACGCCGCCGGCAGTAAACCGTTCTCAAGGAACAAAATCATAAATAAGACAAAATAGAGCATGCCAATCATGGAGGGATTAGCGAGGGTTTCGTAATCCTGGGCCCATAAGGCATTCAGTAATTGGGTTAGTAGTTCCATTCACGATTCCTGGTACATCGGTTAACGGTACGTCTGAACGCGGTGTATTCATTAGCCATCGGGTATAGCGACTAAATTATTATGAGAGTATGGCCGCTGTTAATACGTTCTGATCGAATCCTTGATTAAACAGTAAGTAAACACTTACCTGCAGAACGGTAAAATGCATCTAATTGTAACAAACTAGCTGACTTCACGTCATAGAAATTGCAGTTTGTTGCTGATTGATTTTGCGGGTTGCAGGGGCGAGTAGCGAGAGGATTTACACAGGCTGACACTATATATGCTTTGCTTACCCTGTCGGGTCTGCGGGCAGAAAAAGAGGTTCTGCCCGTGAAAGGGATAATACGTTATTTTGCCCCGTTCGCCGCGGTATCGAGATGAACCACCGGATTTTCGGCAAACAGATAGCGATCGGCATTGAATTCAAAGTCATCGCTGGTTTCGTTAAACAGCATCAGCTTGGTATTTTCCAGATGCTGCCACATTGCCAGCTTCGCCGCGTGAGGGTCTTTACGAATGAGCGCTTTGAGGATTTGGTCATGATCGTCGCACCAGTTGTCGACGGTGCGCAGGTCGATATGATCGTGTAGTTTTTTCCAGTATGGGTTATGCACACGCTGGGTCCACATCTTCTCAACGATGGCGGCAAGGGCGGTATTCTGGGTGGCCAGCGCGACCTGGACATGGAACTGCAGGTCCCATTCGGAATCGCGGAAACACTTCTCGTTGCGGGCTTTCTCCTGAATTTCCATTAGCTTCATGATGTCCTGTTTGGTCACCTGAGTCGCGGCGAATTCAGCGATATTGCTCTCAATTAACTGACGGGCCTGGAGTAATTCAAACGGACCATAGTTGGCGAACTCCAGCGATTCATCCACCACCTGTTGGTATTTCGGGTGGTTGGAAATAACGTGGATGCCGGAGCCTTTGCGGACTTCAACATAGCCTTCGACTTCCAGCATGATGATGGCTTCGCGAACCACGGTGCGGCTGACGCTTTTTTCATCGGCGATAAAGCGCTCTGCGGGCAGCTTATCCCCTACAAGGTAGACGCCTTGTTCGATACGCGTCTTTAGCTCAGCGGCAAGCTGCTGATAGAGACGGCGCGGTTCACTGATTTCCATATTCGCTCCCGGAAGATGGCGACAATATTCGATTTGTTATACCACTTTTACGCGCTTTCCACCACTGGAAGGCATAAAAAAAGCCGCCTCAAAAAGGCGGCTTAGTCAGTGCAAAATCATCTGGCAGTCTAGCTTTGCGTCACCGGTTTCGTGGTATTGAGCGGCGTCGAGTCATCGTCGGCCGATTTGTTTTTCAGTACCGTCCAGATAACCAGCGCGCCGAGTAAGTCGAAGACCGCCAGCACCGCGAACAGCGGGCTGAAGCCGATGGTATCCGCCAGCGCGCCGACGACCAGCGCGAACATGGTGCTGGCCAGCCACGCCGCCATCCCGGTCAGGCCGTTGGCGGTGGCCACTTCGTTACGACCAAAGACGTCGGAAGAGAGAGTGATCAGCGCGCCGGACAAGGCCTGGTGAGCAAAACCGCCGACGCACAGCAGCGCAATCGCCACATACGGACTGGTGAACAGGCCAATCATGCCAGGACCAATCATCAGCAGGGCGCCCATCGTCACGACCATTTTACGTGAGACAATAAGATTCACGCCAAACCAGCGCTGGAACAGCGGCGGCAGGTAGCCGCCGACGATGCAGCCGAGGTCGGCGAACAGCATCGGCATCCAGGCGAACATAGCGATCTCTTTCAGGTTAAAGCCGTAAACTTTAAACATGAACAGCGGGATCCAGGCGTTGAAGGTACCCCAGGCTGGTTCTGCGAGGAAGCGCGGCAGCGCAATACCCCAGAACTGACGGTTACGCAGGATCTGCCACGGCGACATTTTCTTCGCGTTATTGGTCTGATGCTGAGATTCCTGGCCGCCGATGATGTAGTCACGTTCTTCATCGGTGAGTTTTTTCTGATCGCGCGGGTGTTTGTAGAAAATCAGCCAGGCCATCGCCCAGGCGAAGCTCAGAACCCCGGAAATAATAAATGCCATCTGCCAGCTATGCATGACAATCGCCCATACCACCAGCGGCGGAGCAATCATCGCGCCGATAGAAGAGCCGACGTTGAAGTAGCCGACAGCGATGGAACGCTCTTTCGCCGGGAACCATTCGGAGCTGGCTTTCAGACCGGCAGGGATCATCGCCGCTTCCGCTGCGCCGACCGCGCCGCGGGCCAGCGCCAGGCCGCCCCAGCTACCTGCCAGCGCCGTTGAACCGCAGAACACCGCCCAGGCGATAGCAAAGAAGGCGTAGCCAATTTTGGTGCCGAGCACATCAAGCACATAGCCGGCAACCGGCTGCATAACGGTATATGCAGCGGAGTAGGCGGCGATGATATAAGAATATTGTTGGGTTGAAATGTGCAACTCTTCCATCAGCGTCGGCGCAGCCGCCGCTACGGTGTTACGAGTCAGGTAACCCAGCACGGTGCCCAGCGTCACCAGTGCGATCATATACCAACGTAACCCTTTAATTTTACGCATGTAAAACCTCATCGTTGTTGTCTCTCCGCAGCGTCTGCGGCCATCTTTCATCCCGCCAGGGGAGGAGGATGGGGAAACGGAGGGTTCAGGACGTGAACTGAACCTTGCCATCAGTGGTTAAAGTGAAACCGGCATCCCTACCGTTTAATCCGATGTCATTCACATCGGTAATGCATTCCGTCGGTTTATATGTTGCGACGGCAGAAAGATAACTTGTCATACAACTTTAAAAGTTGAGTACTGTCACAAAAGTGGGAAAGTTTGTAGGGACATTAATCGCGTCAATTAAAGCCAGGGCTGGCGCGGCTTGCAGCGATGTTTACTCCTTTGGTGGTGCTTTTTTTGTCGACGTTTATTGATCTAACTCACGAAAAATACTTCGGCCTGTAGAAATTGGTGTGATAACTTTGTCAGCATTAGAGTCAATCATCTGATGGGCTCCTTGATGGGGCGAAGAGGACACGACAATGACACCGTTTATGACCGAAGATTTTCTGCTTGATACCGAGTTTGCCCGCCGTCTGTACCACGATTACGCCAAAGATCAGCCGATTTTCGACTACCACTGCCACCTTCCGCCGCAGCAGGTTGCCGAAAATTACCGTTTTAAAAATCTGTATGACATCTGGCTGAAAGGCGACCATTACAAATGGCGCGCGATGCGCACCAACGGCGTGGCGGAGCGCTTGTGTACCGGCGATGCTTCCGATCGCGAGAAATTTGACGCCTGGGCGGCGACCGTACCTCATACCATCGGTAACCCGCTATATCACTGGACGCATTTAGAGCTGCGCCGTCCTTTTGGTATTACAGGTAAGTTGTTGTCGCCAGCCACGGCGGATGAAATCTGGGACCAGTGTAATGAGTTGCTGGCTCAGGAATCCTTCTCAGCCCGTGGAATTATGAAGCAGATGAATGTGAAGATGGTGGGGACGACCGACGATCCGATAGATTCACTGGAGCATCATGCGACGGTCGCCAAAGACAGTACCTTTGATATCAAAGTGTTGCCGAGCTGGCGTCCGGATAAAGCGTTCAACATCGAGCAGGCCACTTTTAACGATTATATGAACAAGCTTGGCGAAGTCTCCGATACCGAGATTCGCCGCTTCGCCGACCTGCAAAGCGCGCTGACTAAGCGTCTGGATCACTTTGCCGCTCACGGCTGTAAAGTTTCCGACCACGCGCTGGACGTGGTGCTGTTCGCTGAAGCTAGCGATAACGAACTGGATAGCATTCTCGCGCGCCGCCTGGCGGGCGAAACGCTCAGCGAGCATGAAGTCGCGCAGTTCAAAACGGCGGTGCTGGTATTCCTCGGCGCGGAATACGCGCGCCGCGGCTGGGTACAGCAGTACCACATCGGCGCGCTGCGTAATAACAACCTGCGTCAGTTCAAACTGTTAGGGCCGGATGTGGGGTTCGATTCCATCAACGACCGTCCGATGGCCGAAGAACTGTCAAAGCTGCTGAGCAAACAGAACGAAGAAAACCTGCTGCCGAAAACTATTCTGTACTGCCTGAACCCACGCGATAACGAAGTGCTGGGCACCATGATCGGTAACTTCCAGGGCGAAGGCATGCCAGGCAAGATGCAGTTCGGTTCCGGCTGGTGGTTCAACGATCAGAAAGACGGCATGGAACGTCAGATGACCCAGCTGGCGCAGCTTGGCCTGCTGAGCCGTTTTGTCGGCATGCTGACCGACAGCCGCAGCTTCCTCTCCTACACTCGCCACGAGTACTTCCGCCGTATTCTCTGCCAGATGATCGGCCGCTGGGTGGCTGCTGGCGAAGCGCCTGCGGATATCGCTCTGCTGGGCGAGATGGTGAAAAACATCTGCTTTAACAATGCGCGTGATTACTTCGCCATTGAATTGAACTAAGGCCTGAGGTCGGTTGATATGCAATACATTAAAATCCATTCGCAGGATAACGTCGCGGTGGCGCTGGCGGATATGGCGTCAGGCAGCGTGGTGACGATAGATAACGATACCGTCACCCTCAGCCAGGATGTTGTCCGCGGTCATAAGTTCGCGCTGCGGGCCATTGCGAAAGGTGAAAACGTCATTAAGTACGGGTTGCCGATTGGTCATGCGCTGGCGGATATCGCGCCGGGCGAGCATGTTCATGCGCATAATACGCGTACCAATCTGAGCGATCTCGACGCGTATCGCTATCAACCTGACCTGGTTGAACAACCGGCGCAGCCTGCGGATCGCGACGTTGAGATTTATCGTCGCGCCAGCGGTGAAGTCGGCGTGCGTAACGAGTTGTGGATCCTGCCGACCGTGGGCTGCGTCAACGGTATCGCCCGGCAGATCCAGAACCGTTTCCTGAAAGAGACCAACGACGCGGAGGGCACCGACGGCGTCTTCCTTTTCAGCCACACCTACGGCTGCTCGCAGTTGGGAGATGACCACATCAACACCCGTACCATGCTGCAAAACATGGTCCGTCACCCGAATGCCGGGGCGGTGCTGGTGATTGGCCTCGGATGCGAGAACAACCAGGTGGATGCCTTCCGTGAAACGCTGGGGGATTTTGACCCGGAACGCGTACACTTCATGATTTGCCAGCATCAGGAAGATGAAGTGGAAGCAGGAATTGAGCATCTTCACCAGCTCTATGAAGTGATGCGCCATGATAAACGCGAAGCGGGTAAACTGAGCGAACTGAAGTTTGGCCTTGAGTGCGGCGGCTCGGACGGCCTGTCCGGCATTACCGCTAACCCAATGCTGGGGCGTTTTTCTGACTACCTGATTGCGAACGGCGGCACCACGGTGTTGACCGAAGTGCCGGAAATGTTCGGCGCCGAGCAGCTGCTGATGAGCCACTGTCGCGACGAAGAGACCTTCGGCAAACTGGTCACTATGGTCAATGATTTTAAACAGTATTTTATCGCCCACGACCAGCCTATCTACGAGAACCCGTCGCCGGGTAACAAAGCGGGCGGTATCACGACGCTGGAAGATAAGTCGCTTGGCTGCACGCAGAAAGCCGGTTCCAGCCAGGTGGTGGACGTTCTGCGCTACGGTGAACGGTTGAAAGTCCACGGGTTGAATTTGTTGAGCGCGCCGGGTAACGATGCGGTGGCGACCAGCGCGCTGGCGGGCGCCGGCTGCCATATGGTGCTGTTCAGTACCGGTCGCGGCACCCCTTATGGCGGTTTCGTACCGACGGTAAAAATCGCTACCAACAGCGAGCTGGCGGCGAAGAAAAAGCACTGGATTGATTTCGATGCCGGGCAGTTGATTCACGGGAAAGCGATGCCGCAGGTGCTGGAGGAGTTTGTCGATCTGATCGTCGATATCGCCAACGGCAAGCAGACCTGCAACGAACGCAATGATTTCCGCGAACTGGCAATCTTTAAAAGCGGCGTCACGCTGTAACGACAGTGGCTACCGCTGTGTTTGAAAGGTCGGATAAGCGCAGCGCCATCCGACAAAATAACGGCGCCGCCATTGAACGCTCCCCGGTCGCGCTTACGCTTACCGGGGCTACCAACGAATACCGGACCGTAGGTCGGATAAGCGTAGCGCCATCCGACAAAATAACGGCGCGGCCATTGAACTCTCCCCGGTTGCGCTTACGCTTACCGGGGCTACCAACGAATACCGGTCCGTAGGTCGGATAAGCGTAGCGCCATCCGACAAACTAACGGCGCGGCCATTGAACGCTCCCCGGTCGCGCTTACGCTGACCGGGGCTACCAACAGAATAGGTCCGTAGGCCTGATAAGCGTAGCGCCATCAGGCAATATTTAACTACGCAGGGCGTTCTTCGCCAGCTGTTCGTCTTCAGCCATACAGGCCGCGGCGGTGAACAGCGCATCGGTGGACGAGTTGAGCGCCGTTTCGCAGGAGTCCTGCAGCACGCCGATAATAAAGCCGACGGCGACAACCTGCATGGCGACATCGTTCGGAATACCGAACATATTACAGGCCAGCGGGATCAGCAGCAGCGAACCACCCGCCACTCCGGAAGCGCCGCAGGCGCACAGCGAGGCCACTACGCTCAGCAGCAGCGCCGTCGGCAGATCCACCGGAATATTCAACGTATGCACCGCCGCCAGCGTCAGCACGGTGATAGTAATCGCCGCGCCTGCCATATTGATGGTCGCCCCCAGCGGAATAGATACCGAATAGGTATCGCGATCCAGATTCAGCTTCTCGCACAGCGCCATATTCACCGGAATGTTGGCGGCGGAGCTGCGGGTAAAGAAGGCGTAGACGCCGCTTTCACGCAGGCAGGTCAGCACCAGCGGATACGGGTTACGGCGGATTTTCCAGAATACCAGCAGCGGGTTAATCACCAGCGCCACCAGCAGCATGCAGCCGACCAGCACCAGCAGCAGCTGGGCGTAGCCCCACAGGGTATCGAAACCGGTCGTCGCCAGCGTCGAGGAGACCAGGCCAAAAATACCCAGCGGCGCAAAGCGGATCACCAGCTTGACGATAAAGGTCACCGCGTGCGAGACGTCGTTAATCAGGTTTTTGGTGCTGTCGTTACCGTGGCGCAGCGCGAAGCCCAGTCCCACCGCCCACACCAGAATCCCGATATAGTTGGCGTTCAGCAGCGCGTCGATAGGGTTCGCCACCATGCTCATCAGCAGTCCGCGCAGCACCTCTACAATCCCCGACGGCGGGGTGATGCTGTCCGCCGCGCTGGTCAGATGCAGCGTAGAAGGGAAAACAAAACTAAACAGCACCGCGGTGAGTGCCGCGCTGAAGGTGCCCAGCAGATAAAGAAACAGAATCGGGCGGATACTGGTTTTTTGTCCGTGCTGATGGTTTGCGATCGACGCCATCACCAGCATTAATACCAGCACCGGCGCGACGGCTTTCAGCGCGCCGACGAACAGCGTTCCCAGCAATCCCACGGCGATGGCCGCCGGTTTTGAGACCAGCGCCAGTACCACGCCAAGTACCAGTCCCAACAGGATTTGTTTCACCAGACTGCCCTGCGCCAGGCGCTGCAGCAGCCCCGACGGGCGGGTTTGTGTTGTCATAAATCATTCCTTCCAGTGATGTAGCAGTCCATCCCGGCGACGTATTATTTGTTACGTTTATGTCCGGATGTAAATGAATGTTTGCATGGTCGAGTATACGGAAAGAACGCGAGGGAGGAAGCGTATTCTACTGTTTCTTGCACGCCGATCTTGTTTTTTAACTATATATTAACGTTTTTGTGACATGCATAGAGATTATGCGCGGGAAACCTAAAGCCGTGCGGCGTATCCCGGCCAGATACGCGATATCTGGCCGGGGGGAGGGGGTTTATTGCAGCTGTTTCTTCTTATCGTTCTGTCTGTTCACCCAGGCGTTAATCAGCAGCGTCGCCGCCAGAATACCGCCCACCACGCCGAGGGAAACGGCGATCGGAATGTGGTAGAAATCGACGATCAGCATCTTGATACCGATAAACACCAGGATCACCGACAGACCATATTTCAGCATCGAGAAGCGTTCCGCCACGCCTGCCAGCAGGAAGTACATTGCACGCAGGCCGAGAATCGCAAACAGGTTAGAGGTCAGCACGATAAACGGGTCGGTGGTCACCGCGAAAATCGCCGGGATGCTATCAACGGCGAAAATCACGTCGCTCAGCTCAACCAGGATCAGCACCAGCAGCAGCGGCGTGGCGAACAGTACGCCATTTTTACGGGTGAAGAAGCGCTCGCTCTCGATTTTATCCGTCATGCGCAGATGGCTGCGGATCCAGCGCACCAGCGGCTTATCGCCGATCCCGGAATCATCTTCTTTCGCCAGCGCCATTTTCACCCCGGTAAACAGCAGGAAGGCGCCGAACACGTACAGTAGCCATTCGAACTGCGAAATCAGCCAGCTGCCGGTGAAAATCATAATGGTACGCAGAACAATCGCCCCGAGGACGCCATACACCAGTACCCGGCGCTGTAGCGCAGGCGGCACGGCAAAGTAGCTAAAGAGCATTAACCAGACGAAGACGTTATCGACCGCCAGTGATTTTTCGATCAGATAACCGGTGAGGAAGGCTAACGCCTGCGGATCGGCGACGGCGCGGCCCTGCGTTTGCACCAAATACCACCAGAAAGCGGCGTTAAACAGCAGGGAGAGGGTGACCCACAGGATGGACCAACCGGCGGCCTGCTTCATGGTCATGGTATGCGCACCGCGCCTTCCCTGAAGCAGTAAATCGATCGCCAGCATGATGACCACGACTACAGCGAATCCGCCCCATAACAACGGCGTGCCGACACTATTCATTGCGTTATTCCTTACATAAAAACAAAACGGCTGTCGTCGGAAGACGGCAGCCGCTGCGCTTTTATGCATAGACCTCGCCTTCCGGCAAGGTCTCACTTACAACAAGAGCGGACATGGATCCTTGATCTTGTTGCCCGGCGACCGGATGCGGTTTTGCACGCATCGTAATGACGATCGACCGGCCAGGAAGTTACTCCCCTTTGCACGTAACAAAGTATTACAAGTTATAAAGGGCGTCAATGGAGGTCGAGGGCCCATTTACACTCCTTTACGCCACAGGCTGAGTATCCGCCGGGAAGATCACGCCGGTTTGGCGACGGATTTCGCTAAGCAGTTTTGCCGTAATGCGGCTGACTTCAAGCCCTGGATGAGCGACGTCGTTGGTTTCCACCAGCCGCGCGAACGCTTCCGCTTCATACAGCATAGTATTGATGTGCTGAGGCTGGGTGAGATCCTGCGCTTTGCCGCCGCGTGGAATAAAGGCTACCTTCTGGCATTCGGAGATTTTCTCAATCACCAGCGCGCCTTCTTCGCCCTGGATTTCGCTGGGGATAGTGGAGTCGCTGACCTTCGAGTGGTGCAGGGTGACATCGAAATCGCCGTAGCTCAGCACCACCGTGCCCTGGCCATCAACGCCGCTCGCCAGCAGGCTGGCGCTGGCATGGACCGCTTGCGGTTCGCCCCACAGCGCGACCGCCGAGGCGAGGCAGTAAAAACCGATATCCATAATCGAGCCATTGGAAAAGGCCGGGTTGAAAGTATTCGGGTTTTCGCCGTCGAGATAGCGCTGGTAGCGCGATGAGTACTGACAGTAGTTGATGAAGGCTTTGCGCAGTTTGCCCACTTTATCGAGCGCTTCGCGCAGCAGCAGGAAGTTTGGCAGGCTGGCGGTTTTGAAGGCTTCAAACAGCACCACGTTGTTTTCTTTAGCCACGGCAATCGCCGCTTCAACCTCTTGCAGGTTCGATGCCAGCGGCTTTTCGCAAATCACGTGTTTTTTATGGCTCAGGAACAGGCGGGTTTGCGGGAAGTGTAGCGAGTTCGGGCTGGCAATATAGACCGCGTCAACGTCAGGGCTCTGCGCCAGTTCATCGAGCGAGGTAAACAGATGCTCGACCGGGTAGTCATTAGCGAAAGCTTGCGCCTGTTCAAGGCTGCGGGAATAAATCGCGGTGAGTTTAAATTTACCGGTTTCATGGGCGGCATCGACAAACTGCTTAGTAATCCAGTTTGTGCCAACAACTGCGAAACGTATCATAAACGTTGACGAACTCCGTTAAAGGGGACCTTTCGTCACTCTAGCACGCCATGATGACAAAACGAGTGCGCTATCACGCAGAACGGTTTAACGAAAGGTGCGTCAGCCACAGGCGGGTATCAAACTCTAACTGGTGATACTGCGGCTCCATATGACAGCACAGCTGATAGAAGGCTTTGTTGTGATCCTTCTCTTTTAAATGCGCCAGTTCATGAACCACGATCATACGCAGAAACGCTTCCGGCGCGTCGCGAAACACCGTCGCTACGCGAATTTCCGCTTTAGCTTTCAGTTTGCCGCCCTGAACGCGGGAAATGGCGGTATGCAGGCCAAGCGCATTCTTCAGAACGTGGATCTTACTGTCGTACATCACCTTATTGATCGGCGCCGCCCCGCGCAGATAGCGGGCCTTCAGATCCTGGGTGAATTGATATAATGCCTTATCGCTGTTGACATCATGCCCCTGCGGATAGCGCTTTTGCAGCACCTCGCCGAGGCGACCTTGCTCGATTAAGGTCGTCACCTGCGACAGCAGCGATTCGGGGTAGCCCTGAAGGTAAGGTAGCGTGTTCATGGTGAAAAAAGTTTACTTCTCCGGAGAATTGAGCGATAACACGCGCGAATTTTAGCATTTCGGAGGGGCGATGAGCCAGGTAGAGTTAAACGGTGAGTTATTCACATTAGAGCGGTTCCCACCTAACGCTGAAGAAGAAGCGCTTCAGGCATGGGAAGCGGCGGATGAATATCTGCTGCAACAGGTGAATGACGTCGACGGCCTGACGCTCATCTTCAACGACGGCTTCGGCGCGCTCTCCTGCGCGCTGGCGGAGCGCAACCCGGTCAGCATCAACGACTCCTTTATTTCCGAGCTGGCGACCCGCCACAACCTGCGGATGAACGGTATCGATGAAGAGAGCGTGCGCTTTCAGGATAGCCTGAGCCCGCTGCCGGCCGCGCCGGCGCTGGTGCTGATTAAGGTGCCAAAACAGCTGGCCCTGCTGGAACAGCAGCTGCGCGCGCTGCGCGAAGTGGTGACGCCGGAAACCCGAATTATCGCCGCGGCGAAAGCCCGTGACGTACACAACTCGACGCTGGCGCTGTTTGAAAAAATCCTCGGTACCACCACCACCTCGCTGGCGTGGAAAAAAGCGCGTCTGATCCACTGCGTTTTCACCGCCCCTAAGCTTGCCGATGCGCCGCAAACCTACAGCTGGAAGCTGGACGGCACGCCGTGGATCATCCATAACCACGCCAACGTTTTTGCCCGCAGCGGACTGGATATCGGCGCGCGTTTCTTCCTGCAGCATTTACCGTCTGATTTAGAAGGCGAGATCGCCGATCTTGGCTGCGGCAATGGGGTGATTGGCCTGCAGGCGCTGGCGCAAAACCCAAACGCCAGCGTGATGTTCACCGATGAGTCGCACATGGCGGTGGCTTCCAGCCGTTTGAACGTCGAGCGCAACCTGCCGGACGATATCGAACGCTGTGAATTCATGGTCAACAATTCGCTTTCCGGCATAGAGCCCGACCGCTTTACGGCGATTCTGTGTAATCCGCCGTTCCATCAGCAGCACGCCATTACCGACCATATTGCCTGGCAGATGTTTAACGATGCCCGCCGCAGCCTGAAATACGGCGGCGAGCTATACGTCGTCGGCAACCGCCACCTCGATTACTTCCGTAAACTGAAGCGCGCTTTTGGTAATTGCACGACGATTGCGACGAACAATAAGTTTGTCATTTTGAAAGCAACGAAGGTGCGTAAACAGCGCTGATTCTTGTCGCTGTTTCCCCCGGCTTGCGGCTGTCGCCTTAGCCGGGCTACCGACTGTCGCCTTAGCCGGGCTACCTTTCGGGATTATCGTGGTAGCCCGGGGAAGGCGCATCGCGCCGCCCCCGGGACACGGCTAAATCGCCAGCGCCAGTTTTGTGCCCTGGGCAATCGCCCGGCGCGCATCCAGCTCCGCCGCTACGTCGCAACCGCCGATGAGATGCACCGTTTTCCCCGCCGCGCGCAACGGATCCGCCAGCTCGCGGCGCGGTTCCTGACCGGCGCAGATAATTACCTGATCGACCGCCAACAGCTGGCGCTCGCCGCCGATAGTGACGTGTAATCCTTCATCATCGATCTTTTCATAACTCACCGCCGGGATCATTTTCACGCCGCGCGCCAGCAGCGTCGCGCGGTGGATCCAACCGGTGGTTTTGCCGAGCCCTTCGCCCGGTTTGCTGGCTTTGCGCTGCAGCATCACAATCTGTCGCGGGCTTTTACTCAACTGCGGGCCTTCAGGACTCAGCCCTCCCGCCGATTGCAGGCTGGTATCGATACCCCATTCGCGGCAGAACTCGCCGATATCCTGGCTGGTGGCCACGCCCGACTGGCTTAAATACATCGCGGTATCGAAGCCGATGCCGCCGCAGCCGATAATCGCCACCTTCGCGCCAACCGGCGCTTTATCGCGCAAGACATCCAGATAGCTCAGCACCTTGGGATGATCGATCCCGGCGATCGCCGGCAGGCGCGGGGCGATACCGGTGGCGAGGATCGTCTCATCGAACGTTAGCAGATCGTCTGCCGTGACGCGGGTATTCAGGCGTAGATCGACACCATGAAGATCGAGCATGGTGCGGTAGTAACGCAGCGTCTCGTGAAACTCCTCTTTGCCGGGGATCTGTTTGGCGATATTAAACTGGCCGCCGATCTCCGGGAGCGCATCGAACAGCGTGACCTGATGGCCGCGGGCGGCGGCGTTAACGGAGAAGGCCAGACCGGCAGGCCCGGCGCCGACTACCGCCAGCCGTTTAGGCGCGTTGGCAGGCAGGACCGGCATCAGGGTTTCATGGCAGGCGCGCGGGTTGACCAGACAGGAGGTGACTTTGCCGACGAAGATCCGATCGAGACACGCCTGGTTGCAACCGATGCAGGTGTTGATCTGATCGGCACGATCGTTCTGCGCTTTCGACATAAATTCGGCGTCGGCGAGGAACGGGCGGGCCATCGATACCATATCGGCATCGCCGCGGGCGAGAATATCCTCCGCGACCTGCGGATCGTTGATGCGGTTGGTGGTAATCAGCGGGATCGACACCGCGCCTTTCAGCTTGCGGGTGACCCAGCTGAAAGCCCCTCGCGGTACCGGCGTGGCGATGGTCGGAATGCGCGCTTCGTGCCAGCCGATGCCGGTATTAATGATTGTCGCCCCTGCCGCTTCGATGGCTTGGGCCAGTTCGGTGACCTCCGCCAGCGTGCTGCCGTCGTTGACCAGATCGAGCATCGACAGACGGTAGATGATAATGAAATCGTGACCGGCGCGCTGGCGCACCGCCTTAACCACTTCAATGGAGAAACGCATGCGCCTGGCATAATCGCCGCCCCACTGGTCGTCGCGCTGGTTGGTGCGCGCGGCGAGAAATTCGTTAATCAGATAGCCTTCAGAGCCCATCACTTCGACGCCGTCATAGCCCGCTTCGCGCGCCAGCTGGGCGCAGTGGGCAAAATCATCGATAAGCGTAAGAATCTCATCGTGGCTCAGTTCATGGGGCGTAAAACGGTTGATCGGCGCCTGTAGCGCCGAGGGGGCGACCAGCGCGGGCTGATAGCTGTAGCGCCCGGTGTGCAGGATCTGCAGGGCGATTTTGCCGCCTTCCTGGTGTACCGCGTCGGTAATATGGCGATGGTGCGCCAGATGGCTGGCATCATTGAGTACCGCGCCGCCGGCCATGGTGACGCCAGAGGGCGCCGGGGCGATGCCGCCGGTGACGATCAGCGCCACGCCGTGGCGGGCGCGCTCGGCGTAAAAGGCCGCCAGCCGCTGCGCGCCATCCGGCAGCTCTTCCAGCCCGGTGTGCATTGAGCCCATCAACACGCGGTTTTTGAGCGTTGTGAAGCCCAGCTCAAGCGGGGCGAAAAGCGACGGATAGCGGCTCATAGTGGCTTCCAATGTAAAATTATTGTTATGTGGTCGGATGAGTTACTAATTTAGCCGTCGCGGAGAAAAAGGGAAAAGGGGAGTGCGGTGATTGTGATGGGATTCAAAGAACGGAACACGTTGTCCCTCACCCCGACCCTCTCCCAAAGGGAGAGGGAGAAAGGCGGACCGGCACCGGTATTCAAGGCCTGCGCCGAACGGTTCCCTCTCCCAAAGGGCGAGGGGGAAAGGCGGATCGGCATCGGTATTCAAGGCTAGTGCCGAACGGTTCCCTCTCCCAAAGGGCGAGGGGGAAAGGCGGACCGGCACCGGTATTCAACGCTAGTGCCGAACGGTTCCCTCTCCCAAAGGGAGAGGGAGAAAGGCGGACCGGCACCGATATTCAACGCTAGTGCCGAACGGTGCCCTCACCCAAAGGGCGAGGGGGAAAGGCGGACCGGCACCGGTATTCAAGGCTAGTGCCGAACGGTTCCCTCACCCAAAGAGCGAGGGGGAAAGGCGGATCGGCATCGGTATTCAAGGCCTGCGCCGAACGGTTCCCTCTCCCAAAGGGCGAGGGGGAAAGGCGGATCGGCATCGGTATTCAAGGCCTGCGCCGAACGGTTCCCTCACCCAAAGGGCAAGGGGAAAGGCGGACCGGCACCGGTATTCAAGGCCTGCGCCGAACGGTTCCCTCTCCCACCGGGAGAGGGTTAGGGTGAGGGGACTACGCGCTGGCGGCGCTCCAGACCCGGCGCTTGCCACATCGACGTTGTCAGCCCGCTATCCACCAGACCCAACTGATCGGCGTACACCGTTTGCCACTTGCTCATCATCTCCTGATACAGCTCGCGATGCTGCGGATTAGGGGTGAACTCGCGATGCCAGCTCACTAACCGCTCTCCGGTACTGGCCATATCGCCATACAGTCCGGCGCCGGTTCCGGCGGCGATGGCGCAGCCCAGAGCGGTGGCTTCGCGGACCACCGGCACCCGCACCGGCAGGCCGGTGACGTCGCTGAGGATCTGGCTCCACAGCGCGCCTTTAGAGCCGCCGCCGGCAAACACCAGGCTCTCGAATGTCACGCCGGAGAACTGCGAAATCTGCGCCAGGTTGCAGGCGGAGACAATCGCCGCGTTCTCCTCCAGCGCGCGGAACAGGGTCGCTTTGTTGCACTTCTCCGGATCGATGGAGAGGTTAATAAACGACGGCGCGGCGTGGTACCACTGCTTAAAGTGCATAGCGTCGGAAAAAATAGGCATCACGCCGTGGGATCCGGCGGGCACGCGGCTGGCCATCTCCTCCAGCAGCGAATAGGCATCAACGCCGAGCCGCTCGGCAATCAGTTTTTCTTCAGCGCAGAAGGCGTCGCGGAACCAGCGCATGGTCAGCCCGGTAAAGAAGCTGATCGATTCCGCCTGCGCCATGCCGGGAATGACATGAGGATTAACGCGAATATTCATCTGCGGATCGGTACGCACCTGCGGCAGGTTGACCACCTGCTGCCAGAAGGTGCCGCCGAGTACTGCGGTTTGCCCGGCACGCACCACCCCAAGGCCCAGGCAGCCGAGCTGGACGTCGCCGCCGCCCATCACCACCGGTGTCCCGGCGCGGAGGCCGCTCTGCTGCGCCGCCGCTTCGGTGATGGCGCCCAGCAGGGTACCGGTCTCTTTGACCGGCGACAGCATATCGGCGCGCAGTCCGGCCATATCCAGCAGCGCCGGACGCCAGTCGCGGCTAAACAGATCGAGCATGCCGGTGGTGCCGGCGTTTGACGGGTCAACCGCCAGCTCGCCGGAAAGCTTCGCCGCCAGCCAGTCGCTAATCATGGTGATGGTTGCCGCTTTGCGGTAGATATCGGGGCGGTGGTGCGCCAGCCACAGCAGGCGCGGCATGGCGCTTAGCGCCAGGGTTTGTCCCGAGACCTCGTACACCTCGGATTCAAAACGATAGTCGTGGATCTCCTTAAGCTCCGCCACTTCGCGGCTGGCGCGGGCATCAACGTTGGCGCAGGCCCAGATGGCCTCGCCGTCGCGGTCATAGAGGACGATCCCTTCGCGCATCGAACAGCAGGCGACGGACTGAATATCGGCGGCAGAGAGCCGGGCGGCGTCGAGCGCCTGGCGAATGCACTGGCAGGCCAGCTGCCAGTTGGTGGTAAGGTCGAACTCCATCGAGCCGGGGACGTTATCAACGCTCAGGTGTTTCCATTCGGCCTGGCCTACCGCCAGCTGGCGGCCATTAAGATCGAAAATGACCGCCCGAATGCTGCCGGTCCCGGCATCTAACGCTAACAGGTAACTCATGACATGCGCCTCGCTGTTGTCGCGCGGCGCCAGGCCGTCAGGAGGCCAGTGCGAGCACCGCGCGTGCTGTTGTCTCTTCCGTTACCAGGCCATTAATGCGCTTGCCAATCAGAGCGGCATGAATCGCCTGCGCTTTTTGTTCTCCCCCGGCGACGCCGACGATGGTGGGCAGCTGCGCCAGCTCATCAAGGGTTACGCCGAGGAGTTCCCGATGGATCTCCAGTCCTTCTACCGGCCGGCCGTCGGCCTGCAGGAAATAACCTAAAATGTCGCCGACCGCGCCTTTGCGCGCGTACATCAGCTGTTCGCCCTCGCTGATATAGCCGGAGCGTAAAATGGTGGCGTCGCGCCGCTGATCGATGGCGCCAATGCCAACCACCGCCGCGTCCGCCGCCATCGCCGCCAGCATCACGTCGCGCACGCTCGACTCGCGGCGCAGGATCTCGGCGACCTCCGCCGAAGAGACCCGCAGCGGCGCCGGAATAATGCTGACGCTGCAGGCGGCATCAAGCTGGCCGATGCCGGTCATATAAGGGCCGACGCCGCCGGAGAGGGTCACCAGCCGCACCTGCTGCGAGCCAATAAATCCGCTGAGATGCTGCAGGCAGCTCATGGTGGCTTCGCCGAACCCGACCGCCAGTAGTTGACCCGGTTGCAGAATGCCCATCAGCGACTGCGCCGCGCCGATCCCCAGCCGGGTATTCATCGGCGGGGTATTGAGCGCCGGCAGCACGCGGGCAAGCTTGAGGCCAAAACGCTGCTGGAGTTCGCTTTCCAGCGCCAGGCAGCCCTCATAGCGCGAGTTGATCTGCACGCGGATCACTCCGGACTGGCGGCCTTTCTCCAGCAGGCGGGAAATTTTCAGCCGTGGCAGCCCCAAACGCTCGCCGATGTCATTTTGCGTCAGGCCGTCGTGGTAGTAACACCACGCCACCCGCGCCACCAGCTCTTCCTCGGCTAACGCCAGCCCGGCGTAGCGGTTCTCTTCCGTAATGCGTTTTTCGCTCATAAATTGAACTCTTATAAAAATTTAGATCATATGTTCGCTATTGCGCGGTCGGAAAGTGTGAGCCGACTGGCAAAACGGATCTTTCATCGCTGGCGCATTTATTCCTGACGATCTAAAGCACTAAAGTGTGATCTTCGCACGGTTGTAAATATAGTTCACCGTCTACGCTTTTGAACATTATTAAATTTAAAAATCATTTGTTCAATTGGGGCGTGATGATGAAGCCACTGTTTGAAGCTCGTCAGATTTGCAAACAGTTCTCCGGCGTTGCGGTGCTGAAGGGCATCGATTTCACGCTATGCGCGGGCCAGGTGCATGCGCTGATGGGCGGCAACGGCGCGGGTAAATCAACGCTGATGAAGATCATCGCTGGCGTTGAAACGCCGGACAGCGGTGAACTGACGCTCGGCGACCGCGCGTTTGCGCGTCTCAATCCGGCGCTGGCGCACCAGCTGGGCATCTATCTGGTGCCGCAGGAGCCGATGCTGTTTCCCAACCTCAGCGTGCGCGAGAACATTCTCTTCCGCCTGCCGAAGCGGGCGGATACCGCCGCGCGGTTGCAGGACAAACTGCAGCAGTTGAACTGCCAGATCAACCTCGACGCCAGCGCCAGCACGCTCGAGGTAGCCGATCAACAGATGGTCGAGATCCTGCGCGGGCTGATGCGCGAGGCCAGGATCCTGATCCTGGATGAACCCACCGCCTCTTTAACGCCGGGTGAAACCGAGAGACTGTTTAGCCAGATCCGCGCGTTACAGGCGCTGGACGTTGGGATCGTCTTTATCTCACACAAATTGCCCGAAATCCGCCAGCTTGCCAGCCATATTTCGGTGATGCGCGATGGCGCGGTGGTGCTGAGCGGCGAGACCGCGGCTTATCGCGATGAGCAACTGATTAACGCTATGACGCCGGCCAGCCGCGACCATGCGCTGAGCGACACGCAAAAGCTGTGGCTGGCGCTACCGGGCAACCGGCGTACTCAACCGCAGGACTTTCCCGTGCTACGGGTGGAGGATCTCACCGGAGAAGGTTTTATCGATCTCAATCTGGAGATCCGCGCCGGAGAGATCGTCGGTCTGGCCGGGCTGGTAGGATCCGGGCGCACCGAATTTGCCGAAACCCTATACGGCCTGCGTCCACCGCGCGCCGGGCGGATCTGGCTGGAGAACCGCGAGATTAGCCGCGACAGCACCCGCGCCAGGCTAGCCAGCGGGCTGGTCTATCTGCCGGAAGACCGCCAGGTCTCGGGGCTGTTTCTCGATGCGCCGGTGCGCTGGAACACGGTGATGTTCAATCAGCCGTCGTGGTGGCAGCAGGGGAAACGGGAGGCGGCGGTGGTTGAGCGCTATCACCGTGCGCTGGGGATCAAGCTGGCCGATGGCGATCAGCCGGTGCGCACTCTCTCTGGCGGTAACCAGCAGAAGGTACTGCTGGCGCGCTGTCTGGAAGCCAATCCGTTACTGCTGATTGTCGATGAGCCGACGCGCGGCGTGGATGTCTCCGCCCGCGCCGATATCTATCAACTGCTAAAAAGCGTTGCCGCGCAAAACGTGGCGGTGTTGATGATCTCCAGCGATCTGGATGAGTTCGTTGGCCTGGCCGACCGGGTGCTGGTGATGCATCAGGGCCGCTACAGTGGCGAATTGGCGCGGCAGGCGGTGACCGTCGATCGCATGATGACCCTGGCCTTCGGAGGGCAGGCATGAAAACGTTACTGAAGAATCGCGAACTGAGCGCCTTCTTTGCCATCGTGGCGCTCTTTGTTGTGCTGGTGGCGCTCAATCCAGCCTATTTCAGCCTGCAGACCCTGGCGATGATTTTCGCCAGCTCGCAGATCCTCTGCCTGCTGGCATTAGGCGCGACGCTGGTGATGCTGACCCGCAATATTGATGTGTCGGTAGGCTCGACCGTTGGGCTGTGCGCCATCGCCGTCGGCGTGGCGCTGAACAACGGTTACGGGCTGGCGACGGCTATCGCCTTCGCGTTGGCGATTGGCGCGCTGGCCGGGGCTTTTAACGGCCTGCTGGTCGTGGGACTGCGCATTCCGGCGATTGTCGCGACGCTCGGTACGCTGGGGTTGTATCGCGGAGTGATGCTGCTGTGGACCGGCGGGAAATGGATCGAGGGCTTGCCCGACAGCCTGAAATCGCTCTCGGAGCCCGCGTTTATTGGCGTGTCGCCGCTGGGCTGGCTGGTGCTGGCGCTGCTGCTGGCGGGCGGCTGGCTGCTGTCGCGCACCGCCTTTGGTCGTGATTTTTACGCCGTTGGCGATAATCTCGCCGCCGCGCGTCAGCTGGGCGTGGCGGTCAACCGCACGCGGATGCTGGCCTTTACCCTCAACGGCATGCTGGCGGCCTGCGCCGGGATCGTCTTCGCCGCGCAAATTGGTTTTGTGCCTAATCAGACCGGCAGCGGGCTGGAGATGAAAGCCATCGCCGCCTGCGTACTGGGCGGGATCTCGTTGCTCGGCGGTACCGGTACGCTGCTCGGCGCGTTTCTCGGCGCCTTTTTCCTCACCCAAATCGACACCGTGCTGGTGCTGTTCCGCCTTCCCGCCTGGTGGAATGACTTTATCGCCGGCCTGGTGCTGCTCGGCGTGCTGGTGCTCGATGGCCGCCTGCGCCAGGCGCTGGCCCGCCATCAGCGGGCGCTAAAGTACAGCCGTTTCCAGCCCGGTAATAAAGGGGGCAAACAGGTTGTCCGCTTTCCCGAACGCAAAAGCAAAGAGGTGGCTTAAATGAAGCTGAAGCTTAACTGGGAAAGCGCGCTGCTGGCGTTGCTGATCGCGGAAATCCTGCTATTCGGCGCGTTGAATCCGCGCATGCTGGATCTCAATATGCTGCTCTTTAGCACCAGCGACTTTATCTGCATCGGCATCGTCGCGCTGCCGCTGACGCTGGTGATCATCAGCGGCGGGATCGATATTTCGCTGGGCTCGACCATCGGCCTGTGCGCTATCGCCCTTGGCGTAATGACCCAGGCGGGCTGGCCGCTGTGGCTGGCGGTATCGCTGACGTTGCTATTGGGGCTGCTGTGCGGGTTATTTAACGCCGCGCTGATTCACTACACCGGCATCAGCCCGCTGGTGATCACCCTCGGGACGCTGTATCTGTACAGTGGCGGCGCGCTGCTGCTTTCCGGGATGGCCGGCGCGACCGGTTACGAGGGGATTGGCGGTTTTCCCGATAGCTTCACCGCCTTCGCCAATTTAACCCTCGCAGGACTGCCGCTGCCGCTGGTGCTGTTCGCGATTATCACCTTTTTCTTCTGGCTGCTGGCCCATCGCGGGCGCTTTGGCCGCCACCTCTTTTTACTCGGGCAAAACCCGCGCGCCGCGCGCTATGCCGCGCTGTCGGTGAACGGCATCCCGTACGTGCTGTATGGCCTGGTTGGCGTCGCATCGGCGGTCGCAGCGCTGGTGATGGTCTCCTATTTCGGCTCGGCGCGTTCGGATTTAGGTCGCGACCTGCTGATGCCGGCGCTGACCGCGGCGGTGCTTGGCGGGGCCAATATTTACGGCGGCTCGGGATCGATACTGGGTACCGCGCTGGCGGCGTTGCTGGTGGGGTATCTGCAACAGGGTTTACAGATGGTCGGCATCCCCAACCAGGTGTCGAGCGCGCTGTCAGGGGCGCTGTTGGTTGTGGTGGTGATGGGGCGTTCGCTGAGCCTGCACCGTGAATGGGTGCGCGCAACCTGGCGGCGTCTTTTCTCGCATAAAACAATCGGAGCATAAAATGAAATTAAAACTGATCGTGCTGGCGCTGACGATGAGCGTGGTTACCGCGCAGGCGGCGGACCGCATCGCCTTTATTCCGAAGCTGGTTGGCGTCGGCTTCTTTACCAGCGGCGGCAACGGCGCGAAAGAGGCGGGGAAAGCGCTGGGCGTTGATGTCACCTATGACGGCCCGACCGAGCCCAGCGTCTCCGGGCAGGTGCAGCTTATCAACAACTTCGTCAACCAGGGCTACAACGCGATTATCGTCTCCGCCGTCTCGCCGGACGGCCTGTGCCCGGCGCTGAAGCGGGCGATGCAGCGCGGGGTGAAAGTCCTGACCTGGGATTCCGATACCAAACCGGAGTGCCGCAGCATCTATATCAACCAGGGCACGCCGCAGCAGCTCGGCGGCCTGCTGGTGGCGATGGCGGAAAAGCAGCTCAGCAAACCTGCCGCCAAAGTGGCGTTTTTCTACTCCAGCCCGACGGTGACCGACCAGAACCAGTGGGTGAAGGAAGCCAAAGCCAAAATCGAAAAAGAGCATCCGCAGTGGCAAATCGTCACCACCCAGTTTGGCTATAACGATGCCACCAAATCGCTGCAAACCGCCGAGGGGATCTTAAAAGCCTATCCGGATCTCGACGCCATTATCGCGCCGGATGCCAATGCGCTGCCGGCGGCGGCGCAGGCGGCGGAGAACCTCAAGCGTCAGGGCGTGGCGATTGTCGGCTTTAGTACTCCGAACGTGATGCGCCCGTACGTTGAGCGCGGCACGGTGAAAGCGTTCGGCCTGTGGGATGTGGTTCAGCAGGGCAAAATTGCGGTTAACGTCGCCGATCGATTGCTGAAAAAGGGCGATCTTAACGTAGGCGATAGCGTTGAGGTGAAAGATATCGGCTCGCTGAAGGTCGAACCGAATAGCGTGCAGGGCTACCAGTATGAAGCGAAGGGCAACGGTATCGTGCTGCTGCCGGAGCGCGTGGTGTTCAGCAAAGAGAATATCAACAACTACGACTTCTGACGGAGGATGAGATGGCTGATTTAGACGACATCAAAGAGGGTAAGGACTTCGGTATCGACCGCCCGCAGCAGAACACGCTGTATACCCTGAAAGGCTGCGGCTCGCTGGATTGGGGCATGCAGTCGCGGCTGGCGCGCATCTTTAATCCGCACAGCAACCGCACGGTGATGCTGGCCTTCGATCACGGCTACTTCCAGGGGCCAACGACCGGGCTTGAGCGTATCGACCTGTCGATTGCGCCGCTGTTTGCCGACACCGATGTGCTGATGTGCACCCGCGGCGTACTGCGCAGCCAGGTACCGGCGGCCACCAATAAGCCGGTGGTGCTGCGCGCCTCCGGCGGTAATTCGATTTTGAGCGAACTCTCTAACGAATGCGTGGCGGTGGCGATGGAAGACGCGCTGCGTCTCAACGTTTGCGCGGTGGCGGCGCAGGTCTATATCGGCAGCGAATACGAACATCAGTCGATCAATAACATCATCAAACTGGTGGATGCCGGCAATCGCTACGGTATGCCGGTACTGGCGGTTACCGGCGTCGGCAAAGAGATGGCCCGCGATGCGCGCTACTTCTCGCTGGCCAGCCGGATTGCCGCCGAAATGGGGGCGCAGTTTGTGAAGACCTATTTCGTTGAGGAAGGCTTTGAAAAAGTGACCGCCAGCTGTCCGGTGCCGATCGTCATCGCCGGCGGTAAAAAACTGCCGGAGCATGAGGCGCTGGAGATGTGCTGGCGGGCAATCGACCAGGGGGCGTCCGGGGTGGATATGGGGCGCAATATCTTCCAGTCCAGCGCCCCGCGCGCGATGCTGAAGGCGGTGAAAAAGGTGGTGCATGAGAATCTGAACGCGCGCGAAGCGTATCAGTTCTGGCAGGAAGAAAAACAGGGAGAGCTGAAATGAACGTAACGCTGGTGGAGATCAATATTAAACCCGAGCGGGTGGATGAGTTTCTCGAGGTGTTTCGCGCCAACCACGAAGGCGCGCTGCGGGAACCGGGCAACCTGCGCTTTGATGTCCTGCAGGATCCAGAGGTGAAAACCCGCTTTTTTATCTACGAAGCCTATAAAGACGATGAGGCGGTGCTGGCGCATAAGAAGACGCCGCACTATTTAGCCTGCGTCGAAAAGCTGGAGGAGATGATGTCGCAGCCGCGGCAGAAGCGCAGCTTTATCGGCCTATTGCCGGCGGTGTGAGACGAGCCCTCACCCCGACCCTCTCCCGAGGGGAGAGGGAGAAAAGCGGGCCGGAGCAGTGAATAAAAACGGCATCGAACGGTTCCCTCTCTCCAGTGGGAGAGGGAGAAAAGCGGGCCGGGGCAGTGAATAAAAACGGCATCGGACGGTTCCCTCTCCCCTGTGGGGAGAGGGTTAGGGTGAGGGGAATTACGGCTTACGGAAAAACTCGTTATACAACATATATAAATGCGCCGCGCTCCACGAGAAGTTGGGCGCCCCCTGCTGGGCGCCGGTCAGCGGATTGTAGTTCTCCTGAATAGGGCCATCGGCGGTTAAGCCTTTGGCGTGCTGGAAGAAGGCGTCCGCCAGCTTCAGCGCCTCATCGCGATGACCGTAGCGCTCCATTCCCTTCAGGCCGAACCAGAACTGATCCACCCACACTCGTCCGCGCCAGTAAATATCGGCGCCAAAGGCCGGGTTGGTCAGCGCGGCGGTACCCAGCGGCACAAAGGTGTTGAACTCTTTCGGGTCGAGCATCACCGAAACCACATCGTCAGCATGTTGCTGCGTCGCCGCGCCGTTAAACAGCGGCGACCAGCCTTCCGGCCCTTTGCCGCGCTCGACGATCGGTTTACCGGCGCAGCCGTTGGCCAGCGGTTGTTCCTCGATACGAATGTCGTAATAGAAGCGGGTCTGCGGGTCGAACATGCAGGTATTGATATAATCCGCCAGCTTCGCCGCCAGCGCCTGATAGCGCTTTGCCTCTTCCGCTTTGCCAAGAATGGTCGCCATCTGCGCCAGATAGTGGTTATCGCTGTACATATAGCTGGCCTGATCGACCGACTCCTGAAGCAGCGAATATCCCAGCAGGTTGCCGTTGCGGTCGCGGTTTTCGGCGAATTTCACCGTCCAGTCGCTGCGTTTGCCGCCGTTGGCGACGTATTTATCCAGCTGTTCTTTATCGATAAAACCAAATACCGCCGCATCGTCGCGCCCGGATTCCCACGATGCCGCTACCTGCGCCGGGATTTCGAGGTTGTCGTAATCGCCTTTGGCCGTCACCTGCTCGTAGGCGCTAAGGCCGGAAAGCGTCTGCTCGGTTTGCCCTTTTTTCACCGTGAACAGCATGGCGCCGTCGGCGGTGTTGTGCGCCTTATCGCGGGTCGCGCCATATTCCGGCACGCCGTTACCGTTATGGTCGCGGTTGCGTAGCCACCAGTCGTGATAGGCCACCAGCTTCGGATACATCTCTTCCAGCCATGCTTTATCTTTGGTGACGTTATACACCTCCATCACCGACCAGGCCGCGAGGCTTGGCTTGGTGTTGCGTTCGTTCCAGTTGCTGCCGTCGCCGCCGCGCTCGGGGCTCAGGTTCCAGGCAATCAGATCGGGCACAAATCCGGCATCCTGCGGGCGCACCTTATCATTGGCTTTAATCTGCCAGGAGAAGACGGCGCGGATATTCTCTTTGGCGATATCCGGGTTGAAGTGGGCCATGGCGTAGGCCTGTTTCCAGGTATCCCACGGCCAGGTCTGGTTGCCGGAGAACCAGCGGCCGGTCACGGATGGGGTGACGGTGTGGTAATGCACCGCGCCGCCCGGCGCGCGCCAGTTGCCGTTGAGCGTCTCAATGGCTTTCACCGCCACGCGGGTCTGTTCAGCGGTAGCGTCTGGATTGCTGAGCCCTTTTTGCAGATAGCCGTCCCAGCGCTGTTCGGAGGCGGTGAGATAGTAAGCCGGGCGCGCCAGAATATCGCGGATCTGCGCTTTTTCCCGTCGCGCTTGCTCCGCGGTGAGCAGGTGCGAATAAGTGGTGTAGAGGGTGGTGGAGCCGCGGATCTCCGCGCTGCTGGTGAAGCGGTGACCGTCGATACGGGTCTCGGTTGCCAGCGAACGGTGGATCTGATACTGCGATTCGCCGGAAGTCATCAGGTCAGAGGCGGCGCGAACCTTGCCAAAGCTGACCGTCAGGCCGTCGGGCGTGGCGCTCAGACGGCGCTGATAGTCCGGGAAAGCTTGATCAATGGTTTTGCCCGACAGCGCTTTACCCTCTTTGGCGGCCAGTTTTTCCAGCAGTTCGCCATCCCACACCAGCTTCAGTGGAGTGTTGCTGGTGATTTTGGTCTCCACTAGCGAGGTATGGGCGCTGGCGAAGCGCAGCGTCATCTCCACCTTCACGCCGGGCGCGGTCAGCGTTTGTTTCAGCGCGCCGGGCAGGCTCCAGGCCTGCAGGGTGAAATCGACCTTTTTGCCGTTCTGATACACCGTCAGGCGATCGAAGTTGGTGGCCATAAAGTTGATGTACTCTTCGGTCAGCAGCGCCGGGCCGGGGAAACCGCCCATGGTCGCCGGGCCGTCGGGCAGCAGGTGGCCGTGCCACGCCCCGAGGTCGAAAAAGGGGTTGAAGCGCTGGTGGTCATCGGCGTCGAAATCCTGCATATACTGCGGCGCGCCGCTACGATCGATGACGTTTTTAAACGCCTGCGCGGTGACGGCGTGGGCGGAAAAACTCAGCATCAGCGCGCAGGCCAGCGGCGTCAGCGTAGTGGTGAGGTTCATGGTATCTCGGCTCCTTGTTACCAGTAGAAGTATTGCATCAGGAAAATTTTGTCGCTCGGGTCGCCGCTGGCGTTGCTGGTATAGAAACGGCTGTCGGCGGCGGTGGCGAAACGCCCGCCGCCGTATTCGTACCAGATGCCAAATTGCATAAACGCGGTGGTTTCATCAGCGGCGTGGTCCGGGTGGTGTTTGGCGTAGCTGTATGCGGTGGAGAAGTAGAGCCCGCTTAATGCTTCATACATGGCGCTGGCCATAAAGCCGGTTTCACTGCCGGGAACATCCAGCCCTTTGGCGCGGCCGGTATGGTGCCAGGCGCGGAAGGCCAGATTGGGCGACAGAACGCCGGTCAGGAATAGCTGTCCGGTGCCGTCGGTCACTTCAAGGCCGTTCATCCAGGTGACATCTTTGACGATGTCGTACTGCACGTAGCCGTTGACCATTGCCGGATAGGTGTACTTATCGTCATAGCGATCATATTTGCCGAAGTGCAGCCAGGCCTTGCTTTCATCGTGATGACCGGCCGGCGTGGCGGTGACGCTATAGCGGAAATCGCCGCTGCGGTTTTGTACCTTCAGCGCGTACATGATGTCGCGGGTATTGGGGATCACATAACCCAGATCGGGGGTAAAGTCGCCCCACCACTGCAGGTCGTCCAGCGACGAGTCCTGGCGCAGGCTGAGCATGATCTCGGTGTTGTTATCGGTTTTATAGCCGCCATAGAGGCGGTTAAGGCCGCCTTCCACGCCGCCCCAGCTGTGGCCGGGCGTCCAGGCATTGCCCTGGCTATCGGCCTGTACCGTCCAGGCTTCGCCGTAAATCAGCCCGAACCAGTGGCCGTTTTTGACCTCCAGCCCGCCCTCGATATAGGTGCCATCGCTGTATTTATGTTTGTCCTCGCCTTCTAAATCCATGTATCCGCCAACCCCCAATTCGCCGTAAAAGCGATAGGAGGTGGTGGTTAATTCCGGCGTTTTGGTATCGTCGTGCTCGGCCGGATGGACAGTCTCAGCGGCCGCCGCAGGGGCGCAAAAAGCCAGGGCAACGAGTGCCCCGTATAAGTAAGTGTGAGTTTTCATTTTTTTAAGGTATTTAAGAGGTATGGGAAGCCGGAGCCGCTTCTATTTGTTGTTGTTCCTGGGTTAATCCTTTGACGTATCTGCTGTATTTCCACCACGCGAAGCCAAGGAAAATCACGATCCCGCCAACGTTGTAGAAAATAATGGTCAGGATGTTGCCGCCGGTTGGGAAGGTTGAGGCGACGAAGCCGATGGCGAAAATCACAATCAGCATGGATACCACCACGATGCCGGTGGTACGCGAGCCCATGCGGAAATCGCGCGGCAGATGGTCGAGTTTGCGGCGCAGGTTGAGGTAGGCCAGCATGATGAACAGCGGCGGCAGCATGGAAGCGGCGGCGGTCATGTTGATGATGGTGTTCATCAGATCCTGCACGGTGTTGGATCCCAGCGTCGGGATAATCATCAGCGGAATGACGATCAGATACTGGATCCAGGCCGCGCGCGCCGGGACGCCGTTCTCATTGAGCTCGACGGTTTTTTTACCAAAGATGCCGGAGGGAATTTCCGAGAAGAAAATTTTTACCGGGGTGGCGGTCCACATCAGCAGCGAGCCAAACATCGCGGTAAACGAAACGAGGCCGACGAAGCGGTTCATCAGCATTTCCGGCAGGCCAAAGTAAGCCGCCAGGCCGTGGAACACCTGCACCGATCCGCCGGTAAACTTCAGCTCTTTACTGCTGACGAAGACGTTGATCAGCACGGAGGAGATCGAGTAAAGCACGCCGATGAAGATCCCGGCGAGGATGATCACTTTGACGAAGGATTTCGAGCCGCCTTTCACATCGTTGACGTATACCGCCACCGATTCCGCGCCGCCCGCCGCCATAAAGATCCACGTGGTAATACCAAGGAACGCCCAGTTGAAGTTAGGGATCATCGCCTCGACGGTGATCGGATCCGCTGGCTGCACGCCGCCTACCAGCGCGGTACCGGCCAGCAAAATATAGGAGAGCGTTAGCAGCAGCATCAGCGATGAGGTGACGGAGGTGATAGGCCCCAGCATTTTCGCGCCGTTGGTGGAGATCCAGGTGGAGAAAGCGAACAGCGCCATGCTCAACACGGTAGTGGCGAACGGCGTCAGAATGTATTCGTAGCCGAGGAAGGCGTAAGAGGCATAGGCGATCACGCGCGGCAGCAGCGAGGTGAAGAAAAACAGATTTACGAACCAGTAGGTATAGGCGGTGATAAACGCCCAACGGCCGCCGAGCGAACTCTTCACCCAGGCGTAAACCCCGGCCTCGGAGTTTTTATTCAGTGACACGAACTCGGCGATAATCAGGCAAAACGGAATGAAGTAGAACAGGGTGGCGAGGAAGAACATCGGCGCCGACGCCAGCCCCAGTTCGATATTGTTGTTGATGACGTTATTGAAACTGTAAACGGCGGCAAAGGTCAGCGATAGCAGGCCGAACTTGCCGATGGTATTACGTTTAGTATCAGACATAACACATCTCCACACATTGTCCTTCAGAGGGTCGCTGAAGGGGGTTGTGTTGTTTGTAGGGTAGAGGTAGTTAAGAATTAATGTCGATTTTAGTAAAAGTTTTAGTAAATAGAAGTAAGGAAACCGAATAGCTTTAACTCGATCACGAAAAAGGTTGAGTAATACGTAATCAGGTGAGGGATAAAAAAATCCCGCCAGCCGACGAGGGGCTGACGGGACGACAGGAACGTTACTTACCGGCGGCGGCAGCGTTAACCGGCGCCGCGGCGCGCAGACGTTGCTGCTTTTTTTCAAAGCGGGTGATCCACCACCACGCCAGGCCGGAGAAGACCGCGGTCATAAAGACGTTGATAAAGAAAGCGTTAACCAGATCGACACCCGGCGGGAAAGCCGAAGCAGTCATGCTGATGACGAAAATAACCATCAACATGGTGACCACGCTCATGCCCACTTTCCTTGAGCCCATACGGAAATCGCGCGGCGTGTCATCGTGTTTCCAGCGGAAGACGAAGTAGGCGGCCATGATGAACAGCGGCGGCAGCATGGCGGTGCCGGCGGTGAGATTAATGGCGGTGTTCATCATCTGCTGCACGCTGGCGGAGCCGAAGCCGTTAACAATCAACATCAGGAAAACGAACAGGAACTGCCACCAGGCGGCGCGTACCGGCACGCCGTGGGCGTTCAACTCGGTGGTTTTCTGGCCGTAGATACCTTTCGGGATTTCCGAGAAGTGGATTTTGACCGGCGCGGCGGTCCACATCATCATGCTGCCGAAGATGGCGATAAACAGAATGATGCCGACGAAGCGGCCCATCAGCGCTTCAGAAATGTGGAAGTAGGCGCCGAGACCGGTAAAGATTTCCACCATTCCGCCGGCGTAGGTCAGGTTTTCACGGGCGACAAAGACGTTAACCAGCAGCGAACCTAAGGCATACATACCGCCAATCAGCACCCCGGCGGTGATGATGACTTTAATAAAGGATTTCTGCCCGCCCTTAGTGTCGTTGAGGTAGGCGGCAACGGTTTCCGCGCCGCCCGCGGCCTGGAAAATCCAGCACATGATACCGAGCGTCGCCCAGTTGATGGTCGGCTCCATCGCCGCCAGGGTAATCGGCTGCGCCGGGACGTGACCGGAACCCAGCGCGGTCAGCGCGCCGACGACGTAAATCGCGAACAAAGCGAACACGCCGTAGGCCACACATTCGGAAATTTTACCCAGCCAGGTCGCCCCTTTGGTGGATATATGGGTGGCCATGGCGAACAGCACGATGGAGATAAGCGAGGTCACCATCGGCGAGAAGGGGATCGCGTACCCGGTGATCGCGTATGAGGCGTAGGCCACTACGTTCGGCAACAGCGAGAGGAAAAAGAACAGGTTCACAAACCAGTAGAGGAAGGAACCAAGATAGGCGGCGCGGGTACCCAGCGGCTGCTTCAGCCACGCGTACATCCCAGATTCAGAGTGTTTGTTGGCCGAGACAAATTCGGCGATGATAAACACGAACGGGATAAAGTAAACGATAGTGGCGAATAAGAAGATAGGCGCGGAACTGAGACCTAACTCGATGTTATTATTGACGATATTTCGCACGTTAAAGACGGCGGTAAAGGCCATCGATAGCAGCGCGAACTTGCCGATTTTGGCACGTACAGACTCGGACATACGTCCTCCAATCATTCATCTACCCGCCTTAGCGGGCTGGAACCGAAAGGCCAACGGGTGTACCCGTTGACCTCCCTTGTCGCTTAACGCGGGTTTACTTATTGAGGAAGTATCCGTCTTCAACCGTGACTCGCAGCACCACTTTTTTTACCGGCGCATCGCAGATAAAGCGGTAGGCTTCGTCGATATCGCAAATCACCATCTGCCCTTCGTGAACCTTCACCGTTTCACCGATCCCTTTCAGGTATTCGCGATCGGTTTCGTCGCGGTAGCAGGCGACGGTTTGCAGATTTTCTTTGGCGGCAAACTCGATTTTCTGCTGCCCCTGCAGGTAATAGTGCACCTCAAAGTAGCGGCGGTTGCCGACAAATAGCGCATCGGTCGTACTATCGGTTTCCACCCGATAGGAGAGCGAATCGCCAATGGAATGCGCCACGCCCGGGCGGATGTTGTCGATGTTATTGATGGCTTCCACGCAGCGCTGCCATTTGCGGCCGCTATGATAAACCTGCTTAAACTGTTCTAAATTATCGAGAATTCTCATTATTCAGCCTCGCTGTGTGCAACGGGGGAAAAGAAACCGGCGCCGAAGCTATGGTTCGCCAGTACCTGCGAGGTGCCGCATCCGCCCTCCAGCGGCAGCAGCGTAAAGCCATAGTTGAAGGTGTTGAGCCAGACGCGCCAGCTATCCAGCACTTCGCTGCCCCAGGAGTTGGAGCCGAGGCCGAGCAGTTGCGCATCGATATTCAGGGTGATGTCATCGCTGCGCTGCAGTTCGTTGCAGTGCTGGGCGGCGTGCAGGTTTTCTGCCGTAAAGTGCCACGCGCTGACGTTGAGCGGATTGCGCGGAACGACCAGCAGACCGCTGCCGTGGCGGTCGCTGAACGATGCCCAGCGCACGTGCTGACGATTAGCGTTGTTCTGCGGGAATGGATAATTGACGAACATATCGTCGACGGTGGTATGCCAGATATCAATGATGTTGCTTTGCTGGCTGTCGGCGTAGTTCTCGCCCGGCCCGCGGCCATAGTAGTTCACCTGGTCGAACTCACCGTTAATGCCCAGCATAAAGCCGATGCACGGGACAATGTGTGGATAGTCGCCGTAGCGCTCGCCGGCCAACTCAACGTTGATGTGGCCCTGCGGGGTAATCTGCCAGCGATAGGTACAGCGCATACCGAAGTCGAACACCGGCGGCGCAATCACGCTACGGGTGGTGATCACCACCGTTTCGCCCTCTATTTCAGCGCTGAATTCGCGCAGATGCTCCTGCATTATCTGCAGGTGGGCCGGCTGCCACAGTCCTTCGTATTCCTGTTTATGGTTATCAATCATGGGCTTGAAGAAATTGATCTTCGGTTCGCGGGTTACCTGGTCGACGCCGTTGACCTGCCATTCGCTCAGTTTGCCGCTGACCTTGCTGAACACCACGCGGAAGTTATGGCCGCAGATGGTGTAGCTGAGGCGTTCATCGACAATCTGCAGCGGCGTGGCGCTGGCGTTTAACAGCGGCGTTCGCGCGGCGGTTCGCGCTTTAAGCGGGAACTGATAGACGGCGATATCGTGATTGGCTTCGCTATACGGGGTGCGCGAATCTTTGGTCACCATGATGTTGACGAAAGCTTCACGTTCGTCGAGCTGCGGGAGGGCGATTTGCAGGTCGCGGCCGCTGTTCGGCGCCAGGTCTTTCACTTTCAGCAACTGACTGGAGAGCGTTTCGCCTTCGGCGCGCACTTCAACGCGCAGGGTGTAGTCATCGAGAGTGGAGAACCACAGTTTGTTTTCCACCCGCAGTTCGCCGCGGCAGATATCCCGCGCCTGCACTTTTACCGGCGCGATGACCTGTTTGTATTCGCGCAGGCCCGGCCCCGGCGTCTGGTCGGAGAAAATCAGGCCATCAAGACAGAAGTTGTAGTTGTTCGGGTAGTCACCATAATCGCCGCCGAATTTGTACCACACCGCGCCGTTTTCGTCGCTGGCCTGAATACCGTGGTCGCACCATTCCCACACGTAGTGGCCCTGGATACAGTCGTGCTGGTAAAAAACGTTCTGATATTCAGTTAGTCCGCCGGGACCGTTGCCCATCGCATGGGCGTATTCGCAAATAATGCGTGGTTTTTCATGTGGGTGCTCGCCGAATTCGTTCATCAGCGGTACGCGGGTATACATCGTGGAGATGATATCCACCACCTCGGCGTCGCGATCCTCTTCGTAGTGCACCAGCCGGGTATCATCCAGCGCTTTGGTGGCGTGGTACATGGCGCGGATGTTGCAGCCATAACCGGATTCGTTACCCAGCGACCAGATGACGATCGACGGATGGTTTTTCTGCGCGTGCACGTGGCGCACGATGCGCTCAACGTAGATGTGTTCCCAGGCCGGGTCGTCGGTGATGGCGCTGAGGTTGCCGACGTTGGCGAAACCGTGGGACTCCACGTCGGTTTCCGCCATCACGAACAGTCCGTAGATATCGCACATTTCATAGAAACGCGGGTCGTTCGGGTAGTGGGCGGTGCGCACCGAGTTGATGTTGTGCTGCTTCATCAGCAGCAGATCTTTTTCCACGCGATCCATGCCGACCGCGCGGCCTTTCAGATGATCGTTATCGTGGCGGTTTACGCCGTGCAGCATCACGTAGCGGTTATTGATATAGAACAGGCCGTCGCGCACTTTGATATCGCGGAAACCGACGCGCTGCGGGATGATTTCCAGCACCTCGCCGGCGGCGTTCTTTAACGTCAGCACCAGATGATAAAGATACGGGCTTTCCGCCGACCACTGCTGCGGCGCGCTCACATCAATCGTGAAGCCAGTGTTCAGCTGCTGGCTGACCTGCAGTTGACCGACGTTGCCCGAATAAAGCGCCTTTTCGCCGTCGAACAGGGTATATTCCAGCGTCGCCGCCGCCGTCTGCGGAGCCAGGTTTTCCAGCGTCAGCTGGCAGGAGAGGGTCGCGTCGATGTAGTCATCGTTAAAATCGGTGCGCACGGTGAAATCCTGCACGTGCAGCGGATTTTTCCCCACCAGATAGACGTCGCGGAAAATGCCCGCCGACCACCACATGTCCTGATCTTCAATATAGGTGGAGTCCGCCCACTGCATCACGCGCACGCACAGCAGGTTGTCGCCGGTTTTCACCGCCGCGCTGATATCGAACTCGGCGGTCAGGCGGCTGCCTTTGCTAAAGCCGATGTACTGGCCGTTAACGTAGACTTCGAAATAGGTTTCGACGCCATCGAATTTAATGATGGTTTGTTTGCCCTGCCAGCCGTCGCCGAGGGTGAACAGGCGCTGGTAGGCGCCGGTCGGGTTATCGGTCGGGACATAGGGCACGTCGATGGGGAAGGGGAAACCTTCGTCGGTGTACTGCAGCTGACCGTAGCCTTCCATCTGCCACATACCCGGTACGGTAATTGGCCCCCACTCGTTCTGATAGCATGAGGTAAAGCTCTCCGGTACCAGCAGCGGGTTGGTGAAGAAGCGGAAGTTCCACTGCCCGCTGAGGGACAGGAAGCGGCTGCTGGTTTCGCGGGCGAAGGTCCGCGCCTGGGCCAGTGAGTCGTAAGAGAAGAAATACGCCCGCGGCGGCAGCCTGTTTTCATGAGTGAGTTGAAGGTTTTCCCAGCGATTCATATCGCCTCCCTGAACGGCTTAATAAGATAAAACTCATTTTAGTAAAACTTTTACTAAATAAAATCGTCAGGGATGATTTACTTTAACTTGATCACAAAATGAGCCGCTTTATGCCGGGTGGCGGCTTTGCCTTACCCGGCCTACAGAATGGCGTTCCGGCCAGGACCGGTAACCCGGCCAGGCGAAGCGCCGCCGGGGAACTGGATGGGGGATGAAGCCGCTTTATGCCGGGTGGCGGCTGCGCCTTATCCGGCCTACAGAATGGCGTTCCGGCCAGGACCGGTAGCCCGGCTAAGCGAAGCGCCGCCGGGGAACTGGATGGGGGATGAAGCCGCTTTGTGCCGGGTGGCGGCTGCGCCTTACCCGGCCTACAGAATGGCGTTCCGGCCAGGACCGGTAGCCCGGCCAGGCGAAGTGCCGCCGGGGAACTGGATGGGGGATGAAGCCACTTTATGCCGGGTGGCGGCTGCGCCTTACCCGGCCTACAGAATGGCGTTCCGGCCAGGACCGGTAGCCCGGGCAGGCGAAGCGCCGCCGGGGAACTGGATGGGGGATTAAGCCGCTTTGTGCCGGGTGGCGGCTTTGCCTTACCCGGCCTACAGAATAGCGTTGCGGCCAGGACCGGTAGCCCGGCTAAACGGAGCGCCGCCGGGGAACTGGATGGGGATTAAGCCGCTTTATGCCGGGTGGCGGCTGCGCCTTACCCGGCCTACAGAATGGCGTTCTGGCCAGGACAGGTAGCCCGGCCAGGCGAAGCGCCGCCGGGGAACTGGATGGGGGATGAAGCCGCTTTGTGCCGGGTGGCGGCTGCGCCTAACCCGGCCTACAGAATGGCGTTCTGGCCAGGACCGGTAGCCCGGCTAAGCGAAGCGCCGCCGGGATGGGGTTGGATTAACGGGTGGTGCCGCGCAGCTTCAACACGCTGGGAACAAAAACGTTAAGCGGCAGGGCGCGGCCATCGCGGGCCTTCTCGATCAGCAGGTTCACCCCCTGACTACCCATCATTTCGGAGTGGATCCGCACCGTCGACAGCGGCGGGAAGGTAAAGCGCGCGGTGGGGATATCATTGACGCTAATCAGCGAAATATCTTCCGGGATCGCCAGCCCGCGTTCGTGAATGGCGCGCAGCACGCCAATGGCGATGGAGTCCGAGGCGACAAACAGCGCCCGCGGAAATTCCGCTTGCGCCAGCATCTGCTTCGCCAGCTCATAACCGGACGAGCTGGAAAAACCGCCGCGCCAGATATCATCGGCTGAAACCACGCCCTTCAACTGGCCGTACTCCACAAACGCCACTTCGCGAATATCGGCCTTGCCGGGCTGGTCCTGGCCGCCGATAAATCCAATACGCGACGCGCCCTGCTGGATAAAGAAGTCGACCACCTCTTTAGCGATACGTACCAGGTCGATATCCACCGCATCGTACGGGCTGCCGGCTTCGTGGAAATCAATAAAGCAGATATTGTCGGTCAGCGCGCTGGCGGTTTCGCGCAGCTCGCGCGTCGGCTGGCCGATAATCAATACGCCGGTGACCTTTTTCAGCTCGGGCAGGGTGTTATTGAGATAGCAGTTGGTGAGCTCGATGGCGAGCTTTTCGCACTGGGTTTCAATACCGTGGCGAATGGCGAGATAGTAAGGGTCGTTAATTTCCAGCTCTTGCTGGTAGCTGTACAGCGCCAGGATATGATGGTGGCCGACGGGTAGGACCTGCGTTTTACGCGCGCTGCTGCTTTTATATTCAAGCTTCTCCGCAATCTCGAGAATGCGATGCTTGGTCTCTTCTTTCACGTTCAGGGTGGGATCGTCGTTTAACACCCGGGAAACCGTCGCCAGCGAAACACCCGCTTCGGTCGCAATGTCTTTTAGCGTTGCCATCTTTTTCCTTTATCGGACGTTGCCCATGTTTGCTCATCCATTGTAAAGCAAGCGTCGCGTCCTGCACCTTATTTCAGTAAAAAACGCCTGCGCGCGAGGGCTGTTTTCCCCGGCGATAGCGTGACAGAAGTAGCATTATTCTCAGCATTATGCAGACGAACGGCAAAAACTTGCTATCTTTTAGTAAAAATTTACTGGAGGTGAGAGATGGATACCGTAGCTTACGCTGATTTTGCCAAACTGGAGATGCGCGTCGGCAAGATTGTCGAGGTGAAGCGCCATGACAATGCCGACAAACTGTACATTGCGCGGATTGATGTCGGCGACCGCACGCTGCAGACGGTCACCAGCCTGGTGCCCTACTACAGCGAAGAAGAGCTGCTGGGGAAAACGGTGGTGGTGCTGTGTAATCTGGCGAAAGCCAAAATGCGTGGTGAAACTTCTGAGTGCATGCTGTTATGCGCGGAAACCGAGGATGAAAGCGAAAGCGTGCTGTTGACGCCGGAGCGCGTCATGCCGGCAGGCGTGCGGGTGGTATAACGCGAAAATACCCTCTCCCAGCGGGAGAGGGTCGGGTGTGAATTATGTCTCTTCGACCGAAACGCGCAGTGCCGCCAGCGCCTTGCGCGCCGCCTTCAGCACCTGTTCGCACTGTTCGAGGGTGAGCGTCAGCGGCGGTTCAACGCGGATCGTCTTGGCGTTGTTTAACGTCCCGGCGACCAGCACCCGCTGTCTGAACATCTCGCTGGCAAAGTTATAGCCAATCTCGTTATCGACAAACTCAATGGCCATCAGCATGCCTTTCCCACGGACTTCATTCACCAGATCCGGATATTCGCGCGCCAGTTGACGGAAGCCGTCCAGCAACAGATCGCCTTTTTGCTCCGCCTGCGCCGGCAGGTTCTGCGAGAGCAAGACGTTGATCGTCGCCAGCGCCGCCGCGCAGGCCAGCGGGTTGCCGCCGAAGGTGGTGGTGTGCAGGAATGGGTTATCGAACAGCACCGAGAAGACCTCTTCCGTCGCTACCGTCGCGCCGATCGGCATTACGCCGCCACCGAGCGCTTTAGCCAGACACAGAATATCCGGCTGCACGTTTTCATGCTCGCAGGCGAACATCTTGCCGGTGCGGCCCATGCCGGTCTGTACTTCGTCGAGGATCAGCAACGCGCCAAACTCGTCGCACAGTTTACGGACCGCCGGTAAGTAACCCGCCGGCGGCAGGATCACGCCGCCTTCGCCCTGGATAGGCTCAAGGATCACCGCCGCGACGTCATCACCGGTTTTCTTGCATTCGCTCAGAATGGAACGCATGGCGTTAATATCGCCGAACGGCACGTGACGGAAGCCCGGCAGCAGCGGCATAAACGGTTTGCGGAAGGTCGATTTCGCGGTGGCCGACAGCGCGCCGAGCGATTTACCGTGAAATGCGCCGCTGGTGGCGACGAAGGTAAACTTGCCGCGCGGAGACTGATAGGCTTTTGCCAGCTTCAGCGCCGCTTCCACCGATTCCGTGCCGCTATTGCAGAAGAAACTGTATTTGAGCTTGCCGGGCGTTAAGGCCGCCAGCGTTTTCGCCAGCATGGCCCGCAGCGGGTCCAGTAGCTCCTGGCTGTGAAGCGGTTGTTTCGCGAGTTGATTTTCGACGGCGGATACCACAACTGGATTACGGTGCCCTACATTGAAGATGCCAAACCCACCAAGGCAGTCGATAAACTCCTGTCCCTGGGTGTCGACAAGCGTATTTAACCCTCCCGCTTGCCACTCTACGGCTCCGTAATCCCCGCCGGCTGTGACCGATTTTCTATACTCCAGAAACCCCGGGTTCACATGTTCTTTAAAGTATTCTCTCACCTCCTGGTTCAGTGCTTTCATTTCGTCATGGGAGAGCGATTGCTTCTCGATGAGATTCAGTGCGTGCGCGCTGCAGGCCAGAGCCGATGCGCTGGAAGGTAACCTGTTCAAAATGTGCTCCTGGGGGGGGCGTATCACATGATACTGAATTAAGTATTGCAGGGATTACGCCAGCCTGGCAGCGACGATGAAAATCGGGATAAACGCAAAGTTAAGGCGCAAATGTGCAAAATTTAATCTCATAACTTAATTATTGGCACGTTTTATTCCTGAGGCTGCAAGATAAACTGCCGTTGGGGTGTGAAGCGGTATGAATTGGGGTGGTGCAGGCTGCCGCGTGATGGAGCAGCCTGGGAACTATTGTGGTGCGAGAGGTTAATCGAGCTGGGAGATTTCCATCGCCGCGCGGTCAATCACGCCGATGATCTGTTTCAATTGAGCGTCGCTGATGCTCTGCTGGTTGACCTTCAGGTCCAGCACCGCTTTAAAGTTTTCCAGCGCGCGTTTCATCTGCGGATTTTTGCGCAATTCGCAGCCGACCATGCGTTCCTGCAGGCGCGTCTGAATTTGGCTTAACAGCTCGCCGCTTTCGGCGCGCAGGCGGCGTCCCTCTTCAGTGATAGCGATTTTTTTACGCCCATTCTCCTCTTCTACGCTAATCAATCCCTGATCCTGCAGCAGGTCGAGCGTCGGATAGATAACGCCGGGGCTGGGGCTGTAATTGCCCTGCGTCAGCGCCTCAATCTCTTTAATCAGCTCATAGCCGTGGCTGGCGTTGCGCGAAAGGATATCGAGGATCACCAGGCGCAATTCGCCGTGGCCAAAGAAACGCTGGCGGCGTCCACCGCCGCGACGGCCCTGTTCGCCGTGGCCCTCTTCGTGATGATGTCGCATCGATGTCTCCTGTATTTTTGATATATCTAATTTATATCTAAAAAATAATAAATGACAATGGTTTATTTTTAATTTATTGATAATAAATAATTTATTTTTGCTTTTGGCTTTATTGTGTCTTTCTCTCGCTTTATATCAAAAAAAACTTGCCATTTTCACTAATGGCAATCATTATCATTTGCACTGAGTTTAGATATATCTATTTACCCTTCAACAAGGCGACGACGGATGACCACAATTAAACAAGCAAAATATCCGCAGCGCGTGCGTAACGAACTACGTTTTCGCGAATTAACCGTGCTGCGCGTTGAGCGTATCGGCCAGGCGTTCCAGCGGATTGTGCTGGGCGGCGAGGCGCTGGATGGCTTTGTTTCCCAAGGTTTTGACGACCACACTAAACTGTTTTTCCCGCAGGCGGGCAGCGTATTTACGCCGCCGGAAGTGACCGACGAAGGCATTAACTGGGGCGAGGGCGTGCGCCCGGCGACCCGCGACTACACGCCGCTGTACGATGCCGAACGCCACGAGCTGGCTTACGATTTTTATATCCACGATGGCGGTATTGCCAGCCGCTGGGCGCTGGAAGCCAACGTCGGCGATAAGCTGGTGATCGGCGGGCCGCGCGGTTCGCTGGTGGTGCCGGAAGATTACGCCTGGCAGCTTTATGTCTGTGACGAGTCGGGAATGCCGGCGCTGCGCCGCCGCCTGCTGGGATTGCGCCAGCTGCCGGTGACGCCGCAGGTGACGGCCATCGTCTCTATTGCGGATGCTTCGTATAAAGATTATCTGGCGGATCTCGACGGCTTTAATATCGAATGGGTGGTAGGCCACAACCCGGCGTTCGTCGCCGAGCGCCTGGCGCAGGTTAAGGTGCCGTCAGAAGATTATTTCATCTGGCTGACCGGTGAAGGCGCGGTGGTGAAATCGCTGCTGGCGCGCTTTGAGGATCCGAGTATCGATCAGCAGCTGGTGCGTTCACAGGCGTACTGGCATAGCAAATAATAGATAGAGCGGTAAACCCGGATGGCGGCGCGTTGCGCCTTATCCGGGCTTTTATTCGGCGGTGTTACGTCGCTCCGGTAAGCGCAGCGCCACCGGGGGAGGCTTAGCGCTCAGCCAGCGCCTTAAACACCATCGCTACCGCGTGGGCGCCGGGGTCCATATTGCCGAGCAGGCTCTCGCTGTTGAGATAGGAGGCGCGTCCGGCGCCGGCTTTGCTCGACTGGCAGGTGCGATCCGCGCCGGCCTGCGCCGCGGCAAAAGCGGCCTGCAGATTATCCGGTTCGGCCAACAGCGCCGCCAGCGCCGGCTGTAGAGCATCAATCATCGTCCGGTCGCCCTCATCGGCGCCGCCGTAAAATTTCATCTGCCCCAGACCGGCATTCAGCGCTTCCGCCATGCTGGCGCCTTGCTCCAGCTTCTGCCCGGCGGCGGTGAAGAAAATCGACATCAAGACGCCGCTGGAGCCGCCCATTACCACCGTCAGGCGTTCGCCAATCAGCGCGAACAGCGTGGGTAAATCATTGAGCGGCAGTTGCTGGCGTTGCAGCAGAGCGGCAATCTCGCGCGCGCCGGCGGCGAAAGTGGAGCCGGTATCGCCGTCGCCCACTTTGGCGTCCAGCGCGTTGAGATGGGCTTCGAGGCCGGAGAGGGTGCTGGTCACCTGCGCCACGTAATCGCCCACCTGCGGGTTGGCCGATGGCGTAAAGGCGACGCGTGCGCTGGCGAGCGCGGACGGCATGATATTAACGGCCCGCGGCTGCACCGGCTTCTGCCAACTGGCGGTTTCGACATCCGACAGCAGCGCCTTTTCAATGCTCTCTTCCAACACGATAGTGGTCAGCGAGAAGCCTTTCATATCCAGCGCCGTTACCAGCGAAGCGGGGCCAATCAACCAGTCAACGCGCGTAAGGAGTGGGGTGTTGGCCAGTTCGCGGGTCAGGATCGCCATCTCGGCCACCGACACGCCGCCGAGATTATTGAGCATCACCGCCAGGCGGCCGGTTTCAGGTAGGGCGGCGGTCAGCTTCTCTACCATAATCTGCATGATTTCCGCGCTGTTATGGGTCGCGATCGTCGAAGCTCCCGGCTCGCCGTGGATGCCCATCCCCAGCTCGGCGTGGCCAGGCTGATGGCGCGGCGCGCTTTCCGCTTCCTGCGGCAGGTGACAGCTGGCCAGCGCCACCCCGATGCTGGCGGTGTGGTTGGCGGCGTATTGCGCTTCGCGCAGGACGGTGGCGAGGTTGAAGCCGCGCTCGGCGAAATAGCCCGCCACTTTATGCACCAGAATGGTCCCGGCGATACCGCGCGGCTGTTTGTTATCCGGCAGCGAAATATCGTCGCCGACGATCAGCATCTCCACGTTGTAGCCAAGACGGCGCGCTTTCTCCGCCGCGAGGCCGAAGTTAAGCCGATCGCCGGTGTAGTTTTTAACGATCAGCAGACAGCCCGCCTCGCCGGTCACCGCCTGAATCGCGGTGAGTACCGCATCGACGCTCGGCGAGGCGAACAGATCGCCGCAGACCGCGGCGGTCAGCATGCCTTTACCAATAAAGCCGACGTGCGCCGGTTCATGGCCGGAGCCGCCGCCGGAAATCACCGCCACGTTGTTTTTATTCAGATCGCGGCGCACCACCACGCGGATCGCCGGGTCGCTCTCCAGCCTGGCGAGGTTGTTCCACGGGCTGGCAATAATGGTTCCCTCGATCACGTCGTTAACGAGGCTGGCGCGCTGGTTAAAAAAGAATTGAGACATAGTGGTTCCTGAACAGTAAGCGAAAACTCACCCTCCGGAGGCGGGCCTCCGGAGTGGTAACGGTCAAAGTGGATTTAGCGACGAATAAGACGTTGCTGAAGCATATCGAGCGTGATGGCTTCGCCAGGCTGAATATCATTCAGCGCGTTGCCCTGCTGGCATAGCCAGGCGATCCCCGCCGCGCGGGCGATAATCGCGCCGTGGGCCTGTTCGCTGCCGTCGCGCAGGCACAGGCCGGTGACCTTGCTGGCATCCAGTTGGAGTACGGTCGAGGGATAAATATTGTCGGCGATAATAATCGTCGGCTCACTGGCGAATGGCAGCGTCTCCTTAATACCCTGCAGATGGCGTAGCGTGCGCTGCAGAATATCTTCGATATCGATATAGCGCGCCTGCAGGTAGGCGTCATCCAGCTGGCGATACTGTTGGCTGAGCTCCATCAGCACCTGATGCCACGCCCATTCCGCCGAGCACTGTTCGGTGAGCAGACGATCGTTGGCGGCATCAAACAGATCTTCATCGTCGAGTAAAGTGTGATGACCGGCGAAGATCGCCGCGATATCGGCGTTAAATTTGTTTTCCGCCAGCTCGGTGAGCGCATTGAGATCGGCCAGCGTCTGGTCGATCGCCTGGCGCAGGCGCTGCTGCTCGCGGGCGATGTCGGCGGCGGCGGGGAGCGCCGGTTGGATCGGCGCCAGCGGATAAAGCAGCGCCGCGCCTTCAACACGCGCAGGTATGGCGGGTTCCGCAGTCGGCTGCGCCTCCGGCGACTCGCCGAAGTTATCGGCGGCTAGCGCCTGAAACGCCGCCAGCGCCGCATCGGCGTCCGGACCGCGGGCCAGCAGGCGCAGCTTATCGTGGCGGCGCACCTGCAGCAGAGCGATTTGATTCAGACTGTCCGGGGTAACGCATTTGCCGTTTTTCTCCAGCACCAGGTCGGCGTTAAAACCCGCCAGCGCGGCGACCAGCTTCGATGCCGGACGCACGTGCAGGCCGTTGTGATTGTTAATAATGACTGAAACCGATTTAGCGTCGCCGTCGTCAGCAAGCGTTGGGGCGGCGGCGTCAGGCGTGTGCGAGGGTAAACCCAGCTGAACCCGCTTGGCTTCCAGGGCGTTCATGGCATCGGCGATAACCTTGTCGATCCCGGCGCCGGAGGCGGCGCTGACGGTGGCCGCCAGCGTCCCTTCGACCAGCGGCGCGGCGCACAGCCGCACCTTTGCCGCAATCGCCGGATCGAGCAGATCGAGGGCGGTTTCGGCGCTGAGCAGGGCGCTGCCGATATCCATCATCACCAGTACATGGTCGGTATCGGCGACGGATTCAATCGCCTCCATGACTTTAATCGGATCGGTGCCGATCGGGCAGTCGGGATCGTCGATCCCGGCGGCGATCGCCAGCTTACAGCCATCGTTCATTAACATCTGCCGGGCCAGTTCTCCGACACCTTCGCCCAGCCGGGCGCTATGAGAAACAATAACCAGGTTTACCATCGCGATTTCCTTACTCTTTGGCGGCGGCAGCCAGCATCTGAACCATAAACAGCACCGAGGTCGCGCCGGGATCCTGATGCCCGATACTGCGCTCGCCGAGATAGCTGGCGCGGCCTTTACGCGCCTGCATGGTGATGGTGGCGTGGGCGGCGCGCTCGGCCACTTCGCAGGCGGCATCCAGCGCGGCGGGGATAGACAAATGCTGCTCGCTGGAATGACGCAGGGATTCCACTACCGGCAGCCAGACGTCGCACATCGTCTTATCGCCCGGCTCCGCTTTACCGCGGTTGACGACGCCGTCCGCGCCTTCGCGGATCATCTGATAAAGCTCGTCGAGGGTCAGGCTCTGATGCGCCTGGGTGACCTGGGCGGCGCGGATAAAGAAGGTGCCGAACAGCGGGCCGCTGGCGCCGCCGACGTTGGAAAGCAGCGTCATCCCGGTATTCTTGAGAATAAAACCGATGTCTTTATCGGCGATCGACGGCAGCTTTTCGACGACTTTGCTGAAGCCGCGATGCATATTGAGGCCGTGGTCGGCGTCGCCGATCTCTTTATCAAGGCCGGTGAGAAAATCGCTCTGTTTGGTGAAAATGTCGCCGCAGCGGTACAGCCAGTCGACGATTTGCGTTCTGTTCAGTGACATGTCGTGCTCCTTATTTTCCCCAGTTCAGCGCCGGGGTATGGACCGGGGCGTCCCATAACGCCAGCGTGTCATCATCCGCTTTCAGCAGGGTGATGGAGAAACCTGCCATATCCAGCGAGGTGCAGTAGCTGCCGATGAGGTTGCGTTCAATCACAATGCCGGAGGCTTCGCAGCGCTGGGCAAGGCGGTTGTAAACGCCATACAGTTCGGAAAGCGGCGTGGCGCCGAGGTTATTGACCAGCGCGATAACCCGATCGCCGTTTTGCAGCGCGGTTTTGCTCTGTTTCACTTCCTGCCACGCCCCCTTGACGTTATCCCACTGGCGCAGCGTGCGGCTGTATGCGCCGTTTTCCAGCAGGGTATCGAACATCTCATCGACGGTTTGGTCGAGCGAGCTGAAGCGGCGGCGGTCGATACCCGGCTCGCCATGGATGCCGACGCCGAACTCCATCTCATCATCTTTCAGGGTAAAGGAGGGCTGTCCGGCGGCCGGTACGGTGCAGGCGCCCAGCGCGATGCCAATCGAGTGGCCAAGGTTATTTAAACGGCGGCCCAGTTCGGCGCAGGCTTCCAGCGAGTCGCCGCGTTCGGCGGCGGCGCCGACCAGTTTTTCAATCAGCACGGTATTGGCGACGCCGCGGCGTCCGGCGGTGTAGAGGCTATCTTTTACCGCCACGTCGTCATCCACCACGACGGTGGTGACCTTAACGCCGCTTTCGTGCAGCAGCTCGGTGGCGGTCTCAAAATTCAGGATGTCGCCGGTATAGTTTTTGATAATCAGCAGGACGCCTTCGCCGCCGTCAATCTGCATCGCGCATTCGAACATTTTGTCCGGCGTCGGCGAGGTGAAAATTTCCCCCGGGCAGGCGCCGGAGAGCATGCCCTGGCCGATGTAGCCGCAGTGCATCGGTTCGTGTCCGCTGCCGCCGCCGGAGAGCAGCGCCACTTTGCCGGCGACCGGCGCATCGGCGCGGGTGACATAGACCGGGTCCTGGTGCAGCGTCAGTTCAGGATGCGCTTTCGCCAGGCCGACGAGTTGTTCGCTGAGTACATCTTCCACACGGTTAATCAGTTTTTTCATTGTTTATGCTCCGTAGGGTAGGGGAGGTCGCCTGTCTATAAGGGTAGCCCGGCGATGTAATGATTCTGGCTGAGCGGGCGCAAAATAAAACGCTGTCAAAATGAGTTCCATAACGGAACGTAGAAAATGATTTTTGTTCCTTTATGGAACGTTATTCGCCGATAAACAGGAAAATTGCGAGCCAGCGCTAATAATGTGGCCGTTTTTTTCTGCTATCAGAGATGAGGCTATGATGATTTTTTTCGCCATTGTGCCGCATTGAGGCGATTTTCTGCGTTAAAGAGGAGGGACGATAGCGGCTTTTTTGCCAAAATGAGCCGATCGCGATCGCAATCCCATCGCTTTCTCAGTCATGTCGTTTCAATGTGAAACGCATTATTTTTTTATCTGTTTCAGAACAGAACAAAAAAGGGAAAAATTTTTTTCGCTTTTGCTCGCCCTACAGTGGATGCATCGCTCCGGCAGCGTGGCTGTAGGCGCCATTGATACCAGGCGCCGCGGCATGACGGCCAGGGCTCACGTGTCAACATATGCACTTATTTGAGGGTGAAAGGAATGCTAAAAGTTATTCAATCTCCAGCCAAATATCTCCAGGGACCTGATGCCGCCATGCTGTTCGGCGAATACGCTAAAAACCTGGCCGACAGCTTTTTTGTTATCGCCGATGACTTCGTGATGAAGCTGGCGGGCGACAAAGTATTGAACGGCCTGCATAGCCACAATATTAGCTGCCATGCGGAACGGTTTAACGGCGAGTGCAGCCATGCGGAAATCAACCGCCTGATCGCTATTCTTAAGCAGCACGGCTGCCGCGGCGTGGTGGGTATCGGCGGCGGGAAAACCCTCGATACCGCTAAGGCTATCGGCTATTACCAGAAGCTGCCGGTGGTGGTGATCCCGACAATTGCCTCAACCGATGCGCCGACCAGCGCGCTGTCGGTTATCTACACCGAGGCGGGCGAATTTGAAGAGTATCTGATCTACCCGAAAAACCCGGATATGGTGGTGATGGACACGGCGATTATCGCCAAAGCGCCGGTACGCTTGCTGGTGGCCGGGATGGGCGATGCGCTCTCCACCTGGTTTGAAGCCAAGGCCTGCTTCGATGCGCGAGCCACCAGCATGGCGGGCGGGCAGTCCACGGCGGCGGCCTTGAGCCTGGCGCGCCTGTGCTATGATACGCTGCTGGCGGAAGGCGAAAAAGCACGCCTGGCGGCTCAGGCTGGAGTGGTGACCGATGCGCTGGAGCGCATTGTCGAAGCCAACACCTATCTGAGCGGTATTGGCTTTGAGAGCAGCGGCCTGGCCGGCGCGCACGCGATTCACAACGGTTTCACCATTCTTGAAGAGTGCCACCATCTGTATCACGGCGAAAAAGTCGCTTTCGGCACCCTGGCGCAGCTGGTGCTGCAAAACAGCCCGCTGGAAGAGATCGAAACCGTGATGGGCTTCTGTGAAAAAGTCGGCCTGCCGATCACCCTTGCGCAGATGGGCGTGAAAGAGGGTATTGAAAGCAAAATCCACGCGGTCGCGAAAGCCACCTGCGCAGAAGGCGAAACCATCCACAATATGCCGTTCCCGGTCACCGCGGATAGCGTCTACGCCGCCATCCTTACCGCGGACCTGCTTGGGCAGCAGTGGCTGGCGCGTTAATTCGTTTTCGCCTGACCGAGACGCCGCAGCATAATGCGGCATGAACTTTCCCCTCCGGCAGCCGCTGCCGGAGGGTTTTGTCGTTTTAACTGTGTTAACTACAGCGGAAAAGGGATATGACAGCTCAGACTCAGGGCGCGGAAAATGAAGTTTCAGCCGTTATCAGCCAGTCGTGGCATCGCTGCAGCAAATTTATGCAGCGGGAAACCTGGCAGGCGCCGCATCAGGCGCAGGGGCTGACCTTTGAATCGATCTGCCGTCGCAAAACCGCGCTGCTGACCATCGGTCAGGCGGCGCTGGAAGATGCGTGGGAGTTTATGGCCAACCGCCCCTGCGCACTGTTCATCCTTGATGAGTCGGCCTGCATTCTGAGCCGCTGTGGTAACCCGCAGACACTGGAACAGCTGGCGGAACTGGGATTTCGCGACGGCAGCTACTGCGCGGAGAGCATTATCGGCACCTGCGCGCTGTCGCTGGCTTCGATGCTTGGACAGCCGGTCAACACCGCGGGCGACGAGCACTTTAAGCAGGCTCTGCGGCGCTGGTCGTTCAGTTCGACGCCGGTGTTCGATAACCATGGCCGCCTGTTTGGATCGATTTCGCTATGCTGTCTGCGCGAAGAGTGGGCTCCGGCGGATCTGTCGCTGACCTTGGCCATCGCCCGCGAAGTGGGTAACTCGCTGCTTACCGACAGCCTGCTGGCGGAATCTAACCGTCACCTTAATCAAATGTATGGCCTGCTGGAAAGTATGGACGACGGGGTGATGGCGTGGAACGAGCAGGGAGTGCTGCAGTTTCTCAACGTGCAGGCGGCCACGCTGCTGCATCTCGATACCCAGGCCAGCCAGGGGCGAAATATCAACGAACTGCTGACCCTGCCGGCGTTGCTGCGCCGCGCGATTAAACAGGCCCGCGGCCTTAATCATGTGGAAGTGACCTTCGAGAGCCAGCATCAGTTTATCGACGCGGTGATCACCCTGAAGCCTATCGTGGAGGAGCAGGGCAATAGCTTCATTTTACTGCTCCACCCGGTGGAGCAGATGCGTCAATTAATGACCAGCCAATTAGGCAAAGTGAGTCATACCTTCGAACAGATGTCGGCGGATGACCCGGAAACCCGCAGGCTGATCCACTTTGGCCGCCAGGCGGCGCGCGGCGCTTTCCCGGTGCTGCTGTGCGGCGAGGAAGGGGTGGGTAAAGAATTACTGAGCCAGGCTATCCATAACGAAAGCGAGCGGGCGCCGGGCCCGTATATTTCGGTTAACTGCCAGCTGTACGCCGACAGCGTACTGGGACAGGATTTTATGGGCAGCGCGCCAACCGACGATGAAAATGGCCGCCTCAGCCGACTCGAACTGGCTAACGGCGGCACGCTGTTCCTGGAAAAAATAGAGTATCTGGCCCCCGAACTGCAGTCGGCGCTGCTGCAGGTGATAAAACAGGGCGTGCTGACGCGTCTTGATGCCCGACGGCTGATTCCGGTAGATGTGAAAGTGATCGCCACCACCACCGTCGACCTCGCCAACCTGGTGGAGCAGAACCGCTTTAGCCGCCAGCTGTACTATGCGCTGCATTCGTTTGAGATAGTCATTCCGCCGCTGCGGGCGCGGCGCGGCAGCATTCCTTCGCTGGTGCATAGCCGTCTGCGTCGGCTGGAGAAACGCTTTTCATCGCGGCTGAAGGTCGATGACGACGCGCTGGCCCAACTGACCGCCTACCCGTGGCCGGGCAATGATTTTGAGCTTAATAGCATTATTGAGAATATCGCGATGAGCAGCGATAACGGGCATATCCGCTTAAGCAATCTCCCCGAACATCTCTTCTCTACCCGGCCTGGTAGCGAAACGGCCTCATCGCTACTGCCGTCGAGCCTGTCTTTCCGCGCCATCGAGAAAGAGGCGATTATCCAGGCGGCGCGAGTGACCAACGGCCGGGTACAGGAGATGTCGCAGTTGCTGAATATTGGCCGTACCACGCTGTGGCGCAAGATGAAGCAGTACGATATCGACGCCGGGCAGTTTAAGCGCCGGGGGCAGGATAAGGGTTAAGCCAGCGGCGTTAATATTTTTCCGGCAGCTCGTTGACAATATCGACGAGCTCGCCGTTTTTCATCGTGATATAGCCGCCATTTTTCAGATCGGAAAGTACCTGAAACAGATAGCTACGCGACATTTTCGTGCGTCGCAGGATAAAGTTTGCCAGGCTCGGGTCGTGTAATACGCCCTCATTTTTCTGCTTGAGATAGCGATAAATCATGGAGCGAATGACAAAATAGCGGGTGCCAATAGCTCTTTCGTCATGCGCATCGAGCAAAAACGCCAGCGTGATGGCCATCATGTTCATCAGGAAGGTGAATTTATCGGGCTGAGTAAAATGTTTCTCAAAGTATTCGAGATTACAGCTGAACACTTTGACATTTTTTTTGGCGGTATAGTGCAACTGAATGCCCGGACCATAATTCTCGACAATACCAAAAAACATCCCTTTGATGCCTTTGCCGATCTGAAACAACTTTTTCGGTTGGGTTTTCGCTTTTCCAGAGGTGAGAATAAAGTTGTGCTCCTGCATCTCAACGGCAATGACGCCTTCAAGAACAATAATAATCTCGCCTGTACTCAGGGTGAAAGGCGTATCATCAGCAATTTGGCGTATATTATTGCTGTGAGTTAACGAGTCTATCGCCTTTATATTCTTTGAAATCATCTTATTATATTCATCGATGATGTGGGAATAGGGCGTTTGAATACGACTCATTTTCTCTCCGGACTTAACTCTACCGCTTTATTACTCTTTGCTATTTTGCAGTGGCGATACTTTATATTTTAACGGCGCGGAATTACGCCTGATACAAAATATCTAAATTTAAAAGCTAGCGCCAGATAGCAAGCATCACTTTTGCAGTCCGTTAACGGACTGATCTATCGCTCTTTTTAAAACACTCACTTAGACTGTTTTAGTGGGGTAGTTGGGCTTCTTTTTTTAGTAACTAAGAATCCACTTAAATATTGAATGATAATATTGCTTTTGCCGCGGTTTTATTTAGTGAAACGGTGATGGTGATTGGCTTTGCATAAATGAAAAAATAAAATTGTACGTGTGGATTTTTATTGCTTTCTCTACTTCACTTAAGCGGAATCGCCTCAGTAGCGACAAGGTTTTCGCTGATGTCGCTCATCTCATGTTGAGACTTATCTAATCTGACAACGCCTGCCTGACATTAGCCAAATCGTAAGTGAAATCAGGCGCATTCTGAGCAATGAGGTTTGAAGATGAATAAAAAATATAAGGGTATCGGCGTGCTGGCATTTGCCGCCGGCTCGCTCTTACCCGGCGCGACGGTCAATGCCGCCGATCAAAATGCGGTCGCTCCCAGCGATGGGGCGGCAAAGAAGCCCAATATTATCCTGATCGTCTCTGACGATACCGGCTATGGCGACCTCGGCGTCTACGGCGGCGGCGAAGGCCGCGGTATGCCGACGCCAAACCTCGACAAAATGGCCGATGAGGGGATGATCTTTTTCGACTTCTATGGCCAGCCAAGCAGTACGCCGGGCCGCGCGGCGATGCAGACCGGGCGCATTCCCAACCGTAGCGGTATGACCACCGTGGCCTTCCAGGGGCAGGGCGGCGGTTTACCGAAAGAAGAGTGGACGCTGGCCTCGGTGCTGAAAACCGGCGGCTATAAAACCTTCTTCACCGGTAAATGGCACCTCGGTGAAGCCGATTACGCGTTACCTAACGCGCAGGGCTACGACGAAATGAAATACGTCGGCCTCTACCACCTGAACGCCTATACCTATGCCGATCCGACCTGGTTCCCGGATATGGATCCGCAACTGCGTGAAATGTTTGCTCGCGTCACCCGCGGCGCGCTCTCCGGCAAGGCAGGCGAAGCGCCGAAGGAAGAGTTCAAAATCAACGGCCAGTATGTGAATACCCCGGTCGTTGATGGCAAAGAGGGCGTGGTCGGCATCCCATTCTTCGACCGCTACGTCGAGAAGGCTTCGCTGGACTATCTTGAAGCAAACGCAAAATCTTCCGAACCCTTCTTCATGAGCATCAATTTTATGAAGAACCACCAGCCGAACATGCCGGATCCGGATTACGTCGGCAAGTCGATGTCGAAGAGCAAATACGCCGACTCGATGGTGGAAATGGATGCCCGCGTAGGCCATATCATGGATAAGCTGCGTGAGTTGGGGATCGATAAAAACACCCTTGTGGTATGGACCACCGATAACGGCGCCTGGCAGGACGTTTATCCGGATGCCGGCTATACGCCATTCCGCGGTACCAAAGGCACTGACCGCGAGGGCGGCAGCCGCGTTCCGGCTATTGCCTGGTGGCCAGGCAAGATTAAAGAGCACAGTCGTAACCACGATATCGTTGGCGGCCTCGATCTGATGGCGACCTTTGCTTCAGTGGCCGGGATTAAGTTACCGACCAAAGACCGCGCTGGGCAGCCGATTATCTTCGATAGCTACGATATTTCGCCGGTACTGTTCGGCACGGGCAAAGATCCGCGTACTTCCTGGTTCTACTTCACCGAAAACGAGTTGACCCCGGGGGCGGCGCGCGTCGGCCACTATAAGGCGGTGTTTAACCTGCGCGGCGATAACGGCGCGAAAACCGGCGGCCTGGCGGTGGATTCCAACCTCGGCTGGAAAGGGCCGGAGTCGTATGTCGCGACGGTACCGCAGATTTTCGACCTCTGGCAGGATCCGCAGGAACGCTACGATATCTTTATGAACAACTATACCGAGCATACCTGGACGCTGGTGACCTTCAACGAAGCCATCACTAAGTTGATGAAAACCTACGTCGAGTATCCGCCGCGTAAGCCACAGAGCGAAGCCTACAGTGGGCCGATTACCCTGTCGCAGTACCAACGCTTTAGCAATATTCGTGAACAGTTAAAACAAGAAGGGTTCCAGTTGGCGATGCCGACCGGCAACTAAAATGACGTTGGCCCGGGCGAAATGTCCGGGCCTTTTGCTGTTGTGAGCATTCTCCGAAATGGGTTCTGGTCGATGAAAAAAAGCACCACCATTCCATTAACGCCTTTGCAGAACCAGGGGCGCTATCTGCCCGCCTATAAACGTCGCTATCACATGATGGCGAAGCCTAGCGGCTCCACCTGCAACCTGGACTGTCAATACTGTTTTTATCTGCATAAAGAGCAGCTTCTGCATCAGCCGCACGACAAAGGAATGAGCGATGAGGTACTGGAGAATTTCATTCGTCAGTACATTCAAAGCCAGGATGGCGAAGAGATTATTTTCTCCTGGCAGGGCGGCGAGCCAACCCTGATGGGGCTGGAGTTTTTCGAAAAGGTCGTTGCGCTGCAAAAGAAATATCAGCCGAAACACCAGCGCATTGAGAACGATCTGCAGACCAATGGCGTGCTGATTAACGATAAGTGGGCCGCCTTTCTTAAGCAGCACAATTTTCTGGTCGGCGTGTCTATCGATGGCCCGCGTGAGATCCACGATCGCTTTCGCGTGACGCGCAGCGGCAAACCGACCTTCGACAAGGTCATGGAAGGGATCGCGGCGCTGAAGCGTCACGGCGTGCCTTTTAACGCCCTTGCGGTCGTCAACCGGGTCAATGCCCGTTTCCCGCGCGAGGTATATCGTTTTCTTACCCGCGAACTGGGCGCTACCTATATCCAGTTCACGCCCTGCGTAGAGGCCGCCGAGTTTAAAACTACCGCGCCGCAATTCTGGCGCGAAGAGACGATCCCCATCACCGGCAGCCGCCGGGCGAAACCGGGGGATCTGGATTCGATCGTCACCGACTGGTCGGTGGATCCCGACGATTGGGGACATTTTCTGACCGAAGCTTTTGATGAATGGGTGACCTGTGATCTGGGCCGCGTGCAGGTCAATTTGTTTGAAACCGCCGTGGTGCAAACCATGGGACTCCCATCCCAGTTATGCATTACCGCGCCGTTTTGCGGTAAGGCGCTGGCGATTGAGAAAAACGGCGACGTCTACTCCTGCGATCACTACGTCTATCCGGAATATAAGCTTGGCAATATTAAGGCGCACAAGCTGGCGCATATGGTCTTTTCCGAGCGGCAGAAAGTGTTTGGGATGGGCAAGAAAGAGACGCTGCCGGCCTACTGCAAAAGCTGTCCGCATCTGAATTTATGCTGGGGCGAATGCCCGAAAAACCGCATCGTGCGCGCCCCGGACGGCGAAGAAGGACTCAATTATTTATGTCCTGGCTTTCGCCATTTTTACGCGACGGTTAAACCGACGCTTGAGAAAATTGCCGCCATGCTGAATTAGGTCTGGCTTTCGGCGGTGGAATAAGAAGGATAAACAATGAAAAAAACAGTATTGCTCAGCATGCTGCTATTGAGCTTCACCAGCGCGGCAGCCACCGATATGCTGCCGGCATGGAAAGATACCCCTGCTAAACAGGCAATTGAGCAATGGGTGCAGGGGGCGACGCGTGAAGGCGGAGCGGACTTTATTCCGTTAGATAAGCGCTACGTGGTTTTTGATAATGACGGCACCCTGTGGCCGGAAGCGCCGCTGACTTTCCAACTGCAGTTCGCAGTGGATGAAGTGAAAAGACTGGCGCCGGAACATCCGCAATGGCAAAAAGATCCGCTGGTGGCGGCGGTACTGAACAACGATTTGAAAACAGTAGCGGCGGGCGGTGAAAAAGGGCTACTCAAGTTGCTGGCGTTAACCCATAGCGGCATGACCACCGAAGAGTTTAGTCAGCGAGTCAGCGCATGGTTTGACAGCCATCAGGATAAACGTACTGGTTGTCGCTATGACCAGTTGGGATATCAGCCGATGCGCCAACTGCTGGACTATCTGCGCGCCAATGGCTTTAAAACGTGGATCGTTTCCGGCGGCGGAATTGACTTCATGCGCGTGGTGTCGGAGAAAATGTACGGTATTCCGCCGGAGCAGGTTATCGGTTCGTTCGCGCTCAGCGAGTTTAGCCTGACGGATAATGGTACCGAGCTGCGCAAAACGATGAAAGGCGCATTCAATGATGACGCCGCGGCCAAACCGGTGGCGATCCACCTGTTTATGGGCCAGCGCCCGGTTGCGGCTTTTGGTAACAGCGACGGCGATTTGGCGATGCTGCAATACACCGCAGCCAACCCGAACTATAAAACCTTTGAGCTGCTGGTCCACCATACCGATGCGGCGCGAGAGTATGCCTACGACAGCCATCCTTCCGCCAGCGGCAAGCTGGTGAAAGGATTGACCGAGGCGAAACAAAAGGGTTGGACAGTCGTCGATATGCAGCAGGACTGGAAGACGGTATACGACCCGGCGCAGTGTAAGGCGAAATAAAAAACGCCCCATGTTGGTCCGGGCAATGGCGGTGAGTTCGGATCCGTATTTTTGCCGGATGGCGGCTGCGCCTTATCCGGCCTACGGTCCGTGTGCCTGGCTGAAACTGTCGGTGTTGATCGCCTCAAAATCCCCGGTGGCGCTACCGCTTACCGGGGCTACAGTACTGTGCGGTCTGGTAGCCCGGATAAGGCGCAACGCGCCGCCTCCGGGAAAATCCCTGGTGGCGACGGGCCGCCCTCTGTGCGCTCCCTGCGCCACGGATAATTGTCTAAGGGGCCAGCGGCGGCAACGGCTGCGGCTGCCAAAATCGCCGCCAGCGCCGGTTGATGCCGAGAAGCGTTCGATAACTCCAGCGGCGGCCAAACCATCCGCCTCCGACCGCCGCGGCGGCAATGAATACCCACATCAGACTTTGCCAGGAGACCATTCCCGTTGTTCCGCGCAGCGCTTGCTCCGCGCCGCCCTGTCGCGCCGCGGCGACGTTCAACGTTTCTCCCGCCAGCTTCGCCGTTCGCCATTGATGATTAACGGTATCCCACCAGCGCAGGCTAATCGGCGGTAGTACCAGCGTACCGCTATGACTGGGTAAATAGCGCAGTCGTTCCACCCGGTGGGCGCCGATGACATCGCCGCGCTCGCTTTTTAATGCCTCACTGACCGGCGCCAGACGCTGGCTCTCGCTACCGCTAATGGCGTACAGCAGCGGTGGAATTTGCCCCGGTAGCGCATCCCGCGCCTCGACGGTCACGATACGGTCAACGACATCACCGACCCGCAGCGTGGCGTCTTTTCCTGCGTGATACTGTTGAATTTGCTGGTTGAGCGTCAACTGGCTGGCCGGTAAAAAATGGTCTGCCTGAGTGGTATTGGCAGGCCAATTAACCGGGCGTTCCAGTGCCGGAAGATGCACCGTGACCGGCGCCTGATTGGCGGATGACGCGGTGATATCGAGCGCCGGCAGGCGCAGCACGCCCTGCTGCCAGGCGCTGACCTGACGTTCAAGGCGAATGCCGCTCCAGACGATCCCGTTCTTTTTGCGCGTCACCAGCTGTGAAGGCAACGCGGTAGGCAGGAGTTCGCCGTTTTTGACCGCAAACTCGGGCCACTGCGGCGGCGGGTTAAACCAGCTATCCGTCCACCAGGTGACGGCCACCCGAACCGGCTGGCCGGGGACGATCTGCGTCGGCGCTTCCAGTTCACGGGTGATGTCCATCGCCGCATGCGCCGGCAGGGTGGCGGCCAGCAGAAAAAGTAGCGCTTTGTTCATGGCGTGGTATCTCCCGAGCCGTTGCGATACAGGCTTTTCAGTAGCCCCGTTGGCGAAACATCCAGTGCATCAAACCATTGATTAACCTGCGGACTCTCCCCGGCGATGGCGCCGATTTGCTGCTGATCGATGCCCTGGTTTTTCTGCAGGTCGTGGACCAGCTTATCCGGGCCGTCGTCCATCGCATCGCCCTGCGCCTGTTGGCGCTCGCGCTCTTGTTGGCGAATGCCCATCACAATCTGCGAGATTTTATCGCGATTTTGCAGCGCCATGGGCCAGTCAGGATGTAGGTAGAGGGCGCGATCGTAGCTGTCGAGCGCCTGCTGCCACTGCTTTTGCTGAGCATAGCTGTTGCCCAGCCACAGCAAGGTTTCCGCGGTTGGCGGCGCGGCGCGAAACGCGCCGGTGGCGGCAGGAAAGTTGCCCGCCCGATACCAGGCGATACCTTGCCATAAAGGGTCGTGATAATGCCCGGCGGCAGCGGCGTAGTCGCCGCGGTTGAAGGCGTGCTGCCCCTGGATATCCGGGCGAACCCAGGCATCGAGCCAGGCGGCATCGCTGTGCGGCGACCACAGCAGCGCGGGAAATAGTAGCGCTACCATCAGTAACTGGCGTCGCCAGAACAGCAGCAGGAACAGCATCGGCACGATCAGCAGGTAGCCGCTGTTTTTCCAGTGCAGATCCTGGCGGGCGTTATTTTGCTGAGTCACCGATTGTTGAATGTGGCTGGCGATGACGCGCAGATCGTCGCCATCATCGCTGACCAATGTCACCGGGATCCCGGCGTCGCGCAGCTGGCGGAAACGATCGACGTTTAGTCGGGTATCGATGCCGAGGCTGGCGTACTTATCCGGCAGCGTTCCACCCGCGGCGGTGCCGGGGACCCAAATTTGCAGCGGTAGATGTTGCCCTTTCAGCCAGGCGACATCGGCAGGCGATAGGGTATCGGCAACGAGGATCAGGCTACGCGGGCTGTCTTTGGCTGTGGGCAGGTTTTTTAACGCCAGTGCGACGGCCTGCGGCAGGGCGGAACCGCTACCTTCCGGCAGCAAAGAGGGCGACTGGGCGTTGAGAAATAGCTGATAAAACTGCGGATCCTGGGTTAACGGCGTGGTGAGAAAGGCCTGGCTACTGTAGACCACCAGACCGAAATGCGACCCGGGCTGCTGTTGCATCAGCGCGGCGATTTTATGCTGCATGCGCTGATGACGCGAGGGGGGAAGATCCTGGGCATACATCGCCAGATCCTGCTGCAGGATCACCATCACGTTGCTCTGCGGGGTGAGCGCCGCCGGGAGTTCGCGCTGCCAGCTTGGGCCCGCCAGTGCGATGACACCGAGGGCCAGTAGCCACGGCAGCAGCCGGGTTAACCTGCGACGGCGCTGAATAATCAACGCGCGAAAAGGTTTATCCATTAGCGTTGACCAGGCGCAGGCGCCGTAGCCTGGAAGCCAGGCCACCAGCACACACAACAGCAGCGCGGTTAAGCGCCACGGATAGAGGAAGTGAAAATCGCTCATGCCATTTTCTCCCTGAGGACACGCCCGCAGGCGGCCAGCAGTAACAGTAACAGCGCAGAGGCGAGCGGCCATGGATAGAGCGCCTGATGCCATGACCAACCGAGGCTTTTAACCTGCGCCGGGGTGAGGGCGTCGATTTGTTGCCAGACGCTATCCAGCGCGCTGCCGGAATGCGCGGCGGTCCAGCTCTGGCCGCCGGTGGTTTTCGCGATGCGCTGCAGTAGCGGCAAATCGACTTTGTCTTTGCTGGTATCGCTGAGGTCGCCGAAGGCGATGGTATGAACCTGGACATGGTGGTCGGCGGCAAGCTTTGCCGCCAGTTCAGGCGACAGCTGCGAAGCGGTATCGTTGCCGTCGGTGAGTAAAATCGCCAGCTTATCGGCCTGCTTATCAGGGCCATTATCCAGTACCTTAACCGCCACGCCCAGCGCGTCGCCGATAGCGGTTTGCTGGCCAATCATGCCCGGCGCCAGTTGATTAATGCGCGTTTGCAGCGCCTGTTTATCTTCGCTTATCGGCGCGAATGGCCAGGCTTTGCTGGCGAAGATTACCATGCCGATGCGGTCGGATTGCCGGGCGGCGACAAACTTGCGCACCGATTGCTGTACCGCCTGCAGGCGCGTATTACCGCCCTGGATGTCATTTTTGGCCATTGAACCGGAGACATCGAGGATCAGCACGATGTCGCGCATCGGCCTGCTGATGTACTGCGGCGGCGTCAGGTATTCCGGCCGCGCCAGCGCGCAGACCAGCAGCGACCAGATAAGCCAGAACAGCACGGCGCTGGCCCCGCCACCGCGTTTCGGCCGGGTATCGAGCTGTAACGCGTCAATTAGCGAGGGTAAAAACGGTACCCGCACGCGCTCGTCGGTGGAAGTTGCCGGGAGCGGGAGAAAACGAGTGAGCAGCGGCAGCGCCAGCAGTAGCGCGGCCCAGGGCCAGGCGAAATCAATGTGGGCGAGCCATTCAGACATGTGGAAGCTCCTTTAGCCACTGCGCTAACTGAGCGCGAAGCCGCGCCGTCTGCTGGTCGTTCAGGGCGTTGTCTGCCCGGCAGTAACGGGAGATGAGCTGGTCGCGCAGGTCGGTATCCAGCGTCAAAGACGCCAGCACGGCTTCCGGCGCCAGCGTTTGGCTAACCGTGCGACGTGGCTGGTGGACCAGTTGTACGCGTTTAATCAACTGCATCCAGCTATCGGCGGTATGCTGATGATTGAGCGCCAGCAGCGCTTCCCGCCGCCAGCGATTGCGACGCCAGCGGGCGTAGCGGATAAGCAGGAGCAGCGCTGCCAGGCTTGCGGCAATCGCAAGCAGAATCAGCCAGCCGATTGGTAGCGGAAACCCACTGGGGGCGGAGGGGAGCGCGGGCGTTAGTAGATCCGGCACCGCATAACCTTTCTCAAACATTTAAAGCCCTTTTTGTAACTGACGCAGCAGGTCCTGAGTTACCGTCAGATGATTAACCCGAATACCTAACTGGTTGAGTTGCTGCTGCTGACGCGCCAGCCGACCGATGATGTGTTGGCGAATATCGGCGCTGAGCGCAGAGGTGAGAGTGACGCTGGCGCTGCGCCCGCCGTAGCAGGCGGCCAGCGTGCCGGAGCGCGGCAGGCGAAGATGAAGGTCGTCGAACAGCACAAATGCGCTGACTTCGCAGCGTCGGCGCAGATGCGCCAGCATGGCCTGCGCTGGGGCGTCGAGGTCATGAAAATCGCTCAGGATCGCGACCCAGGCGCCGCGTGGAATCGCGCTGACGGCGCGCTGCAACGCCTGCGCCAGCGTCTGCGCGCGCTGAGGCTCATGAGGATATTGTTGGGCCAACAGCTGATTATAATGCGTCAGATTATCCAGCAGCTCGGGTAGCGCGCGCCGTGGGGCGCTACATGGTTGCAGCGCCAGCGTGGTATCGTTAAACACCAGGCTGCCGAGGCGATCGCCATCATGATGGCTGCGCCAGGCCAGCAGCGCGGCGGTTTTTGCCGCCGCCGCTGATTTCGTTTGTCCGCGGGTGGCGAAGTACATATCTAATCGTTGGTCGACCAGCAAAAAGACCGGGCGTTCTCGCTCTTCATTGTACTGGCGCACCCACGGCGTACGTAGACGGGCGGTTGTCTGCCAGTCGATCATTCGAACATCGTCGCCGGGTTGATAACGACGCAGGCTATCGAAGTTGAGCCCACGGCCCTGCTGGCGGGAGGCGCGTTCGCCGGACAGCGCACCTGGCGGGATCTGCCCGGGCGGGTTTGCAATCAACCGCGACTGTGGCGCGAGGTCGAGCAGAATCTGGCGATTAACGCAGAGATCGCTCATTAGATCACCACGGCGTTCAGCAGCATGGTAATCACATCGTCGGCGCTGCAACCATCGGCGCTGGCCTGATAGCTCAGCATCAACCGGTGGCGCATCACCGCTGGCGCGATAAAACGCACGTCTTCCGGACGAACCGCGTCACGTCCCGCGAGCCAGGCCTGCGCGCGGGCGCAGCGCTCCAGCGCTAAGGTACCACGCGGGCTCAGGCCGTAGGCCAGATAGCTGGCTAACTGCTCGCTGATGCGCTGCGGCTGGCGGGTGGCGTTGACCAGTTCGACTATCCAGGTTTCGATAATCGGCGCGACGTGGATTGCGCTTATTTCCTGCCAGCAGGAGGCGATCTCCTGTTGGCTGAATTGCAGAGATTCCACTTCCGGCGCAGGGGCGGTTTTTGTCGCCGCGCTGTATTTCGCCTGCTGCTCGGTGCGAACCAGTTGCATCACCTGCTGTTCATGCTCTTTCGACGGATAGTCGACCTGCACTTTCATCAGAAAACGGTCAAGCTGGGCTTCCGGCAGCGGCCAGGTTCCTTCCTGGTCGACGGGGTTCTGCGTCGCCAGCACCATAAAGACACCCGGCAGCGGCCAGCTTTTGCCCGCTACGGTGACGTGGCGCTCTTCCATCGCTTCCAGCAGCGCTGATTGTACGCGGGCCGAAGCGCGGTTGATTTCGTCCGCCAGAATCACGTTACCGAATACCGGCCCCGGGCGAAAACGAAATTGTTCTTCTTCGCGGCCGGCGTTTTGCTGATAAATTTCGCTGCCGGTGATATCCGAGGGCAGTAGATCCGGAGTGAATTGGATACGGCGGAATTCACCGGCAATATGCCGCGCCAGCTCGCGGACGGCGCGGGTCTTCGCCAGCCCCGGCAGTCCTTCCAACAGGATATGCCCATCGCAGAGCAGGGCGATGAGCAGCATTCGAACGACGTTTTCCTGACCGAGCACCTGCGTGTTCATGCGCTGCTCCAGCTGTAGCATTTTTTCGCGAAGGCTCATCGATTGACTCCTTTAAAATCGCGTTTCACCAGGGTAACAATGCCCGCCAGAATCGGCTCGGCATAGTTGAAAAAGGCCTTAATGCCCGGGCAGAGATAGTTCAAGCCGGCTTCGCCGTCGGCGGTGAGCACCAGACGGTTTTTCGGGCATTCGCCGTGGCAGAGCTTCAGGTAAGGGCACTGCTTGCACTGCTGCGGTAGCGTGTCGCATTTACCCATACCGAAAGCCTGCTGACGTTCGGAGAAAGCCATCCGCGCCAGGCTGTTATCGGCAATATTGCCGATTTGATATTCGGGATAGACGTAGTGATCGCAGGAGAAAACATCGCCGTTTTTCTCGACCGCGAGGCCTTTGCCGCAAAATTCCGCGGTGGTGCAAATTTGCGCCGGCATGCCCATCATTTGGGCCACGGCGGTTTCGAACAGATTGACCTGTACGCGGCCAAGATCGTTGTTCACCCACTCTTCGAAAGTCGCGATCAGGAAGCGTCCCCACTCGTCCGGGTCGACCGACCAGTCGGTGACGATAGCGTCTAAATCGCCGGGGCGCGCGCGGCGGCTGCCGACGGTGGGGATGCTGTCATCACGCCAGAAATGAGGCGCGGTCTGGGTAAAGTCCACCGGTTCGACGCAGGGGTTAAATTGCACGTAGGTCGCCCCCAGTTCGCGGGTAACAAAGCGGTAAACCTCTAATGGGAAACGGGCGTTGGTACGGTTGACGGTGACCAGCGCATTGAATGGTACGCCGTGGCGTTTCAGGGCGTCGACGCCGGCCATCACTTTATCAAATGTCGGTTTGCCGCTACGGGTGATGCGATAGCGGTCGTGCAACTCTCGCGGGCCGTCGATCGACAGGCCAACAAGGAAATGATTTGCTTTGAGGAATTCAGCCCAGGCATCGTTAATCAGGATACCGTTGGTTTGCAGATCGTTTTCGATCCGCTGGCCGGGCTTTTTATACTGCTGTTGGAATTTCAGCACTTTGTGGAAAAACTCCAGTCCCATCAGGGTCGGTTCGCCGCCCTGCCAGGAGAAGACCACCTGTTCGCCATCCTGTCCATCGATGTACTGGCGGATAAAGTTTTCCAGCGTTTCATCGCTCATGTAGCTGCGCTTTTCCTGCTGGAGTAAGTGTTCTTTGTGCAGGTAAAAGCAGTAGCTACAATCGAGATTACAGGCGGAGCCGCTGGGTTTCGCCATCACATGAAAGCGACGTTGGTAGGCGGGGCCGTTACCCGCGTACTTTTCTGCCGAAGGTAATGCGTTAACAGGCACGGTGGTGCTGTGTTTCATAAATAACTCCCGGATTAGTCAGGTCGAGGGTAAGGCGAGGAGAAAAACAGGGCGGCGAACCGCCCTGGGAGATGGATTACCGTTACTTGCCGGTTTTCGCGCTCTGGTCAAGCATTGCGCTGACATCGGAGACGGTAAAGGAACCCGGCTTCTGACGCGGCGGGAATTCTTTAAACGTCGCCAGCATATCTTTTGCCGACTTCTGCGCGCCGCCCAGCAGGAACAGACGATCGTAGAACCAGGTGTCGTAGCCCATGCCGTCGGAACCTTTCTCCAGCGGATCGACTTTCAGATCGAAGATCAGCGGAGTGCGCAGTTTGGTGAACGGATAGCGCCACAGATCGAGGCCGGTGTGCTCCTGGATCATAAAGTGGATCTTCCAGCGGCCCTGACGCATCGCCAGCAGATCGCCGTCATCGCTCCAGTAGAAGAATTCGTTACGCTGGTCTTTCCCTTTGCCCTGCAGGAAGTCGAGCTGGTTATAGCCATCAAGGTGAACCTTGTAGGTAATTGACGGCGTTTTATAACCTTTCAGCATTTCCTGTTTAATGTTGCTGTCGCCGGCAGCGGCAACCAGCGTCGGGAACCAGTCGTAACTGGCGAACATATCGTTCACCACGGTGCCTGGTTTGATGTGGCCCGGCCATTTGATCATCGCCGGAACGCGGAAGCCGCCTTCCCAGCCGGTGTTTTTCTCCCCGCGGAACGGGGTTTCGCCTGCGTCTGGCCAGGTGGCGGTCATCGGACCGTTGTCGGTGGTGTAGATAACGATGGTGTTATCTTCGATACCAAGATCTTTAATTTTCTGCAGCACCTGGCCGACGATTTTATCGTGCTCAACCATGCCGTCGGCATAGGTTCCTAACCCGGTGACGCCGACGCTATCGTCTTTGAGGTGGGTTTTGTTGTGCATACGGGTGGTGTTGAACCAGGTAAAGAATGGTTTACCGGCTTTCACCTGACGCGCCATAAAGTCGTTGTTGGCGGCCAGCGTCTCTTCATCTACGGTGCCCATACGCTTCACGGTCAGCGGACCGGTATCTTCGATCTTGCCGTCAGCGGTGCTCTTGATCACGCCGCGCGGGCCAAACTGTTTACGGAAGTTCGGATCTTTCGGGTAATCCGGGTTTTCCGGCTCTTCTTCGGCATTCAGATGATAGAGGTTGCCGAGGAATTCATCGAAACCGTGCGCGGTCGGCAGGAATTCATCACGGTCGCCCAGGTGGTTTTTACCGAACTGCCCAGTCGCGTAACCCAACTGCTTGAGGACGTTGGCGATGGTCGGATCTTCTTTCTGCAGACCCTGCGGCGCTCCCGGCATACCGACTTTACTCATCCCGGTACGGAATGGCATCTGGCCGGTAATGAAGGCGGAACGACCTGCGGTGGAGCTCTGCTCGGCGTAGTAGGAGGTAAACTTCGCGCCCTGCGCGGCGATGCTGTCAATGTTTGGCGTCTGGTAGCCCATCAAACCCTGATTGTAGGTGCTCAGGTTCAGGTAGCCGATATCATCGCCAAAGATAACTACGATGTTAGGCTTTTTAGCATCCTGCTTCGGCGCTGCCGCGTCGGCTGCGTGAGCAACGGTCACTGCGCCGGAAGCTAATGTCAGCATACTGGCTAACATTGTTCTCTTAAAGGGAATGTTTTTAAACATAGCTCGCTATCCTTTTATTTTTCCGGATTTTTAAATGATCTGGAAAAATAGGTTGTTAACGAAGCGTCTAATTTATTTTTAAATTAGCAAGGATGTTTTCGGTTAAAAATAAATTAGACGCTTCAATGGGCGAAACCGTGTTACGGTTCTCGTCGGTGTTGGCATTTTATTTAGACGTATCGGTCGATACGAGAGTGGAGTCTCTAAACGGACTGAAATAAATGGCAGGATGAACTAAAAATGCTATCTTTAATTGACAGGGTTAACTTTGCCAGATTATTTTTATGCATATTTAAATAAATAGGTATTAATGGGGCAACATGAAAACGACTTATTCCGATGTTATTGATCAATATAACCATGTTGTCGCCAGCGATCTTGAGTTGATTCAACCGTTGATCTCGGCAAATCAGCCACGAATCATCAAAGATAACGGTGTGTTTAAAATAGAACCCGGCGAAGTGGTTATTGTTGTTGAAGGCATAATTGCGATAGAAGTGGAATACAATGCGGGTTTTGGTTCCGCGAGTAAACGCGGCGCGCGGAGTAAAACGCTGGACATGCTACAGATCGGTAAAGGAATCCGCGGTATGATTTTCGGGCTTATTGAAAGCTATGGTCCGGCGCTATCGCTAAAATATACGGCGAAGAAAAATGTCAAAATTGTGACTTGCAGTAAAGAAGCGTTTGAACACTATTTTATTCAGCGTGAGCGCTTTGTTTATCTGATGGAAGTCATGGCCTTTCAGTTATCGCTGATTATTGATGCGCATCACGAAAAGAATTTACCTTCACGCTACGATACGATTAAATCGATGATTTATCGTTACAAAAAACAGCAGGATGCGGGAGTATTGCATGATGAAAGCCTGGCAAGCTTTATTCTAAAAAGAACCAAGATGTCGCGCAGCTACCTTTTTAAAATTCTTGCTGAGCTAAAAGAGGGGGGATATATCAAAATGGAGAACGGTGAACTGGTCGATATTGTGCACGAGCTGCCGGAGAAATTTTAAACTGCTGTTGTTGCGCTAAGGTCATTTCAGACGCGCGGAGGTCAGCTAACAGAACCAGGGATTACTTTACTCTTCATTACGCTTGCCCGCAGGGGGGCGATATGTTTCGCCGAAGCCAGTTATCGTGCGGGATCTTGCCCGTCGTGTTTCTTCTACCGCGATGAGAATGCGGTGATAGTTGCCCTGCACTGGCAGTTTATGGGTTTGATTTTGTCTGTGCATGGCACTAAAATTCAGTCAATTATTCTGTTATAAATTCATACTACTAGTGAAATAAACCATTGTTTTTTCGTTTTAAGGGATACGATTTTGCTGAGAAGGGAGGCTTCTTTGTGTTCAATGGTGCAGCGCACTCTGACGTAAACAATTTCGTTAATATAGAAAAGGGGAGGCGCGGTAGAAAGAGTCAACCGTTTATCTCTTTCTCCAAAAACGGGGGGCATGTCAGGATCGCGGCTTTCATCGCTCGTCACGGTGAACATGTTGATATTCAAATAGATTATTCCACAATAACCATCCGGGTTAAGAAGGTTGAGCACCACGGCGTGCGTATTAACGTCGGCGGCGTCTTTACCCGTAAGGTGCTGGTGAAACAGTTTCTGTTTGGCGAGAAGAAGACTATCCGCGTTGATCTCACCAAACAGGACGATGGCTGGTTTTATGGCGACTTGCCGGTAGAGTTTACGGCCAATTGCGCATAGTGCGTTATTGCCTGAATTAGCCATTATTCAGCTATGTCGATATGGAGATAGCTGAAGATGGCTTTTTTATATCAATGGGATATAAATACGAGTCATTATAGTTTCGTATTAAAAATTTATTTTTAAGTAAATAAGTGCCATTAAACTCTATTAAATAATAGTTATTTCCAATGATATCTTTGCAATAATTAAGGGAAAATAGAGACGCAAAAAAGGAAACGATAATTAATGGAAAATTTACTCAGACACTGTGAACAGGTTGCTGCTGGCCCCTATAGCCGCGACGCCCGCGCGCTGGCGCATGAAGTGATCGATACCATCTCGGCGGGCGTCCCGCCGGAGCAGCTGATTCTCCCGTGGATGTCCGTTAAAGAGGGGCTGCCCGACGCCAATAGCGGGCGCTACGTGTGCGCATATACGCCAGCACAATCTCAGGACCGCCGCTATCAGCTGGTCTCCGCCGCCATGTTCCGCGCCGTTTGTCGGGACGCCACCCACTGGTTTTATATGTGGGAAGCGCTGTGAGTGGGGAAGATAGGATGCTGTTCTACTGGCTATTTTTTAACAATAATGTTGTCGTAAAAATAAAGAGTATGGAGTCAGTATCGGGGCATGGCAAATGGATGTTTTATGCCGCCTAAGGTGTCCCTGAGCGAACACCTAAGGCGAGTATTATTAATTAACAGCGTCCTGCGGCTTTTGATAATGCATCACATGTTTTACTAGTAGAACTTGCTACACCGCCAGCGCAAATAGCATCAGAAACCATACTGCTTCCCCCTATTGATATCAGTCCATAAAGTTTTGGTTCTGCAGCTTTAGTGACATAACAACGGTGTGCTTTCTTACCTATTGTCGCCACAAAATTGGTTTTAACGCCATTTTGCTGAACATCTGAAATTGTCACGTCAGAAGCATTGACATTTAATGTAAACGCTGCGGCATCTCGCATTTCGTTTTCTGTCGCGATCGGTGGTTTTGATACGCATCCGATTAATAAAATGGCGGGAAGTATGCATGTCGTTAATTTAAAAATTTCCATTTTGTTATCCATTATATAATTATGCGAAATGTATATATAGATTACAGGTTGATACATTTCTTTGATTTTGGACATCATTTTATATGTGCAATGAGAGTTGTGTTAATGCCAATGGGTTAATGATAATTTGGAAAAAGAAATTTGAGGTTAGTATTCATTTTGGTGATGTTGTAGATGTTTGATTGAAGGGCTTTATTTAATTAAACTATTGAGTTTGTGAATACTTTTGTTTTTAAAAATTAACTCCTTCCATTTTTTCATCAAAATAATCATTTATGTCTGTTATATTTATGGCGTAAGGTAAGATAGTTATTAATACATTTAAATAGCAATCTCCCTTTACGCATTCGCCATTTATTCGGGCTCGCCGAATTTAGTGAGACAGCGATGCCGGTGACCGGATAGTGCGACTGACGATCACAAATCCGCGATTCTTAATCGATGCCGGGTAAAAAATGGCTTATCGTGCCGTGGTGCGCGAAGCCGTTTGGGCAGCGTCAATGGCTACACTGAATACTGCATATTATTCGCCAGTCGCGGCGGTTTTCATTTTTACGCCGAGTGGCGCGCGGTGTCATAAAGGATGAGAGATGAGTAAATCAGATAATCAGACAGAGCGCGATGCAGGATATCGCCGCGTGCGGCTGGAGGATATCGCTACCCGTTGTCGTACCTCGCTCAGTACCGTGTCGCGGGCGCTATCGGGCGAAAAAGGGGTCAGCCACGAACTGCGCACGCGTATTCAGGAAGTGGCGCGGGCCATGCGATATACGCCGGCTCAGGAGCTGGGCGGCGCGCGAATTGTGCTGGCTATTTCACAAGTGGCGATGCTGGATTACAACCGCTATCAGTTTAGCTGGTACGTCCTGCAAGGGCTAAAAGAGCGAGCGAAGGTGCTGGGCGTTGATCTCATTACTCATCAGCTCAGCGATAATGACAATGGCGCCCTGCAGGCGCTGCTGGAAGAAGCGGACGTAGGCGGCGTGCTGGCGCTGACGGTGGACGACAGCGGTTTTCTGAATACGGTGGCGAACCTGAAAAAACCGGCGGTGTTGGTGAATACTGACGATCCGTTAATGCGCTTGTCCAGCGTGCTGCCCTGTAACCGTTCGGCCACGCGCATGGCCTGTGAATATTTGCTCGAGCGCGGCCACCGCGACATTCTTTTTTTAACCCACCCAGGCAGGCGAACCATTGAACAGCGTGAAGATGGTTGGCGGGAAGCGATGCGCGCTCGCCAGCTGTTGTGCGACGATTCGCGGATCCTGACGGTAACCGACTGGCTGCCGGAGCTGGCGGAGCAGGCGGTGATTGCGCGTTTCCGTGATACTCCGCGCGAGTGTACGGCGATACTGTGCGCCAATGATTCGCTGGCGATCGGTGCGATCAACGGCGTGCGGGCCTTAGGACTGCGCGTGCCGGAAGATATCTCGGTAGTCGGTATGAATAACCTGCCGCAGGCGGAGTTTGCCACACCGCCGTTGACTACCGTTCACCTTCCGGTACACGAAATCGGCACGCTGGCGCTGGAGCTACTGCAGGATATGATTGCGGGTAGTGTCGAAATTCCAAGACGGGTTGAGCTGGCGTGCGCCATCGTCGAACGTCAATCGGTGGCCCGTATCGCCTGATACGCGCCACCGGTAAAGAGAGCGGGTTAGTCGAATTTAGCCCGCTCCATCTTCGGCACTAACAGCAGATACATAATCGCCCATGCCAGCAGATAAGCCACAGAGCTGATGGCGAACAGCGCCCAATAGTTACCAGAGGTTTCAAGTACGGCGCCAATCACCGTAGAGAAGATCACGCTGCCGATCATCCCGAAGGTACTGCCAATCCCCACGACCGAACCGACGGCTGCGCTCGGGAACAGATCGGATACCGAGGTCAGAATGTTGGCAGACCACCCCTGGTGCGCCGCCGCAGCTAACCCGACCAGCGCGACGGCGGCCCACAGATTTTCGACCTGGGTGGCGGCGAAAATCGGCAGGACCAGGCAGGCGCAGATCAGCATCGTGAGTTTACGTGCGCTGGCGGTGCTAAATCCTTTACTCATCAATTTGCCGGGTAACCAGCCTGCGCCGAGGCTGCCGACGATGGCGAAGAGATAAATAACGATCAGCGGCAGTCCCAGACCTTCCATGTTGATACCGCGGGATTCGTTGAGCCATTTTGGCAGCCAGAAGAGGAAGAACCACCAGATTGGGTCGGTCAACATTTTGCCTAACGCCACGGCCCACAGTTGGCGATAGCCCAGCAGATGCGTCCATTTAATGGCCGAAACGCTGACGGCTTCTTCTTTATCCTGAGCAATCCACGCCTGCTCTTCGGCGCTGGCCTTCGCTTTCACCGGACCAAAGGCAATGAACCAGGGAATCAGCCACAGTAAGCCAATGGCGCCGAGAATTAAAAAAGCGCCGTGCCAGCCGTAATGCACTGCGATAAGCGGGATCAGCGCAGGCGAGATAACTACGCCGATATTGACCGCGACGCCAAGAATGCCGGTCGCCAGCGTGCGTTCCTTTTTAGGATGCCACTCGGCAATCACCTTCATCGCCGCCGGGAAGTTAGCGGACTCGCCTAGCCCAAGCAGGACGCGAACCAGCGCAAACCCCGCCACCGAACCGACGACCGCATGCGCCATCGCCGCGACGCTCCAGACGACCATCGCCGCCGCATAGCTGATTTTGGTTCCCAGTTTGTCGATAATTCGCCCGCATACCAGCGTGCCGACGCCATACGCGACGGTAAACGCATTGACCAGCCAGCTATATTCCATTTGCGTCCAGCCGATATCTTTTTGCAGCATCGGTGCCAGCAAGCCGAGGATCTGGCGATCCATATAGTTAACCGTCGTGGCAAACACCAGCATGGAGCAGATGACCCAGCGATAGTTGCTTTTCGGTTTAGCCATTTCGCGAGCGGGATTGTGCAGCGTATTCGGATTAACATCATCAGCGGCCTGCCCGGAGGGCACAGCCTGTTTGTCGATTTGCGTATCCATTATTATTTTCCTTGCCCGGTCTCTGCCGGGCGTTGGTTACAGAGGAAGTTCACGGCTGCTGCCCACGACGCTCCACTGCTGTGGGTCCAGCGTGCGGTTCTCGGCGCTCACTCGTCCATCGGCCAGGAAGCGCACCGTTCCGTACTGCGGATCGTTCACTTCAATACTGCCGTCGTCGTGCTGCATCATGGTCAGGTCGCTGAAACATGCGCTGAAGGTCTCGAGGGAGCTATCGACTCGATCGTTGATGCGAACCAGCCAGCGGGTTTGTTGCCCGTTAAGGCGTATTTCACAGCCGCGGGTTGGCCCCGTATTCACCGTTTCAAACGGCTGATTACCCACCAGCAGCGCCATACCGTCACCGCTGCGTACCGCCGCGCGCTGGCCGCTAATAACGACCTCATCAAACTGGCTTTGCGGCAGCCAGGCGTGAGTAAAGTCAGGCTGATCGGCGTGCAGATTGAAAGTCAGCACCGCCAGTCCGCGATATTGCTGCACGCGCGGCAGCGTGCCGCAGCCGCCCCAGTAGGAGGGGCGACCGAACCCGCCGTGCAGGGTCTCGCCTGGATGGTTGATCCAGATCTGCGCTTCGGGTTGGTTGCCAAGACGTAAATGGAACGGCGTCTCCTGATAGCCCCACTCTCCCCAGCGATAGCCGGCGATGGACCCCATCGCCGCATGGCGGTTTTTGTAGTGATAGAGTTTGGCGATCCGGTTAGCGCCCTGGGCAAAACACCACTCGATGGCGCTCTCTTTTTGCCAGGCGGCAACTTCTGCTAGTTCCGCCGGAAGGGTGAGCAGGCCATCACGCAGTAGCAGGGCTAATTGCGGCAGCGTATGGAAACGACAGCCATAGTTACCTTTGCCCCACAGCAGACGCGAAATCGCCGCCAGTTCCAGAGAGCGGCCGGCGCGTAGGGTGTGTTCGTAAGAACGTCCCTGCGAGGCGGTCAGAAAACCCTGGTGGGCGGAGCGGGCAATCTGCGCCAGCAAGCGCGTGATTGCCGCGATGGCGCGCTGGCTTATTTGCGCGTCGCCGGACAGCGCCGCCAGCGCGGTGAGACCTTTTAAATCAATGGGGAAGTAGGGCGCGGAGTTCCATTCGGCCATTTCACACTGCTCGAAATGGTCCAGCCAACTGATGACCCGCGCTTTACCCGCTACCGCCTGCTCGCGCCCGCTGCGCCCGGAACGGGTGAAAGTCGCGTCCGGGAAGAGATTGCCCGCCAGCAGCGCCGCAGTGTGGAACAACAGGGCATGGTTCTCAGAGAAGTACCACTGTACATCGTTGCCGGGTTCGTCCATCCAGTAGCGAAAACGCAGTATGGCGTCATCGATGCGCCCGCGAACCGCAGGATCGATCTTGTCGCCCCATACCGTCCGGCACCACAGCAACGGCACAAGGGTAAAGTCGGCGCAATCGTGACAGTCGAGCACCGACGCCAGGACCCCATCCAGCATCTGCTGGGTTTGCTCATCGTTCAGGCCGCAGGCCAGGCGCGCCAGCGCTTTGACGCTGCTGTATTCACCTTCATGAGCGACCACCTCCAGCGCTTCCGCGATCCGCGCTTCCAGCGTTGTCGGGATTGCCGTCTGGCGGTCGGCGTGGCAGATTTCGACGCCCAGCGTGCGGCTTATCTTGAACCCTTCACGCTGCAGCGTAATGTGGAAATTGCGGAAGTCTGCCGGGATAGCTTCGCTTTCGGCAATGGCGACCAGCGACTCGCCGGCGGAGAGTCGGCTATCGAGCGTGACCGGTTCATCCAGCGAGATAAAATCCCCCAGCACGTTGACGTGCAGGCAGTAGTCCGTCGACGCGGGTTGAGGAAATACGAGCCGAATGGTGCCGCGGTTATATACCGGATGCTCGAAGGAAACGCCGTCCAGTAACTGCTCCATCTCTTTGACCTGTGCGTCGGTCAGCGGCGTTGCCAGCGTAATACGCAGCGGCTCGCCGTCAAGGTAGTCGAGTTGGAAAAAGAAGCGAATATCGCGTTCGGCTAAGTCATCAAACCACAGCTCCAGCTCGTTTTTCCCCGCCTGTAGCGACAGGCTGAATTCACGCTGGTTTTCGAGGTTACGCTGATAATCAGCCATCCAGAGTACTTCTTCGCCGTTAAGCTTCAGCAGCGCGCCGCCGCAGGTGGCGAGGCGAAAACGATACTCGCCCGCCTGTGGGCAATCGAGCAGCGTTCTGGCCCAGGCGCCGACGCGGGTTGGGCGAAACCAAAAGCCGGAGAGATCGACCCTGTCGGAAGCAAAAGGGAACCACCAGCGAGAGTAGTTTGTGCTGGCGAAAGGCTGCGGTTTTTTTTCAGCAAAGTGCTGGCGAAAATCGTCGCGGCACGGGTAGGTATGAGGAATGAAGTTTTTATGTTTACTTAAAAAGAAAAACGGATCCATTTCGCCAGCCATCGGCGTGTCCGCTGTGTCATAGCGTAAACTGGTAATATCGGATAGCTGCCAGTAGCGCACGGCATTACCCGCCGTTAAATTAAAATTACTATATTCGATAGCCATTATTATTTTCTCCAAAAGAGAAGGGCGGTATTTTATTTTTTATCAGCGAGGCGCACACCTTCGCTCAGGCATAATATTGCTAATGCCTGTCCATAGCCGGTAGGTTGTAATGGAATATCTTTATAAAATTGCAGGGTGCGCCCCATTCGCGTGCCATAAGAAACATTGTGTACCGTTCCTGCGGCATCAATATTATCCTGAACAATCTCCAGCGCTTTCATACCCGCCTGTAGCCATCGTTCATCGCCAATGCCAATACGCGCGCCTTTTAATAAGCCATAGCCAAAACCGGCAGTCGCGGAAATTTCGATGTAAGAGTCAGGATGGTCGAGCAGGGTGTGCCAGGCGCCATTAGCGGTCTGCAGGTCGATTAAGGTATTAACCTGCTTTTTCAGGCACTCTATCAGGTACTCCCGAACGCCCGCGCCTACGTCGGCTAGTTCCAGTAATTCGAGTATACCGACGGTAATCCACGCATTACCGCGCGCCCAGCGGGCTTTAGCGAAGTTGCTGTTCTCGACAAAGCTCCAGCCGTGGTACCACAGCCCGGTTTGCGGATCGTTGAGATAGCGCGCATGCAGCAGGAACTGCCGAACGGCTTCATCTACCAGCTCCTGGCGCCCGGAAACCGTACCGTAGTGCGCGAGGAACAGTACTACCATGAACAGCGTATCGTCCCAGATCTCCATGTCGTTAATGCCGTCGGAAACTACATGCTGGAAGCCTTGTTCCGGCGTACGCGGCAGTTCCGTCATCACGCGATTTGCCCAGTTATCCAGCACCTGCTGGTAGTGCGGCTGCCGGTTATGGGACCAGAAAAGCGAGAGGGGAAGCATCGGCGCGGTGGTATTGACGTTGAGGCCTGGGAGACCTTTTTCGATATTTCCCTGAAACCACTGGTCAATAATTTGATATAGCTCATCAGACTTCGTGTTTTCCCATAAACGTACCAAACCAAATAGCCCTACGCCCTGCGGCCATTCCCAACTGGAAAATGAAATATAATCCCCGGCGCTACCGTCAAGATTGGGTTCATTAAACCGTCCGTTATCTTTTAATTCAGTAAATCCGCGCAGCAGTAAATCAATATTTTTATTCAGTGAACGCTTTTCCATTTTTTATTCTCATTCTCGCTCTAAGGATGATTTGGCTATAAGAATTAAATCACTACGCATTTCGTATGCGCAATACGAAAAAATTTTGCGTTTATATTTTGTGAGCCTTGCCGATATTTTATTGCCCTGCGCGGGCGTCGTTTTTTGCGAAAAAGGGACAGGAACTGTTGATAAAACAAGAGGTTGTTGGAACGCTGTTTCATTTTTGATTTTGGAAGCGCTAAAATTTTTTGCGTAAACAGCAAAATGGCTGGAGACTATCGAACCATCATTACTGATTCCAGAAAAAAGCCACTCTGTGGAGTGGCTTAATTGCATGATTTTGTTACTTATATTTTCTTATCAGTCCACACGGCGAGGCCTGTTTTATTAAAGTTTGAGGGTCACCTGGTTTCCGATAACCCATGCATCTTTAATCTCCTCTATTCCTCCCGGATGGGCGAGTAGCTGGAGATTAGGCCGCAAGGTCAGCCATGGCGTAACGTGAAAGCTATAATGCAGCTCTGCGGCATACTCGCTTCTGCGGACCGGGACATACAAGGGATCAGCATAATCATCGATCCCTCGCATCTGGTTCTGGAGCTGCGCTCGACGAGCGACTTTGGCGTTGGCATGCATTTTACTTACGCCGAAGCTGATAAAGTCCTGCGGGCGGCTGGCGAAAGGGCCCTTATAAATGATGCCGGCCTGGATCTGATAGTCCATTGTCGCCGTATTTTTATCATTTATGGCCAGATGCCCGAAAATGTTGAGGCCATTTTGTCGCTGGCTGCCCGAGTGGGTCAGCTGCTGGCTGACATAGAGATAACCTCCGTAACGGCCGCCGTGTCGCCGGGCAGCTTGCCGCGTGAGGACATAGGGATCGCCATTGTCGTCATCCAGTACATCATTGGCGTCCGCTGTGTTGTACCAGCCGCCGATTTTCCAGGTGTCCGGCAGGAATGTGGCGCCTGGAGTGGGCCTATGCCCTAGTTCAAGAATGTACATGTACCCCAAATGCCCGGTGCCATCGAGCTCGAAACTGCCGTGGCGGGTAGCGTAGTTAGGGTTGTATTGAAATCCGCCAGCCTGGATATAAAGCGCCGAACTAAGAGCGTATTTAATGCGGCCACCCCACTGGCCTATGGGAGTGTTATACCAGACGCCGCTACCGTGCCCGGCTAACGAACCGCACAACGACAGGTTTTGAAAAAAACAGCCGCTATTATCAAAGTCCTCTCCTGGCGGCATGAGACCGACCTTGAGATCCCACTTTTTATCCTGCCAGGTTTTTTTGAACCAGAACTGCGTCGCGTGCCATGTTTGTCCCCGACCGTAGTTACTCTGAACACCCGAGCCGATTACCGGAGCACGCGGATCCTGGAGACGATCCTGAGTCAAATCTCTCCCGTTACGATCGTTTAGCGACGCTTTAAATTCTCCGTCGTGAATGCCGAAAATCTTCTCCAGATCCATATCGATGCCGAGAATATACTGATCGCTGTAGCGCAGGGTTTTATCGCGATCGTAGCCGCCGGAAATATTCGTGGCGGTCATCGAACTATATTCCAGCGTAAAGTCATAACCACGATGGCGCAGATCCGTGCGCACGCCGCCCCACTCTCCGGTCATGTTTTTTGCTGTGGGAGAAAAAAACGTATCGTTGGCCAACGCCAGGAAAGGGTGTAGTAAAGCCAGCAGCATCGTGCCGCTTTGAATCAGTTTGTTCATATTTTTCACCGCCTGTTGATGATCCAGGTCTAGGAGTTTTCCCGATAAGACGCAGTTGAATCAGCCTGGTGCGTCGTTTTATTGCCAGAGGCGGCCCCGCATCTCCCGGAGCCACGGAGCGTTTATGGAGACAGCTCTTCTAACGATTTCCCTTTGGTTTCAATGGCAAAGAGCCAGGTAATTAAGCCGCCAATCAGAGCAATGACCGCGAAAGTGATGAACACAAAACGGATCCCGAAGCCTCCGACGATAAAACCCACCATCAGTGGGCCAATGGATGACCCTGCGCGCAGCCATGCGCTGGAATATGCGGTGCCAATGGCGCGTAGTCGGGTGGGATATAGTTCTGCCGCGTATAGATAAAGCGAGAAAGCGATGGTTTGCAGAATGGCGTAGGTCAGGCTTCCCAGAATCAGAATTTCCACGGCGGATTTGGCGCCGAGAATCGAAAGCGTAATCAGCGGAACGATGGCCAGTAAAAAAGCCCATGTGTACCAGCGCTTACGCCCGACACGGTCGATCAGCAGGGCGCAAATCACTGAAGCCACGACGCCGCAGGAAGAGGTGATCCAACCGTAGGCCAGACTGGTATCGAGAGAGAGGTTAAACCAGGTTTTATAAAGGGTTGGAAACCAGGTGATCATGCCGTTGTTGACGCTATAAACCGTCAGCCACAGTCCCCACAGCATAAAGGTTCGGGATTTATAGATCCCGCCAAATAGGGCTTTTACGCCTTCCGGAGCCGCTTTTTGCACCGTAGGGGCTTTCATTTCCGGCTCGGGTAATGTCATCCCGCGCCTGATGACCTCTGATTCCAGCGTAGATACGATATTATCCGCTTCCTTTAGTCTACCTTTTGCGGCCAACCAGCGGGGTGATTCCGGCATTAACCAGCGCAGAGGGACGGTCAATGCGGAAGGGACTAAGCCAATTAAAAACATGACTTTCCATCCATAGATGGGCACCAGAAAATACCCCACTAACCCGGCAAACATCATGCCGATGGGGAAAATCACCTCATACAACAAAAAGAACCGCCCCCGCCTTTTTGCCCCGACAAATTCATTGATATAGGCGCTGGCAACGGGAACCTCCGCGCCGATTCCCACTCCCTGTAAAAAGCGAATAATCAGAATTGACCAACCGTTCCATGCAAAAAGACAGGCCGCATCCATCAGTACAAACAGAATGATGGTGATACGTAATACGCCGATACGACCTATTTTTTCCGCCAGCGAGCCAAAAAATAGCGCGCCGCATAGTTGGCCCACATAACTGGCCGCAATAATAAGACCGACAAACGTCGGCGTTAAACCCCACTCCTGGGTAAGCTGCGGGAGCGCAAAAGCGATAGCGATAATGGTATAGGCATCGAAAAAGGTCGATAAGCCGACGATAACGCGGATAGCCTTCAGCCGTCGGGTGATAGGGAGGCGTTCCAGCCTTGCCAGCAGCGCGTCTGGTGTTGACGTCGTTCCGCTGGCAACGGCGTAATCTGAAGCAATGGCCTGAGTTGACATAGTATTACCCTGTTAAACGTTGTCTGGGGCATACACGTAAGGTTCTGAATAACCACAGGGCAACGAACCCTTATTCATAGACGTGCTGCATATAATGCTGTCTTGATTAGTTTGTGGTAACGTTACTGCAATCGATTTCACGCTCAGCTAATCCTTTGCTGGATTTGGCGCTAAGTCAATTACGCTCGTTGTATAAATGTCGAACAGTTCACAATCTAAATAAACTAACGCGCAAAAAAGCGAAGTGACGAATACAGGTTAAAACGAATAAGAAATGTGAATTAACGGCCCGTCGAATGAACCCGGCAAAGTTAAGTACCATTCCTTTTGTCCGGGCGAGGTTTGACGTAAGATCCTTTCACCCCACGGTTTGCACGATGGTATCCCATGCACGGGCAACACGGATTTTTACCCGCATTGATGAGTTGGAGCAGCAGATGGATCAAGAAAGTGAACTGAACGATTTGCCGGAAAAAAAACTGGTGACAATGCGGGACGTTGCTCGCGCTGCGGGCGTGAGCGTCTCGACCGTTTCGCGCGTACTCGATGAAAGATTACCCACCTCGCGCAGCGCCTCGGCAGATAAAATTCGCCAGGTGGCCCGAGAGCTGGGCTACCGTCGGGACTATGTTGCTTCCAGCCTGCGCCGTGGCGATACCGGAACGCTTGGCGTCCTGGTTCCGAGGCTGACCGATGCCGTCACGGCGATGCTTTTCGAAGAGATAGCCAGGGCTGCGGCGAGGAGAGGGTATTTCGCGATCGTGGCGACCTGCGGAGATAGCAAGGAGCAGGAGAGGAACGCCGTTGAATCGCTGCTGGATCGTCGTGTGGATGGGTTGATTATGTCAACCTGCCGGCTGGACGATCCTTTGCCGCAAGCCCTGCGTGAACGGGATGTGCCCCATGTTCTGGCGCTGCGCACCGATGGGTTTAGTCCTTCATCGGTCGGGGACGATGAGCTTGGCGGCTATCTGGCAACCCGACACCTGATAGATTTAGGCCACCGTGATATTGGCCTGATCGGCGGTCCCGATTTTGCCTCCAATGCGCTTAACCGGCGTAAGGGCTTTGAGCGGGCAATGCAGGAGGCCGGGCTCAGGATCGAAGCGGAATGGTGCTGCCATTCTGATTTTAATATCGCCTCTGGAGAGCAGCAGGGAATGAAAATTCTCAGCCAGCCTCATCGCCCGAGCGCGCTGTTTGCCGTCAATGACGAGTTGGCGATTGGCGTGCTCGCGGCCGCGCATCAGCTAGGACTGGTGATTGGCGGGGATCTGTCTCTGGTGGGATACAATGATATTCCTCTGGTGAGTAGGCTGCCCGTAGCCCTGACTTCGGTTAGAACGCCACTGGAGCATATCGCCAGTAATGCGGTAGATATGTTATTGAATCCAGAGGTAAATAATAATATGCGGATTACCACGCCTTCCCTTATTCCTCGTAAGTCTACCTCGTCCCCACGTCACTAATCCGTCGGCGATCCTCCTGGCTTTCCTGGTGAAAGCGGGGAGGAATGAATTTTGTATAACGGATCTCATCGCGGATGCGGAATGCTGTTTAGTTTGTGATCTGCGTTGCATTTTTAACCAATTCGGCGTTGACGGTTTTATTTTTGCGGTTCAATGTCAACTACGTGAAAACGATTGCAGAAACGATTTCATATCCGTTTCAAACGATTGCTAACCTGCAAATATACGCTTACTCATCAAGGGGATACTTATGATTAACATCGATCTCAGAGGTTTGACTCCGGCTCCGGTTACACCCTTCACTCGCGAGGGGCGCGTAGATTATGATGCCATCCAGCGCCTCGGTAGCTGGCTGGGCAGCATTGACGGCGTAAAAGGTCTGGTGGTTCTGGGGCACGCAGGGGAAGGGACTTTTCTAACTCAGGAAGAGCAGGCGAATGTGATCCGCGCATTTGTGAAGTCTGTAGATGGCAAGCTTCCAATTATTGCTGGTATCACCGGAGAAGGGACGGAAGTCGCTGCGCTGGAGGCCAGGCGTGCTGTTGCCGCCGGCGCATCCGCTGGTTTGCTGTATCCTTCTCACGGCTGGTTGCGTTTTGGCTATCAGGATGGCGCGCCTCAGGATCGTTACCGCGTGGTTTATGAAGAAAGCGGCCTGCCGCTGATTCTTTTCCAGTATCCGGATGTCACTAAAGCCACTTACAATCTGCAAACGTTATTGGATATTTCCGCACAGCCTGGCGTATTCGCCATGAAGAATGGCGTGCGTAATATGCGCCGCTGGGATACTGAAATTCCGGTTATTCGCCGCGAGCGTCCGGATCTGCAAATTTTAAGCTGCCACGATGAATATCTGCTGCACACCGCGTTTGATGTCGATGGCTTCCTGGTTGGCTACGGTAATATCGCGCCTGAACCATTAATTGAAATGATTAAGGCGGGTAAAGCGGGTGATTATGTGAAAGCGCGTGAGCTGCACGATCGACTGCTGCCGGTGACCAAAAGCGTATACCACCGCGGTTCTCATATGGAAGGTACCGTGGCGCTGAAACATGCGTTAGTCGCGCGTGGGATCCTTGAGCATGCCACCGTCCGCTCCCCGCTTTTGCCGCTCGAAAAAGGGGCTGAAAAAGAGATCCACGACGCCATGCGCGCTGCTGAGCTGGGCCTCGTTCGTTAATTTATGCTGAGTCTGTTGTTAATCCGCAATGCAGAAAGATCTCTTGCTGTATTGCGGATATCGGCGCGTTCAGCGCGAGCTCTCCGGGAGATGTCATCCTGATCGACACACCCGGCTACCAGAACTAGCAGGTCATTTCAGTATGTAAAGGGTTAATGCCGGACAGGGAGCCGTGGAGGCAAATTATGGTATTAGTTCAGTTTCTGGTCGTGCTGTTGTTTCTTTATATCGGCATGCGGGTTGGCGGTATCGGCGTAGGTTTTGCCGGCGGCGCTGGCGTGATTGTCCTCAGCGCGCTCGGCGCCACGCCGGGGGATATGCCGATGCTGGTTATCGTGTTTATCATGGTGGTGATTGTGGCGATTGCGGCCATGCAGGAGGCCGGCGGTATCGAATATCTGGTTGACCTCACCGAGCGCCTGCTGCGCCGCTATCCGCGATTGTTAGTCATCACCGCTCCGCTTTCCACCTGGCTATTAACCATGATGGCCAGCACCGGACAGGTCTCTTTTGCCTGTATGCCGGTGATTGTCGGCGTGGCGAAAGAGAACAATATAAAACCTACCCGGGCGCTCGCTCTCTCCGTCAGCGCCTCTTTGCTTGGCATTGTGGCATCGCCCATTTCCGCGGCGGTGATTTTCTTCTCGGGGATTCTGGAAAAGAGCCATTCTGGCTGGGGCTATATTGAGCTTATTGCGGTATCCATCCCTTCCACCTTTCTTGCGTTACTGGTCACCTCCGTGTTTTACCTGTGCTGGGACAGAATTCGCCGGCAGGATAGGCTCTATGACAATCCGGTGCAGGTGAAGGTTCGGACTGAGCGGGAGATCCCGCCTTATGCCGCTCGTTCGGTGCTGATCTTTATCGTCGGGCTGGTGGTGGTGCTGTGCTATGCGATTGTCACCAGCCCCAAATTAGGGCTGATTATCGATCCGGTCATGAGCAGCGGGCAGGCGCGGGTAGGGGTGATGTTGGGCGTTGCGCTGCTGATTCTGGTGAGTTGCCGGGTTAACGTACAAAAGGTCCCGTCCGGCTCGGTATTTAAAACCGGGATGACCTCCTGTATCTGTATACTCGGCGTCGCCTGGCTGGGGTCAACCTTTATGGACAGCAATCAGCAGTGGTTGCAAAGTACGCTCTCGTCACACTTCCTGGAGTCACCCATTATGCTGGCCATTATTATTATGGCGGCGTCATGTTTCCTGTATTCTCAGGCGGCTTCAACAAAAATTTTATTTCCCGCCGCGCTGAGTATGGGCGTTGCCCCCGGTATTCTGGTGGCCTGCTTCCCGGCTACCGCTTCGCTTTTTATTTTACCGAACTATCCGACGTTACTGGCGGCGGTGGAACTGGATGTTACCGGCTCGACTAAACTGGGGCGGCATATTATCGATCATCCTTTTCTGCTGCCTGGCCTGGCATCGGTGCTGCTTTCTATTCTTTTCGCAGCCGGGCTGGCTTTTTTGATTCAGTGAATGATATGAGCAGTGGCAAAGTGATACAGGCAGACGACTGAGCAAAAAGGATGTCGGGTTTATGGCGCTGGCTTACGTAGTAGCCTCAGAAGGGCATCGCCAGCAATGTATATCCAGAATCACGCTTTGCATAATGTTAACTACCGTGCTGATTGCCCGGCAGAAAAATATAGCCATTTGTACATAGCTCACATTTGAACAATTAAATGGATAAACCTTTTGATATTTAAGCAAAATATAGTCCATATTAAAGCCTTGTACCGAACGTGGATATTTTAAGGATAAGAATATGTCAGCAGTAATTGATAAAGCACTGGATTTTATTAATGGCATGAACACGTCATCTTCAGCACCGCACACCATGGATGAAAGTACGGCTAAAGGCATTTTCAAGTATCTTAATGAGTTAGGCGCTCCGGCCAGCGCGGCTGATGTGTATGCCCGGGGCACTCAAGAGGGCTGGGATCCCGAATTTACTAAAACGTTAGCTGGATGGGCGGAACGAATTGAGTCCGGCGAGCGTATAGTTATTAAGAATCCTGAGTACTTTTCTTCATACATGCGCGAGGAGCTGCGGGCTCTGGTATAAGCTGAACTCAGCTCAACCGTGAGCGGATTGGTTCGCTATATTGCAAGCTTCTAACCCAGCGCGTTTGTACTCCGCAGTACTTGCCTGCCGTATTCTGTAGGTATCCTGGAAAAGACTAAGGGCTTACGAGTAATCGTAAGCCCTTGATATTTGGTGGCCCCTGTTGGGTTTGAACCAACGACCAAGCGATTATGAGTCCCAATATGATGCTAGAAAAATCAGTAAGTTAATGTTTTTTGAAGCTTTAAGTAAGACGTATAGTGATGAAAAGTGGCAGATAGCGTTGCGCTCTGCTGCCACTTTGCTGCCAATCATCAGCTAGAATGAACCGCTCATCCTAGAGTGCTTTAATAAGTAAGCTGAACGTAATTATATAATATCGGAAGTTATGCGCTCTTAATTAAATAAGAATTGCTTAATTCAATTATATCTCTTATTTTAACGTCAATATATTTTAGGAAGATGATGATCTCTTGCGACTCAAGGTTCTTTTGGTTTGTAGTTATACTCATTGGCGTAGCATGAAGTAGTTTGCTTGTGAATGAATAGATGAAGTCATATTCATCTTCCATATTGACTGATTTTGCCATTTCGAACCAATTCCATTTTTTAGGTATTAGGCTTTTTATCTGAGGTGGAATTGATGAATTGAATTCTAGTTGGTTTTGCTGTAATTCAGAAATGTTTTTTGTGATTGAAGTTAATTGATTTCTCTCAACTAAACTAGCCTGAAAACCATATCCATTATGTTTGGCTTGTTCTGCGTGAATGGAAAAGTATCTTGCTGCATTAGAGTCAATTGTATTTTGTACCTTTGTGCTTAATGAACTTGCTGCTTCAAGCATCTCTTTTTCATCAGTGATAGATGAAAGTGCTATTATCTCTTTATCTAATAGTTGCTTTTCTTCTTTTTCGGTTTTTTTTAGGAAGGTAATTTCTCTTTCCATCTGATTTTTGAATCTTTCCCAATATTGTATGTTGCCTTTAATTAGCTGATCATAATAAACAAGCCCGTAGCGAGAGTCTTGCATAAAAAGATTTAGCCAGATGCTAAGTTCTAATATATATCTGGTTGTTGAGACTAAACTGAGAGTCTCTATTACAATGAAGTTGTTCTCAGTAATCAGCCTCAGCTTAATCAAACTATCCCCATAGACAGAGTTGCACCAATCATCACAGTTTGATTTATCAAAGCTGGCTATTTTTGATTGTGTTCTAAAAGGAATTGCCGTGCTCTCAAGGTTTTGACGATGTTCTCTTATATTGTGAACTAATTTATCAATTTCGCTTACGTTCATGAATCATCCTTTTGGTTTGTTGTTATCGCGTTTACGTATAATTATCATGACAAGATGTCGTTAAGATATATGTCATCATGATTACAGACGTTCAAGTGGGTTTAGTAACTTAGCTTCAGCCAAATGGTCAGGAGCAAAGTGTGCATACCGCATCGTAACTTTGATATCCGTATGCCCTAATATCCGCTGAAGCACGAGAATATTACCCCCGTTCATCATGAAATGAGATGCGAAGGTGTGTCGCAAGACGTGTGTTAACTGTCCAGCAGGTGTCTCGATGCCTGCACGTTGAATAGCCTTTCTAAATGCGGAGTAACAAGGTTTAAAGAGCAATTGCGCTTTCCTGCTTGATGGCAGTTCAGCCTGCAACTTTTCAGTTATCGGCACCGCTCGGTTTTTCTTGCCTTTAGTTTTTACATAGATGATCTGGCCTTCTCGGATTTGGTTTCCCTTCAACCCTTCCGCTTCACTCCACCGTGCTTCAGTTGCTAGGCAGATTTTTACAATGGTAGTTAGGTCTTTGGAGCGGCTGTTCTCGCATTCAGAGAGGAGGGTTCTTATTTCCTCAATGGTGAGATATGCCATCTCCAATTCACTGATTTTAAACTCTCGAACATTCTCTAGCGGATTGGGTGCAGTCCATTCATCCAATCGGCGCAGCTCATTAAACATCGCCCGGAAGTAAGCCAATTCTAAATTCACCGTACGTGGTGTTACCGCCTTAACTCGACTTGAACGAGTGATTTTGCCACTTAGCCGCTGCTCACGGTATGACGCGAAAATCTTCGCGTTGAATTCGGTAGCAAGTGGATTTCCCATTGCCTCACAGGCGAAAGCCATAGTGGTTCGTCGCTTTTGGCCATCCGCCAACGTGATGCCATGCGTGTTAAACCATAATTCAACCAGCTCAATTACACGACGTTTATCTGTTTTCTCTCCCAGCCACGGTTTGGCGTGAGCCTGATCTCTCACAAATTTCTCATAAGACTGTGCTTCGCCTTTGGTGGCAAATTGACGGCGTATTCTTTTGCCGTCACGGCCACTAGGGAAAATCTGTACCTGCCACTTTCCGTTTGGTAACTTGCTTATCGCCATAATATTACTTAAAAATCCAGATCTTCTGTTATAAATTCCAAATCAGGAGATTCTTTTTCAAAGAAAGTAAGTTTGTTTTTATTTTTAAAAACGTGACACAGTTTTCCTGATGGGTCTTTATCCATCCCTACATAATCACCTAGAAATTCCCCCGCTTTGAAGTATGAGTTTTTATAGTATGCATCTCGCTTATAAGTATTGATTTGATACAAGAAAGACTCCCCCGTTTTTGTTGGGCCATCCATCAGTTTTATTATTTTTTGTGGTGAGAGTTGTTTATCTGATAGACTATTAAAACGACTGTTTAAATCGTTGATTGCATCTAAGATAAGTGTGTCAGTTGAACTTAAAATTGTCTTTTCACCAACTTGTGCTGGTTGTATTTTCAGTAGTTGAACAATTGAATTTACATCACTTTCATCAGCAGCCGAAGTAGATCTTAACGCCTTTTCGATTGATGATATGTTATTAAATGCATTATCGATTCTAAGACTAATGTCATATTCACAATATCTAAAGGCCTGAACATCAAAAGGGCTTATAGTTTTGTCATCTTTAATTAAAACTGTTTTCTTATTGAAAGCCTGCCTTAGCCCAAGTTCATACATAACGTTAGGGTTTCTTCCGCTTAAATCACAGATGGCAATATCACATTCAACAATTCTTCTCAAAATATCAAGTACGATTAAATTTGAACTACTAACCTCATCAGCCCTAATGGGAGAGAACCCTGCTTTTTCACAGGCAGGTTTGATGATATGGCTATAGACTCTATCAAAGTGGCGTGTCTCATAACCATTCATATCCGCGATTGGCATTATTACGAAACATGTCTTAAGAGATTCTGGACTCGTGTTTTCAGCAACAACTGAGGCGGATATCACTTCATTTCTTTCAACGTTACTGTCCATTCTAGATTCCTTTATAAAAACTCAGTCTTGGCAACAACCTTTCCAAGAACTTTAATATCATCTGCTTTGCATTCAAATGATGCTTTGCCATTCTCTACACGAATGCGTCCGCCGGGAAAACGGTACAACTCTTTAACGCTAATGAGCTTATCAATCTCGATAAGCCACAGCCCATCAGTGATCTCAGCGGTAGTCATATCTACTAGGTAGTTTTGCTTCTCGAAATGTACTAACAGAGGTGCTTTTACATCACTTGGTAAGAGCTGAGCGTCATAGTCAACCCAATCCGATGATGAAAACTTTCCATTTGTGATTTTTTTTAGTTCGATTTTGGTTGGTGTTTCATCTTGCTTTGTGATGTTCGAATCACCGCGACCATACGTCAGCCACTCTAATGAAGTGCCTGTTTCCATCGAACAAATCAGAATCCAATCAGCAGGAAAATTCCCACGCATTATGCGGTTAGCCATCGTGCTCTGTGACACATCTAAATGGCGGCACAGCGCTTGTCGGGATGAAAAGCCATATGCTTGAACGATACGTTCAATGGGTTCTTTTCCACCCTCTGGTAAAGCTGGTGCTTTACGATTCGTAAAATTTTTCGCTGACCTTTCCAATTTGTGATCCTAATATTCACTTGTCGTATCAAGATGTGTTTAATAGTGATAAATAGAGTTGGCTAGAACTCAACAGAGGATAGTGCATCATGACCCGTAAACTTTCAATGCGTCCATCAATCAATCTCGTAATTTCTGAACCGTACATCACTGTCGAAGAGTTTTGCCGCCGTACGGGTTATAAAGAAGGCACTGTTCGCCAGATGTACCGTGAAAATCGGTTACCGGCGTAATTGCCAGTTGGCTGCATACCCGCGAACCTAAGAAAAGAGAAACAACGAAAGTTAAGCGCCGTCGGAAGACAACCACCACACCTAAAGAGGCGGAATCAAAACAGGGTGATTATCTGGTGGGAACGGATGAAAACGTGCTGGTACTAAATCGCAACTATGCAAACCGCAGTAATGCTGAGCGTGCGGCAAAAATGCAGTGGGAGCGTTTGCAGTGTGGTGTTGCGTCATTCTCCCTGCAGCTTGCAGAGGACCGGGCAGATCTCTATACAGAAATGCCAGTAAAGGTGAGCGGTTTTAAGCAGCCTATCGACGGGGCCGAATGGACCATTACAACTTTGACGCATACGGTCAGCCCGGATAATGGCTTTACTACCAGTCTGGAGCTTGAAGTAAAAATTGATGATTTAGAAATGGAATAATTTTGTTCACAAAATGGATGGTTTGTATATCATTATGTGATTGCGAGAAATCGGTGGGGAGAGACAGATATGATGAATTGTCCGAAATGCGGACATGCTGCACATACTCGTAGTAGCTTTCGGGTGTCTGATAACACTAAAGAACGCTACTGCCAGTGCCAGAACATTAATTGTGGCAGCACATTTGTCACCCATGAAACCGTCGTGCGCTACATTGTTACTCCTGGACTTGTGGATCATGCACCGCCACACCCATTAAATAGTGGTCAGGGACACATGAATTTTTAACAAACTAACCCGCTTCGGCGGGTTTTTTGTTGATAGTAGCTGAAATCCTGCTGCCATTTTGCTGCCAATGGATATTCAAGCAACAAAAAAGCCACTCTTTCGAGTGGCTTAATTATATGATTTTAAAGCTAAAATTTGGTGGCCCCTGTTGGGTTTGAACCAACGACCAAGCGATTATGAGTCGCCTGCTCTAACCACTGAGCTAAGGGGCCGTGGCGAGGGATTATAATGTAACTGCACGCTGCAATCCAGCGTAAAGCGCGCGCCTGCTGTTTTTATAAACAATGCATTTTCAATCCTTTATAATCAGCTTTTTAGTCATTCAGCCGGAGAAATTATGATTAGCGATATCCTGGCGCCGGGGCTGCGGGTGGTCTTTTGCGGCATCAATCCGGGGAAGTCCTCCGCGCATACGGGGTTTCATTTTGCCCATCCCGGCAATCGATTCTGGAAGGTTATTCACCAGGCGGGGTTCACCGAGCGGCAGCTGAAGCCGGAAGAGGAGCAGCATCTGTTGGATACCGGCTGCGGTATCACCATGCTGGTTGAGCGGCCGACGGTACAGGCCAGCGAAGTCGCTCTGCTGGAGCTGCGTAATGGCGCGCAGGAGCTAATAAGCAAAATTCAGGACTATCAGCCGCAGGCGCTGGCGGTGCTCGGCAAGCAGGCCTTTGAGCAGGCGTTCAGGGTGCGTGGCGCGAAGTGGGGACGCCAGGAAGCGACCATCGGTGAAACCGAAATCTGGGTGCTGCCCAATCCCAGCGGTTTAAACCGGGCGTCGCTGGACAAGCTGGTTGAAGCCTATCGCGAACTGGATGAGGCGCTGGCGGGGCGAGGGCGGTGATGGCGCCCGAATCGCAGGCATAAAAAAAGCTCCCCGCGGGGAGCTTTTTACTCTCTTTGCAGCGCGACGATTAATCGTCGAGGAAGCTACGCAGCACTTCAGAGCGGCTTGGGTGGCGCAGTTTACGCAGCGCCTTCGCTTCGATCTGACGAATACGTTCGCGGGTAACGTCGAACTGTTTACCCACTTCTTCCAGCGTGTGGTCGGTGTTCATGTCGATACCGAAACGCATACGCAGCACTTTCGCTTCACGAGCGGTGAGGCCCGCCAGCACGTCATGCGTTGCCGCACGCAGGCTCTCGGTGGTCGCAGAATCCAGCGGCAGCTCGAGGGTGGTATCCTCGATGAAGTCACCCAGATGCGAATCTTCATCGTCGCCGATCGGCGTTTCCATGGAGATTGGTTCTTTGGCGATTTTCAGCACCTTACGGATTTTGTCTTCCGGCATCAGCATGCGCTCAGCCAGTTCTTCCGGCGTCGGCTCGCGACCCATTTCCTGCAGCATCTGGCGGGAGATACGGTTGAGCTTGTTGATAGTCTCAATCATATGCACCGGAATACGGATGGTGCGCGCCTGATCCGCGATGGAACGGGTGATCGCCTGACGGATCCACCAGGTGGCGTAGGTGGAGAACTTGTAACCACGACGGTATTCAAACTTATCTACCGCTTTCATCAGGCCGATGTTGCCTTCCTGAATCAGGTCGAGGAACTGCAGACCGCGGTTGGTGTATTTCTTGGCGATAGAAATAACCAGACGTAAGTTCGCTTCAACCATCTCTTTCTTCGCACGACGGGCTTTCGCTTCGCCGATGGACATGCGACGGTTGATATCTTTAACCTGCTCGATGGTCAGGCCGGTTTCTTCTTCAATCTGCTGCAGTTTCTGCAGGCCGCGCTGAACGTCTTCTTTAACGTCATGCAGCTTCTCGGACCACGGCTTGTTCATCGCCACGGCGGCGTTGAACCAGGTTTCGCTGGTTTCGTTGCCGGTGAACAGGGTGATGAAGTTTTTCTTCGGCATTTTGCACTGTTCAACGCACAGCTTCATGATGATACGTTCTTGAGTACGAACGCGATCCATCATGCTGCGCATGCTGTTGACCAGGTAATCGAACTGTTTCGGCACCAGGCGGAACTGTTTGAAAACCTCGGACAGCTTGAGGATCTCTTCCTGCGCGGCGGCGTGGCTGCGGCCTTTCGCTTTGATGGTGTCGCGAGTCAGCTCGTATTGGGTGCGCAGCTCGGCGAATTTCTCGCGGGCCAGCTCCGGATCGATGCTGTTATCGTCATCGCTGTTGTCGTCGTCGTCATCTTCTTCTTCATCTTCGTCGTCGTCCATCTCTTCCTGAGACAGCTCTGAACCGACGTGAGTGGCGGTCGGCGCCATATCTTCTTCAGCGTTCGGATCGACGAAGCCGGTGATCAGGTCAGACAGGCGAGCTTCTTCAGCTTCAACGCGGTCGTACTGCTCCAGCAGATAGGTGATGGCTTCCGGATATTCCGCAACGGAGCACTGGACCTGGTTGATCCCGTCTTCGATGCGTTTAGCGATGTCAATTTCGCCTTCGCGGGTCAGCAGTTCAACGGTACCCATTTCGCGCATGTACATGCGCACCGGGTCGGTCGTACGGCCAATTTCAGATTCAACGCTCGACAGCACCTGGGCTGCCGCTTCTTCTGCGTCTTCATCGGTATTATTGGAGGTTTCAGCAAGCAGCAGATCATCGGCATCCGGTGCTTCTTCCATCACCTGAATACCCATGTCGTTGATCATTTGGATGATGTCTTCGATCTGATCGGAGTCGACGATATCTTCCGGCAGATGGTCATTGACCTCGGCATAGGTCAGATAGCCTTGCTCCTTACCACGTTGGACAAGAAGCTTCAGCTGTGACTGCGGGTTTTGCTCCATAAGACGGTATCCACACTTAATTCGTTTGATTGGTGCAGGCAGACGAACTGCCAACATTTAAAGCGAGGGCGTACTTATATTATTGCCGCTGCGCCTCAGCGCGGCTGTCGGGGGCTTCCCGATCGATATTCGGCACTTAAGCCGTTAAATTCATTTTTTGGCCAGTTCCTGGCTGATAGTCCAGAGTTCCCGGCGCTCCTCACTGCTTAAACCATGTGTGCGATCGCGAGCTATCAACTCTTCTTGTCGCAGTTCCAGCAGTGAGTCAAACATATGGTTGAGCGAGTCGGTGAAGGTTTGTTCAGCGATATCCTTATCTGCTATATCGTCCCACATCGACAGTTTTTCAAGGGTTGCCGCTTCATTTGTCCCGCGATACTGCTCTAAAAGTTGCCCGGTGGTCAGACCTGGCTGCGCCAGACACGTATTGACCAGTTCGCTGAATAAACCAAGCCCTGGCATCTTCTGCTGATCCAGACCGGCTAAGGGCGGAACCAGCGGCGCCAGATCGGGGTTCTGCACCAGTAACCCTATAAGTATACGCATGGTCGTGCGTTTTAGCTGCGGCGCCGGGCGCGGAGCGCTATTTTCCGCCTGTTTCGGCATTAAACGTTCAAGCTGGGCGTCATCCAGAATGCCCAGTTTGTTGCCCAGCTCCTGACGCAAATAGATGCGCAGCGTTTCGCCCGGCACCTGGGTAATCAGCGGCAGCGCCAGCGTGCTCAGCTGCGCGCGCCCATCCGGGGTGCTCAGGTCGACCTGCGGCATCAGACTATTGAATAAAAACGTGGAGAGCGGCTGTGCCTGCTCCATCCGCGCTTCAAACGCCTCTTTGCCCTCTTTACGCACCAGCGTATCCGGGTCTTCGCCGTCAGGTAAAAACATAAAACGCAGCTGGCGGCCATCGGTCATATACGGCAGCGCCGTTTCCAGCGCTCGCCATGCCGCGTCGCGGCCAGCCCGGTCGCCGTCGTAACAGCAGATGACCTGATTGGTCGCCCGGAACAACAGCTGAATGTGGTCGGCGGTCGTCGAGGTGCCCAGCGAGGCCACGGCATAATTAATGCCGTACTGCGCCAGCGCAACGACGTCCATATAGCCTTCGACCACCAGCAGACGCTGAGGTTCGGCGTTATCCTGCTGGGCTTCATACAGGCCGTACAGCTGGCGGCCTTTATGGAAAATATCGGTCTCCGGGGAGTTCAGGTATTTTGGCAGCGCATCGCCCAGCACGCGCCCGCCAAAACCAATCACCCGGCCTCGCTTATCGCGAATCGGGAACATCACCCGTTCGCGGAAGCGGTCGTAACTGCGCCCCTGATCGTTGGTGACCAGCATGCCCGCATCAATAAGCGACTGGCGGTTTTCCTGATTGCCGCCAAAACGTTTTAAAACGTTATCCCAGCCAGGGGGAGCGAAGCCTATTGCGAAGCGGGTAATCACCTCGCTGCTTAAGCCGCGTTTTGCCAGATACTGGCGCGCGGGTTCGGCGGCGGGTTGGTTCAGAGACTGTTGGTAAAACGTGTTCAGACCGTCCAGCAGTTGATAAAGATTCTGCCGCTGATGCCGTTCTATCTGGCTCGGTCCATTACCTGCTTCATAGGGCACTTCAAGGTTGTGCATGGCGGCCAGCTCTTCGACGGTTTCGACGAACTCGAGCTTGTCGTAGTTCATCAGGAAGTCGATGGCGTTGCCGTGCGCACCGCAGCCGAAGCAATGGTAAAACTGCTTTTCACCGTTGACGGTGAAGGAGGGGGTTTTTTCGTTATGGAATGGACAACACGCGTGATAATTCTTGCCCTGCTTTTTCAGCTTCACCCGAGCATCGATCAGATCGATGATGTCGGTGCGCGCCAGCAGGTCATTGATAAATACGCGTGGGATTCGTCCAGCCATATGCCCCGTAATCTATACACTGCATCCTGCAAACGGCCTCGATATGTCGCCTGAAGACAGTTTGAACGATCTCGTGTATCTGCTAATGCATAAACGAAAATAAGCCGCGCATTCCTTTCGGAAGCACGGCCTTACAACTACAACTCGGTCTGAATTGAGAGCTTCGCTCTCAACAGATTAGTACAGACGAGTGCGGCGTGCGTTTTCGCGAGCCAGTTTCTTCGCGTGACGTTTCACTGCAGAAGCTTTAGCGCGCTTACGTTCGGTAGTCGGTTTTTCATAGAACTCACGACGACGAACTTCCGCCAGAACACCTGCTTTTTCGCAGGAACGCTTGAAGCGACGCAGAGCTACGTCGAACGGCTCGTTTTCACGTACTTTAATTACCGGCATGTGCCTCTCACCTTTGATTAATTCGGTTTGCCGCTGGCCGCAATGCCAGCTTATTTCAAAATGGTGCGGAATTTTACTGCAACTACTGCTGCTTTGTAAAGCACCGGCGCCTTTTTTGAAAGGGGACTTTTATAAGGGTGAGGAGTATACACGAAGAGAACACCAGGGGTGAGCAAAGTTTTACATCGCCGGTCATTGGTCCTACACTGCGCGGTATTGAAACGAGGTAAAACAACTCATGCGTGTACTGGGAATTGAAACATCCTGCGATGAAACCGGCATCGCTATTTACGACGATAAACAAGGTCTGTTAGCCAACCAGCTGTATAGTCAGGTGAAATTACATGCTGACTACGGCGGCGTGGTGCCTGAACTGGCGTCGCGCGACCACGTGCGTAAAACCGTTCCGCTGATCCAGGCGGCGCTCAAAGAAGCGGGCCTGACGGCGAAAGATATTGATGCCGTTGCTTATACGGCAGGCCCTGGCCTGGTGGGCGCGCTGCTGGTCGGCGCGACCGTTGGCCGCTCGCTGGCGTTCGCCTGGAACGTGCCGGCGATCCCGGTACACCATATGGAAGGGCACCTGCTGGCGCCGATGCTGGAAGATAATCCGCCGGCGTTCCCGTTCGTCGCTCTGCTGGTTTCCGGCGGTCACACCCAGCTGATTAGCGTCACCGGCATTGGTCAGTATGAACTGCTGGGCGAGTCAATCGACGATGCCGCTGGCGAAGCCTTTGATAAGACAGCGAAACTGTTGGGGCTGGATTATCCCGGCGGGCCGATGCTATCGAAAATGGCGTCTCAGGGCACCGAAGGCCGCTTCGTCTTCCCGCGGCCGATGACCGATCGTCCGGGGCTCGATTTCAGCTTCTCCGGCCTGAAAACCTTCGCCGCCAATACCATTCGTAACAACGGCGACGATGAGCAAACCCGTGCCGATATCGCCCGCGCATTTGAAGACGCGGTTGTCGATACGCTGATGATTAAATGCCGCCGCGCGCTGGAGCAAACCGGCTTTAAGCGTCTGGTGATGGCGGGGGGCGTAAGCGCTAACCGTACGCTGCGCGCGAAGCTGGCGGAAATGATGAGCAAACGCGGCGGCGAAGTGTTTTATGCCCGTCCTGAGTTCTGTACCGATAACGGCGCGATGATCGCTTACGCCGGGATGGTCCGCCTGCAGGGCGGCGCCAATGCCGGACTCGGCGTTACCGTGCGGCCGCGCTGGCCGTTGGCGGAACTGCCGGCCGCCTGATAACCACAAAGAAGGAAAAACCACGCTTTTTCCTTCTTTGTCAGCAGTCTGAAGCCGCCCATCGAGGCGGCTTTTTTACGCGTGGATTAAGGCTGCTGATAATCCTCGGCGTCGATGTCGTAGCCCGACGGCTCCCAGCGTATCGCCAGCAGCGACAACAGCCCAATCAGCGGCGCCGCGGCGATGATCCAGAAAACGCGGGTATCCAGCGCGGCGACCAGCAGCGGGAAGAGGAATAAAGAAAGCGTCGAGCTGCCGCGCATAAGCGTCTGGTTGAGTCCGACGCCAACGCCGCGCAGCGATGTCGGATAGCTTAACGAGGCGAAGGTCATAGTGTGCGCGCCGGGGCCGAATCCCTGGCCGAAAAGGAACAGCGCCAGCATCGCCACGGCAGCGACGCCTTCGCCTGCGCCATCAGGGCGGCCAATCAGCGCCAGGCCGAGCAGCGCCGTCAACTGGCTGCCATAACCCGCCAGCGACATCCGCCAGGCCCCGAAGCGCGGTACCAGCCGTACCGCCAGCATTCCTCCCACGAAAGCGAACAGCAAATTCAGCGCCAGCGAAATCAAAATCGTCGTCAGCATCGACTGTACGAAGAAGCTGGAGATGATCACCGGCAGACCAAACGCGACGGCGTTATAGGCAAACGAGGAAACCACCGACAGCAGAGTGGCGAGCGTCGTGCGGCGCAGGTAGACGCCGCGGAACAGGCGCAGATAGTTACTCCATTGGGCGCTACGGACTTTGGGCGCCGGTTTTTCCAGCGCGTCCTGGGCAACGTGTGCATTGATGTTGTAAGCCTGGCGTAGGATGGAGGCCGCTTCACGCAGGTTACCCTGGTTGGCGGCCCACACCGGCGATTCGCTCATGTAGCGGCTGCGGATAGCGATAATCACCAGCGCCGGGATCGCGCCGAAGCCAAGGATGATTCTCCATAGCCAGTCGCTGTGGCTTTCTGGCAAAACGGCATAAAAAAAGAGTACCAGCAGATAGGAAATGCTAATTGCCGCGTACCACGTCGGGCACCACATCGCCACGCTGGCCGCTTTGTTGCCGGGGCCTTTGAGCCTCGCGAATTCGCTGAGGAACGCCATCGCCACCGGCAGGTCGATCCCGACGCCGAGACCCATCACGAAGCGCGCGCCGGTAAGAACGTATTCATTCGGCGCCAGCGCGCAGGCGATTGCCGCTACCACGAAGAACAGCATATCCGCCATAAACACGCGATAGCGGCCAATTTTGTCCGTCAAGTAACCGCCGAGCAACGCGCCAACGATAGCGCCGAAGGTGATGGCTGAGGCGACCATCCCGGTACCGGCAGGCGTCAGGTTGAATTCCCGGGTGATATCTTTCAGCCCGAAGGCCAGTGAGCCGAGATCGTAGGCATCAAGAAAAATACCGCCGAGGGCGATACCCATGACGATACGCGCGTTATTGCGCCCGCTGCTGCCTTCATTAATGAGGCGCGAGACGTCCGCCGCGCTGCCGATCCATTTTACTTCCCCGCCGGGCGACGCAGAGCTTGCCGCGGGCGTCGCGTTAATTACATCAGTCATGGTGTTGTGCTTTTTTCTCTTATAAAGAGCTTCAGAGTAAACAGCGACGCGGGGACGAAAAAATCACTTTTGGTTATAACTCATAACTAAGTCATTGTAGTGAAAGGATTATCTTTGGTTTTCTCTTTTGCCGCTATGATTGGCTAAAAAAGTGGGAAATAGAATGTGTTTGTGGGGGCAAAGAAGCCCGGCACAGGCGGCCGGGCGCGGAGATTATTTCTGCTCTGGCGTTTTTTTCTTCTTTTTGAATCGTGACCAGATTTTCGTTTCCTGACGGCGCCACAGGCGCTGGATGTTGTCGTGATGGCGCAGCAGGATCAGGCAGGAGAGCATCGAGACCGGAAAGGTGTACTGCGGCTTGAACCACCAGACGTAGAAAGGGGCTACCAGCGCGCTGACGATAGCGCCCAGCGATGAATACCCGCTGAGCAGAATAGTTAGCAGCCAGGTGCCGGCCATCACGCCGGTGAGATCCCAGCCGATGGGAGCGATAGCGCCAAATGCGGTTGCCACGCCTTTGCCGCCGCGGAAATTAAAGAACACCGGCCAGATATGGCCTACGCAGGCGGCGATCGCCACCAGCCCGAGCCAGAACGGCGTCAGACCGAGAGCCCAGGCGCCCCATACCGGCAGCATCCCTTTCAGGACATCAAAAATTAATACCGTTACGGCTGCTCCCTTGCCGCCAATTCGGAGTACGTTCGTCGCCCCTGGGTTGCCGGAACCGCTATCGCGAGGGTCGGGCAAACCAGCAAGACGGCATACCAGAATGGCGCTGGAAATTGAGCCGCAGAGGTAGGCGAGGATAACCAGTCCAGGCGCGATTGCACTCATCAGCTGTTCCATTTTGAAAACGTCGTTAGGACCCCACCCATTTTCGTGTTAACAGCTTGTTGGCTTTCTTTGCGCGATAGGTTACATAGTGATGCTGCTATGTTCCCGAAATCTTGCTGCGTCGCCGCTGTCAGGGCACGTGAATTCTTTAGGGGATGTCTTTGCATCTGTGGATAATACGCATAATTCGCCGGAAGTGGTATCCGGTTTAGCCAAAAAGCAGGCAGGTCGTGATGGATATTGTATTTATAGAGCAACTTTCGGTAATCACCACTATCGGTGTTTACGACTGGGAACAGACCATCGAACAGAAGTTAGTGTTCGATATCGAAATGGCGTGGGATAACCGCAAAGCGGCAGCCAGCGACGATGTCAGCGATTGTCTGAGCTATGCTGATATCAGCGAACTGGTTATTAAACACGTCGAGGGCGGGCGTTTTGCGCTGGTCGAAAGGGTGGCCGAAGAGATAGCCGAGCTGCTGCTGCAAAAATTCAATTCTCCGTGGGTGCGGATTAAAGTCAGCAAGCCTGGCGCGGTGGCCCGTGCGGCCAACGTCGGCGTAATCATTGAACGTGGCAGTAATCTGAAACAAAACGTTTCTCGTCATAATGTTTAAACAAATTTGTTTTATACCGGTCTTAGTGCCTGGATTTTAATTTTACTTTTTATTTTAAGGGTTTATTGAATGGGCGATTTACACTCGCTGCTGATAGCGGCAATTTTGGGTGTGGTTGAAGGGTTGACGGAGTTTTTACCGGTTTCCAGTACGGGACATATGATTATCGTTGGCCATCTCCTTGGTTTTGAAGGGGATACCGCCAATACTTTTGAAGTCGTGATTCAACTGGGTTCTATACTCGCCGTCGTCGTGGTGTTCTGGCGTCGACTGTTTGGCCTGATCGGCATTCATTTTGGCCGTCCTCTGCAGCATGAGGGCGTAAGCCAGGGGCGCTTGTCGCTGATTCATATCCTGTTAGGCATGATCCCGGCGGTGGCGCTGGGGCTGGTGTTTCATGACCTGATTAAATCGCTGTTTAACCCGGTTAACGTGATGTACGCGCTGATTGTCGGCGGCTTCCTGCTGATCGCGGCGGAGCTATTCAAACCGAAAGAGCCGCGCGCGTTGGGTCTTGACGACATGACCTATGGTCAGGCGTTTGCCATCGGTTGCTTCCAGTGTCTGGCGCTGTGGCCTGGCTTCTCACGCTCCGGGGCGACTATTTCCGGCGGCATGCTGATGGGCGTTAGCCGCTATGCGGCATCCGAGTTCTCATTCCTGCTGGCGGTACCGATGATGATGGGCGCCACCGTGCTGGACGTTTACAAGAGCATCGGCTTTCTCAACTCCAGCGATATCCCGATGTTTGCCGTCGGTTTTATCATGGCGTTCATCGTGGCGCTGATCGCGATTAAAACCTTCCTGCAGCTGATTAAACGTATTTCGTTTATCCCATTTGCAATCTACCGCTTTATCGTCGCGGCAGCCGTCTACGTGGTCTTCTTCTAAGGCCCTGGCCCTCAGCCTTGCGGCTGGGGGCACCGTTGTTCTTTCCACCGCGTCACGGCAATAATTCTGCGCCGCGTCAGCTCTTCGCGAATCTCCGGTCCTTTGAAACCTTCCGCTACCACTTCTTTAGTGGAAACCGACTGCGCCACTTCCCAGGCTTCAAGCAGCAGGCGCCCCTGCGGATAATCGCAGGATTCAAAACCGGTGCGTCCGCGCACGTCTGCCTCGCTGGTGAGGGCGATTTGCTGCACGCGCTGCGGCTTGCGCCAGGCATCGATGCTATCAAACAGCTTCACGATAGTTTTTGGCTGCAGGATCGGCAGGGTGTGGATCAGATCGTGGAATTCGGCGACCAGTCTGGCCAGATCGCGGATATCGTTCGGTACCCGCAGGCGCTGGCAAATCTGTTCCACCAGCTTCACCCCCGCCGGGCCGTGGCCGTGGTGGCGCGGCCAGAACTCTTTGGGCGTTAAGCCTTTGCCAAGATCGTGGCACAGGGTGGCGAAGCGGACGTCGATGGCCGGCGATAGCATCGCCGCCATGGTGAGCGTCATCAGGGTGTGAACACCGGTATCGATTTCCGGATGCCATTTGGCGGGCGCGGGGACGCCATACAGGGCGTCGATTTCCGGGAACAGCACCTTCAGCGCGTGGCAGTCGCGCAGGGTCTGGAAAAAGACCTGTGGATTACGCGTGCCAAGCGCGTTTTCCGTCTCTTTCCATACCCGCTCCGCCGTCAGATGCGCCAGTTCGCCGGCGTCGGCCATCGTACGCATCAGCGCCATGGTTTCATCGGCAATGCGAAAACCGAGATGGGCATAGCGCGCGGCAAAACGCGCGACGCGCAGTACGCGTAGCGGATCTTCGCTAAAAGCCGGGGAGACGTGGCGCAGCAGGCGCTGACGCAAATCGGCCAGGCCGCCGTAGGGGTCGTAAATCTGACCGTCAGAGTCCTGAGCCAGCGCGTTGATGGTGAGATCGCGGCGCAGTAGATCTTGCTCAAGGGTGACGTCAGCGGCGGCATAACAGGTGAAACCGGTATAGCCGGAGCCGGATTTACGTTCGGTACGCGCGAGCGCATACTCTTCACGGCTTTGCGGGTGAAGGAACACGGGAAAATCGCGGCCTACCTGCTGGTAGCCCGCGTCGAGCAACTGCTGGGGCGTGGCGCCAACCACCACCCAGTCTCTGTCTTTGACCGGTAGTCCTAATAACGCATCTCGTACTGCACCACCGACCAAATAAATCTTCACGCCTCTTTCTCCCGCATCGACTTTTCGCAAGATGATACGTAAGTCTGGCAGAGAAGACGAATTAGTTCATCCACCGGTCTTTACGTTTGCGGCTCGGTACCAGATGCGGCAGCACCAGACCAAGGATCAGACCGACGCCAAGCACGCCGCCGCCGTACATAAACCACTGCATGATAATGGTGCGCTGTTTATCATCAAGCTGCAGATTCGCCGCGTTCACCTTCTTCTGAGCGACAACCAGCTCGTTTTTCAGCTTTTGGTTCTCTTCTTTCAGGGCGTTGATCGCGCCATCGCTACCGGCGACTTTTTTCTGCATGTCGGCGGTACGCTGATTCCAGGTGGCGTCAATGTTGTTCAGCTTGTCGGTCAGGGTTTTGACCTGATTTTCTAGATCCGGCACGCGAATGCGCAGGCTGGGCTCGTTGCTCAGCTCTTTCAGCGGGATCCAGGCGGTACGGCCGTTGCTATCGCGTACCTGTGCGTAATTCGTGCTGTCGTTGGTTTGCAGAACGTCGACGGCCTCGCCGGCGTTAATGGTGCCGACCAGACGATAGTTATCGCCAGGACCGCTGCGAACCCAGGTGCTCAGCTCATCGGAAACGTAGCGCTTTTCTTCTGCGTGAACCGCCGTAGCGGCGCTAAGCGCTAGCAATGTAAAGGTAATAAGGCGTAATTTTGGCATCAGGTCATCGTTTGGTCATAAAAAGTTGAACGATAGTAGTGGCATCGCCAGAGCGACGCAAAGTTTTCCGCCACAATCGGAATCATCCAAATGCAGCTGGCAAATGCGCATTGCATGGCGATTCGCCGCAAAATACTATTTACTGACAAAAAATATCGTCATTAGTTCGCCGCATTTTCCCGGCGACGCTTATCAGGTGGAAGAATTCAGCCATGGCTCAAGAAATCGAACTGAAGTTTATCGTTGCCCTCGACGGCGTTGAGGCGCTGCGCCAGCATCTCAATTCGCTGGATGCGCAGCACACGCCGGCAGGCCAACTGCTGAATATTTACTACGAAACCGCCGATAACTGGCTGCGCCGGCACGACATGGGGCTGCGGATCCGCGGCGATCGGGAGCGCTATGAAATGACGCTGAAAATTGCCGGTCGGGTGGTGGGCGGCCTGCATCAGCGTCCGGAATACAATATCCCGCTGGAAAAAGCAGAGCTGGCGCTGGATAAACTGCCGGCTGAAATCTGGCCGCAGGGGCAGTTGCCGGCAGAACTGGCGCAAAATGTGCAGCCGCTGTTCAGCACTGATTTCCTCCGTGAAAAATGGGTGGTGAAAGAGGGCGACAGTCAGATTGAGATAGCCCTCGACCTTGGCGACGTCAAAGCCGGTGAGCATCAGGAAGCCATTTGCGAACTGGAGCTTGAGCTGTTGAGCGGCGATACCGCGGACATTCTGGCGCTGGCGCATCGTTTACTGGCAACCGGCGTGCTGCGCCAGGGCAGCCTGAGCAAAGCGGCGCGCGGCTATCAGCTGGCGCAGGGCAACGAAGCGCGCCCGGTTAAACCGTTAACGGTCGTGCGCGTGGCGGCGAAAGCCAGCGTCGAGCAGGGGCTGGAAGCGGCGCTGGAAAGCGCGCTGGCGCACTGGCTCTATCATGATGAAGTCTGGAACCGGGGCAACGCGGCCGCTAAAGGTGAAATCCAGCGGGCGATGGCCCGCGTGCGCCATGCGCTGGTGCTGTTTGGCGGCATTGTGCCGCGAAAAGCCACCGTGCAGTTACGTGAATTGCTCACTGAGGCCGAAGCGGCGCTGGACGGAGCGGAAAAAGCCGAAGCGGCGTTGTTCAACCGCGCCACGGTTGGCGCCAAACTGCTGCTGACCGAGTGGCTGGTTACCCGCGGTTGGCGTTCGTTCCTCAACGACGCGGGGCAAAAGAAAATCGCCGGTTCGTTCAAACGCTTTGCCGATATCCAGCTGTCGCGAGCGGCGGCGGAGCTGAAAAGCAACTTCCAGCAGACGCAGGACGACTATAGCGATCGGCTCACGCGTCTGGCGCGCGAGATCGACACCGTTCAATTGCTATCCAGCGCCTATGCCGAGGTCGCCGAGAGCTGGCTGGAAAACTGGCAAGAGGTGCGCCGCGCTATCGAGAACAATGACCGCAGCGTCATCGAATATTTCCGTCGTCAGGCGCTGGCCGCGGAACCATTCTGGCTGCATAGTGGAAAACGATAATTTCAGGCCAGGGAGACCCCTATAATGGCGCTTTCTTCGCAGTTACAGCAGCACTGGCAGACGGTTGTAAACCGGCTTCCGGCAGATTTTCCCCTGCAAACGTTAAGTTCGCAGGCGCAGTCGGTGATGACATTCAGCGAGTTCGTTGAACAGAGTCTGGTCGCTCAGCCGCAGTGGCTGGCTGAACTGGAAAGCGCGCCGCCGCAGGCCGACGAATGGCGCCATTACGACGACTGGCTGGCGGAACAGTTACAAGAGGTGACTGACGAGGCCGCGCTGATGCGCGAGCTACGCCAGTTCCGCCGCCGGATAATGGTGCGTATCGCCTGGGCGCAGGCGCTGCTGCTGGTGAGCGAAGAGAGCAGTTTGCAGCAGCTCAGCGCCCTGGCGGAGACTTTAATCGTCGCCGCCCGCGACTGGCTGTACGCCGCCTGCTGCCGGGAGTGGGGGACGCCGTGCAATGCGCAGGGCGAAGCGCAGCCGCTATTGATTCTGGGCATGGGGAAACTGGGCGGCGGCGAACTTAACTTCTCTTCCGATATCGATCTCATTTTCGCCTGGCCGGAACACGGCGCCACCCAGGGCGGACGCCGCGAGCTGGATAACGGTCAGTTCTTTACCCGTCTGGGCCAGCGGTTAATCAAAGTACTCGATCAGCCGACGCAGGATGGTTTCGTCTATCGCGTGGATATGCGTCTGCGTCCGTTTGGCGACAGCGGCCCGCTGGTGTTGAGCTTTGCGGCGCTGGAAGACTATTACCAGGAGCAGGGGCGCGACTGGGAGCGCTACGCGATGGTGAAAGCGAGGATCATGGGCGATAACGACGGCGTGTACGCCAACGAACTGCGCGCCATGCTGCGCCCGTTCGTCTTCCGCCGCTACATCGATTTCAGCGTCATTCAGTCCCAGCGTAACATGAAAGGGATGATCGCCCGTGAAGTGCGCCGCCGCGGCCTGACAGACAATATCAAGCTTGGCGCGGGCGGCATTCGCGAAATAGAGTTTATCGTTCAGGTTTTCCAGCTGATCCGTGGCGGTCGCGAACCGGCCTTGCAGCAGCGTGCGCTGTTGCCGACGCTGGCGGCGATTGACGAGCTGCATTTGTTGCCGGAAGGCGATGCCGCCCAGCTGCGTGAAGCCTACCTGTTCCTGCGTCGTCTCGAAAACCTGCTGCAGAGCATTAACGACGAGCAAACCCAAACCCTGCCGCAGGATGAACTCAACCGCGCGCGTCTGGCGTGGGGGATGCGCGTCGCCGACTGGCAGACGCTCAGCGCACAGCTGGAAGAGCAGATGCGCCGCGTGCGTCGCGTCTTTAACGAACTGATTGGCGATGATGAAGCGCAATCGCCGGATGAACAGCTGGAAGAGTACTGGCGCGAACTGTGGCAGGACGCGCTGGAAGAAGACGACACAACGCCGGCGCTGGCGCACCTCGACGACAACGACCGGCGCAGCGTGCTGGCGCTGATCGCCGATTTTCGCAAAGAGCTCGACCGGCGCACCATCGGCCCGCGCGGGCGGCAGGTGCTCGACCAGCTGATGCCGCATTTGCTTAGCGAGGTCTGCTCACGGGCGGATGCGCCGCTACCGCTGGCGCGGATCACCCCGCTGCTGACCGGTATCGTCACCCGTACCACCTATCTGGAGCTGCTCAGCGAATTCCCCGGCGCGCTAAAACACCTGATTAGCCTGTGCGCCGCTTCGCCGATGGTCGCCAGCCAGCTGGCGCGCCACCCGCTGCTGCTGGACGAACTGCTGGATCCGAACACGCTTTATCAACCGACGGCGACCGATGCGTACCGCGACGAGCTGCGCCAGTATTTGCTGCGCGTGCCGGAAGAAGACGAAGAACAGCAGCTGGAAGCGCTACGCCAGTTTAAACAGGCGCAATTGCTGCACATCGCCGCCGCCGATATTGCCGGTACGCTACCGGTGATGAAAGTGAGCGATCACTTAACCTGGCTGGCGGAGGCGATGATCGACGCGGTGGTACAGCAGGCGTGGCTACAGATGGTCGCCCGCTACGGCCAGCCGACTCATCTGCGCGACCGTCAGGGACGCGGTTTTGCGGTAGTGGGTTACGGTAAACTTGGCGGTTGGGAGCTGGGTTATAGTTCCGATCTCGATCTGGTCTTCCTCCACGACTGTCCGATGGAGGTGATGACCGACGGCGAGCGGGAAATCGATGGTCGCCAGTTTTATCTGCGCCTTGCACAGCGGATCATGCATCTTTTCAGCACCCGCACCTCGTCGGGCATCTTGTATGAAGTGGACGCTCGCTTACGTCCATCCGGCGCGGCGGGCATGCTGGTGACTACCGCCGACGCCTTCGCCGATTATCAGCGCAATGAAGCCTGGACCTGGGAGCATCAGGCGCTGGTTCGCGCCCGGGTGGTGTATGGCGACCCGGCGCTGCAGGCGCGCTTCGATGCGATCCGCCGCGATATCCTGACCACTCCGCGTGAAGGCGCGACGCTGCAAACCGAAGTACGTGAGATGCGGGAAAAGATGCGCGCCCATCTCGGCAATAAGCAGCGCGATCGCTTTGATATCAAAGCCGATGCCGGCGGTATCACCGATATTGAATTTATTACCCAATATCTGGTGCTGCGCTATGCGCATGAAAAGCCAAAGCTGACGCGCTGGTCCGATAATGTGCGTATTCTGGAACTGCTGGCGCAGAACGACATCATGGATGAAGAAGAGGCGCGGGCGCTTACCCATGCTTACACCACGCTACGCGATGCGTTGCACCACCTGGCGCTGCAGGAGCAGCCGGGCAACGTTGCGCTGGATGCTTTCGACGGCGAACGCCAGCAGGTGAGCGCCAGCTGGCAGAAGTGGTTGATGGCTTAACTAACAAAGCGGGTGTGCTATTATCGCGCGCAAAGTTTGCATCTCGCAGGAGAGAGTAATGAAAGTAACGCTGCCAGAGTTTGAACGTGCAGGAGTGTTGGTGGTAGGCGATGTGATGCTGGACCGCTACTGGTATGGCCCTACCAGCCGTATTTCCCCGGAAGCCCCGGTGCCGGTGGTGAAGGTGGAAAATATCGAAGAACGTCCTGGCGGCGCGGCTAACGTGGCGATGAACATTGCTTCGCTCGGCGCGACTTCTCGTCTGGTCGGCCTGACCGGTATCGACGATGCCGCACGCGCGCTGAGCAAAGCGTTGGCTGACGTAAAAGTGAAATGTGATTTCGTGTCGGTACCGACGCATCCGACCATCACCAAGCTGCGCGTACTGTCGCGCAACCAGCAGCTGATCCGCCTCGATTTTGAAGAGGGCTTCTCCGGGGTCGATCCGCAGCCGATGCATGAACGTATTCAGCAGGCGCTGGGTTCGATCGGCGCGCTGGTGCTGTCTGACTACGCGAAAGGCGCGCTGGCCAGCGTGCAGACCATGATCAAGCTGGCGCGGGATGCCGGCGTGCCGGTGCTGATTGACCCGAAAGGCACCGATTTTGAACGCTACCGCGGGGCGACGCTGCTGACGCCGAACCTGTCTGAATTCGAAGCCGTCGCCGGAAAGTGTAAGGATGAAGCGGAAATCGTCGAACGCGGGATGAAAATCATCGCTGACTTCGAGCTTTCCGCACTGCTGGTGACGCGCTCCGAGCAGGGAATGACGCTGCTGCAGCCGGGTCGTCCGCCGCTGCATATGCCGACCCAGGCGCAGGAAGTGTATGACGTCACCGGCGCAGGCGATACGGTTATTGGCGTGCTGGCGGCGACGCTGGCGGCGGGCAACACGCTGGAAGAGGCCTGCTATTTCGCTAACGCCGCGGCCGGTGTCGTGGTTGGCAAGCTGGGGACGTCCACCGTTTCGCCAATCGAGCTGGAAAACGCGGTGCGCGGGCGTGCTGATACCGGTTTTGGCGTGATGAACGAAGAAGAGCTGAAACAGGCGGTTGCCGCGGCGCGTAAGCGCGGCGAAAAAGTGGTGATGACCAACGGCGTCTTCGATATTCTGCACGCGGGTCACGTCTCGTATCTGGCTAATGCGCGCAAGCTGGGCGATCGTCTGATCGTCGCCGTCAACAGCGATGCCTCAACCAAACGTCTGAAAGGCGAAACCCGCCCGGTGAACCCGCTGGAACAGCGGATGATCGTGCTGGGCGCGCTGGAAGCTGTCGACTGGGTGGTGTCGTTTGAAGAAGATACTCCGCAGCGGCTGATTGCCGGGATCCTGCCGGATCTGCTGGTGAAAGGCGGCGATTATAAGCCGGAGCAGATCGCCGGCAGCGAAGAGGTATGGGCCAACGGCGGCGAAGTGCTGGTGCTCAACTTTGAAGATGGCTGCTCGACTACCAATATTATCAAGAAAATACAGAAATATAGCGATAAGTAATCAATACGCTTTACCGCTCTGAACGGGGTGGTCTACAACGGCCTGCGGGGATACCTTCGCGGGCCGTTTTTATTTAATCATGCGGAAAATGATTTAGCGCAATAAATAACCCGGTTAAGCGCATTTTTCGTACAAAGTGCGTTAAGGTAAGCGTAAATACTGAAGTTAGTAAAAGGCATATGACCAATCAGAACACCAACGGCTGAAGGAGTATGCGGATGAACCATAACGATATGTATTCTATGAAGAACTTCGATTTTCTGGCACGTAGTTTCGCCAGGATGCACGCGCAAGGCCATTCAGTCGATCTTCAGGCTATTGTCGGCAATATGGATGAGGAACATCGTGAATGGTTTTGCCAACGCTATGAGCTTTATTGTCGCCAGGTGAATAGCGCGGTCGAGTTAGAGCACTAAAGCAAAATGAAAACGGGCCATCAGGCCCGTCAGACTGCTGACAAGGAAGGAAAAAGCGTGGTTTTTCCTTCCTTGCGGTTATCAGCCGAAAATCAATAAATTGATTTTCCATATTTTTTACCTGGTGCAATCTGTAAGCGCAAAGGTTGTATGAGCTTTGCCATCAATCTCAAACGGGCCATCAGGCCCGTTTTTTTATTGCTGTTCTTCGCTCTTCGGCGTGGCTGAGCGGCTTTCCAGATCGCTAATACGCTGCTCCAGTAAAGCCAGCTTTTCGCGGGTGCGCAGTAAAACCTGAGTTTGCACGTCGAACTCTTCGCGGCTAACCAGATCCAGGCGAGTTAACTGCGATTGCAGCACCTGGCGGATTTTCTTTTCTACGTCATCTCCAAGATCGCGAAGGCCTTTCGGCATCGATTCATGGACCTGGCGGGCGATTTGTTCAATTTTTTTCGGGTCAATCATGGTGGATTCCTGCACTGATCTAGTTACCGTTCATTGTAGTGCGAACGGGAGCGCCTATAAACCACAAATGTAAGATGTATAGCGAGTAGCCATTGATGAAGATAGTTAATGGCGTTATAGTTATCTCGCTTATTCTCAGGGCGGGGCGAAATTCCCCACCGGCGGTAAATCAACCTACGCGTTGAAAGCCCGCGAGCGCTTCCTGTGAAAACGGGAAGGTCAGCAGATCCGGTGTAATTCCGGGGCCGACGGTTAAAGTCCGGATGGGAGAGAGTAACGGCTCAGTCGGATTACGATCCGCTTGCGTTGACTTTTGCCGCTAAACCGGCACTCCTAAGACTGCCCTGATTCTGGTAACCATAATTTTAATGAGGTTTTTTTACCATGAATCAGACGCTCCTTTCTTCTTTTGGTACCGCTTTTGAACGTGTGGAACACGCTTTAGACGCACTGCGCGAAGGCCGCGGTGTGATGGTGCTTGATGATGAAGACCGTGAAAACGAAGGCGATATGATTTTCGCCGCCGAAACCATGACCGTTGAGCAAATGGCGCTGACCATTCGTCACGGCAGCGGTATTGTCTGCCTGTGCCTGACCGAAGATCGCCGCAAGCAGCTTGACCTGCCAATGATGGTTGAGAACAACACCAGCGCCTACGGCACCGGCTTTACCGTCACCATTGAAGCGGCAGAAGGCGTGACCACCGGCGTATCCGCCGCTGACCGCATCACGACCGTGCGCGCCGCCATTGCCGATGGCGCGAAACCCTCCGATCTCAATCGTCCGGGCCACGTCTTCCCGCTGCGCGCGCAGCCTGGCGGCGTAATGACCCGCGGCGGTCACACAGAAGCGACCATTGACCTGGTGACCCTTGCGGGCTTCAAACCGGCAGGCGTGCTCTGTGAACTGACTAACGACGATGGCACTATGGCGCGCGCGCCGGAGTGCATCAAGTTCGCTCAGCAGCACAACATGGCCGTGGTTACCATTGAAGATCTGGTGGCTTACCGCCGCGAGCACGATCGCAAAGCCAGCTAAGATGCCGCTGTTCTGATGACAAGCCCACTTTACGGTGGGCTTTGTTGTTTCTGGGCCGAGCCAATAGGTTTTCTCCGCAGGTAAAAAGGGAGAGAGTTTTCACATTCAAATTTTCTGATGATGATCATCACGCTTATCTGAGTTTATCTGCGGTTAAAAACGCGTAATGTGAAGGAATCAAATACTCCCTACTGAAGGATACCATCATGTCCCGTACCCGTATGCCAGCGTTGTTTTTAGGCCATGGTAGCCCGATGAACGTGCTGGAAGATAATATCTATACCCGCGCCTGGCGCCATCTCGGTGAAACACTGCCGCGCCCGAAAGCTATCGTGGTTATCTCCGCGCACTGGTTTACCCGCGGCACGGGCGTGACGGCGATGGAAGCGCCGAAAACCATTCATGACTTCGGCGGTTTTCCGCAAGCTTTGTACGATACGCACTACCCGGCGCCGGGATCGCCGGAGCTGGCGCAGCATCTGGTTGAGCTACTGGCGCCGGTGCCCGTCGCCCTCGATAAAGAGGCGTGGGGGTTTGACCACGGTTCGTGGGGGGTGCTGATCAAAATGTATCCTGATGCCGATATTCCCATGGTTCAGTTAAGTATCGATAGCACAAAGCCCGCGGCGTGGCATCTGGAGATGGGGCGTAAGCTGGCGTCGCTGCGTGATGAAGGTATTATGCTGGTGGCGAGCGGCAACGTGGTGCATAACCTGCGTACCGCGCGCTGGCATGGCGAAAGTACGCCGTATCCGTGGGCCGAGTCGTTCAACGACTATGTGAAAGCGAATTTAACCTGGAAAGGGCCGGTCGACGAGCATCCGCTGGTGAACTACCTGAGCCATGAAGGCGGATCGCTCTCTAACCCGACGGCTGAGCACTTCCTGCCGCTGCTCTATATTCTGGGGGCGTGGGATGGCGAAGAGCCGATAACAATCCCGGTCGAAGGGATGGAGATGGGATCGCTGAGTATGCTATCGGTGGTAGTGGGCGCCGCGTAACGGCAGCTATCGCACATGAAAAAACCCCGGCCACGCAGGTTGCCGGGGTTTTGCCGTTATTCGACGAAAATGTGCGGATAGAAACGCGAAAGATCCTGGGTGATCAGCGCCCGATCTTCACGAATGCCGATCCCGGCAGGCTGGTCGTTAATAAGCCAGCTGCCAATCAGCGTATAGCTATCGCCAAATTTCGGCAGCGAATAAAACTCCTGCACGATGGTGCCTTCTTCCCCATATGGGCCTTCCACTGCTTCCACCACTTTGCCATTTTCAACGATTGACACGTTAGCGCCTTCGCGGGAGAAAATCGGCTTAATGACGTACTTCTCAAGCTGCGGATGGTTATCTTCGCTAAAGTAAGCCGCCAACAGGTTAGGGTGGTTGGGGAACATTTCCCACAGCATCGGCAGCAGCGCCTTGTTGGAGATAATGCTCTTCCACGCTGGCTCCAGCCAGCGTACGCCGGCGTCTTCCAGCTTGGTGGAGAACATCTCGCGCAGCATAAATTCCCACGGATAAAGCTTGAACAGATTGCCGATGACCTGATCCTGCAAATCGGTGAACTGGCCTTTCTCGCCAAGACCGATATCTTCGATATACAGGAACTCGGTGGCGACGCCCGCTTCTGCCGCGCAGTCCTGCAGGTACTGCACGGTGCCGCGGTCTTCAACGGTATCGCGGCAGCAGGCCATATGCAGCAGCTGGAAGCCAAACTGTTCACGCAGCTCGCCGAAGCGTTCAATCAGTTTTTCCTGCAGGCTGTTGAACTGATCGCTGTCGGCAGGCAGATTACCGGCGTTAAGCTGATCTTCCAGCCAGATCCACTGAAAGAACGCTGCTTCATATAGTGAGGTTGGCGTATCCGCGTTGTTCTCCAGCAGCTTCGGCTCGCCCACGCCATCCCAGGCCAGATCCAGACGCGAGTAAAGCGACGGCTGGTTGGTTTTCCACGACTGACGCACAAAGCCCCAGGTGTGTTTAGGGATGCGGAATTTGGTCATCAGCTCGTCGCTGGCGATCACTTTCTCAACGACCTGCAGGCACATTTGATGCAGCTCGGCGGTGACCGCTTCGAGCTTTTCAACCTGCGCCAGCGTCAGCTTGTAGTAGGCCTCTTCACTCCAGTACGGCTCGCCGTACATGGTGTGAAAATTGAAGCCATACTCGGTCGCTTTCTCGCGCCAGTCCGGGCGCTCGGTAATGCTGATTCTTTCCATGCCGCTTAACCGCCCATCGAGCGTGAAGAGGAGCTGGAGCCCGCGGCGCTACGCTGCATCGTCGATTGCTTAGCAACAGATTCGCCAAAACCGCCGCGGGTGACGGTTGTGGTGGTTGCCGGTTTCGGCGCCATCGCGGTTTTCGGTACGTTCATGGTACGGCCCGGTTGCGCCGCGCCATAGCTCTTACCGCTGGCATCGGTGTACTGGCCGTAGGCCGGGCTGGCCGGGTTTTTCGAGCTAAACAGCGGCTGCTGCGCGGCCATGCCGCCGCCCATCAGGCGGCCCATCATGTAACCGGCCATCAGCGGCATCCAGAAGCTGCCGCTGCTTTGCGCCTGCGCCTGGTTTTCCGGGGCGACGCCCGCCTGAGCCGGCGCCTGCTGGCATTGGCCTTCGCCGAACTCGGCGACGCAGTCTTCGCGGGTGGCGTATTTCGGCGCGGTGCGCGCGGCTTCTTTCACCGCGTTGTTGTAGGCGGTGGTGCACTCTGCGGCTTTGCTTGGGTTAGCCGCGGAGCAGTCATCGGCGTTCTGATACAGAGAAACCGTCTCGTCAGTTTTTTCGCAACCGGCGAGCATAAAGACGGCGGTGACGGCAAAGGCGACCGGCGTCAGGTGGCGAGCGCTCCAGCTTTTGCGGAACGACGCATGATTAATATTTTTTGTCCGTTTCATATTTGTCTTCCAGGACCCAGTGGTAGTGCGTTTGTCAACGCTCAGGATAGAGTATGAGTGGTGGAAATTGAAGCGAAAGAGGGGAAAAGCGGGGGTCTTTACGTTGTCTTACGTTTTACGCCCGCCTGACCCGAAGGCCAGACGAGGCGTAATCGCATTCAACGATTAGTGACTAAACGGATTGGAACCGCTGGTCTTCGTCGTACGGGCGGCAGCCGGCTGTGCGGAGGCGGTGTTCGCATAACCGTCAGCGGCTGCGTCCTGCTGCGGGTTTTCCGGCGCGACGCTGTCTGGTGAAGTCGGGATCGCTTTACCCAGCGTGTTGTTCAGCGCAATCAGATCCTGCTCGTTTAGCGTGCCGAGAGCGGACTTGATGTTCAGCTCGTTGATCAGGTAGTTATAACGGGCGTTGGAGAGCTGCTGCTTGGCGTTGTACAGCGTGGTGGTCGCATCCAACACGTCAACGATGGTACGTGTACCCACCGAATAACCCGCTTCCATCGCATCCAGGGAGCTCTGCGCAGAGACCACCGCCTGTTTGTAAGCGTTGATGCTGCTGATGGAGGCATTCACGTTGTTAAACGACGAACGCACGGTCTGCACCACGCTGCGGTGCGCGCTTTCCAGCTGCTCGCTGGCGCCGACGAAGTTGTACTGCGCCTGTTTCACCTGCGAGTTAACCATCCCGCCCTGATACAGCGGCAGGGAGAAGCTCAGGCCGACTTTGTTTTGCCCGACATCGGCGTCCTGGGTAATGTTTTTGGAACCGCTGTAACGGTTATTAGAGACACCGGTAGAAGCATTCAAATCAAGGGTAGGCAAATGACCATCCTGCGCCTGGCGAATCTGCTCACGAGCCAGATCCTGGTTCAGACGCGCCTGCAGCAGCGACAGGTTACGGTTTTCCGCTTCCTTCAGCAGCGCGTTCACCGCCTGCGGCTTGTTGGTTTTGAAACCGTTAACGTTCAGCGACGCCAGCTCCGGATAGTAGTTGCCGGTGACCTGACGCAGCTCTTCCACGGCGTTGTCGAGGTCGTTACGCGCGGTCACTTCATTTGCCAGCACGGCGTCGTATTGTGAACGGGCGTTCTGCACGTCGGTGATGGCAACCAGGCCCACGTTAAAGCGCTGGGTGGTTTGGTCCAACTGGCGGTAGATGGCCTGTTTCTGCGCTTCGGTATAGGAGAGCGTATCGATTGCGGCCAGAACTTTAAAGTAAGCCGTCGCGGTATTCAGGATCAGCGTTTGCTGGTCGGTTTGATAGGTGACATCCTGAATGCCCGCCGCTTTTTCCTGCAGGGTCAGCGCGCGCCATTTCGACATATCGAACAGGGTTTGCGTTAACTGCAGTGAACCGCTGGTGACGTTGGAGTTCTGGTTTTTGTAATCACGGAACCCGCTGGTATAGGTATAATCCGCGCCCAGACCGAGTTGCGGCAGTAATGGGCTACGCGCTTCGTTGATTTTTTCGAATGCAGCATCGCGATCGGCTGCCGATTTACGCAGATCAGGGTTGCTAATACGCGCCTGCTGATAAACCTGCAACAGGTTCTCTGCCTGGCTCATGGCGCTGAAGCCAGTCAGGCCCAGGCCGATAAGGATGGGAAAAAGTTTCTTCATTTGCATTCCTTGTTGTGAAGCATTTAGCGCTACTCAAATTCTAAAAATAATCGCTGATTGTATCGACTCTGTCGCCGTAAAAAGTTGGCGTTACGTGCCATAGGGCGGTAATTTGCACCAATCTAACATACAGGCTGTAAAACGGTAGCCAAACGGCCTATAAATCCCTACTTTCGGATGAGCAGGACACAGACAATGAGCAAACCCAATCAGCAGGGAATTACCTTCTCTAAAAACGATGTAGAAATTATTGCACGCGAAACGCTTTATCGCGGTTTTTTTTCACTCGATTTGTATCGTTTTCGCCATCGCCTGTTTAACGGCGGGATGAGCGGCGAGGTGACCCGCGAAATTTTTGAGCGCGGGCACGCCGCGGTCTTGCTACCCTTTGACCCGGTACGTGATGAAGTTGTGCTGGTCGAGCAGATCCGCATTGCCGCCTATGATACCAGCGAGAGCCCGTGGCTGCTGGAAATGGTCGCCGGGATGATAGAAGAAGGCGAAACGGTAGAGGATGTCGCCCGCCGCGAAGCGCTGGAAGAGGCCGGGCTTGAAGTTGGGCGTACCAAACCAATATTAAGCTATCTGGCAAGCCCAGGCGGCACCAGCGAACGATTATCGATCCTGGTGGGCGAAGTTGATGCATCGACGGCAAAAGGCATTCACGGCCTGGCCGAAGAAAACGAGGATATTCGGGTGCATGTGGTGAGCCGGGAACAGGCTTACCAGTGGGTAGAAGAGGGGAAAATCGACAACGCGGCTTCTGTCATCGCCCTGCAATGGCTGCAGCTGCATTATCATAGCTTACGAAACGAGTGGAAATAATATGAAGCGTTATACACCTGACTTCCCGGAAATGATGCGCCTGTGCGAAACCAATTTCGCCCAGCTGCGCCGCCTGTTGCCTCGCACTGAGGCGGTCGGCGATATGGCGAACTATCAGGTGGGTGCGGCGCAATACCGATTAACGGTGGTCGAATCGACCCGCTACACTACATTGGTGACAATAGAACAGACCCAGCCTGCGGTGAGTTACTGGAGCCTGCCGTCAATGACGGTGCGCCTGTACCACGACGCGATGGTGGCTGAAGTGTGTTCAAGTCAGCAGATTTTTCGCTTCAAAGCGAGATATGATTATCCTAATAAAAAGTTGCATCAACGCGACGAAAAGCATCAAATTAATCAGTTTCTGGCCGACTGGCTGCGTTACTGTTTAGCACATGGAGCGATGGCGATTCCGGTTTGTTAGCGTCGTGAAACCTAAGGACACCATTTGGAAAGCCTGTTAAACCTACCTCTGGCTGGTGAGGCCAGAGTCAGGATATTACAAATTACTGATACTCACCTGTTTGCTGAAAAACATGAAACGCTGTTGGGTATCAATACCTGGGAAAGTTATCAGGCTGTATTGGATGCGATACATGCCTCACAGCGTGAATGCGACCTGATTGTAGCAACAGGCGATCTGGCGCAAGACCACTCCGCCGCGGCCTATCAGCATTTCGCTGAAGGCATCGCGAGCTTTGCCGCACCCTGCGTCTGGCTGCCGGGAAACCATGATTTCCAACCGGCGATGTACAGCACGCTGCACGATGCCGGCATCTCCCCCGCCAAACGCGTCCTGTTGGGCGACCATTGGCAAATCCTGCTGCTCGACAGCCAGGTCTTCGGGGTGCCCCACGGCGAGCTGAGCGATTTCCAACTGGAGTGGCTTGAGCATCAATTGAATGCTGAACCTGAGCGCTACACGCTGCTGTTACTCCATCATCATCCGCTGCCGGCGGGTTGCAGCTGGCTCGATCAGCATAGCCTGCGCAATGCCGGGGCGTTAGACCAAATCCTGAGCAACTATCCGCGGGTTAAGCACCTGCTATGCGGCCATATTCACCAGGAGCTGGATCTCGACTGGAACGGGCGGCGGATGATGGCGACGCCATCGACCTGCGTGCAGTTTAAGCCGCACTGCGCTAATTTCACCCTCGATACCGTCTCTCCAGGCTGGCGCTGGCTGGAGCTGCATCCCGATGGCGCGTTGACGACTGAAGTCTGTCGTCTCAGCGGCGCCGAGTTTCACCCGGATATCGCTTCAGAAGGATACTGATGTCTACTCTTCTTTATCTGCACGGATTTAACAGCTCGCCGCGCTCGGCAAAAGCGACGGCGCTGAAAACGTGGCTGGCGCAGCACCACCCGGAAATTAACATGGTGGTGCCGGAACTGCCTGCTTTCCCGGCGCAGGCGGCAGAGATGCTGGAAGCTATCGTGCTGGAGCACGGCGGCGAGCCGTTAGGCGTGGTGGGGTCGTCGCTGGGTGGCTACTACGCCACCTGGCTGTCGCAATGTTTTATGCTGCCGGCGGTGGTGGTTAACCCGGCGGTGCGGCCATTTGAACTGCTGAACAATTTTCTTGGCCCCAATGAGAATCCGTACACCGGGCAGCAATATGTGCTAGAGTCTCGCCATATTTACGATCTTAAAGTCATGCATATCGACCCGCTGGAAGCGCCTGACCTCATCTGGTTATTGCAGCAAACGGGCGATGAAGTGCTTGATTACCGCCAGGCTGTTGACTACTTCGCCTCCTGCCGTCAAACGGTCGAGGAGGGCGGTAATCACGCATTTGTTGGCTTTGAAGATCATTTCACCCAGATTATCGATTTTCTGGGCCTGCGCTAAGCGGTTCAGAACGACCTACGAATACACACCATGACGCAATCTTCATATAACGCTGATGCCATTGAGGTACTCACCGGGCTTGAGCCGGTTCGCCGCCGCCCGGGAATGTACACCGACACAACCCGTCCTAACCATCTTGGTCAGGAAGTTATTGATAACAGTGTGGATGAAGCACTGGCCGGTCACGCCAAACGCGTGGAGGTCATCCTTCATGCCGATCAATCGTTGGAAGTCATTGACGACGGACGCGGGATGCCGGTTGATATCCACCCGGAAGAAGGGGTTCCGGCGGTTGAGCTGATCCTTTGTCGGCTGCACGCGGGCGGTAAGTTTTCCAACAAAAACTACCAGTTCTCCGGCGGCCTCCATGGGGTAGGGATCTCGGTCGTCAACGCCTTGTCTAAACGCGTGGAAGTCAACGTGCGCCGCGACGGCCAGGTCTACAGCATCGCCTTTGAGAACGGGGAAAAAGTTGAAGACCTGCGCGTCACCGGCACCTGCGGTAAACGCAACACCGGGACCAGCGTCCATTTCTGGCCGGATGAAAGCTTCTTCGATAGCCCGCGTTTCTCCGTCTCGCGGCTAACTCACCTGCTAAAAGCGAAAGCGGTGCTGTGCCCGGGCGTGGAAATTGTTTTCCGCGACCAGGTGAACAACAGCGAACAGCGCTGGTGCTATGCGGACGGCCTTAATGATTATTTGTGCGAGGCGGTCAACGGCCTGCCGCTGCTGCCGGAAAAACCGTTTGTCGGTAACTTCTCCGGCGAAACGGAAGCGGTGGATTGGGCGCTGCTGTGGCTGCCGGAAGGCGGCGAACTGCTGACCGAAAGCTACGTCAACCTGATCCCGACCATGCAGGGCGGTACCCACGTTAACGGTCTGCGTCAGGGTCTGCTCGACGCGATGCGCGAGTTCTGCGAATACCGCAATATCCTGCCGCGCGGCGTGAAGCTGTCGGCGGAAGATATCTGGGATCGCTGCGCGTACGTACTGTCGGTGAAGATGCAGGATCCGCAGTTCGCCGGGCAGACGAAAGAACGTCTGTCGTCGCGTCAGTGCGCGGCATTCGTCTCCGGGGTGGTTAAAGACGCCTTCAGCCTGTGGCTGAATCAGAACGTACAGGCGGCGGAGCTGCTGGCGGAAATGGCCATTTCCAGCGCCCAGCGCCGCCTGCGCGCCGCCAAGAAAGTAGTGCGCAAAAAGCTCACCAGCGGCCCGGCGCTGCCGGGTAAGCTGGCGGACTGCACCGCGCAGGACCTGAACCGCACCGAACTGTTCCTCGTCGAAGGGGACTCGGCGGGCGGTTCGGCGAAACAGGCGCGCGACCGTGAATATCAGGCGATCATGCCGCTTAAAGGCAAGATCCTGAATACCTGGGAAGTTTCTTCCGATGAAGTTCTTGCTTCGCAAGAGGTGCACGACATTTCGGTGGCGATTGGTATCGACCCGGATAGCGATGATTTAAGCCAGCTGCGTTACGGTAAAATCTGTATTCTCGCCGATGCCGACTCGGATGGTCTGCACATTGCTACCCTGCTGTGCGCGCTGTTCGTGAAGCATTTCCGTACCCTGGTGAAAGAGGGGCACGTGTACGTCGCGCTGCCGCCGCTGTATCGTATCGACCTGGGTAAAGAGGTTTACTACGCGCTGACGGAAGAAGAAAAAGCCGGCGTGCTGGAGCAGTTGAAGCGTAAGAAAGGCAAGCCGAACGTACAGCGCTTTAAAGGGCTGGGCGAGATGAACCCGATGCAGCTACGTGAAACCACGCTCGACCCGAATACCCGCCGCCTGGTGCAGCTCATCATCACCGATGAAGACGAGCAACAAACGACCGCGGTGATGGATATGCTGTTGGCCAAGAAGCGTTCGGAAGACCGCCGCAACTGGCTGCAGGAAAAAGGCGATATGGCGGATCTCGAAGCCTGAGCCGACGTCAGCCGCCAGATACGAAAAAGGGAGCCCCAGGCTCCCTTTTTTGCTTTTGCCGGGCTTATACGCCAGCCTGCAAAATGCGGATGCTGGTTTCCAGCACGTCGCCTTTTACCGCTTCGGCGTAAGCCTTCATGTGCGGCGTTTGCAGATGCGCTTCGAGATGCGCGACGCTTTCCCACTGCTCGACCATGACGATCGAATCCGGGGCGGAGGTCTGGAAACTCACGCCGGCGGCGTGGTCAACCAGCGGCGCGTAGCCGTGGCAACCCTCTTCCTGCAGTACCACAGGGACAATTTTAGCGAACTGATCCAGTACCGCCTGACGGTGGTGCTGGCCCGGACGGGTACGAATTTCGGCAATCACTGTTAACATGGTTAACTCAACTCCTTCTGTGTGTAAACTCGCCATACTTCAAGGTTAGTGACTTGAATAACAGCGAGTGTAGACATCTAGTTAACCAAAAATCTCGGCCAGATGCTTGCGATATTCTGCGATGACGTGTGGAACGTCAGGCATTTTAATCACGTCGTTGGCGATAAAGGTCGGCATCGCGCTCATGCCAAGGAACTGATTGGCTTTGTGGAACGGCAGGTAAACGCCATCAACGCCGACGCCGTGGAAGAACTGATCTTTATCGGTGAAAGCTTCCATCGGCGCGTTCCAGGTCAACGACAGCATATACTGTTTGCCCTGAATCAACCCGCCGGAGCCATATTTTTTGCTGTCATCGGAGCGGGTACGGCCATCGCTGGCGTACAGAGAACCATGGCCTTCGGTGAAGACGTCATCCATGTACTTTTTCACGGTCCACGGCGCGCCCATCCACCAGCCCGGCATCTGCCAGATAACCACATCGGCCCACAGGAAATTCTGCACTTCTTCTTTTACATCGTACTCGCTTTCCGCGCGGACGATTTTAACATCATGCCCGACGTCGCGCAGATAACCATCCGCGACCTCGGTCAGGGTGTCGTTTAATTGGCCATTAGAGTGAGCGAATTTTTTCGCCCCGTTGATAATCAGGATGTTGCTCATTTTTTGCCCTCAATCTATTAAATTTGTCGGCAATTTTACCCCGCGAAGCGGGGCAGTAAAATGAGCAAAATGTGCAAAGTCTTTTGCATTTTTGGCAATAATGAGGCTACCAGTAAACGCGTGCCTCGAAGCCGCCGTCCGGCGCGTTAGCAAAATCAACCCGCATACCGTGCAGCGAGGCGATGCGGCGAACGATCGATAAGCCTAATCCGCTGCCGGGGGCGTCCTGGCCCGGCGGGCGATAAAAACGCTCGCCAATGCGCGCCAGGGCTTGCGGACTAATGCCTGGACCATTGTCGCGAACCCGGAACTCGCGGGCGGAAAGCGTGATATCCACCCGGCTACCGCGCGGGCTATAGCGCACGGCATTATCCAGCAGATTGCGTACCAGCAGGCTGAGCAGCAGCGGCTGGCCGGTACGGACGATATTGCTGGCATTCAGATGCAGGCGTAGCTCAATGGCGGACTGCTGGGCGTGGTGATACATCTCCATCACCGCCGACTGCAGCAGGTCGTCGATGGCGACCGGCTGCACGTCATCCAGTTGGGCAAGGGAATCCAGACGCGACAGCGTAAGTAATTGATCGACCAGCCGAGTGGCGCGGTCGATGCCCTGATGTAATTGCGCCAACGCTTTATCCCGGCCTTCGGGATCGTCCATCGAAAGCTGGGCGACTTCGGTTTGCACCTTCAGCGCGGCCAGCGGGCTGCGCAACTCGTGGGCGGCATCAGAGGTAAAACGGCGCTCGCGCAGCATGGTTTCGTGGGTACGGCTGAATAGCTGATTCAGGGCATCGACCAGCGGGCGAACTTCCGAAGGGATTTTGTCGTCCGACAGACGTTCCGCCGAGTCCGGCGCGCGCTGGCGCAGGGTTCGAGCCAGTTTCTTCAACGGCGCCAGCTCGCGGCTTAATAGCACAATGAGTAACAGGAACATCAGCGGCAGCGCGACCAGCCACGGCGTGAGCTGCGAGGTGACGATATCCACCGCCATCTCCCGGCGATAATCCCACTCCTGACCGACGGCGATACGATGTCGGCCATCGGCGGTGGTCAACCACAAGAAGCGCCATTCGTCGTCATCGCCGCGCAGATAGCCGTCACTGAAGCCTTCGCGTTGCGATCCCCATTGAATATCTTCGCCGTTTTCACCATCGTTGAGCACCATTTTCCCGTCGCGGGTGAAGATAGCGAAGGCCAGCGCGTCATCATCAAGATGGCCGTGTTTTACTTTTTTCTTTTCGCGGATTTGCGTCGGTCGCGCCTGTAGCTCATCGACATTCATCGCGCTCAGGCGGCGGGCGAAGAGCAGTTGTTGGGTATCAAACAGCTTATCCAGCTTTTCGCTGGTCTGCTGCCAGGCGATCACGCAGGCGATCCCCCAGGCGGCGCTGGTCAACAGGACAAACAGCAGCGTCAATCGCAGGCGCAGGCTTAAACGGGCGAGTCGTTTCATGCGTCACCCAGGGTATAGCCGATGCCGTGCACGGTGCGGATAAAACCGCTGCCGAGTTTGCGGCGCAGATGATGAACGTGTACTTCCACGGCGTTGCTGGAGACCTCGTCGTCCCAGTTATAGAGCTTTTCCTCGATAAGCTTACGCGGCAATACGCGCCCGGCGTTGCGCATAAGCAGTTCCAGCAGGGCGAACTCCTTCGGCTTCAGCGCCAGGCTTTCGCCGTCGAGGCTGGCGGTTAAGCGGTTTGGATCGAGGCTCACCTTGCCGTGGCGTAGCTCGCTGCTGCTCTGGCCGTGAGCGCGGCGGATCAGCGCTTCGAGACGCGCCGCCACCTCAATCAGGGCGAAGGGTTTACACAGATAGTCATCGGCGCCGAGCTGTAGCCCTTCAACCCGCTGGCTCAGCGCGTCGCGGGCGGTGAGGATCAGCACGGGTTCATTACGGCCTTTATCGCGCCATTCGCGCAGAATATCGAGGCCGTCAATGCCGGGGAGGGTAAGGTCAAGTATCGCGGCGTCGTAAGGGGCGCTATATAAGGCATTTTTACCCTCCTGGCCTGCGGTGAACCAGTCGATGCTGAAGCCCATTTTGCTCAGCCCGGCTTTGATGCCGTCGCCGATCAGTTTGTCATCTTCTACCAATAATATGCGCATGTTTCCCTCCGCCGATCCCGTTTCTTTGCGCAGTAAACCGCGTTGAAGCAGGGGATGTACAGCATTAAAATTTCTTTTTTCCGCTTAAGAAGTCGTTAAGTTTTGTCAGGCGTAATAGGAGCCATACCAACACAAAAGGGAGAATATAAGATGAAAAAAATTGCTGCGATGACCGCGATTATTGCTTTGGTTTCCATGCCGGTACTGGCCGCCGGGCAGGGTGGCTTCACCGGGCCGTCGACTACCACCACCACGCAGGCCGGCGGCTTCACCGGGCCGAGCGGCGCGGTGACCACCGTGGCGAACGCCAAGTCGCTGCGTGATGACACCTTGGTGACCCTACGCGGTAAAATCGTCGAGCGCATCTCTGATGACCTGTATAAATTCCAGGATGCCTCCGGCGTGGTGAACGTCGATATCGACCACAAGCGCTGGAACGGCGTGACCGTCGGCCCGCAGGATACGGTAGAAATTCAGGGTGAAGTCGATAAAGACTGGAACTCGGTCGAGATCGACGTGAAGCAGATCCGTAAAATCACGCCATAACGCCCGCGCCAGAATGCGCAAGATCGGTCAGGAATCGCTATCCTCGCTCTGGCAGAGTGTGTCGCGTGGAGGAGACGATGAACGATATTAAGGCCAGCCCGGCGTACGTCGGGCGTTTTCAGCGAGTCTGTTTGTACATTGAGAACCATCTTGATGAGCCGCTAACGCTGGAGGCGCTGAGCGCGATTGCGTATAGCTCGCCTTACCATTTTCACCGGCAATTTAGCGCGTATACCGGCGTTCCGCTGTACCGGTATATTCAGTGGTTACGCCTGCGGCGCGCCTGTTGGCGCCTGGCCTTCAACCCGCAGGATAAAATCATCGATATTGCCTTTGATGCCGGATTTCAAAATTCGGAGTCGTTCAGTCGCGCCTTCCGTACCGCGTTTGATCAAAGCCCGACTCAGTTCCGTCAGCGACCGGATTGGGGCGAGTGGCATCGGCGCGTACCGAAACATACGCTACAGGAGCAAACTTCGATGGACGTCAACATTATTCAATTTCCAGCCACAAGGATCGCTGTATTGCAACATCGCGGGAGCCCGGACCTGGTCAACGCCACCGCCGCGCGTTTTATCGCATGGCGCAAAACGAGCGGGCTGTCGCCAGTCGCCACCAGCGAAACCTGGGGCATTGCCTGGGACGATCCGCAAACAACGCCAGGCGACGCGTTTCGTTTTGATATCTGCGGCACCGTTGAGCGACCGATTCGCGAAAACGCGTTTGGCGTGATTAACGGCGAGATCCCGGCAGGCCGTTGCGCAGTGGCCCGCCATCACGGTTCGCTGGACACGCTGGCGCAAAGCGTCTGGTTTCTCTATCGCGACTGGCTGCCCGCCTCCGGGGAGACGCTAAGGGATTTTCCGGTGTACTTCCGCTACCTCAATTTTGTGCATGAAGTTGGCGAGCATGAACTCCGCACCGATATTTATTTGCCGCTAGCCTGATTGATATCCTCATCCTCTTTAACCGATCTCACTTCCTGTGACTCAGGGCGTGAGATCGGGTATTATCGCGGGTAGTTTTGCCGCCGCAATGGCCGCGTCCCAGATTGAGGATCCACGATTAATGAGCGATATGGCAGAGCGCCTCGCGCTACATGAATTCACGGAAAATGCCTACCTGAACTACTCCATGTACGTCATCATGGACAGGGCATTGCCGTTTATTGGCGATGGCTTAAAGCCGGTTCAGCGCCGCATTGTCTATGCAATGTCCGAGCTGGGCCTGAACGCCAGCGCCAAGTTCAAAAAATCCGCCCGCACCGTCGGCGACGTACTGGGTAAATACCACCCGCACGGCGACAGCGCCTGCTATGAAGCGATGGTGCTGATGGCGCAACCTTTCTCTTACCGCTATCCGCTGGTGGACGGGCAGGGGAACTGGGGGGCGCCGGACGATCCGAAATCCTTCGCGGCGATGCGTTACACCGAATCCCGTCTGTCGAAATACGCCGAGCTGCTGCTCAGCGAGCTCGGCCAGGGCACCGTCGATTGGGTACCGAACTTTGACGGTACGCTGCAGGAGCCGAAAATGCTGCCTGCGCGTCTGCCGAACATTCTGCTGAACGGCACCACCGGCATCGCCGTTGGTATGGCGACCGATATCCCGCCGCACAACCTGCGTGAAGTGGCGCAGGCGGCGATTACGCTGCTGGAAAAACCGAAAACCACCCTCGATGAGCTGCTGGATATCGTGCAGGGGCCGGACTACCCGACCGAAGCGGAAATCATTACCCCGCGCGCGGAAATTCGCAAAATCTACCAGAACGGCCGCGGTTCGGTGCGCATGCGCGCCGTGTGGGCGAAAGAAGACGGCGCGGTGGTGATTAGCGCGCTGCCGCATCAGGTGTCCGGCGCGCGCGTGCTGGAGCAGATCGCCGCGCAGATGCGTAACAAAAAGCTGCCGATGGTTGATGACCTGCGTGATGAGTCGGATCATGAAAACCCGACCCGTCTGGTGATCGTGCCGCGTTCCAACCGCGTGGATATGGAGCAGGTGATGAACCACCTGTTCGCCACCACCGATCTGGAAAAGAGCTACCGCATCAACCTCAACATGATCGGCCTGGACAACCGTCCGGCGGTGAAAAACCTGCTTGAAATCCTGACGGAGTGGTTGACCTTCCGTCGTGATACCGTGCGTAACCGCCTGAACTACCGTCTGGAAAAAGTCCTCAAGCGCCTGCACATTCTCGAAGGTTTGCTGGTCGCGTTCCTCAACATTGATGAAGTGATTGAGATAATCCGCCACGAAGATGAACCAAAGCCGGCGCTGATTGCCCGCTTCGGCATCAGCGAAACCCAGGCGGAAGCGATTCTGGAATTAAAACTGCGTCATCTCGCCAGGCTGGAAGAGATGAAGATCCGCGGCGAGCAGAGCGAGCTGGAAAAAGAGCGCGCTCAGCTGCAGGCGATTCTGGCGTCTGAGCGCAAGATGAATAACCTGCTGAAGAAAGAGCTGCAGGCCGATGCCGATACCTTCGGCGACGATCGCCGTTCGCCGCTGCGCGAGCGCGAAGAAGCGAGGGCGATGAGCGAGCACGATATGCTGCCGTCCGAGCCGGTCACTATCGTTCTGTCGCAGATGGGCTGGGTGCGTAGCGCCAAAGGTCACGATATCGATGCGCAGGGGCTGAGCTACAAAGCCGGCGATGGCTGGAAAGCGTCGGTGAAAGGCAAGAGCAACCAGCCGGTGGTATTCATTGATACCACCGGGCGCAGCTATGCCATTGACCCGATTACGCTGCCTTCCGCCCGCGGCCAGGGCGAACCGGTCACCGGTAAAGTGACGCTGCCGCCGGGCGCGAGCGTAGAACATATGCTGATGGAGGCAGACGATCAGAAGCTGCTGATGGCTTCCGATGCCGGCTACGGTTTCGTCTGTACCTTCAACGACCTGGTGGCGCGCAACCGCGCCGGTAAAGCGCTGATTACGCTGCCGGAGAACGCGCATGTCATGCCGCCGCTGGTCATTGAAGACGATGCCGATATGCTGTTGGCGATCACCAACGCCGGGCGCATGCTGATGTTCCCGGTGAGCGACCTGCCGCAGCTGTCGAAAGGCAAAGGCAACAAGATTATCAACATTCCATCTGCGGAAGCTGCCTCCGGCCAGGATGGTCTGGCGCATCTGTTTGTCCTGCCGCCGCAGAGCACGCTGACTATCCACGTCGGCAAGCGTAAGATCAAACTGCGTCCGGAAGAGCTGCAAAAAGTCACCGGCGAGCGCGGTCGTCGCGGTTCGCTGATGCGCGGCCTGCAAAAAATCGACCGCGTGGAGATCGACTCCCCGCGCCGCGCCTCGGCTGGCGACAGCGAAGAGTAAGACCCGCATCCTTCACCTGGCTGGAGGATGCGAAAATTTGCCGCAAAATCGTTGTTTATTCAGGCATTGCGATTAACATGTCCTCCAGGGGCGGAGATTTTCCGCCCCGCGTTGAGAGGGCTGCGGTGTCCTGAACCTGTTATTCTACAGGGATAACGCTAAGCGGTTTGGGTTTCAGAGGAAGCTATGTTATTTATTTTTCGACTAATTTTTGTTGTCATTTATTGCATCGTGGTGTGCATATTTGGCAGTCTTTACTGCTTGTTCAGCCCGCGCAACCCTAAGCACGTCGCGACGTTTGGTCATCTGTTTGGCCGTCTGTCCCCTGTATTCGGCCTGAAAGTCGAGCTGCGTAAGCCTGCGGACGCGGAAAGCTACGGCAATGCGATCTACATCGCTAACCACCAGAACAACTATGATATGGTGACAGCGTCGAACATCGTGCAGCCGCCGACGGTTACCGTGGGTAAAAAAAGCCTGTTGTGGATCCCGTTCTTTGGCCAGCTTTACTGGCTGACGGGCAACCTGCTGATTGATCGCAATAACCGAACCAAAGCGCACGGCACTATTGCTGAAGTGGTGAATGCGTTTAAAAAGCGTAAAATTTCGTTCTGGATGTTCCCGGAAGGAACCCGCAGCCGCGGCCGCGGTCTGCTGCCCTTTAAAACCGGCGCGTTCCACGCGGCCATCGCCGCTGGCGTGCCGATTATTCCAGTATGCGTGTCGAATACATCGAACAAAATTAAACTCAATCGCTGGAACAACGGTCTGGTGATTGTCGAGATGCTGCCGCCGGTCGATACCAGCCAGTTTGGTAAAGATAACGTGCGCGCGCTGGCGACACACTGCCGCGAGCTGATGTCCGCTAAAATCGCCGAGCTGGATAAAGAAGTGGCCGAGCGCGAAGCGGCTGGAAAGAAATAATACAGGAAACGCCGCGAACGCGAGCGTATTGCTGGCGGGAAACGAATTCCCTTTTTGCATTGTCAGTATTTCATGGAGTTAATATGTCACTCAGTCGGCGTCAGTTTATTAAGGCTTCAGGTGTAGCGCTGTGCGCGGGCGCCGCGCCGCTGAAGGCTCATGCCGCCGGCCAGCAGCCGGCGCTCCCCATACCGCCTCTGCTGGAATCCCGTCGCGGTCAGCCGCTGTTTCTGACCCTGCAACGTTCCCACTGGTCATTCACCCAGGGCACGCGCGCGCCGGTATGGGGCATCAATGGCCGCTACCTCGGGCCGACCATTCGCGTCTGGAATGGCGATGACGTCAAACTTATCTACAGTAACCGCCTGACCGAAAACGTCGCCATGACGATTCGCGGCCTGCAGGTGCCGGGGCCGCTGATTGGCGGCGCGGCGCGCATGATGTCGCCGAATGCGGATTGGGCGCCGGTGCTGCCGATCCGCCAGGGCGCGGCCACGCTGTGGTATCAGGCGAATACCCCGAACCGGATGGCGAAACAGGTTTACAACGGTCTGGCGGGAATGTGGCTGGTGGAAGACGAGGTCAGCAAAAACCTGCCGATCCCAAACCACTACGGCGTTGATGACTTCCCGGTGATTATTCAGGATAAGCGGCTGGATAACTTCGGCACCCCGGAATATAGCGAACCGGGCAGCGGCGGCTTCGTTGGCGATACCCTGTTGGTCAACGGCGCGCAGGGGCCGTATGTCGAAGTCTCTCGCGGCTGGGTACGACTGCGTTTGATGAATGCGTCTAACTCGCGCCGCTATCAGTTGCAGATGAGCGATGGTCGTCTGCTGCACGTTATCTCAGGCGATCAGGGCTTCCTGCCGGCGCCGGTCTCACTTAAGCAATTGTCGCTGGCCCCCGGCGAGCGGCGAGAAATTCTGGTGGATATGACCAACGGCGATGAAGTGTCGATTACCTGCGGCGAAGCGGCGAGCATCGTCGACCGTATCCGCGGTTTCTTCGAGCCGTCGAGCATTTTGATCTCCACGCTGGTGCTGACGCTGCGTCCGACCGGCCTGCTGCCGCTGGTTACCGATAGCCTGCCGGTGCGGCTGCTGCCGACCGAGCTGCTCTCCGGCACGCCGCTGCGCAGCCGCGATATTACGCTCGGCGACGACCCCGGCATCAATGGCCAACTGTGGGATCCGCAGCGTATTGATATCACCGCCCAGCAGGGAACGTGGGAGCGCTGGACCGTTCGCGCCGACCGCCCGCAGTCGTTCCATATTGAAGGCGTGATGTTCCAGATCCGTAACGTTAATGGAACGATGCCGTTCCCGGAAGACCGAGGCTGGAAAGATACCGTATGGATCGACGGGCAGGTAGAACTGCTGGTGTATTACAATCAGCCTTCCTGGCCGCACTTCCCGTTCCAGTACCTGAGCCAGACGCTGGAACTCGCCGACCGCGGCTCGATTGGCCAGATTCTGGTGAATCCGGCGCCGTAATATCCGCAACCCTGGCCGCAACACGGTCAGGGTTTGAGAAAATCCTCCTTCATTTCCACTATCATTCCGGCTTATAATCCACGCCCTTTTGGTTATTTTTTTATCATTTTCCCCGGAAGCAATATGAGCGCAATATCCCTGATCCAGCCGGATCGTGACCTATTTTCCTGGCCGCAATACTGGGCTGCCTGTTTTGGCCCTGCGCCATTTTTACCAATGTCGCGTGAAGAGATGGATCAACTTGGCTGGGATAGCTGCGACATTATTCTGGTGACCGGCGACGCCTACGTCGACCATCCAAGCTTCGGCATGGCTATCTGCGGCCGTATGCTGGAAGCGCAGGGCTTCCGCGTAGGGATCATCTCCCAGCCGGACTGGAACAGCAAAGAAGACTTCATGCGCCTGGGTAAGCCGAATCTGTTCTTCGGCGTGACCGCGGGCAATATGGACTCAATGATCAACCGCTATACCGCCGACCGTAAGTTGCGCCATGACGACGCCTATACCGCCGGCAACGTCGCGGGTAAGCGCCCGGACCGCGCGACGCTGGTTTATACCCAGCGCTGTAAAGAGGCATGGAAAGACGTGCCGGTGATCCTCGGCGGTATTGAGGCCAGCCTGCGCCGTACCGCGCACTACGATTATTGGTCCGATACCGTGCGCCGCTCGGTGCTGGTGGATTCGAAAGCCGATATGCTGATGTTCGGCAACGGCGAGCGCCCGCTGGTTGAAGTGGCGCATCGTCTGGCGATGGGCGAGGACATCGGCGATATTCGCGATGTGCGTAATACCGCGATCATGGTAAAAGAGGCGCTGCCGGGCTGGAGCGGCGTTGACTCCACGCGCCTGGATACGCCGGGCAAAATCGACCCGATTCCGCATCCGTACGGTGAAGACCTGCCGTGCGCAGACAACAAACCGGTGGCGCCGAAAAAAGCCGAGGCCAAAGCCGTTGTCGTGCAGCCGCCGCGGCCAAAACCGTGGGAAAAAACCTACGTGTTGCTGCCTTCCTTTGAGAAGGTCAAAGGCGACAAAGTGCTGTACGCTCACGCGTCGCGCATTCTGCACCATGAAACCAACCCAGGCTGCGCCCGCGCGCTGATGCAAAAGCACGGCGAGCGTTATATCTGGGTTAACCCGCCGGCGATCCCGCTGTCGACTGAAGAGATGGACAGCGTCTTTGCGCTGCCGTACAAGCGTGTGCCGCATCCTTCTTATGGCGATGCGCGTATCCCGGCCTACGAGATGATTCGCTTCTCCATTAACATCATGCGCGGTTGTTTCGGCGGCTGTTCTTTCTGCTCGATCACCGAACACGAAGGGCGCATCATCCAGAGCCGCTCTGAGGATTCGATCATTAATGAAATCGAAGCGATTCGCGACACGGTTCCCGGCTTTACCGGCATTATTTCCGATCTTGGCGGCCCAACCGCCAATATGTATATGCTGCGCTGTAAATCGCCGCGCGCCGAGCAGACCTGCCGTCGTCTGTCGTGCGTCTATCCGGATATCTGCCCGCACATGGACACCAACCATGAGCCGACGATCAATCTGTACCGTCGCGCCCGCGACCTGAAAGGCATCAAGAAAATCCTTATCGCATCGGGTGTGCGTTACGACATCGCCGTAGAGGATCCGCGCTATATCAAAGAACTGGCGACCCACCACGTCGGCGGCTACCTGAAGATCGCTCCGGAGCATACCGAAGAGGGGCCGCTGTCGAAGATGATGAAGCCGGGCATGGGCAGCTACGACCGCTTTAAAGAGCTGTTTGATACCTATTCGAAGCAGGCGGGTAAAGAACAGTACCTTATCCCGTACTTTATTTCCGCCCACCCCGGGACGCGCGATGAAGATATGGTGAACCTGGCGCTGTGGCTGAAGCGTCATCGCTTCCGTCTCGACCAGGTACAGAACTTCTATCCGTCGCCGTTGGCGAACTCAACCACCATGTATTACACCGGCAAGAACCCGCTGGGTAAAATCGGCTATAAGAGCGAGGACGTGGTGGTGCCGAAGGGCGATAAACAGCGCCGTCTGCATAAAGCGCTGCTGCGCTATCACGATCCGGCAAACTGGCCGCTGATCCGTCAGGCGCTGGAGGCGATGGGTAAAAAGCATCTGATTGGTTCACGCCGTGACTGCCTGGTACCGGCGCCGACGCTGGACGAGATGCGTGAAGCGCGTCGCCAGAACCGTCATACCCGCCCGGCGCTGACGAAGCATACGCCGGTTGCGCATCAGCGCCAGACGCCGGCCGCTCCGGGGGCGAAAAAGCGTATTAAGCCGAAGACAGCGTCCCGCTAAGACGCTTCCCCGGCGGTTGCGATCGCCGGGGGAAAACCTGTCATATAAGGAGAGAGAACGATAATGACGCCGGTAATCCTGTCGCGACAGCAGCTGGAAATGTTGTGGGAGATAGATCGCAGTGAAATTATCGACACCCTTTATAAGCTCGATAATGGCCGGCTTCAGGCGTACCCGCAATATTATGATGTGCGAGGTTGGGATCCTCACGATCGCCAGATTTATACGCCTATTCACGAGGCCTGCTACGATCGCGGCGGTATTTTTTTCGCCTTTTTCGAGCAGGATAAAATCATTGCCGCGGCGGCGATTGATACCTTGCCACGGGGTAAAAATGGCGATCTACGCCAACTGCTATTCTTTTATGTGGGCGCGGCGCAGCGCGGCCAGGGATGGGGACGGCGTCTGTTTGATTATGCGCTGCAACAGCTTCCTGCCCTTGACGCATCCGGCCTGTATATTTCGTCCATCCCTAACAAAAGTACCGTTGATTTTTATCTTTCCCAGGGCTGTCGTTTAATTGATGAGCCCGACCCGGAGCTATTTGCGCTGGAGCCTGAGGATATCCATTTAATTTGCGAAAGCCTTTAGCGCCGCGCGGCGCTAAAGGCAAAAGTGAAGGGGATTACCCGCCGAACTGATCCGGGTCGGGGCCGAGACGTTTCCCCTGGTCCAGCTTAGCGATTTCACTGAGCTCGTCTTTATCAAGGCGGAAGTCCCAGACGTCAAAGTTTTCCGCAATACGCGATGGCGTGACGGATTTCGGGATCACCACCAGTCCGCTGTCGAGATGCCAGCGAATGACGATTTGCGCCGGCGTTTTGCCATATTTATCCGCCAGATGGTGAATAATCTTTTGATCGAAAACTCCCTTGCCGCCCTGCGCTAATGGGCTCCAGGATTCGGTCTGGATTTTGTGCGTGGCGTTCCAGGCGTGCAGCTGGCGCTGCTGCATTAACGGGTGCAGCTCAATCTGGTTGATCACCGGAGCGACGCCGGTTTCATCGATCAGCTTTTGCAGATGCGGCACCTGGAAATTACACACCCCGATGCTTTTTGCCAGCCCCTGCTGCTGCAGTTCGATCAGCGCTTGCCAGGCTTCGACGTAATGGCCTATCGCTGGCACCGGCCAGTGGATTAAATAGAGATCCACATAGTCCAGTTTCAGCTTGCTGAGGCTCTCTTTTAGCGCTTCATGCGGCCGTTTTTGATCGTCATTCCACAGTTTGGTGGTGATGAAGAGCTCATCGCGATTGACGCCCGCGCTGCTTAACGCGTTGCCGACGCCAGCCTCATTTTGGTACGCGGCGGCGGTGTCAAAAGAACGATAACCGACTTCCAGCGCCTTATGAATGGCGGAGACGACTTCCTCGTTGCCTGCTTTCCACACGCCGAGACCCAGCTGCGGCATCAGGTTGCCGTCGTGTAGTTTAATAACGGTTGGATGTGTCATGCCTTCCTCCTGTTAATGAACTCAGCGTGAAAAATCCGCCGAGGGGTAGCATTAAGTCTGGACGAAATAGCTAAAAACGGTAGTAAAAACACCTCTCCCGGACGTTTGTTTAACGTAAGGAGAGGTGAATCAGGCGGGAATAACTTAGCGGGCAGCCTCGTAAATACGGCGGCTGACGTCCAGAGTGATATCCTGATTTTCGCCAAGCTTAGTCATGCCGTGTTCTTCCAGTTTCGCCAGCAGCGCCGGGATGGAGCTACCGTCAAGACCGTAATCGGAAAGGCGAGTCGGCACGCCCATCTGCTCGAAGAAACGACGGGTTGCGGCGATAGCGGCATCGATACGTTGTTCTTCGGAACCTTCGGTAATATTCCACACGCGCTCGGCGTACTGCAGCAGCTTAGCGCGCTTGGTATCGCGTTTCTCATTCCACAGCGCCGGCAGCACGATAGCCAGCGTCTGAGCGTGATCCAGGCCGTGCATCGCCGTCAGTTCATGGCCGAGCATGTGGGTCGCCCAGTCCTGAGGGACGCCTGCGCCGATGAGACCGTTCAATGCCTGCGTCGCCGCCCACATAATGTTGGCGCGCACGTCGTAGTTCTCCGGCTCCTGCAGCGCTTTCGGGCCATCTTCCACCAGCGTCAGCAGAATGCCTTCGGCGAAACGGTCCTGAATTTTGCCGTTTACCGGATAGGTCACGTACTGCTCAACGGTATGGACGAAAGCGTCAACGACGCCGTTAGCGACCTGGCGCGGCGGCAGGGTGTAGGTGTAAACCGGATCGAGGATTGCGAAGACCGGCTGAACGTGTTCGGACATAAACGCGCGTTTATCGCCGGTGGTTTTACGCGAGATAACCGCGCCTTTGTTTGATTCGGAACCGGTCGCCGGCAGGGTCAATACCGAGCCCATCGGAATGGCGCGAGTAATCTTGCTGCCGTAGGTTTCCAGAATTTCCCACGGATCGATATTCGCGTCATAGTGCGCGGCCGCGGCGATAAACTTGGTGCCATCAAGCACCGAACCGCCGCCAACCGCCAGCAGGAAGGTCACTTTCTCTTCGCGGGCGAGTTTTACCGCGTTCATCAGCGTTTCGTAAGACGGGTTTGGCTCAATCCCGCCGAATTCCAGCACGTCAAAGCCAGCCAGCGCGCTCAGTACCTGATCCAGTACGCCGGTTTTCTTCACGCTACCGCCGCCGTAAGTCACCAGCACGCGAGCGCCGGCTGGGATTTGTTCGCGCAGGTCGGCGATGGCGCCTTTGCCGAACAGAATGCGGGTTGGGGTATGTAAATTGAAGTTATTCATGGCTGGTGCCCTCATAAAGATGAAACTCCCGGCAGAAAGGACGACTCTCTGCCCGATGGCGGCTATTGTGTTCCTGCGCCCGTTTCCTCTCAATGCACATTCCTGCCATTGTCTTGCCCATTTCTCCATTTGGCTGGAGAAAAGGAAGGAAACTACGCACAATAAGGACGTAGAAAAATCGTCGGAGAAGCAGCGAAAATGAACCGTGCCGAGATATGCCAGCTATTAACAGACAAGGTTAACAAACTGAAAGATAAGCAAGAAATGCTAAGTGATCTGCTGCCGGATATCCGTCTGCTGTACGGGACACAGCCGGGCACCCGTACGCCGGTGATGTACCAGCCGGGGATCGTTTTTCTCTTTTCCGGCCATAAAATTGGCTATATCAATGAACGAACCTTCCGTTATGACACCAACGAATACTTACTGTTAACCGTCCCGCTACCGTTCGAATGCGAAACCTTCGCGACTCCGGAAGTGCCGCTGGCGGGAATGCGGTTGAATGTCGATATTTTGCAGTTGCAGGAGCTGCTGATGGATATCGGCGAAGATGAGCTTTTTCAGCCGTCGGTCGCTTCCAGCGGGATCAACTCGGCGGTGCTATCAGAAGAGATCCTCTGTGCGGCGGAACGCCTGTTAGACGTGATGGAGCGACCGCTGGACGCGCGCATTCTCGGCAAACAGATTATCCGCGAGATCCTTTATCACGTCCTGATTGGCCCCTGCGGCGGGGCGCTGCTGGCGCTGGTGAGCCGGCAGACGCACTTTAGCCTGATTAGCCGCGTCCTGAAGCGCATTGAAAGCCAGTACACCGAAAACCTCAGCGTCGACCAGCTGGCGGCGGAAGCGAATATGAGCGTCTCGGCGTTTCACCATAACTTTAAATCGGTTACCAGCACCTCGCCGCTGCAGTATTTGAAGACCTATCGCCTGCATAAGGCCAGAATGCTGATGATTCATGACGGCATGAAAGCCAGCGCGGCGGCGATGCGCGTCGGCTATGAAAGCGCCTCGCAGTTTAGCCGTGAGTTTAAACGCTATTTTGGTATTACACCGGGTGAAGATGCCGCGCGTATTCGCACGATGCAGGGGATATGATAAGGATGCGGCGCCTGTAGCCCCGGTAAGCGCCAGCGCTACCGGGGATTTTGAGACCATCCGGCGCGAGTGAATCAGGCGCTGCAGTATTTCTTCTTGATAACGACGATAACCGTACCAACGAGGCCGGTTACCAGCAGGGCGATCGGTAAAATCATCAGGCAGGTCATGACCTGGTCTTCGTGGTTTTTCACGAATGGGATCATGCTCAGCGCATAGCCGAGACCGGTGACGACGCCAACCCACAGCAGACCGCTGAGCCAGTTAAAGAACTGGAAACGACGATTCGGCAGGCCGGAAATACCCGCCATGGTTGGCAGCAGGGTGCGGACAAACGCCAGAAAACGTCCGGCCAGCAGCGCCAGCAGGCCGTGTTTATCAAACATGTTAGTAGCGCGCTGGTGATATTTGTGCGGCAGATGCGACAGCCAGCCTTTAACCACAGTGGTATTACCCAGCCAGCGCCCCTGTAAATAGCTCAGCCAGCAGCCGAGGCTGGCGGCGGCGGTCAGAATGGCGAGAGTGGGGACAAAATCCATGACGCCTTTAGCGATTAACGCGCCGGCGAGCAGCAACAGGCTATCGCCCGGTAAAAATGAAGCCGGCAGCAGCCCGTTTTCCAGAAACAGGGTCGCGAACATGACCAGATATACAAAACCCACAACGTGAGGGTTTGCCAATGCGGCAAAATCATGTTGCCACAGCGCGGCGACAATCTCTTGAATGACAACCATGGACTTTCCTAAGTGGTACCGTTTTTCGACTAGTGTACTCCTGAAGCGGCCCGAGCACCTTGATCCCGGGCGCAACAAAAGCGGCCGCTTTTCTGAAAGCGTCCGCTTTTGTTGCCACTTCCTGTCACTTTACACGATACGCGCGAAACCTGCCGCTAAATCCGCCAGCAGATCGTCAACATTTTCTAAACCTATGTGCAGTCGAATAAGAGTGCCGCTGAAATCCACTTCCGCCCCGGGGCGGATGGCCGCGATATGTTCCGGCTGGTTGGCGAGGATCAGTGATTCGAACCCGCCCCACGAGTAGGCCATGCTGAACAGGCTGAAGTTGTCCAGATAGGCTGACAGTTCGGCGTCGGTCAGACGTTTATTAAGGACGAAAGAGAACAGACCGCTGCTGCCACTGAAGTCGCGCTTCCAGAACTCGTGGCCCTTGCTGCCCGGCAGCGCCGGATGATTGACTCGCGCCACCTGAGGGTGCTGCGCCAGCCATTCGGCGACGCGTAGACTGCTTTCATGATGCTGACGCAGGCGGACGCCAAGCGTACGCAAGCCGCGGCTGGTCATGTAGGCGGTGTCGGCATCGACCATCTGGCCCATCAGATAGGCATTTTCACATAATTGCTCCCAGCAGCGGGCGTTGGCCACCGCGGTGCCGATCATCCCGTCGGAGTGGCCAATTAAATATTTCGTTGCCGCCTGAATAGAGATATCGATACCAAAATCGAGCGCTTTAAACAGTACCCCTGCCGCCCAGGTGTTATCGATCATGATAATGGCTTCCGGCGCGACGCGGCGCACGGCGGCGACGATGGCCGGCACATCATGCACTTCCATGGTGATCGAACCGGGGGATTCAAGAAACACGACTTTAGTATTGGGTTGAATCAGGTTGGCGATATCCGCGCCGATGAGCGGATCGAACCAGCCGGTCGTCACCCCGAGCTTCGCAAGGATCTTCGTGCAGAAGTCCTGGCTGGGTTCATAGGCGGTGTTGGTCATTAACACGTGGTCGCCCTGTTCGACGAAGGCCAGAATCGTGTTGGCGACCGCGGCCGCGCCGCAGGGGAAGAGGGCGCAGCCAGCGCCGCCTTCCAGTTCGCACATGGCTTCCTGCAGCGAAAAGTGGGTCAGCGTGCCGCGGCGGCCATAAAACAGCTCGCCTTTGGCGCGGTTACGGGTGGCGTGTTTTTTAGCCTCGACGGTATCAAACACCAGCGATGAGGCGCGTTGGATAACGCTATTCACCGAACCCTGAGTATATTTTTTGCGGCGCCCGGCGTTGACCAGCGCGGTATCAAGATGTTTATCAGCCATGTTATAGAAACCTGTTTTTATACGTCTGGACGTCTAAACTACCATGAATACCGGTTTGTGTACCGGGCCGGAAACGATACAGGCAAAAATTTTCCCGAAACCGGCGTCAGCCGCTTTTTTACTGCGTAAGCGCAAAGAAAATAAACGTGATTTGCTGCACAGTGTAAATACTAATGAGAACCACTATCAATTCGATGTCGTTTTGATATTATTATGCTCAGTTTTTGTGATTGACGTCCTGGAGAAACAGTGTGGGTAATAATTTGATGCAGGCGGATCTCTCCGTTTGGGGTATGTATCATCACGCCGATATTGTCGTTAAGGTTGTGATGATTGGCTTGATTCTGGCTTCGGTAGTCACCTGGGCTATCTTCTTCGGCAAGGGCGCCGAAATGTTGTCCAGCAAGCGTCGCCTCAAGCGTGAGCAGCAGCAGCTCAGCGAAGCGCGTTCTCTCGATCAGGCTAACACTATCGCGAATGGATTCCATGCCAAAAGCCTGACCACTCAGCTGATTAACGAAGCCAATAATGAGCTGGAACTGTCGGCAGGCGTGGATGACAACGAAGGCATTAAAGAACGTACCGGTTTCCGCCTTGAGCGCCGCGTGGCGCAGGTTGGCCGCTATATGGGCCGCGGCAACGGTTATCTGGCGACTATCGGCGCCATCTCTCCGTTCGTCGGCCTGTTCGGTACCGTCTGGGGCATCATGAACAGCTTTATCGGTATCGCGCAAACGCAGACCACTAACCTCGCGGTTGTCGCGCCGGGTATCGCTGAAGCGCTGCTGGCAACGGCGATTGGTCTGTTTGCCGCGATTCCGGCGGTGGTTATCTACAACGTTTTCGCCCGCATGATTGCCAGCTACAAAGCCTCCCTCGGCGATGTGGCCGCGCAGATTATGCTGCTGCAAAGCCGTGACCTTGACCTGAACGCCAGTGGTTCTCAGCCGCTGCGTCCGGCGCAGAAATTACGGGTAGGTTGATCCGCTATGGCGATGCATTTTAATGAAAACCTCGATGATAACGGCGAAATGCACGACATTAACGTGACGCCGTTTATCGACGTCATGTTGGTGCTGTTGATTATCTTCATGGTGGCGGCGCCGCTGGCCACCGTGGACGTCAAAGTCAATCTGCCTGCCTCATCCAGTCAGCCGCAGCCGCGTCCGGAAAAACCGATTTACCTGTCGGTGAAAGCCGACAAATCGATGTTCCTCGGCAACGATCCGGTGACCGAAGAGAGCGTGATTGCCTCGCTGGACGCGCTGACTCAGGGTAAGAAAGACACCACCGTGTTCTTCCGCGCCGACAAAACCGTCGACTACGAGACGATGATGAAAGTGATGGATACGCTGCATCAGGCCGGTTACCTGAAAATTGGTCTGGTGGGCGAAGAGACCGTCAAAGCGAAGTAATTTCCCCCAGGATATCTCCCGAAAGGCCAACACTGCGTTGGCCTTTTTTATTTCCCCGCCGCCTGCACACCGTTTTGATATGGACCAGCTGCGATATAATGGCCGCCATTTTTACAAACTGACAGGACCTTATGGAACGCTTTCTGGAAAACGCTATTTATGCTTCGCGCTGGCTGCTGGCGCCGGTTTATTTCGGCCTCTCGCTGGGGCTTATCGCGCTATCGATAAAATTTTTTCAGGAGATATTCCACATCCTGCCGCATATCTTCAGCGTCGGCGAGTCGGATCTCATTCTGACGCTGCTTTCGCTGGTCGATATGACGCTGGTGGGCGGGCTGCTGGTGATGGTGATGTTTTCTGGTTATGAAAACTTCGTCTCGACGCTGGATATTAACGAAGGTAAAGAGAAGCTCAACTGGCTTGGCAAAATGGATGCGACATCGCTGAAAAACAAGGTGGCGGCGTCGATTGTGGCTATCTCTTCCATTCATCTGCTGCGGGTGTTTATGGATGCGAAGAACGTGCCGGATAACAAGCTGATGTGGTACGTCATTATCCATCTCACATTTGTGCTGTCAGCCTTTGTGATGGGCTATCTCGATCGCCTGACCAAGGTAAAACACTGATGTGACAACTTACCCGGCAGCTCCGCGCCGCCGGGTAAGGGCATCACGCCTGGCGCTTGTCTTCGGTCTGCGTGTCGAAATCGCGGGCGTCGTGGCGCTCGTGCAACTGCTCGTCGAGCGGGCCATTGGTGCGGTTAACCATCCGTCCGCGCTTCACCGCCGGGCGATTGCCCACATCCTGCGCCCAGCGCAGCACGTTAACGTAACTGCCGGCATCGAGGAATTCCGCGGCGTTATAGACGTTGCCCAGCACCACGTTGCCGTACCACGGCCAGATCGCCATATCGGCGATGGTGTACTCTTCCCCCGCCACAAAGCGGCCGCGCGCCAGCTGCTTATCCAGCACGTCGAGCTGACGTTTCGCTTCCATGGTAAAGCGGTCGATGGCGTACTCGATTTTCACCGGCGCATAGTTATAGAAGTGGCCAAAGCCGCCGCCGAGGAACGGCGCTGCGCCCTGTAGCCAGAACAGCCAGTTCAGCGTTTCGGTGCGCCCGGCCGGGTCTTTCGGCAGGAAGAAACCAAATTTTTCCGCCAGATAGAGCAGGATGCTGCCGGATTCAAATACCCGGGTCGGCGGAGTCGTGGAGTGGTCGCTCAGCGCCGGGATCTTCGAGTTTGGGTTCACTTCGACAAAGCCGCTGGAGAACTGATCGCCTTCGCCGATACGAATCAGCCAGGCGTCATACTCAGCGCCAGCCACGCCCAGCGCCAGCAGCTCTTCCAGCATGATAGTCACTTTCTGCCCGTTCGGCGTGCCCAGCGAATAGAGCTGCAGCGGGTGATTGCCAACGGGCAGCACTTTTTCATGCGTCGCGCCGGAAACCGGACGGTTGATATTGGCGAACGCGCCGCCGTTATTCTGTTTCCATTCCCATACTTTCGGTGGTTGGTATTGATTGTCGGACATACTGACCTGCCTCTTTAGTAAGGTGTACAAAAAAGTCTAGCAGCTAATCTCAGGCCATAATCCGCGCGGCCCACACGCTGACGTCATCGCCGCTGCCGAGATCGGGCTGCACCAGGCCGTTGACCATAAACGTCGGCGACACATGGATGCCGTTCTGGCGGGCGTATTTACTGTGCCATTTGATTTCGTTTTGCAGCTCAGGGCGGGCAAATGCCGCCGCCAGCGACACGTGGCTATAGCGCTCAAGGCGCTCGATAATTTGCTGCGGAGTGGTATTCATATTCGGCCCGCTGCAGTGGTCGGTGAATTCAAACTCTTCACGATGATCGGCGACCGCCTGCAGGACTTTGTGCGCCTGCTCTCTGCCGTGCGGCAGGGTGGAGGCGGCCAGCACGCAGCGCACGATTACCCCGGAAAACAGATGCCACGGCTGGGACTGCAGGCGAATCTTAATCGTGACGTTCTCGGCGCCGACTTCATCCAGCAATTCATCGAGTTTGTTGAAGGCGCGAACGGAAAACGGACAGGTTGGTTCGAGGAATACTTCAAAAGTCCGTGGGCCATGTCCCCAGACCAGCGGCTGGGCATTGAGATGCGAAGGTGCGCTCATTGTCGACTCCTGATGTAGTGATGTTTTTTTGTTATGTGTTGGCTAACAATATCACTTTTGCCAATGGACGCCGGGTTATTTTCTATAAGGGCACGTTTAGCGAATCGAATGAGTGGTATCATCATTTCACCTCTGTCTGGTAAGTGCCTGCGGCAGGATAAGAAGAGGGAGTTTTGTTCCGCCAACTGCCCGGGCTGCATTAATTTGAGGTCAGGCTAAATGAGTAAAGGATCGACCAGTATTGACGCCCCTTTCGGCACGCTTTTAGGCTACGCGCCGGGCGGCGTGGCAATTTATTCTTCGAATTACAGTAGCTTAAATCCACAAGATTATCCGGATGACGCCGCTTTCCGCAGCTATATCGGCAATGAGTATATGGGGCATAAATGGCAGTGCGTGGAGTTCGCGCGGCGCTTTTTATTCCTCACCTACGGCTTTGTCTTTACCGATGTCGGTATGGCTTACGAAATCTTCTCGCTGCGCTTTCTGCGCGAAGTGGTCAATGACAACATTCTTCCCCTGCAGGCCTTCGCCAACGGCTCGCGCCGTCCGCCGATCGCCGGCTCGCTGCTGATCTGGCAGAAGGGCGGCGAGTTTAAACATACCGGACACGTGGCGGTGATTACGCAACTGGTAGGGAATAAGGTCCGTATCGCCGAGCAGAACGTCATCCACGCGCCGCTGCCGCAGGGCCAGCAGTGGACCCGCGAGCTAACGCTGGAAGTGAAAGACGGCGTCTACACCATCAAAGATACCTTTGCCGATACCGAAATTTTAGGCTGGATGATCCAGACCGCCGATACCGAGCACAGCCTGCCGCAGCCGGTGCTGCCGGGCGAGGAGATGAAAATCAGCGGCGCGCGGCTGCCGAATAAAGGCCAGTTCCGCGGTAACTGGCTCAATGAGAAAGACGCGCTGCAAAAGGCCTATGTTGAAGCCAACGGTCATTTCATCAATCAGGATCCCTACCAGTACTTCACCATCAGCGAGAGCGCCGAACAGGAGCTGATTAAAGCGACCAATGAACTGCATCTGATGTATCTGCACGCCACTGATAAGGTGATGAAGGATGACAACCTGCTGGCGCTGTTCGATATTCCGAAAATTCTCTGGCCTCGTCTGCGCCTCTCGTGGCAGCGCCGCCGTCATCATATGATTACCGGGCGCATGGATTTCTGCATGGATGAGCGCGGGCTGAAGGTGTACGAATACAACGCCGACTCTGCCTCTTGCCATACGGAAGGCGGATTGATTCTCGAACAGTGGCTGAAACAGGGCTATCGCGGTACCGGCCATAATCCGGCGGAAAATCTGCTTGAGGAGCTGGCGGGGGCGTGGAAGCACAGCCGCGCGCGGCCGTTCGTGCATATCATGCAGGATAAGGATCTCGAAGAGAACTACCATGCCCAGTTTATTCAGCGTTCGCTAACCGAGGCGGGCTTTGAGAGCAAAATTCTCTTTGGCCTTGATGAACTGCGCTGGGATGCTGCCGGGCAGCTTATCGACGGCGATGGCCGCTTGGTTAACTGCGTGTGGAAGACCTGGGCGTGGGAAACCGCCATCGAGCAGGTGCGCGAAGTCAGCGCCGATGAGTATGCGGCAGTGCCGATTCGTACCGGTCATCCGCAAAATGAGGTGCGCCTGATTGACGTCCTGCTGCGCCCTGAAGTATTGGTATTCGAACCGCTGTGGACGGTTATCCCCGGCAACAAGGCGATTCTGCCGGTGCTGTGGTCGCTGTTCCCGCATCATCGCTATCTGCTGGATACCGATTTTGTGGTCAATGACGAGCTGGCGAAAACCGGCTATGCGGTCAAACCGATCTCCGGGCGCTGCGGTAATAACATCGATCTGATAAGCCCGCACGATGAGGTATTGGATCAGACCAGCGGGCAATTTGTCGATCGCAAAAATATTTACCAGCAGCTGTGGTGTCTGCCGAAGGTTGACGGCAAGTACATTCAGGTGTGCACCTTCACGGTGGGCGGTAACTATGGCGGTACCTGCCTGCGCGGCGATGATTCGCTGGTGGTGAAAAAAGAGAGCGATATTGAGCCATTAGTCGTGCTGAAAGACGACGAGTAACGGCCGCAAACCGGGCAGCGGCTAGTATCGCTGCCCGGCACCTGCAAAGCTACAACGAACAACTAACACAACAACAAGATAGAAAAGGAAAAGCATATGCACGATCGGCGCCTCGCCGCCCGCGCGGGTGAACTTAAGCCCTCCGCCGTCCGCGAACTTCTCAAACACAGTAAACTGCCTGGCGTCATTTCGCTTGGCGGCGGTATTCCGGCTCCGGAACTGTTTGATACCGAAGGTCTCAACCTCGCGGTGCAAAAGGTGATGAGTGAACGTTTTAATGATGCGTTCCAGTACGGCCTTACCGAAGGATATCCGCCGCTGCGCCAGGCGGTGAGCGAAATCTGCCAGTCACGCGGCGTGGCCTGCTCGGCAAGCCAGGTGTATATCACCTCCGGTTCGCAGCAATCGCTGGATATCGTCGCCCGCACGCTGCTCGATCCGGGCGATGCGGTCGTCGTTGAACGTCCGACCTACCTTGCCGCGCTGCAGGTATTCCAGCTGGCGCAGGCGAATATCCTGAGCGTTGATACCGACGATAACGGCATGCTGGTTGAACAACTGGCCGATCTGCTGGAAACCACTAAGGTTAAAGCGGTCTATCTGGTGCCGACATTTGGCAACCCCGGCGGTAAAACCCTCAGCGACGATCGCCGCCAGCGGCTGGTGGCGCTAGCGAAGCAACATGATTTTGTGATCATCGAAGACGATCCCTACGGCGAAATCAGCTTCACCGATAAAGTGCGTCGTCCGCTGTATCAACATGCGATCGAACAAGGCTGTGAAGAACGGGTGGTGTACACCTCCACGTTCTCCAAGATCCTTGCGCCGGGAATGCGTATCGGCTGGATCGTGATGCCGGAGTGGCTGGCGCATCAGGCGGTGATCGTGAAGCAGGCGGCGGATCTGCATACTAATATGCTCTCTCAGGTTATCACTGCTGAGTATCTGGAAATGAATCGCCTGAACGATCAGATCGCTCTGATCCGCGAAGACTACCGCAAGAAGTGCGTGGCGCTGGCTGATGCGCTGGAAAGTCGTCTTGGCGAGCATCTTGAGTTTAGCCGCCCGGAAGGGGGAATGTTCCTGTGGGCCCGTTTCCGCTATCCGTTCGATACCATGGCGTGGCTGGAGAAGACGCTGGAAAACGGCGTGGTTTACGTACCTGGTGAAGCGTTCTACAACGATAATCCGGATACCCGCACGCTGCGTCTTTCCTACTCGACGGTTTCTGAAGCCGGTCTGCTGACCGCCGTCGAACGTCTGGCGAAATCGCTGTAATCTTTTGTCTCCGCACCGATGACCGGTGCGGAGAGCTTTAAATCGGGGGAGGGTTTACTCCTGCTCGGCGATGCGATCGTCAAGCCAGATGAGCATCAGGGAAGAGAGAAAAGCGACAGCAATAGTGCCAATAAACAACAACATAAAGATTTCCTCAGGGGTTTTATTATTTTTCTAATGTAACCGGTGAGTGGCTATTTTTGTTTGCAATGGTGATTTTGGTGTCATGCTGCGCTGTTGCAAGGGTGAAAAAATCATCAGCGTCAACATCGAAATTCAGTACTATTTCCCGGTACTTTCTGGCGTTAACTAATTCTTTAGCTTCTTTCATACTACTGGCGATAATAGTAGGCATCAGTTTCATCTCAGTTTGAAAACTAGCAGCAAAATAAAAGCTTGTTCGTATCAGATCAACATTTTTTTGCCGACGCTCTAAAAGCGCATCTCATGACGGTCTGCTGATACCCGGAATCCTGCTAAGTGGAATGCAGGTAAAAACGGAGGCCGAAGGCCTCCGCTAAAAGATAATCAAAAGCAGTAAGTAATTGACTTATAGCAGGCCAATCTCTTTAGCGGTGCGGTCAACGGCGCGCTTGGTTTTTTCAACCAGTTCATCGAGTTCGTTATGCCCGGCAATCAGCGCCGGCGCCATGATCATGCGCCCCAGCGTCGAGCGGATGATCACGCCTTCTTCAAAGCCGATGGTGCGACAGCGCCAGGCCAGTTCGTTCTCGTTGGCAAAACGTTTGCGGGTCACTTTATCTTCGGCAAACTGCAGGGCGGCCACCAGTCCGGCGCCCTGTACCTCGCCAATGAGTGGATGGTTTTCAAACACCTCGCGCAGCGTTTTTTGCAGATAGGGGCCGCTATCGGTGCGAACCCGGGTGACATGATTCTCATCGCGTAAGGCTTTCAGGTTGGCAATCGCCACCGCGGCCGCCACCGGGTGGCCGGAATAGGTCAGGCCGTGTGGGAAAACGCCGCCTTTTTCTACCAGCACGTCGGCCATGCGCTTGCTCAGTACCAGCCCGCCCATCGGTACGTAACCGGAGGTTAGCCCCTTGGCAATCGACAGCGTATCCGGTTCAAAGCCGAAGTACTGATGCGCAAACCACTCGCCGGTACGGCCAAAGCCGCCAATCACCTCATCGGCGCACAGCAGCACGTCATATTGCCGGCAGATACGCTGGATCTCCGGCCAGTAGCTTTCCGGCGGGAAGATCATGCCGCCCGCCCCCTGGAACGGTTCGGCGATAAAGCCGGCGACGTTTTCCGCGCCCAGTTCCAGGATCTTCTCTTCCAGTTGGCGGGCGCAGCGCAGGCCGAACTCCTGCGGCGTCAGGTCGCCGCCGTGCATAAACCAGTAGGGTTCATCGATATGAGCCACGTCCGGGATCACCCCGCCCATTTCATGCATGAACTTCATGCCGCCGAGCCCGCTTGCCGCCAGCGTGGAGCCGTGATAGCCGTTCCAGCGGCCAATCATCACCTTTTTCTCCGGCTTGCCGAGGATCTGCCAGTAGCGGCGAACGGTGCGAATCAGCACTTCATTCGATTCCGAACCGGAGTTGGTGTAGATAGCGTGGCTGTAGTGCGGTGGCAGCAGGCTGAACAGCAGCTCGGAAAGCTCGATAACCGCCGGGTGGGTCGTGTGGAAGAACATGTTGTAATAGGGCAGTTTGGCAAACTGCGCCGCGGCGGCGTCCGCCAGATCCTGGCGGCTGTAGCCCAACTGGGTACACCACAGGCCGGACATCCCATCGAGGTATTTATTCCCGTCATTGTCCCACAGGTATAGTCCTTCGCCGCGTACCATCACGCGCGCCCCTTCGGCGTTCAGGGCTTTTTGATCCAGGAAGGCGTGAATATGGTGAGCCGCATCTGAATGTTGGTAATCGGACGTCGAACGGTTCTGATTGCTTGGATTAGTCATTTCGTCTCTCCTGTCTGCTGGAACTGAAAAAGTGGTGCAGGCTGCGGCCTACTCGCGAAACTGAAACCAGGTGGTTTTGAGGCTGGTGAATTTATCAAAGGCATGTAGAGACAGATCGCGGCCAAAGCCCGACTGCTTGTTGCCGCCAAAGGGAACGGTGACGTCCAGCGCGTCGACGGTATTTACCGAGATTGTTCCGGCGGTCAGCTGCGCGGCGACGCGATGGGCGCGGTGCAGATTGTCGGTCCACAGCGAGGCGGCCAGCGCATAGATATGGTTATTCGCCAGATGAACCGCCTCCTTCTCGCTATCGAAGGCGCAAACCGCCAGCACCGGACCAAAAATCTCCTCTTTCCACAGCGCCATCTCTTCGTTTACGTCGGCCAGAAGCGTCGGCTGAACGTAGTTGGCGACGCCGTCTATTTCCACCGTACGGCCGCCGGTAAGCAGCGTTGCGCCCTCGTCTTGCGCACGGCGGATAGCCGCCATCACTTTTTCGGCATGGGCGGCGCTGACCATGGCCCCCATGCGGGCATCCGCATCGAACGGATGCGCCGGAGCCCAGGCCTGCATTTTTTCCTGTAGTTTGGCGATGAAGGCCGCGTAAATCGGGCGCTCAACCAGCAGGCGGGAGTTTGCCGAGCAGACTTCGCCCTGGTTAAAACAGATGCCGAAGGCTGCTTTTTCAGCGGCCAGATCGAGATCCTGGCTGTCGGCGAAAATGATATTGGCGCTCTTGCCGCCGCACTCCAGCCATACCTGTTTCAGATTGGACTGGGCCGAATAGGCCATAAAGGCTTTGCCGACGGCGGTTGAGCCGGTGAAGGCGATGACATCGATATCGTGATGCAGTCCCAGCGCGCTCCCGGTTTCGGTGCCCAGCCCGGTCACCACGTTAAGCACGCCTGGCGGAATACCGGCCTCCAGCGCCAGCTCGCCCAGACGCAGGGCGCTAAACGGCGAGTTTTCCGAGGGCTTGAGGATCACGCTATTGCCGGCGGCCAGCGCCGGACCCAACTTCCAGGAGGCGAGGTCGAGCGGGAAGTTCCACGGTACGATGGCGGCAACCACGCCGATGGGCTGGCGGGTGATGGTCGCCAGCGCGCCGGGTCTGGCGGGAGCCACTTCATCGTAGAGTTTATCTACGCTTTCGGCATACCAGCTGAGGATGTGCGCGGCGCCGGGGACATCAATATTCAGCGCATCGTTGACCGGTTTCCCCATGCTGACGCTCTCCAGCAGCGCCAGCTCTTCGCGATGCTGAAGGATCAGCGCCGACAGGCGCAGCAACGCGCGTTTACGTTCCTGTGGCGCCAGACCTGACCAAACGCCGGAGGTAAAAGCGCGACGCGCGGAGGCGACGGCGATATCGATATCTTCCGTCTGCAGCGAGGTGACTTCCGCCAGCAGCGTATTGCTGGCTGGGTTAATGGCGGGACAGGTTTTACGGCTTTTCGCGACGTACGGTCGACCATCGATAATGGCGTGGCTGATAAAGCGCTGCTCCTGCAGCCTGCGCTGCCAAAAGTTTCTATCAGACATGAACCTTCTCCTTCGCATGTTGCGCAATTGTTATTTATTTGTTTCTTTGAGTTCATGATGCAGGAGGGCAATGCGGCGAGAAAGGACTAAAAATCTAGGCAACCTCTATAAAAATCGTTGTTAGCCAGGATTGGCGATTTTCTGTGATCCAGGGCGGGAGGTCGTGCGCTGTGATGGCGCTCAAATAACGGGGACGTGCGATTTTTCAATAAGCTGTAATTCAAAGAGTTTTTGTTTTCCGCTAATTTTCGGCGTCGGCGAGCTGAACATGTCGTTAGCAACATTTAATATTCTTAGATTTAATTATTGATAATAAAAACAATACTCATGACAAAATGAATCACGGTGAGACGGGCAAGCCCGTTAGCGCGTTTCTGTGAATTAAAGCGAGATTAATGTCTTGTAATATAAGGTAGTTATATGCCTTGTTTTTTCTCATCCTGCTTATACTGGCCGAAGTATTATCCTCCGGCGCTCGCAATTTTCTCGCCAGGTATCTGTTAATTTTCTGTAAAAATCTGATCGCTGTCGGATTGTTGATCTTTTTCACGGCAGAGGGTTGCAGGCCAGGGTGTTCATCGTTTAAAGCTAACCAGCCTGCCTCCTTGATGATAAAAAAATAAGGTATCACATGCCCCATTTCACCCTGAAACAGCTCAAATACTTTGTTGCCGTCGTCGAGGCGGAAAGTATTGCTGAAGCCTCACGCCAGCTGCATATCGCGCAGCCGTCGATTTCCATCGCCGTGAAGACGCTGGAAGATATGTTTGAACAGCAGTTTTTTATTCGCCACCACGCCCAGGGGGTATCAATGACCCCGAGCGGACAGCGTTTTTATGAAAAAGCCAAAGAACTGCTGCGGCTCTCTTATCAATTTGAACAAAACTCGAAGGCCGATAATGAGCTGGTCTCCGGGATTATTTCCATCGGCTGTTTCGAGACCGCCGCGCCGCTGTATATGCCGTCGTTGATGGCCGGATTTAAGAAAATTTATCCGGAAATCACCATTAAAATTTACGACGGCGAGCAGCATGAGATTGCACACGGCCTGCACCGCGGGCGTTTTGACCTGGCTTTTCTCTATGATCTCGAACTGGATACCTCGATTTATACCGAGAGCCTCAACGCGCCGCAGAAGCCCTATGCGCTGTTACCGGCGGATCATCCCCTGGCCCAGCGGCACGCCGTGCGGCTGTCCGAGCTGAGCAATCTGCCAATGATCCTGTTGGATGTGGTACCGAGCAAAAACTACTTCATCAGCATTTTCAAAGATAAGGGCTACAACCCGCAGGTGGCCTACAGTTCGCCGTCGATTGAGATGGTGCGCTGCATGGTTGGCCAGGGGCTGGGCTTCTCGGTGCTGGTGACGCGTCCGGTGAACGACATGACCTATGACGGCCAGCAGGTACGCTGTGTGGAGATTCAGGATGAAATGGCGAATTCCGCGCTGGTGATGGCCCATCTGCGCAGTAGCGAACCGACCAAACCGACCAAACTGTTTATGGAGTATTGCCGCAACGCGGTATTAAGCCCGCCGCAGCAAGAAGTGAAAGTCGCCTGAATGAGCAAATTTACCCGCCATTAGCGCGGGTAAATATATTCATGTGGTATTTTCTGCGTTTTATTGCCTATAAAAAAACGAAGCTCTGACGATATTTTTATGAGCCTCGAAAGTCATGGTTGTTTTTCCTTTCAAAATCTCATGCCTGAAAAATAAATACTGCGTATTAGTGTGGCGGAAATGGCCTGGCGGCGGGGCGAATCCGCTGCATCATTATTTTATTCTCAGGTGCTAAATTTATAATAATTTACCTGCGCATAACGGTTTATTAACCTCGGTCATGAGCAGAACATCACCGAAGGACATATTTATGACCGTAGAAAAAATACAAATCGAGACGCTGGTTGTTGGTGGGGGGCAGGCCGGTATCGCCATGAGCGAGCACCTGAGCAAACAGGGTATTTCGCATCTGGTCGTGGAAAAGAATCGCATTGCCGAAGCCTGGCGTACCGGCCGCTGGGATTCGCTGGTGGCGAACGGCCCGGCGTGGCATGACCGTTTTCCGGGCATGGAGTTTAAAGGCGGCGACCCCGATGCCTTTATTGCCAAGGATGATGTTGCGCAATACTTTGTCGATTATGTGCGCGAGTTTAATCTTCCGGTCCGTACCGGCGTGGAAGTCAAAAGTGCGGTGCGTAACCACGGGCGTCCGGGGTTTACCATTGAAACCACCGACGGCGTGATTGAAGCGCTGAATATTGTCGCGGCGACCGGGCCGTTCCAGAAGCCGGTTATCCCGCCGATCGCTCCGCGCGACAGCGCCATCCATCAAATTCATTCGGCGAAATATTACAACCCGCAGCAACTGCCGGAAGGCGCGGTGCTGGTGGTGGGCGCGGGCTCGTCCGGCGTGCAAATCGCCGATGAACTGCAGCGCGCGGGCCGCAAGGTTTATCTGTCGGTCGGCGCCCATGACCGCCCGCCGCGCGCCTATCGTAACCGGGATTTCTGCTGGTGGCTGGGGGTATTAGGCCTGTGGGATGCCCCGGCCAGCGAACCCGGTAAAGAGCACGTCACCATCGCGGTTAGCGGCGCGCACGGCGGCCACACGGTTGATTTCCGCGAGCTGGCGCATCGTGGTATCACGCTGGTTGGTCTCACCGAATCCTTCGCCGGGGGAACCGTCTCCTTTAAAAATAATCTCGTCGAAAACATTCGCCTCGGCGATGAAAACTATCTGGCGCTGCTGGACGCCGCCGATGCTTACATCGCCGCCAATGGCCTGGATTTACCGGAAGAGTCCGCCGCACGGCAATTCTTAGCGGACCCGGACTGCATGACGTCGCCGATCCTGTCGCTCGATCTGGCGCAGGCGGGGATTAACACCATTATCTGGGCTACCGGCTATGCGGTGGACTACAGCTGGCTCAACGTCAACGCTTTCAACGAACAGGGTCGCCCTCAGCATCAGCGCGGCGTCTCCAGCGAGCCGGGCGTCTACTTCCTTGGCCTGCCGTGGTTATCGCGCCGGGGATCAACCTTTATCTGGGGCGTCTGGCACGACGCGAAGCATATCGCCGACCATATCGCCACCCGCCGTAAATATAGCCAGTACAAAGACGCCAGCCAGCGTTAATCATGACTTACTGAACAGGATAACCCTTATGCCGACCCATACTCGTATTCGGATGTTCAATACCAAAGAGACATACCCTAATCAGACGCTGGACAATGACTTATGTCAGGCGGTACGCGCCGGTAATACCGTCTACGTTCGCGGCCAGGTCGGGACGGATTTTGAAGGTAATCTGGTGGGCCTTGGCGACCCGAGAGCGCAGGCGGAACAGGCGATGAAAAACGTCAAACAGCTGCTGGAAGAGGCGGGGAGCGACCTGTCGCATATCGTGAAAACGACCACCTATATTATCGACCCGCGCTATCGCGAACCGGTCTATCAGGAGGTAGGCAAGTGGTTAAAAGGCGTGTTCCCGATCTCCACCGGGCTGGTGATTTCCGCGCTGGCGCAGCCGCAGTGGCTAATGGAGATCGATGTAATCGCCGTCATCCCTGATGACGCGGCGAAATAAGGAGGCAGAATGACATTTTCGATTGCCGCACGCTGCCCGGAAAGCGGGCAGTTTGGTATCGCGATCAGCTCTTCAAGCATTGCCGTCGGCGCCCGCTGTCCGTGGCTGCAGGCGGGGGTAGGGGCGGTATCGAGCCAGAACATTACCTTACCGGCGCTGGGGCAACTCACTCTGGCGCAGATGGAGCAGGGGCTGACGGCGGAGAAAGCGATGCGTCGGGCGCTGGCGGAAGACGACTTTAGCCGCTATCGGCAGATTATCGCCATCGACGCCAGCGGCCAGACCGCGTGGTTCAGCGGCGATAAAACGCTGGGGACCTGGCATGTTGTGCAGGGCGATAACTGTATCGCCGGCGGTAATATGCTGGCGTCGGAAGCGGTGATTGCCGCGATGGCGGCAACGTTTTCGCAAACCGAAGGCGAGCTGGCGACGCGGCTGGTTGCCGCGCTACAGGCTGGCGTCGCTCAGGGCGGCGAGGCCGGTCCGGTCCATTCGGCTGCGGTGAAAGTGGTAGATGATTACTCCTGGCCGCTGGTGGATCTGCGCGTCGACTGGAGTGAAACGGACCCGATTGGCGAGCTGGCGGCGCTGTGGCAGGCCTATGAACCGCAAATGCAGGCTTACGTGACGCGCGCCCTCGACCCGCGGGAGGCTCCCAGTTACGGAGTACCCGGCGATGAATAGTCGATTACAGGATATTCTGGCGCGGCTGCTGGCGTTTGACACCACCAGCCGCGAATCGAACCTGGCGATGATCGACGATATTGCCGATTATCTCCACGGCTTCGCAATCGAAACGCAGCGCTTTTATGATGCGCAAGGGAGAAAAGCTAATCTCTATGCACGACTGGGCCCTGCGGGGCCCGGCGGCGTTATGCTCTCCGGCCATACCGATGTGGTGCCGGTTGACGGCCAGCCATGGACGGTTCCCCCTTTTGCCCTCACGCAACGCGATGGCCGCTGCTACGGCCGCGGTAGTGCCGATATGAAAGGCTTCCTCGCCTGCGTACTGGCCACCATTCCTGAATTTCTCGCCCAACCGCTACGCATGCCGCTGCACCTGGCTTTTTCCTACGATGAAGAGGTGGGATGTCTTGGCGTACGCAGCCTGGTCGCCCATCTGCAGGCGTCGGCAGAGAAACCGGCGATGTGCATTATCGGCGAGCCGACGGAGATGCGCCCGGTATATGGTCACAAGGGGAAGCTGGCGATGCGCTGCGATGTTCACGGCCACGCTTGCCACTCCGCTTACGCGCCCGATGGCGTGAATGCGATTGCCTGGGCGGCAAAGCTGATTGGCCGCCTGGAGGAGCTGGGCGAGCAGCTTGCGCTTCGCCAGGATACGCGTTTCGATCCGCCTTTCAGCACCCTGCAGGTGGGGGTAATTAAGGGCGGCGCGGCGTTGAATATTGTACCGCAGCACTGTCAGTTCGATTTTGAAATTCGCCATTTACCGGATGTGTCGGTCGATGATGCGCTGGCCTCGCTGCAGGCGTATGCCGAAGGCGAGCTGTTGCCAAAAATGCGCGCGACGGCGGCGGAATCGGCTATTACCTTTCAACCGCTCAGCCAGTATCCCGGCCTGCTGAGCGACCCGCAGTCGGCGTTCGCCGGCTGGCTGGCGCAGTGGGCCGAATGCGAGGATTTTTCAACGGTCGCTTTTGGCACCGAAGGCGGATTGTTTGATGAGGCCGGCGTGGCCACGCTTGTTTGTGGCCCGGGGAGCATGGAGCAGGGGCATAAGGCGGATGAGTTTGTTAGCGAGGCGCAGTTGGAAAAGTGCGAGCAGATGTTGAAAAATCTCTGCCGCTGGATGTCAGCTTAAACGCCGGCGCGCCGCGAAGGCGGCGCGCTTTCTTGTAGGCCTTAAACCTTCTCTTTTGCAAAAGCCATGCTTTTAACACTCTTCGCTTTCGAGAAATAATAATAGACCGGCGAGACCACCAATAAACCCACAATCCAGGAGAGATCCGCGCCGCCGAAGGAGAGGGCGATTGGCCCGGTATAAATTGAGGTCGACATAAACGGTACTTCTACCAGAATACCGAGGATATAGCAGGATATCGCCGTTGCATTAAAGTAACCGTAAATACCGCCGTCGCGTTTAAAGAACGATTCAACGTGATATTCGCCGTGGGCCACTAAATAATAATCGACCAGATTAATCGCCGTCCACGGCACCAGCACATACAACAGCACGGTAATAAAGTTGGTGTAGATTAGCAGGAAATTTTCCTGGCCATAGATAGCGAGGAATATCTCCAGCAGCATGGTCAAAATAGCGGTGATAATGCGTGCCCGCGCCATCGGCGACCAGCCATCGATAAAAGTCTGGCCGAGCGTCAGGGTACAGAGTACGCCGCAGTACAGCATCATCGAGTTGGTGGCGGCGATCCCCAGCGCCAGTACGATAATCACTATCGCCCCCATGCTGCCGGTCAGATCCATAATCCCTTGAATGATATCGTCATTACCGATACAAATCGCCACCAGCACCCCGAGCACCATCGGCAGATAGGAGCCGAGAATGCAGCCAAAATAGCTGGCGTAAAAGATGCTTTTATCGTTGGTGCTGTAGGGCATATAGCGGGAATAGTCAGAGACATACGGCGCATAGGCCAGCTGCCAGAGCGCGGCGATAGAGACGGCGCCGAGAAAGCCGACGATGTTGAAGCCGCCGCGGTCGACAAAGTCGCCCGGCAGGCCATGGATGAAGACTATCCACACGAAGGTTGCCGCCAGTACGATGCCGGAAATCCACGACATGATCCGCGCGTAGGAGTGGATGATCTTATAGCCAAAGATGGTGGCGAACAGGCTTAGCGCGCCGACCACGATAATCCCGATGTCCGAGTTCATCGGCTGATAAATCGCGTGCATCGACTGCCCGCCGAGCACCAGACTGGAGGCGGTAAAGCCGATATACATCAGTACGACGATGGAGACCACCAGTACCGAACCATAGGAGCCAAATTGCCCCTTGGTCTGGACCATTTGCGGTACCCCGAGTTTTGGCCCCTGCGCCGAATGCAGCGCCATAAAGAGCCCGCCGACCAGGCTGCCGATAAATAGCGCAATCACTGACCATAAAAAGGAAAGGTGGAAAATCGTCACCGACATCGCGCCGGTGATGACCGTTAACAGCATAATGTTGGAGCCAAACCAAATGGTAAAAAGATCGCCTGGTTTGCCGTGGCGCATATTTAAGGGGATAGGTCTGATGGTATTACTTTCAAGATTCTCGACATTAACAGATTGATGTTTTGTCATGGTGCTCTCTCATTATTTTGGTCTTCATCAGCGTAAGAGTGATATTTCAATGAGGAGTACAGCTAATCTACTCATCACAACATTTCATTCACCATTTTTACAACTCCGTATCATTTGCGAAATGACAAAAAATATCGGTGCTGGATATAAAAAAAATGCTTTACCCGGCGCTGGAAAAACGCTGCATCTGTGCGTTGCGCTATTTTTAGAGTTTTATGCTTTGTGCTTAATTTTTTACTGGCAAACCCGCTGATGGTTTTTTATCGGGCAGATAAAACTCTGCCATATTGCGAGGAGATTAGAATGATGAACCGTAGAGAGAAATAACAATTCCCTGTTTTTATTATGGTCTAATGAGATAGGAGCTTGGCCCGATAAAATAATGGGGAAATAAAATAATTAGCTGATACATCATGACATTAGTATTATCGTGTGGTGTATCCTAAAGGCGCACAAATAACAGGGTGAAGTGCGTTATGCGAGGCGCTTCACAATAACCAACAGATATTTAATATAAGGGCAGGAATACGACATCCTGCCCGAAAATAATTAATAACCGACTTTATAAACCCGCCCGCTTTGGATCCCTTCGACGCTGCGGCGATAGGCCTGCGCCACCGCTGCGGCCGGTACGCTGGCGAAACCGGGGAAGAAACCATCATAGGTCTCGACAGACTCACTGAGCACGGTGGGGCTTATCAGGTTAATGCGGATCCCGCGCGGTAATTCGCAGGCGGCGGAGCGAACGAAACCCGCCAGTCCGGCATTGACGGTGGTGGCATTCACCCCTTGAGCGATCGGTTCATCGGCGACGATGCCGCTGATAAGGGTGATGGAGCCGCCATCGTTAAGATAATGCTGGCCGGTGAGGGCGAGGCGAATCTGCCCCAACAGTTTATCCTGCAGTCCCTGGTCAAAATCGCGGTCGGTCATCGTGCTTAGCGGGCCAAAGTATAAGCTGCCGGCTGCTGAGACAATGGCATCGACCGGGCCAATTTTCTCGAACAGCGCCTGCACGCTGTGCTGCGAGGTGATATCAACCTGCTCGTCGCCGTGGGTGCGGCCAACGCGGATAACTTCATGCTGGCGGCTCAGTTCTTCCGCAACCGCGCGGCCAACGGTACCGCTGGCGCCAATAACGATAATTTTCATCGCAAACTCCTCAGTGAAGTGAGCCTCTATTCTTTAATTAATCGATTGTCGGATAAACTGGCTAAAAGTTAGATGATTACTAACCAGAGGTTTGTAATATGGACAAGCTGCGTGGAATGGAAACGTTTGTCGCGGTGGTAGAGTGCGGCAGTTTTACCGGCGCGGCGACGCGCCTTGAGATGTCGGCGGTGATGGTCGGCAAATATATCGCCTTAATTGAAGGCCAGCTCGGCACCCGCCTGCTGGAGCGAAATACCCGTCGGCAAAGCCTGACCGATGCAGGGCGAGTCTATTTTGATGAGGCGCGGCGGGTACTGGAGCAGGTGGCGAATGCCGAGCGTTCGGTTGAACGGTTACGGCTGGCCCCTGCCGGTACGCTACGGGTGAGCGCGCCGGTTTCTTTCGGCGCCAGCATTATCGCGCCGCTGACCGCCTCCTTTCTGCAGGCCTGGCCGGAGGTACGCGTCGAGCTTGATTTGACAAACCGCATGGTGGACCTGGTGGATGAGGGAATCGATCTGGCGATTCGTATCGGCGACATCCAGCGTACCGATCTGGTGGCGAAGTATCTCGCCCCCTATCGCATGGCGATCTGCGCGGCGCCGGATTATCTGGCGCGCCACGGCACGCCGCAGACGCCCGCTGATTTAGCCGGACATCAGTGTCTTTCGCATACGGTGTGGACCGCGCGCAACGAGTGGCGGCTGCCGGGCGCTGCGGAAGAGGTACGCTGGAAGCGCGACGCGGTGCTGCGCTGCAACGATGGCTACGCGCTGCGTATGGCGGCGGTGGCCGGCGCCGGGCTGTTATTGCAGCCGGAAGTGCTGCTGGCGGAAGATTTAGCCAATGGCCGACTGGTGCGTATTTTGCAAAATTACACCCCGGAACCGAGGCCGATACACCTGCTGTGGCGCCAGGATCTGCGCCCCTTACCGAAACTTACCCGCTTCGTCGAGCATTTGTTAAAGGAAGTGAACGGTATTTATAAGCTATGATTATCGTGTCTGATGAAAGCATTCATCGTGAAACAGTAATGGAGGTATGGATAGATGGGATTATTAAGTTTTGTGAAAGAAGCGGGCGAGAAGATCTGGGATGCCGTGTCCGGCTCCAGCAAGGAAGATCAGGCCGACAAGCTGAAAAAACATATTGATAGTCTTAACCTGCCTGGTGCCGAAAAGGTCAATATTGCCGTAGCGGACGATGGTACCGCGACGGTAACAGGCGATGTCGGTTCACAGGAAGATAAGGAAAAAATTCTGGTGGCGGTAGGTAACGTAACCGGGATTGGCCAGGTCAACGATAGCGTTACTGTAACGCAGAGCGGGGCGGAAAGCCGTTACTATACGGTTAAATCCGGTGATACCCTCAGCGCCATCTCGAAAGCGATGTATGGCTCCGCCAATGACTATCAGCGTATTTTTGAAGCCAATAAACCGATGCTGAAGCATCCCGATAAGATCTATCCGGGGCAGGTGCTGATTATCCCGGCGAAGTAAGCCGTGAATCAGGGATTAATAGCAACGTTTTGATGGAGATTGTAATGGGATTATTAGATCAAATCGGCGGCGTGCTTGGCGGGCAGGCTGGCAAAGCTGAACAACTTCAGGCGATCATGACCTGGATTGAACAGCAGGGCGGTATCCAGGGAATCCTGGAAAAATTCCGCAGCGGCGGCTTAGGTGAAATCGTCGAGTCGTGGCTTAGCCAGCAGAGTAATATGTCGGTGAACAGCGATCAGATTACCTCGGTATTCGGCTCGCCTGCCCTGCAGGAACTCGGCGCCAAACTGGGCGTTGATTCGCAAACCGCCTCATCGCTGATTGCGGAATACCTGCCAAAAATCGTCGATGGCCTGTCGCCGCAGGGCGAAGCGCCGGCCCAGGGCGACCCGGTCTCCGCAGGACTTAATCTACTGAAAGGTAAGTTTTTTAGTTAAGCGCTAGCCGTTTGAGTTTTAACTTATCACATAATACGGGCCTGAATAGCGGCCCGTATTTTATTATCAGCCATAAATTCATCTCATCACGATTATTTATTCTGTATTCCTAATTGACAATTTACCGCTGCGTTGAAAATATCATTATTTTATCTTACCGGAACGGTTATGATAAAATTTTATGATATTTATCGGCGTACTGCCGGGCTAATTAGTTTTTTTATTTTCTGTAGCCATAAACAAAGTAATTTACCCTTTCGCTAAATAATGCGCATTATCTCCAAAACATAAAAACACCTGCACATCACAACCATTATTAATGGTTCCTGACTTTGGAGAATGCTATGCCGACCAAAGAATCATCGCCGCCGCTTATTGAGAAGCACACTATTGGCTATATTCCGCCAGAAGATCGCCACGGTAAAACCCGCGATCTCTTTACCCTGTGGTTTGGCGGCAACATCGCGCCGCTGCCGATCGTCACAGGCGCCCTGGGGGTACAGATCTTTCACCTGAATCTGCTGTGGGGGATCGCTGCGATTTTAGTCGGCCATCTGGTTGGCGGGGCGCTGATGGCGCTGCACTCGGCGCAAGGGCCGCAGATGGGGATCCCGCAGATGATCCAGAGCCGCGCGCAGTTTGGATCTTTTGGTTCGCTGCTGGTGGTGGCGATCGCCGGGGTGATGTACGTCGGTTTCTTTGCCTCGAACATCGTGCTGGCCGGGCAGTCGCTGCACGGCATCGCTCCCGCGGTTCCGCTACCGGTGGGGATTGCGATCGGCGCGGTGGGATCCTGCGTGATTGGCATCATCGGCTACCGATGTATTCATATTCTCAACCGGATCGGCACCTGGGTGCTGGGCATCGGCATTATGGTCGGCTTTGGCTACATCTTCACTCATCTGCATACCGCCGATTTCTTAACTCGCGGCGGTTTTTCCTTCTCGGGCTGGCTGGCCACCGTGTCGCTGGCGGCGCTGTGGCAGATTGCCTTCGCCCCGTATGTTTCTGATTATTCGCGCTACCTGCCGGCGGATGTGCCCGTCGCCGCGACGTTCTGGACCACCTACCTTGGCTCGACGCTCGGTTCCAGTCTGTCGTTTATTTTTGGCGCGGTAGCGGTGCTGGCAACGCCGGTGGGGCTGGAAACCATGGATGCGGTAAAGCTGGCGACCGGCGCGATAGGCCCGTTGATGCTGGTGCTGTTCCTGCTGAGTGTCATCAGCCATAACGCGCTTAATCTGTATGGCGCGGTGATGTCGGTGATAACCCTGGTGCAGACCTTCCTGTGGCGCTGGATCCCCGGCAGTCGTAGCCGCGCCCTGCTGTCGGTCATCGTGCTTATTTGCTGCGTGGCGGCGGCGATCTTCGCCTCGGCGGACTTTATCAGCCACTTTATCGATCTGGTTCTGGCCCTGCTGGTGGTGCTGGTGCCGTGGACCGCGATTAACCTGATCGACTTCTACGCCATTCACAAAGGCAACTACGATATTAACTCGATATTTCAGGTGGATGGCGGTATCTATGGCCGTTACAACCCGCACGCGCTGCTGGCCTACGCCATCGGCATCCTGGTGCAGATCCCATTTATGAATACCCCGCTGTACGTTGGCCCGGTCTCGGCGTGGTTTAACGGCGCCGATCTCTCCTGGCTGGTCGGCCTGCTGGTGACCTCGCCGCTGTACTACTGGCTGGCGAGCCGCGATAGCGCCTGGCGTCGCCGTCAGGTTGGCCTCAAGCAGGCGATGGATTAAGTTATAAAGCGGAGTGCCGCTGGCTGGCCTTACGGTACTGCAGCGGCGTCTGGCGCATCATCTTTTTAAAACAGGTAATGAAGTAGGTCACCTCGCCAAATCCCACCGCCACTGCGATGGCATCAATGCTTTCATCGCTATTACGTAGCAGATCGCAACTGCGTTTTATTCGCCGGGTGAGCAAATATTCATGGATATTGCCGCCGGTCTGCTGACGAAAAACCCGCGAGGTGTAGCTGCGCGAAAGTCCGAGGTCGCAAGCCAGCTGGTCAAGGGAAAACTTGCTGGCATAGTGGGCTTCGATCCAGTTCATAATCCGCGAGGCGACGGTCTGCTGGCGCGGCGGGTAGCGTTGCGGCTGCTCGGGTAGAAACGTCATTAGCTGCATCATCAAAAACGCCACCTCGCAGGCGGTGGTCTGCTCGTTATCCTCCAGACGCTGAAACTGTTCAAGGATCCTTTCGATAAATGCCGCGTGCTCGCTGAGGTCGTAAATTTGCGCCGGCAGATTACTGGCGGCCAGCGCCGCGAACTGGGCCTGATGGCGCGGGAAAGCGCTGAGCGCGCTCTCGACGACCGACTGCTCAATGTGCATGGTGGTGCGGTGATAAGGATTTTTATCGCTATGATCGACCTGCACTTTGTGCAAACGGAAGGGCGGAAAGATAAATAATCGCCCCGGACGGGCGGTGTAGTGCTGGTTATCCACCACCACGATGCCGTAGCCGCTGGATATATAAAGCAATTCAACGCATTGATGCCAGTGGTAGTAAAGCACGCTGGTGGTATACATGCGATTAAACGAAATGGCCTGCCGATCGAGCGTAATACGTTCCAGCAGTTGCGCTTCGCCCATTTTGCCTCCAGGACAACAGATTTAAATTTTTACGCCATCATTTGCAATTTATCCTCCGCGCGGTCGACAAAATCCAGCAAAAATGAAATGGCGGTTTAATTTTGTGAGTCTGCTCACTCAGCGCCGGGAATAAAAGCGGTTACTCTTCATCCAGACGTCGCACACGTGGCTTGATAAAAGCTTAATAACAATAACTTACCTCTACCCTCGTGTTATACGGGAGGACCCTGTGCAACCTGAAAATATTCATCTGGATAACCCACTGACAAGCCGGGAAGAGGTGCTACGGCTGGTCAATGAAATGCTGAATGCGGTAGCGCCTTATTTTAAAAACGACGCCAGCCGCATTGATTTAGCGAACTTCACCGCTCACTACGGCCAGCAGGTCGCGAGCATGGAAACCTTTTCCCGTCTGCTGTGGGGCGTAACGCCGCTGTTGGCTGGCGGCAGCGAGCCGCAGCATTTCTCCTTCTATTTACAGGCGATAAAAAACGGCACCAATCCGCAGCATGCCGATTACTGGGGCGAAGTCGCGCCTTACGATCAACGCATTGTCGAGATGGCGGCTTACGGATTATTGCTGGCGCTGGCGGGCGAAACCGTACTGGCGCACTTCACTGCTGCGGAAAAAGAGAACTTATGGCGCTGGTTAAAGCAGTGCGAGACCCAGGATATCCCGGATAATAACTGGCACTTCTTTCCGATTCTGGTACAGGTTGGCTTTCATTATTGCGGAATGCCGACCAATCCGCAGGCGCTGGAAGATCATTTTGCCGCCATGGAACGTTATTACCTCGGCGATGGCTGGTATTCGGATGGTCCGGGCCGCCCGCGCGACTATTACATCTCGATGGGCTTCCATTTCTATGGCCTGATTTACGCGAAGCTGATGGCCGATGTCGATCCGCAGCGCTGTGCGAAACTGCGTCAGCGGGCCGCGCGTTTCTCCTCTGACTTCATCCATTTCTTTGCCGATGACGGCGCGGCGATCCCGTTCGGCCGTAGTCTGACCTATCGCTTTGCTGAAGCGGCGTTCTGGAGCGCGGCGGCCTTCGCCGGGCTGGAGGTATTTTCGCCGGGCGTGATTAAAGGCATCGTATTGCGCCACCTGCGCTGGTGGCTGAAGCAGCCGATGTTCGATCGCGACGGCGTACTGAGCGTCGGCTACAGCTACCCGAACCTGGCGATGGCGGAAGATTACAACGCGCCGGGTTCACCGTACTGGGGGCTGAAAACCATGCTGGTGCTGGCGTTAGGCGAGGGCGACGCCTTCTGGCAGGCGGCTGAACTGCCGCTGCCGCCGCTGCCCGCGCAGCACACGATAGCCCATGCGGATCAGGTGCTGGTACATCAGGCCGATCACCTGTGGATGCTGACTTCCGGCCAGCTGGAGCTGAACAACTTCGTTAATACCGAAGCGAAATACTGCAAATTTGCCTACTCCACCCGCTTTGGTTTCACCATTGAACGGGGGCGCTACGGGTTGAACCATGCCGCTCCCGATTCGATGCTGCTGCTGGCCGAAAAGGATAACTACTGGCGCGGTCGCCGCGAATGCCAGCAGGTGGTTACCGCTGATGGCACTATTTACAGCCGCTGGCTGCCGTGGCGCGACGTGGTGATTGATAGCTGGCTACTGGCGCTGGGCGACTGGCAACTGCGCGTCCACCGCATAGCTACCCAGCGCGCGCTGGATTGCGCGGAAGGCGGCTTTAGCCTGGCGAATCGTCCGCTGCCGCAGGCGCAAGAGAGTGACGGCGCCTGCTGCTTACGCAACGCCCGCGATATCTCGGCGATTTTCTGTTTACATCCGCACGCCCGCCGCGGCGAGACGGTGCTGACGCCGCCGAACAGCAATCTGTTGTTCGCCGAACGCGCGGCGGTGCCGGTGCTGCGCGGCGAGCTCGATGCGGGGACGCATTGCCTGGTAAGCGCGGTATGGGCGGGGAATGCCGCCGACTTCGAACCGCAACACTGCCCACAGGCCTTCATTAGCGATGACGCGGTACGCTTCGTGACGGCACGACAAGAAACGACGCTCGTTCTGGCCCTGGAGGCATCGCTATGAGCACATCATCATCCGTACGCGCCGCGCAGTACAAAATGAGTACCTTTATTTTTCTCTACTTCTTCACCTGGTCATCCAGTTTTGGCCTGTACGCGCTGTGGCTGAGCCAGAAGGTAGGCCTCGATAGCATTACCATCGGCAGCGTGTTCGCCATTAATGGCGTTTTCGCGGTGGTCCTGAAACCGGTGTACGGCTACATCATGGACAAAATCGGCATGAGCAAGTGGCTGCTCTATTTTGTCTGCGCCATTTCCGCGCTGATGGCGCCGTTCTTCGCGCTGGTGTACCAGCCGCTGCTGCAAAGCCACGCGACACTGGGGATTATCATCGGCGCGCTGTATTTGAGCCTCGGCTGGTACGCCGGGGTGGCGGCTTCCGAATCTTACGCCGACCGCTTTAGCCGCCTGTACGGGCTGGAGTTCGGCCGCATCAGAATGTGGGGTTCGCTGGGCTGGGCGATGGCGGCTTCGGTCTCTGGACTGCTGTTTAACTTCACGCCGCTGGCTAACTTTTTGCTCAGCAGCGGCACCTCGGTACTGATGCTGCTGGTGCTGATTAGCCTCAAAATCGGTGATGAACAACTGCGCAATAACAACGTCATTTCCGCGAATAAGATAGTCTTTGCCGATGTGCTGATGCTGCTGAAAAATCGCAAATTCTGGATGTTCAGCCTCTACGTCGCCGGAGTGGCGTGGATGATGTTCATCGCCGAGCAGCAGTTCCCGCGCTATTTCGTCTCGTTCTTTGCCACCAAAGAGCAGGGCAACGCCTGGTACGGCTATCTGAGTACCGTCCAGTCGGGGATGGAGTTCGTAATGATGATGTTTATCCCATGGCTGGTGAACCATTATGGCGCCAAGCGCGGCCTGCTGTTCTGCGGCTGCGTAGTGGGGGCGCGGCTGATTGCCTCCGGCCTGACCAACGACCCGATTGTCATCTCCATCATCAAACCGTTTTACGGCGTTGAGATCGCGCTGCTGCTGATTTCGGTCTTCAAATACATCGCCGAACACTTCCATCGTCGGGTTAACGCCACGATGTACCTGCTGGGTTACCAGGCGATGATTTATGTCGGATCGATTGTGGTCGCGCCGCCGGCGGGTTACCTGTACGACAAAATCGGCTTTGAGCATACCTATCTGTTGATGGGCTGCTGCGCCCTGACGTTTACGCTGATTTCCGCTTTTACGCTATCGCGCTGCCAATCGAAGCGCGATGCCTCACGACCCTTTACTCCGGCTTTAGATACCGCCTCGGTTGAACCGGCCAAACATTAATTCAGGAGTTGTTATGACCAAATCTGTTATCACCGAAGCGCTGCGGCCGATAGAACTGCATCAGGTCGACCGCCTGGCGTTGAGCCAGAAGCTGGAAGACGCGCTGGCTCGCGTAACGCGCAAGCTCGACAAAAATATCGTTGCCTTCGGCGATAAGTTCCCCGGCGAAGCCTGTGAAAACGGCATCTGGCCGCGTACCGATAACGTAGAGTGGACCACCAGTTTTTGGCCGGGCCAGCTGTGGCTGGCGTGGGAGATGACCGGCAAAGCGCGCTACCGCGAAGCTGCCGAGCGCTATTTACCGTCGTTCGCCCGGCGTATTGAGCAGCGTATCGACACCGCGACCCACGACCTCGGCTTCCTTTATTCGCTCTCCTGTATCAGCGCCTGGCGGCTCACCGGCAATGAGGCCGCTCGCCAGTCGGCGCTGCTGGCTGCCGAGCGCCTGATGGAGCGTTTTAACCCGACGGCCAAAATTATCCAGGCGTGGGGCGACTTAAACGATCCGGAACAGCAGGGGCGAATGATCATCGACTGCAATATGAATCTGCCGCTGCTGTACTGGGCCAGCGAGCAGACCGGCGACCCGCGCTACGCGCAGGCGGCAACGGCGCATGCCGGACAGGCGGCGAATTATATCGTGCGTGAAGATGCCTCGACTTATCACACCTACTATATGAATGTGCAGACCGGCGAACCGCGCTTTGGCAACACCCATCAGGGCTACAGCGATACCTCATGCTGGTCGCGCGGCCAGGCGTGGGGCATTTACGGTTTCCTCCTGAGCTATCAGCACACCGGCGATAAGCAGATGGTTGAGCTGTCGCGCAGCCTGGCGCACTACTTTCTCAACCGCCTGCCGGAAGATGATGTTTGCCATTGGGATCTGGCGCTGCTCGGCACCGATGCCGTGCGCGACAGTTCGGCGGCGGCGATTGCCGCCTGCGGCCTGCTGGAGCTGGTCAAGGCGCTGCCAACGCTCGACGCCAACCGCGCGTATTACGAAGAGATGGCGCTACGCATTGCGCTATCGCTGACCGACAACTACCTGGCCCACGACGATGACCCTACCGAAGGGCTGCTGCAGCACTCGGTTTATCATATGGGCAGCGGAAAGGGCGTCGATCAGTGCTGTAGCTGGGGTGACTATTTCTATCTTGAGCTGCTGGCGCGGCTGCGACAGATTTGGTACCCGTACTGGTAATCCTCAAGGAATGGAGAACGAGATGAAAAACGTAGCCGTGTTATTAGCCCCCGGGTTTGAAGAGGGGGAAGCGATAGTCACTATCGATATCCTGCGCCGTCTGAATATTGCGGTGCAGACGATTGCCTGCGGCGAGAGTCGCGAAGTGGTGAGCTACCACGCTATCCCGATGCTAGCGGATAGCACCCTGAAGGCCAGCTTCGATCAAACCTTTGATGCCGTGGTGTTGCCGGGCGGCCCGGAAGGCAGTGTTAATCTGGCGAAAAGCGCGGAGGTTATTGCCTTCGTTCGCCGCCACGATGAAGCGGGTAAATATATCTGCCCGATTTGCTCCGCCGCCGCCCGCGTGTTGGGCGGCAATGGGCTGCTGAAGGGGCGTCGCTATGTCTGTTCCGGCGATCTTTGGCAGCAGGTGAGCGATGGCGTGTACGTGGATGCCGACGTCGTGGAAGACGGCAATCTGCTCAGCGGCCGGGGGTTGGGCAAGGTGTTTGATTTCGCTTTTACCCTGGCGGCGCGATTACAGGGCGATGAAGCGCCGGCGAGCGAACAGGCGGAACATATTTATTATCCGTGGCCCTAGCCGCACGGCATGCTGTTGAAGGTTTCACTGCCCGTGTCATGCGGGCAGTGGCTGGATTAGTGGCAGTCTGGTACGCGTTCAGCTTTTTCACGGCTGATATCTAGCAGCGCGCTGCGGAAAGAGGCATTAAACATCGGTCCATGGCCCAGGCCCGGGAAATCCCAAACAGCGGCATCTACCTCTTTCTCTTTCAGCGTAGTCATCGCGGTATTCACTTTTGTTAGCACGTGATCAGCGTTCGAATCCCGCTTATCGCCCGGCGTCGCTGACCCTTCCATAATGACCAGACTTTTGCCGCAGTACGACGCAGGTTCGGCCGTCGTCATACGGCTAAGTAGCGCAAAGTTATCCCGGCTAAGCGATGGACTGGCGCTGTAATAAGCGTGGAAGTACGAGGACGACAGCCAGGAGTCGAGCACAAACAGGCCGCCGTAGGAGTGGCCCCACAGGCCGCGGCGCTGCGGGTTGATATGCAGACCTTGCTCCGCTTTGGCGGCGATACGTGTTTCCAGCAACTGACGGAAGTCATGACTCCCCCCGTTTTTACGACCAGTCGGCGTTGCGCCCTTGCTGTTGTCAACAGGCGTATAGTCAAAGGACCGGCCCTTCAGATCGAAAGGTAGGTTGGTCTGATAGCCGACCGCAACGATCACCGGCGGCGATTGCGCCGTGAGCTGTTTGAGCAGCTCGTCAGAAAGTCGGTCCATTACCGCATTACCGTCAAGCATGTATAACACCGGGTAGCCGGTGGGCGGCGCGGCTTTGTTCGGCACTGCCGTCCACACCCGATAGTGGCGTGCGCCGTCGGCGGAATCGAACTGATGGACGCTGAAGTGGTAAAAGGCCGAACCCTTTTCGGCGATATTGGGCCCCAGCGGCTGCATATCGGGTTTTGCTAAGACAGGAGCGCTGTAACTGAGCGTAAGGCAAGAGAAAATGGCAAAAAGCGTCCTGCGCGGGGGCGTGGAGCGAGACTCGCGGGCATACATCTGATGATTTTTCCTTTTCCGCCGGTGAATTTTAATTTTAGCCTGCACATACCGTTGGGGGTACCGTGCCAGACAGGGTGTTAACAAAAACAATAATAAGAATAATTACCAATTTCATTTAAGGATTGCAATGATTAATAGGAATCGAATGAAAGCGGAAAGGCGTATAGGGCAAATCTCAGTTGTAGGGAATGGAGGGAATATCAGATCGGAGCAGTAAGCGCTCGGAAAGTAAGGATAAAAAGGAATGAGCGGGGACACGGTAGGTGATAGATATGGACTGATGTCTGCAATCAGTCACGCCATGCGACGTGTTTTGATGTTTATTATTATTAAAGGTTGGTATGTAAATAGAGAGATGTAAACGTTCGTGGTTAATACTGTGGTGGTAGGAATGTTTATTATGATGTTTTTTTAAAGATGGATTTCTATTTTATCCAAATGGCGGATTTCTTATTTCACCATAATTTCCCGGTATATTGTTCTTGGTAAATATAGTTGTATGGAGCATTTTTATAAAGTGTATTAACGCGGCAGGGGTCTTGCAAGCGGGAGAGAATATTATAAGGAGGGAAATATTATATCCCTCCACCGGAAAGTGAGGGAATGCTATAGGATAATGTGGCCACGGAACGTCCCGCATTTTTCTGGAAAGATGATAAGAAGTGCTTACGCTTTCCATTGATTTCAATTGTTTTTCTTTTTTGCAATCATGGAATTATACCCTCGCCATAATGACACTATCAACATTCCAGGCGCCGGACGTCGTTCGTCCGAAGGAACCCCCTCAGCGGCGTCCAGTCGCATTAGAGAATCGCCGTAACCCTTTCATACTACAGCTATAACCGGAGCCACTTCTGGTTATCGTTTTTCTTGCGGCTCTCTCCGGCCAGCGAGCCTGTTGATGGGCAGAGCATCGTCAAAAAAACGCCGTTTTTTTTATATCTTAAGTACGTGGTAATTTGTTTTTTTATCAATGAGTTATTGTGTTTTGCTAAGGTAAGTAAAGATAACTTTAGGGGTTGGGTAGATGTTGATAAGAATAATGAAGCTAACTTCATTTTAAATTAAGCGCAAAGCTTACTATCTTGGCATTTAATTCAATCTATTACTTTCTTTACCCTCAGCAGGAAAGAGGTTGTAGACGCTGGTGGTTTATTCATCGGCGCTGTGATAGCGCGTTTGAGTTGGCCGTAACCATCCCCGGTAATCAGGGGAAGCACATTGATTTTTCGGGGGGAGAGAGGGCGGTCTTCTCCTGAAACACTATTCATCCCGCCAGAGAAAACATTATGGAAACTAAAGAGTTTGTTCTGAACGACAAAAAATTCATGTTGGTAAAATTACAAGCGTGGAATCGCCTGATGTTTGTTGCGGATTTACAGAAAGATATTCTTACGCCGCTTCTGGATAACCTGGGCGAAAAATCTCTGGAAGGTGTTTTTTCAGCTGTATCCGAGCAGGGCGCTAAGCCAGATGTAATGAAGTTATTAAAATCACTGTCTGGTGTAATCGATAGTCGTAATTTAGAGAAATGGGTAAAAAGAGTACTCTCTGAGGGAATGATTGTTTCTATCAAAGAGGATGAACAAAAAGTAAAACTATCTTTCCACGAGCTTACAAAACTATTCTCGGCTCCGCAAGATATTATCATGCTGATGAAGGAAGCCATTGTATTTAATCTCGATGGCATTCTTGACATTATTAAGGGTATGGGAGGGAAAAAGGCTGATACACCGCAAATAAGCTAAAGAGGAGCTCAGGAGAATAGCTCTTCAAACTATAAGAAAATACATTGAATCAGAAATGGAATAGGGATGTTCCTGGTGGTTTTGAGCTTATCACCGTGTGTTTTCTTTTTTATTAATAAATATGGACTGAATTTATATGAATGGAACAATAGATTTTTTCTCGCCAACAGGCGAAAAACTCGCAAGCACGGCAGAAATGACAGGGGCTGCCCCGGTCGAAAGCGGAGCGATCCGTTTACCTGTATCTGCGAGGGATGTCACGGGCGTACAAAAGGATAAGAACGCCCTTAATATCTTAATGAAAGATAATCAAAAAATCGTCATCGAAGACTTTTTTGGCGACACAAAAAAGAAGCTGGTTTTTGACGATGGTAAGGAGATTTTTGAGGCTGATTATCTCGACAAAGAACAATTCAATGGTCTGCAATTTAAACCATTACAGAGCTTTGAAGAGGTGTTTACCGCGGCTGAACCAGCCGCGAACGATAGCGATGTTTATGTATGGGTCGTGCCATTAATCGCCGCGGTTGCGATCGGTGGTCTCGCCATTGCCGCCGTTAATGATAACGACGACGGCGGTGATAATAGCCAGGATAAGGCCAAAGCCAAACTCAAGGAAGCGAAAGACGGCGCCAATCAGGCGATCGACACTATGGCGTACCTTAGCAGCGAACAGAAAGAAGCTGCTCACCAGGCCGTTGAAAATGCGACCACCGTAGATGAGGTGCAGAAAGCGCTGTCCGGCGCCACGGCGAAAAATCTTGAAGAAGCCAAAGCCGATGCCAATCAGGCGATCGACGGTATGACGCATCTGAGCGATGAGCAGAGAGGGGCGGCTCAACAGGCGGTGAACGTTGCGACCGGCGTTGTGGGCGTAGAGGAAGCGCTTGCTGACGCGGTGGCGAAAAACCTTGAGGAAGGCAAAGCCGACGCCAGTGAGGCAATCAACGCCATGGCGTACCTGAGCGACGAACAGAAGGCTGAAGCTCAGAAAGCCGTTGATAATGCGACCAGCGTCGACGAGGTGCAGAAAGCGCTGGCCGATGCCGTAGCGAAAAACCTTGAGGAAGGTAAAGCCGACGCCAATGAAGCGATCGACAATATGGCGTACCTGAGCAACGAGCAGAAGGCCGAGGCACACCAGGCGATCAATGGCGCGACTGACATTGCGCAGGTGGAAAAAACCGAGGCCGATGCCGCGGCGACAAACCTTGAGGCAGGCAAAGCCGACGCCAACAAGGCGATCGACGATATGGCGTACCTGAGCAACGAGCAGAAAGCCGAGGCGCAGCAAGCGGTGAACGACGCGACCGACATTGCGGGCGTGGAAAAAGCGGTGGCCGATACCGCGGCGAAAAACCTTGAGGAAGGTAAAGCCGACGCCTATCAGGCGATCGACGATATGGCCTATCTGAGCGATGAGCAGAAAGAAGCGGCCCGCCAGGCGGTGAAAGACGCGACGGACCCGGCGGGCGTAGAGAAAGCGCTGACTGATGCCGTGGCGACAAACCTTGAGGAAGGCAAAGCCGACGCCAATAAGGCGATCGACGACATGACCTATCTCAGCGACGAGCAGAAAGAAGCGGCTCACCAGGCAGTGAACGACGCCACCGACATTGCGGGCCTGGAGAAAGCCGAAGCCGCCGCTGCCGCGAAAAACCTTGAGGAAGGCAAAGCCGACGCCAACAAGGCGATCGACGACATGACCTACCTGAGCGACGAGCAGAAAGAAGCGGCTCACCAGGCGGTGAACGACGCGACAGGCGTGGCGGGCCTGGAGCAAGCGCTGGCCGATGCTACCAGCAATAACCTTGATGGCGCGAAAGATAGCGCCAACAAGGCGATCGACGCTATGGATAACCTGAGCAAGGATGAAAAGGACGCAGCCCATCAGGCGGTAAACGACGCCACTGATATTGCGGGAGTGGAGAAAGCTCAATCCGACGCCGCCACCCTCAATGCTGAAAACGAACCGTCATTCCTGGAAGATATTCTCAGCGGCATCTGGAATGCGATTATTGCCATTCCGAAAGGATTGTTAGAAGCACTTAAATCGGTTATTCCGATGTTAAGTGATTACCACTTTTTGCTCGAATCCGCGCCTGCGGCACTGACCGGCGTCGCCCTGGTCGCCTGGGAAGCACTCGTTGAAGTTATTCACGTGCCATTAAGCTTTATTTCCAATATGGTTCAGTGGGTTACAGGATTTATCACCGGTATTCTGGGAGGGATATGGGGACCATTAGGAACCATTCCACATATCTTTAATGGTATACTGATTCTCGTAGATGGCCTGGGTAACGGCTTAAAAATTATTGTAGAGAGTATCGGTGTTGGTCTTATTAGCCTGCCTGCGATCGTTACCGGCGCCATCGGCTGGGTGATAACGCTGGTTAAAGGATTTACCGCCTTACTAAACGGTGATTCCTCCGCGATGGAGGATTTCGTCGCTGATTTCTCGCAATCGCTATTGCAAAACCCACTGATTCCATTAGTACTGGGCGATTTGTTCGTCGCAGTTATGGCTATTCCTAAGCTAGGCGTTGAAGTTATAAGCGTCATTGCCGAATGGATTCTGGGAATTATTACAGGATTCCTGCAGTTTATACCGGGATTAATACCGATTGCCAGTGTGGTTTCAGATTTCACGCTGGCTATTGACGGCGTTCTTATTGCTATTCATTATGGCTTAAGTAATGTTGTCAACCTGGTCACGAAACTGGGCATGGCGCTGATCATGGGTCTCCCGATCGCCATGAGTGCTGGGACATCGGCGGTAACCATAATCGAAGCCTTTATAAAAGGCATGCTGGGTTTAAACTCGGATTCCGATACTCCAGATACGCCGATCAATAATTTCATTGACTCCATTATTGACTTTATTTCTTCGCCGGTCGAAGGCCTCAAGAATATTTTTTCTTCTATTTCCAATAGCATTCAGGATTTCTTTAAAGATCCACTAGGCTTTATTGGGAATATGATCCAGAGTGCTATTGATGTTATTCTTGCGCCATGCAAGTTTATTATTGATACAGTAGGTTCTATTATTGATTTTATTGCCGCGCCGTTTGAGGCTATCGGCAAAGTTATTGGTAATCTCATAGAATGCATTGGTAACTTCCTCAGCGATCCGTTTGGCGCTATTGGTAACATATTCCAGGATATCATAGATATTATTCTTGCGCCGTGTAAGTTCTTTATTGACACGGCTAGCTCCATCTTTAATTTTATTACTAATCCGATTGATTCGATATTAAAACTGCTCGGCGATCCTCTAACATTGATGGTCAAATTTATTAGCGACCCAGTCGGAACGGTTACAGATATTATTAACTCGGTCATTGATGCCATCTTGAGTCCATTTAAGGGAATCATTGATTTTATCTCCGAAGTTATTTATGGCATCACTCATCCGCTGGAAACGATCTCTAATATCATTAACGATATTGTCGCGAAAATTTTTGGCGGCTCCTCCAATGACAATGTGGCCGCCAATGCGCTCAATACTTTAGCTGATTCCGTTGAAACTGCTGCCGAGGCGGCGAAACCAGCGGCTGAAACCCTTGATAAACTGCTCGTTAGCGCAGAAAAAACGGTTGATAATCTTCTGGAAAAATCTGTGGGTGAAGGCAGCGAGAAAAGTTTGTCTACTGATGATTTGGCCACCATGACCAATACGCTTAATGAGTTAGCCACTTACTCTGATAGCAACGTAACTTCGCTTAACGAAATGGTTGATTCGCAGACTTCTCAGGCTTCACAGGCTTCTAAGGAAGCAGTAAACGAAGAGTTGACTGATGAACAGCTCGCTTCGCTGACGGAGGAAAATAATGCCAACGATATCAATTTGGATTCTCTGGTAGGTGAAGAAAACAATTCCGTCGTGGCAGAAAACAAAGTTACTGAACAGCAACAAGGTGCTGAAGATTCTGGAGAATATAACGCACTGAATCAAATCGTCAATCAGCTACAGCTAAATGAAGAAAGTTATCAGTATGCTGCTGCTTAATTCTAAGTAATACCTTTCCCGGCTGCTACATCGGTTAGCCGCCGGGATTGGTCAGCCACATAGCTTTACAGTATGTGGTTCTCAACGGTGTCATGAGATGTACCTTCATGCACGATACCAGATATACATCATCATGGAATGATAACGCGTTGTATTTATAATTCAGGGAGCTATCCAGTGGGACTTACTCATAAAGCACGACTCTATTTATCCGTTGCCATAGGAAATCTGTTAATGATTGCTAGTGCTTCCTGTGAGCTTATCACTTTTCCCGTTTCATTTGTTAATGAGGATAAATCATCAACGTCACCAGAAACTCCACAACCAAATAAGCCACTGTCCAATGATGCCCCAGTTGTATATGCTAAACCGGTTGAAAAAACTCAACTTGCAAAACAACTGCCACCTGCTGCACCTGCAGATACGGTTATAAAAAATATTATTTCTTCAAAAGAAAAATATAATCTGCACAGCGCAATGCTGATGGCCGTTAGCTGGCACCCGGAAATTAAACGGGCAATAGCTGAATCGGAAAGACTAAAATCGATGATAGATGAGGTTAAATCTGCATATTATCCTAATGTGCAAATGGGCCTTAATTCCGGTATCGCCAAAGATGATTATAGTGATGATAATAATAAAACCAATCAACTCAACTTATCAGTTGAGCAGATGATTTATGATTTTGGTAGCACCAGTGACCGGGTTGAGCTCTCTCAACTGAATGTCGCCAGCGCCAGCTACGAAATAGAAAAAGAGATTAATGATATTCTTTATCAGACGATTGGCGCCTATTTGCAAATAGTCCGCTATCATCAACTCAGCGCTGCGGCAAAGGAACGTATTGACGGTTTTTCTAAGATCAAAGATTTAACGAAAAAACGCGTTGCGCTGGGGGCCAGCGCTGAATCTGATTACTCTCAGGCAAACCTCAGAGTAGCCGAAGCACTCTCAAACTATAATGATTATATATCACAATATAAAAAATGGCTGGCAACTCTGGATCATCTATTAAATAAAAAAATATCAGCCAGTATTATCATGGAGTTCCCTAATGAAATCGAAGAACTCTATAATAATATCTTACGTGATAATCCAGTTAATACTGACTCACCGGCAATCAGGATTGCCAGAGCTAAAATTGATATCGCCAAAAAACAAATCGATGTCCAAAAGAATGAATATTATCCGACAATAACGTTGGCGCCTTACTATGAACATGATTTGACTGAACAATCGACTAACAATGGCACCACCAAAAACCGCGACCGTTATGGCGCATTTATTAATGTAAAAGTCCCGCTTTATCAGGGCGGATCTGTATCTTCTAAGGTACAGCAAGCACAAGAAGCGCTCAATACTGCGCAATTTAACTTAGATGCTGAAAAGAATAATGCCGATCAGAGGATAATGGAATATTCGAGCCAAATGCGAAACACCAAAATTAGCCTGGAAAACAAACGCGAAAGGGAGCAGAGCGCTATAAGAACGCGTAATCTTTATATGTCACAGTATCTGGAGTTGGGGGCTCGTTCGGTTTCCGATTTAACCAGCGCTGAAGCCGAGATCCATCAGACCAAAGCCGACATCATTAATAGTCATTATACCGTGTCGAACCTTGCCATGGAAAGTCTGTACTATGCTGGCAAATTAATTAATTTAATGAAAAATAAAGGATGATATAGTGCAAGATATGGATTTCTTTTCCTCTATGGAAAATGACAGTGGCGCCAAAGAGTACTATCTGGAGCAGTGGAAAAGCGCGTTAGTGACTATCGCGCACCATTATCGTCTCAATGTTTCAGAACAGAATATCCTGATAACATCTTTATGGCATGATAAAGATTCAAGCAGTAAAGTTGTAGAGATTATGAGTCGCCGGGCAGGGCTTTCTTTTAAGGAAGACGCTGTTGCGGGTTATCGCTTTAATTCGTGGTTGTTTCCTCAAGTGCTGGAAATGAAAGATGGCCGTCTGGCCATTATCAAGAGTATTGATGAAGATAAAAATTTTGTTGTCTCGTTTATTGAAGATAATGAGCTGATCTCACTATTACAAGAAGATGAGGTCCGCGCTGAAGGTCGTAGAATTATCACGCTGCGCCCGGCCAAAAATGTCTCCGACCCTCGCATTGATGATTACATCAAGCCGGCTGAAAAGTACTGGGTCTGGAAAATTATTTTTGCCGACATGAAACCATACTATCTGGTCATACTGGGGTCTCTGTTTGTCAATGTGCTTGGTCTGGCCGGTATTACTTACTCTATGCAGACCTACGACCGTGTCATTCCAGCACAGTCACATCCTACAATGTGGGTGCTTTTCATTGGTGTGATCCTGGCGCTTATTTTTGATTTCACCTTGCGCTTAATTCGCTATAGCGTAACTGATATCCTCGGCAAGCGTGCAGACTTGATTATTTCAGACAGGGTCTTTGGTCGTGCCTTGAGGATTAAAAACCCTTATCGCCCGAAATCAACAGGGTCGTTTATTTCTCAGCTAAAGGAACTGGAACAGGTTCGTGAAATGATGACTTCGTCAACCGTCGTTGCCATCACGGATTTACCGTTCTTCTTTATGTTCCTGGTAATTATCTATTTTTTGGGGGGAATTGTCTTCCTCGTACCTTTAGCTGGGGCCATTCTTATGGTGCTTCCTGGTCTATTAAGTCAAAAGAAACTGTTCAGGTTAGCCAACACGGCTACGCGAGAATCCAGTCTGCGTAACGCCATGCTGGTCGAAACGGTTCAAGGGCTGGACGACATCAAATTTTTGCAAGCCGAGCATCGCTTTCAACAGCAATGGCTGCACTACATTAAGACGACGGCAGAAAACAGTCTGGAATTAAAGCATCTGACGCATACCTTAACAACCTGGTCATATTTCGTCCAGAGTTCGGTGTTTGTATGCCTGGTACTGGTAGGAACTCCCTTTGTTATGTCCGGCGATCTGTCAACCGGGGCATTAGTGGCCTCATCCATTCTGAGCTCAAGAATGATGGCGCCTATTGCGCAAATAGCGAGCATCATAACTCGTTGGCAACAAACCAAAGTCGCGATGACTGGTCTCGACTCGATAATGCAATTACCCATCGATCAACCGGAACATCAGCGGTTGATTCACAAGAAATTTATCGAAGGCCAGTATTCGATTACCAACGCGGCTTTTACGCATCAGGTAGACGGTCAGAAAATCGCGGTGAGTATTGATTCGCTGGAGATCAAAGCGGGTGAGCGTATTGCCATTCTTGGGCGCAATGGTTCGGGTAAGTCATCGCTGTTAAACGCGCTTTCAGGGATGATGCATCAGAAGTCCGGCGAAGTAATTCTGGATGGTATCAATATTAATGATATCGATCCCGCCGATCTGCGTCGTGATGTTGGATACCTGAGCCAAAACTCTCGACTATTTTTCGGTTCGCTTCGTGAAAATATTACACTGGGATCCCCCTTGGCCCAGGATGAAGATATTATTGAAGCCATTAAGATAACCGGTGCCATTAATTTCATCAACCAGCTACCATCGGGTTTAGATTATATTATCCAGGAGGGTGGGCACGGTCTTTCTGGCGGACAGCAGCAGACTATTCTGTTGGCTCGACTGGTATTGCGTAATCCTAATATTGTTATTATGGATGAACCCACTTCCTCACTGGATGATGTGACAGAAGATGAGTTCGTCAAAAAAATGAGCAACTGGATTTCCGGTAAAACAGTTATTATTGCTACCCATCGTAAGAAAATATTGGATCTTGTTAATCGAACTATCGTGGTGTCTGGCGGTAGGGTGGTGTTAGATAAACGCAAAGATGAAATTATTGATGATATGTAATTAATATATTGCCACTAATTATATCATTATATTTTGCCCAGCTATTTTAAATGATGGTTTTTAATGAAAAATATACCAGGAAAAGTAAAAAAGAATTTTATACTTACAAAGGACTTTTGTAAGAATGTTTTTTTTACAACGGATAAGGATGCGACTCATAGGGTACGAGAGACTGACGAGTTTACGCTTGCCGACACGCATGGCGGCGTTAAGACTAGCCGGGCATTGTATATATTGCTCAGCGTTATCTTTTTTCTCAGCGTATTTTTGCTGTGGGCTTCTATGTTTAGTATTGATGAAGTCTCGAAAGGCGATGGGAGGGTTATCCCCAGCTCGAAAGAGAAGATCATTCAATCTCTTGATGGTGGGATTCTCGATAGAATCAACGTTACTGAAGGACAGATAGTTCAGGTGGGGGATATTATTGCTAATCTGGATACGATAAGAACCCAGGCTGCAGTGATGGAATCTGAATCCAAATATCGGGCGCTATTGGCCAGCAAAGTTAGACTTTTGGCGGAGATTAGCAATCGTCCTTTAGTTTTTCCTGATGAATTACATGATTTTGCAGAAATCACCGATAGAGAAATGGTGCTTTATACTTCGCGGAAAAATAATTATATCGCGTCGATGAAAGATATTCAGGCGTCAAGAGTATTATTGAATAACGAACTCGCGATTAACACTCGACTTATGGCCCAAGGGGCGTCAAGTAAAGTTGATGTTATCAGACTCAGGAAGCAGCTCGTCGATCTGAATATGAAAGAATCAGAGCTAAACTACAACTATCAGGTAAAATCTGGAGAGGAACTATCGAGAATTTCCGGAGAAGTTGATTCGTTATATCAGAAGATCATCGGTCAGCGCGATCTACTGAAAAAATCGACCATCACTTCTCCAGTCAGGGGCATTGTGAAAAATATTGAAGTTAACACTATTGGTGGCGTCATTCCCCCAAATGGAACTATCATGAACATCGTTCCCCTTGATGACCGATTACTTATCGAGGCTAAAATATTGCCACGTGATATCGCTTTTATTCATCCAGGACAGCGTGCGATCGTCAAAATCACCGCCTATGACTACTCAATCTATGGGGGACTGGATGGTGAGGTGGTAACAATTTCACCTGACACGATTTCCGATCCTCAAAAACCGGAAGTTGTTTTTTATCGTGTTTATATCAGAACCACGAAGGACCATTTGCAAACTAAAGATAATAAACAGCACTTTATTTCTCCTGGGATGGTGGCGAGTGTAGATATCAAGACCGGCAAAAAGACAATCCTTCAGTACCTGATTAAACCATTTAACAAGGTTGGTGAAGCGCTTAGGGAAAGATAGCCAGATGGGGCTTATGCTGGCGAATCACCGTATGTCAAAACTAAAACGGGTTTCTGTCACCAGGGGGGCGTCATACCAGATGCGTCCCCCTGGACCGGGAGAGGAAAAGCAACCGGAGGTAATAGAAGGCGTCCGGTTTATTATCATTAATATCCGCGTGGCGTCTCAACGATCTCACGACGACGTCGCGGAATCGACTCCCACAATTGCTGACTGGTGACCAGTAAAATATATCTTGTTGATAATACATTAACCTGATTGATTACAATAAAAAACAGGCATGCGATGCACGAAAATTATCGGGATATTGAAGCCATCCCGCTTGAGTTGTATGGTAAGGTCTTTTCCTGTCTGATAAAAAAATTCGGGGAGATGAATATTTACATTTCCTTTTTCACTGTTATCTCCGTAAAACTTCTCTACTCTTTTACTGTGAAAAGTATAAATATCATCCATTCTTGTATAGGTAAAACTAATCACTCTCCTGATATTTATCCGAACACCATTGTCTACCGCATAACCATACATTGTTAACTCGCCTTTATTACCGCCAAAAATAAAACCATAACTTGCATCTAATTTAAAATCATTGTTAATGAGAGTATGGCGGCTATGGCATGAAATAGCACTGTCGGTATTAAATGGAGAAGGTAAATAAAAATATACCCCTGAAAAAGCGCCTAAACATGCAAGTGAGCATAAAATGGATTTATATCTCATGGTGTTTCCTCTAATTCTCTCGCTATGGTAACGGAGCGACAGTCTTGTTGTTTTTTATTATATGTAGCGCAGTTGATTATGTTTATTTTTGATTGCATCGGAGATACGGTAAAAAAAACGTTCTCTTTATTAAAGCAGGGTAACCCGACACTTTTCATTATGTTTTTAATTTCATTTTCAGAATATTGATCACCTATAGTGTAGATGAAGCAGTTCGTGGATGAGAGTTGGTTATAAGATTTGAATATATTATCATTAGTGAAGCTTATGTATATGAATCCCAATACGGTTATCAGTATTAATAATATAGCTCCGGTGAATAAAACGTAGCGGGTTTTTATTTGTAATCTATTCTTTTTCGCAACCTGAATCGTTGACGTGAGGACCATATCAGAACCAAATTCGGGAGGAAGCGATACAGGTATCTCCTCGGTGAAGTGTTTTTTGCCGATTTCAACGGACGGCACTGGTTCTATATCCTTTTCCGCTGTGCCTTCTGGTGTTTGATTACTCTCATTGAGTTGAAACGCCGGGGGGGTATCCTGCGTAATTAATACACTGACACTATTGTTAAAAATAATACCATGACGTGGGACGGTTTCAATAACATCACATAATTCCAGCTGTGCCAGTTTTCTGCGTAGATGTAGTATGCACTGATAAAAAGTATTAGAACTCACCGTGGACTCTCGCTTCAAGCCCCAGGCGTACAGGATTAGCTCATCCTGAGAAACAAGACGTCCTTGGTTTTTTAATAATCTATCCAGACAAAGGCTTGCTGGAACATTAAGTTTAAGTTTTGTTCCAGTATTCATGTCCTCTATTGTTCTGCGAAATGGAATAAATTTAACACGACCATTAATTATAAAGTAATGATTATTTTTTGAGCCGCTTTCTTTTTCTTCGATCATTAAAAAATCCTTTTATATTAATGGTTTATTTCTTCCGCGCTAAGACGAGTAGGATAACTTAATATGAAATAAAATCTCTAAATTAAGGCATAACTAAAGTGAATAAGAATAAGAAATGACTTTTCAGTGTAAACCAATCAGAAAACTATCTATTCTTCACAATAGAAAGCGAAGCGCTTTATTAGTTTGCTTTGTAATAAAAAAAGAATCAACAACAACAATGAATTTCAGAATGATTAAAATTGATGATGACTTATCTGTTATACATTGTGCTTTGACGATGGAATATCATTTTTATGTCAAGAATCAATATGTAAAATTGGGTCTTGATACGATGTATGATGAGCTTGGACTGGGTGAAAAAAGTAAAATATATATACTTGAGGAGCTTGGTTTCCTTAGTGTCTATACTTTATTATATATGATTCATTTGATTTATGAACGCAGGGATGCCTCAATCATCATACTGAGCGATAGAATCGTTCAGGGAGATGCGTCTTTGTTCTTTGTATCAAAACGTTCATCAATAGATGAGTGGCGTAAAATATTACTGGTTGATAATTCAAAACAAATTAAAGTATTAATTTCGTATTACTATTCAATTTGCAACGGGGAAGGGTTAACCCAACAGGCGCATGCTGTTTTACTGATGACCCGGGGAATTAAAACCATTGGCTCTATATGCAATACTTTGAATCTTAACCGGAAACAAGTTTCATATTATCACTCAAAACTCAAAGAGAAACTTGGTTTGAATGACCCGATGTTATTTTATAACTATCTCAACTGGTTATAACCGCGCGCTGGCCCCGAAGGGGTGAGCCGCGTTGCGGCGAATAATCGAACGCAGTTCGATGGAGAGTCCGGCCGTAGAAAAGCAAAAACCCGCCTTTTGGGCGGGTTCTCTGAATAAGTGGTGCCCGGACTCGGACTAACGCCGCAGGCGTTGAACAGCGCGCTTGTCGCGCTGGCCCCGAAGGGGTGAGCCGAGTTGCGGCGAATAATCGAACGCAGTTCGATGAAGAGTCCGGCCGTAGAAAAGCAAAAACCCGCCTTTTGGGCGGGTTCTTTAAATAGTGGTGCCCGGACTCGGAATCGAACCAAGGACACGGGGATTTTCAATCCCCTGCTCTACCGACTGAGCTATCCGGGCAACGGGGCGCATTAAACCTGATTCACCGCGCCTCGTCAACGAAATTTATAAATTTCGCAGCAGACTGCACAATCTATCACCACTTTGCCGTAAAAGCACGCGTCGTCAGGCAAAAAAGGCCGTCCACGCGACCGAAATCGGCATTGCCAGCAGTAGGGCGGGGAGCATATTGACCACCGCGAACATCTTAATCCCGCAGATACGCAGGCCGGTCGCCACCAGCAGCATACCGCCGACGGCGCTGAAGTCTGCCATCATCATCGGCGTGGTCAGCGGCATGATAAGCGAGGCGCAGGCCGCCAGACTGAGCTGAATCAGCAGCATCGGCACACAGATTGCCGACACCGCCAGCCCCAGGGTACAGGCGAAAATCGTGGCGGTGAAAAAGTCGAGAAACGCTTTGGCGATAAGGATGCTGGCGTCGCCGGTCATTCCTTCGCGCATGGCGCCAAAAACGCCGGTACCGCTGGCGCAAAACAACACAATGATCGCCACGTAGCTCTGAATATAAGACTCGTGGGCCGAGGCCTTTTTCCTGCCCTTTGGCGACAATAGTTGCTGGAGTTTGCTCACCAGGGTATTGATGCCTTTCTCCATATTACACACTTCGCCGAGTAGCGCGCCGACCAGCGTCGCCAGCACCATCACCGGCAGGTTGGCGCACTTGATGACCAGTAAAATACCAATCCCCAGTGATGCCAGCCCGAAAATCGAGGTCATCGAGGTGCGGATCCGTTCCGGCAATCGTTGGCTCAGTAGCGCGCCCAATACGCCGCCGGCAAGCACCGCGCTGGCGTTAATAAATGGCCCTATAACCAAAGTAAACTCCTGTTAATTATTCCTGATGTCCGCATTATTATGACCATGTTTTGCCGCGAAGGCTTGCGGATACGTGGGGAGAATGCATATGGATTTCATCTTGCGCCACTTTCGGAAAGGTGCCATGATTGCGCGGATTTTCACCTCTTTACCCTGAGGCCGCCGGGATGACGACATCGCCATTACATCGCCGTTGCCGCTGCGTACTGCTGCGTGGTTTGCCTCGTTCCTCACTCTCCCTGTTCACCATGCGGTGAAGGCCACGTATGCTCACTGTAGGACAACAGTAAGATCGGACGCGTCTGCTTTTACTGATGTCCGGCGGTCGGAGCTGAATTCCGTCAGACCCGGACACATCGTTGGGCAAGGCTCCACCTTTGCCTGAGATTTTTACACTCCCGATACGGGCATTTGCGCTTATGAAATCTATGCACATTGCCGCCAGCTGCGAGCTGGTCTCCCGTCTGTCCACCCATCGCCAGGTTGTGGCGCTGGACAGCACTGATTTTACCGATGCGGCAGCGGTCGTCATCACCGCGGCGGATAGCCGCAGCGGTATCCTGGCCCTGCTCAAGCGCAGCGGATTCAATCTGCCGGTCTATCTGTTTAGCGAAACGCAAACGGATAAACCGGAAGGAGTCGTCGCGGTGATTAGCGGCAAAGAGCAGGAGTGGCTGGAGCTGGAAGCGGCCGCCTGCGGCTATGAAGAGAAACTGCTGCCGCCGTTTTTCAACACGCTTAGCCAGTACGTTGAGATGGACAACAGCACCTTCGCCTGTCCCGGCCATCAGCATGGCGCGTTCTTTAAAAAGCATCCGGCGGGCCGCCAGTTCTACGAGTTTTTCGGCGAGAACGTTTTTCGCGCCGACATGTGCAACGCCGACGTCAAGCTCGGCGATCTGTTGATCCATGAAGGTTCTGCGAAGCACGCGCAGAAATTTGCGGCAAAAGTCTTCAATGCCGATAAAACCTACTTCGTGCTTAACGGCACTTCCGCGGCGAACAAGGTCGTGACCAATGCGCTGCTGACCCGCGGCGATCTGGTACTGTTCGATCGCAACAACCATAAATCAAATCATCATGGCGCGCTGATCCAGGCCGGGGCGACGCCGGTCTATCTGGAAGCCGCGCGCAACCCGTTCGGCTTTATCGGCGGCATCGACGACCACTGCTTTGATGAAACCTACCTGCGCGAGCTGATCCGCGAGGCGGCGCCGGAAAAAGCCGACGCGCCGCGCCCGTTCCGCCTGGCGGTGATCCAGCTGGGCACCTATGACGGCACGGTGTATAACGCGCGCCAGGTGGTGGATAAAATCGGCCATCTCTGCGATTACATCCTGTTTGACTCGGCGTGGGTCGGTTACGAGCAGTTTATCCCGATGATGGCTGACTGCTCGCCGCTGCTGTTGGATCTCAATGAAAACGATCCGGGCATTTTTGTGACGCAATCGGTGCATAAGCAGCAGGCCGGTTTTTCGCAGACCTCGCAAATTCACAAGAAAGATAACCATCTGCGCGGCCAGGCGCGTTTCTGCCCGCATAAGCGGCTGAATAATGCCTTTATGTTGCATGCTTCCACCAGTCCGTTTTATCCGCTGTTCGCCTCGCTCGATGTGAATGCCAAAATCCACGAAGGAGAGAGCGGTCGGCGGCTGTGGGCGGAGTGCGTTGAGCTGGGTATTGAAGCGCGTAAAGCGATACTAGCGCAGTGTAAATTATTGCGGCCGTTTGTGCCGCCGCTGGTTGGCGGGAAACCGTGGCAGGAGCATTCGACGGCGACTATCGCCAGCGAACGGCGCTTCTTTAGCTTCGAACCGGGCGCGAGCTGGCACGGCTTTAGCGGTTATGCTGACAATCAATACTTTGTCGATCCGTGTAAGCTGCTGCTGACCACGCCGGGTATCGATGCCGATAGCGGCGACTATACCGAGTTTGGCATCCCGGCGACCATCCTGGCGCACTACCTGCGCGAAAACGGCATCGTGCCGGAGAAGTGCGATCTCAACTCTATTTTGTTCCTGCTGACGCCGGCGGAAAGCGCGGAGAAACTGGCGCGACTGGTGGCGATGCTGGCCCAGTTCGAACAGCATATCGAAGCGGATTCGCCGCTTGCTGAGGTATTGCCGACGATTTACAACAAATACCCGGTTCGCTACCGCGATTACACCATTCGCCAGCTGTGTCAGGAAATGCACGATCTGTACGTCAGTTTTGATGTTAAAGACCTGCAAAAGGCGATGTTCCGCAAGCAGAGTTTCCCGCCGGTGGTAATGAACCCGCAGGACGCCAACCGCGAATTTATCCGCGGCAACGTTGAGCTGGTGCGCCTGTGCGAGGCCGAAGGCCGCATCGCGGCGGAAGGGGCGCTACCGTATCCGCCGGGCGTGCTGTGCGTGGTGCCGGGCGAGATCTGGGGAGGCGCGGTGCTGCGCTACTTCCTTGCGCTGGAAGAGGGAGTCAATATGCTGCCGGGCTTTTCGCCGGAGCTGCAGGGGGTTTATAGCGAAACGGATGCCGATGGTATTAAGCGGTTGTATGGGTATGTGTTGAAAGCCTAAGCCGGGACCAGGCATTGTGCGCGTATTTTGCCGGATGACGGCTGGCGCCTTATCCGGCCTACGGTCCGTGCGGCCTGCCTTTAATCTAATCATCGTGCTGGCTGAAACTGCCGGTACCAATGGCCTCAAACCCCCGGTGGCGCTGCCGCTTACCGGGGCTACAGTGCTGTGCGATTTGGTAGCCCGGAGAAGGCGCAACGCGCCGCCTCCGGGAAAACCCCTGTGCGACAAAACCGTTGCCAACCGATAACAGTATCTACAAATTCTGTAGGCCCGGTAAGGCGTCAGCCGTCACCGGGCAATGACAATCAGGCGTTCTGGCGCGCGGCGGCAGGCTGTCTGACGTGTTGATACTTGAACAGCGCCACGAAAGCGAAGGCCAGCACCAGCGAGTAGGCGGCGAAAATCAGCCACACGCTTTGCCAGTTAGTGATCCCCTCAACGGTAAAGTGCTCGACAACTTTGCCGCTCACCATCCCACCAAGGATGCAGCCGAAGCCGTTGGTCATCATCAGGAACATACCCTGGGCGCTGGCGCGGATTTCCGGACGCACCTCTTTCTCAACGAACACTGAACCGGAGATGTTGAAAAAGTCGAAGGCACAGCCGTAGACGATCATCGACAGAACCAGCAGGACGGTACCGAACGGCGTCGGGTCGCCGAAGGCGAACAGGCCGAAGCGCAGCATCCACGCCACGATACTAATCAGCATCACGTTCTTAATGCCGTAGCGGCTAAGGAAGAACGGGATAGTCAGAATAAACAGCGTTTCGGAGATCTGCGAAATCGACATCAATACCGATGCGTGCTCGACGATAAAGCTACCGGAGAACAGCGGGTCTTTATCGAAGCTGTGCAGGAAGGTGTTGCCAAACATATTGGTGATCTGCAGTTCGGCGCCGAGCATCATGGAGAAGATAAAGAAGATTGCCATACGCTTGTTTTTAAACAGCGCAAAGGCGTTCAGGCCGAGCATCTCGGTCCAGCTCTGGTTGCGCTGGGCGTTGGCGACCGGAATATGCGGCAGCGTCAGGGTGAACAGCGCCAGCAAGACCGACAGCGTCGCGCCGATATAAAGCTGCATATGGCTAAGTTCGAAGCCAGAGAAGCTGACGCCCCACATGGCGAGGATAAAGCCGATGGTGCCCCAGATACGAATTGGCGGGAAATCGGTCACGATATCCAGCCCCGCCGACTGCAGGCGGTAGTAGGAGATGGTGTTGATCAAGCCAAGCGTCGGCATATAGGCCAGCGAGTTAAGCAAGATCACGAGGAACATCTCGCCTGGCGTAGTGACCTGCGCCGCGAGGTACAGCGTTAACGCGCCGACCAGGTGGCAGATGGCATACACCCATTTGGCGCTGATCCATTTATCGGCGACGATCCCGAGCAGCGTTGGCATCAGAACGGCGGCGATACCGAGCGAGCTATACACCGCGCCGATGGCCGCGCCGTCAAACTTCAGGGTGACGAACATGTACGAGCCGAGCGTGGTTAGCCAACTCCCCCAAAGGCAGAACTGCAGGAACGACAGTATTTTTAACTGCAGCTTAAGATTCATGTATTTATCCTCACGAATGTGGGCTTGTTATGTGTTTTAAATAACATAACCAACGTTATTTTGATGTAATTCTATCATTTAGCGATTGCAAGCTTCTGTTAACTGCCGCAGAAAATCGAAAGATATTACCAAGTATGTCATAAAAAAAGAGAGGCCCGGTGCGATGCCCGGGCCTGTGGGGGAGAAGCGTTACTTACGGCGATAACTTTTTTGCGCGGTGTTAACTTTATACAGATAACGGCGCGATTCGGCAGATGGATGGCGGGTGGTGAGCGTCTGGTAGACGTCGCCTGGCGCCATACTGTTAATGATGTTCGCCGCCTGGACTTTATCGCTGGAGAAGACGCGCAGTACGCTGCCAGCGCCGCCGTTATAGGCGGTGATCACCGCGTAGCGACGCGAGGTGGGGTTATCGATGCCGGCGAGATAAACGTTGTTCAGCATCGCCAGATAGGCGGTACCGGTATCGATGTTATTCGCCGGGTCAAACAGATAGCTGCGGCTCGGCAGGCCGGATTTGCCCTGCGAACGGAAGACGTCTTTCCCCGCGCTGTGCTGAACGACCTGCATCAGCCCCATGGCATCCGCGTGGCTCACCGCATAGGGGTTAAACGACGACTCTGTCTGCATTATCGCAAGGATCAGCGACTCATCTACGCCGTATTTACGCGAGGCCTGGCGCACCATACCGAGATATTTATGCGCACGTTTATCGAGGTGGTTAGGCACCAGATTAATGGTGATGCTATAAATCATGCGCAGGCCGTTGTTACGGCTCTTCAGGCGGGTTTGCAGCAGATAATCGGCATAGCGCGCGGCGCGCCACTCCCAGCGGATGGATTCACCGGTGTTATCGACGACCTGGCCGTAGAGGAACGGTTCTTTGGAAATCTGAATATCATCGACGTCGGAATAGAGGTCGATAGAGTTGGGGTCATCGCCCATCAACAGGGTTTTGATAATCGCCTGGCGTAACCTTCCTTGCGGATCGGTTCCGGCGATGGTCTCGACGGTAATCGTACCGGCATCAAAGTTGATGTGGCTACGGGTTTGATATTGATCGGTATATTTTACGTAGTCCTTCGGCCCGGCGAGCAGAACTTCGTTATACCCCCAAATGTTCTCGATGTTATGGGCAAACTGGCCCATCAGGATATCGAATCCGTTAGTGTCCTTGACCCAGGCCTCGTTATATTCGGCGCCTTTTTTATTGGAACTGGAACAGGACACGAGCAGTGGCGCAATCAGCGCGAGCGCTAAGTATTTTTTCATCATTCCGGGAGTGCGTGTTGTGTTTGTTTGGTAAAGGCCGTGAGGCCCTTACTGTTGTTCCGGCGGCGTGTAGCCTTCGATGTGAACGTCTTTCCCTTCAAACAGGAACTGCACCATCTCCTGTTCCAGCAGCTTGCGGTGCTCCGGGTTCATCATGCTGAGTTTTTTCTCGTTGATCAGCATGGTCTGCTTATGCTGCCACTGCGCCCAGGCCTCTTTGGAGATTTCGTTGTAAATGCGCTTACCGAGCTCGCCCGGATACAGCTGGAAATCCTGGCCGTCCGCTTCACGCTGCAGGAAAGTACAAAAAATCGTTCTGCTCATAATCAATCCTCTTTTATAGCCGAAAAAACTAGACCGGCGTTCCGGCTTTCAACTGTTGCAACAAGCGCTCCACGGGGGCCGCCAGTCCGACCGATGGCGGCTGCGCTAAGTTATACCAGAGTGCGTTACCTTCATCCATGCATGCGCCAGATGAGTGCACTGTAAGCCACATCGGCACAATATCCAGGTGGAAATGGCTGAAAGTGTGGCGGAAGGCGGTTAATTGCGTCAGATTATCGGCCTTTATCTGACGCTGCGCTAGCCACTCGCGTAGCCCGGCTTCATCCTCAAACTGCGGAAAACAGAACAATCCGCCCCATAAACCTACCGGCGGACGTTGGGAGAGGTACACCTCGTCGCCGTGCTGCATCAGCAGGAAGTAGCCGGTGCGCTCCGGGATGGTCTGCTTCGGTTTTTTCCCCGGATATTCCGCCCATGAATGGTTAGCGTAGGCCACGCAGCCTTTACTCAGCGGGCACAGTTCGCACTTCGGTTTCGAGCGGGTGCAAACCATCGCGCCGAGATCCATCATCGCCTGGTTGAAGCGCTCTACGCCCTGCGCCGGCGTCACCTCTTCGCTTATTTCCCACAGCCGTTTTTCCACCTCTTTTTTCCCCGGCCAGCCGCTCACAGCATAGCAGCGGGCGAGTACCCGCTTCACGTTGCCGTCGAGAATCGGATAATGCTGACCGAGCGAAAGGGATAAAATCGCCCCCGCCGTCGAGCGCCCGACGCCGGGAAGCGCGGCCACCTCTTCAAAGGTTTGCGGGAACTCGCCGCCGTGCAGCGTGGCGACCTGCTGCGCGGCTTTATGTAAATTGCGCGCTCGCGCGTAGTAGCCAAGGCCGGTCCACAGATGCAGCACTTCATCGAGCGGCGCGTTGGCTAAATCAACAACCGTTGGGAAACGCGCCATAAAGCGTTCAAAATAGGGAATAACCGTGGTGACCTGGGTTTGTTGCAACATCACTTCGGAGAGCCATACTTTGTAAGGCGTCTTGGCGATTTGCCAGGGCAGGGTTTTACGGCCGTATTTGTCGTACCAGTCCAGGACCTGGGCTGAAAATTGCGCGGCGAGAAAAGTCAAAGCTACGGCTCCGGAATCGCGATTACAGGGTGGCAGATTGCAGCACAAGGGCGAGTGGCTGTAAACCCTTGCATCCGCCGGGTAACTTTGGATAATGCCCGTTTTCCGAACACATTCACAAGCAGACTTAACTTTTATGAAAAACGACGTCATTTCTCCGGAATTCGATGAAAACGGTCGCCCGCTGCGCCGTATTCGTAGCTTTGTCCGTCGCCAGGGCCGCCTGACGAAAGGGCAGCAGCATGCGCTGGATAACATTTGGCCGGTGATGGGCGTTGAATTCAACGATGCGCCGCTCGATTTCGCCGCCCTGTTTGGCCGCGAAGCGCCGGTCACCTTAGAAATTGGTTTCGGCATGGGCGCCTCGCTGGTGGCGATGGCGAAAGCTAAACCGGAGCAAAACTTCCTCGGTATTGAAGTGCACTCGCCGGGCGTCGGCGCATGCCTGGCGTCCGCGGAAGAAGAAGGCGTACAAAATCTGCGCGTAATGTGTCACGATGCGGTCGAAGTGCTGCACACGATGATCCCGGATAACTCGCTGAATATGGTGCAGCTGTTTTTCCCTGACCCGTGGCATAAAGCGCGTCATAATAAACGTCGTATCGTGCAGCCGCCTTTCGCCGAGCTGGTAAAAAGCAAGCTGAAGCTGGGCGGCGTCTTCCATATGGCGACCGACTGGGAAGCCTATGCCGAGCATATGCTGGAAGTGATGTCTTCGCTGGAAGGCTATCGTAACCTGTCGGAAAGTAACGATTACGTACCGCGCCCGGAATCGCGCCCGGTAACCAAATTTGAACAACGTGGCCATCGTCTTGGCCACGGCGTATGGGACTTAATGTTCGAGAGGGTGAAATAATGGCCAAGAATCGTAGCCGTCGTCTGCGTAAAAAAATGCATATCGACGAGTTTCAGGAGTTAGGTTTCTCCGTAGCCTGGCGTTTCCCGGAAGGGACCAGCGAAGAGCAGATCGACCAGACGGTCAACGATCTGATCGAAGAGGTCATTGAGCCGAACAAACTGGCCTTTGACGGCAGCGGCTATCTCTCGTGGGAAGGGCTCATCTGCATGCAGGAAATCGGTAAATGTACTGAAGAGCATCAGGCCATCGTTCGTAAGTGGCTGGAAGATCGTAAATTAGCGGATGTGCGCACCAGCGAACTTTTTGACGTCTGGTGGGACTAAGTTTGACAAGGGTCGGCAATTGCCGGCCCGATTTGTCTTAAGGGAGTAAAAAGATGCGCAAAACGCTGCTGGCGGTGGCGCTTTCCGTCACCGCTTTGTCTGCCCACGCGGACTACCAGTGTAGCGTCACGCCGCGTGACGATGTGATCCTCAGCCCGCAGCAGGTGCAGGTGAAGGGGGAAAACGGCGATCTGGTGATTAAGCCGGACGGCAATCTGACTTTTAACGGTAAAGCCTATGCCCTTAGCGCCGCCCAGCGCGAACAGGCGCAAGATTATCAGGCCGGTCTGCGCAGCAGCCTGCCGTGGATTGACGACGGCGCGCGCTCGCGCGTCGAGAAGGGCCGCAAGGCGCTGGATAAAATCATCACCGAGCAGGTCGGCGCCAGCAGCAGTATGCATAGCCGCCTGACCAAGCTGGACGCGCAGCTGAAAGAACAGATGAACCGCATTATCGAACGTCGCAGCGATGGCCTGACTTTCCACTATAAAGCTATCGACCAGGTTCGCGCCGATGGCCAACAGCTGGTGAATCAGGCGATGGGCGGCATTCTGCAGGACAGCATTAACGAGATGGGCGCCAAAGCGGTGCTCAAAGGCGGCGGCAACCCGCTGCAGGGCATTCTCGGCAGTCTTGGCGGCCTGCAAACCGCAATCCAGGATGAGTGGAAAAACCAGGAAGCGGATTTCCAGCAGTTTGGCAAAGATGTCTGCAGCCGGGTGGTCTCGCTGGAAGAGAGCCGCAAAGCGCTGGTTGGCTCGTTAAAATAATCAAGATTTCGCGGCCCGCATAGCTTTGGGCCGCGCTCTTCTCCACTCAGGCCCGGCCGTGCGACACGCGTGAACGGCGAGCCAGAGAATCAATGATAACCGCAATCGCCAGTACCGCGCCGGTAATGATATAGCGCAGCGATGACGGCAGGTTCAACAGCGTCAGCCCATTTGAAATCGACTGAATCACGATGATCCCCAATAGCGCGGACCAGGCGCTGCCGCGTCCGCCGAACAGGCTGGTGCCGCCGATCACCGCTGCGGCGATGGCGTTGAGGTTGACGTCGCCGGTGCCGGCCTGCTGGCTGGCGGAGGCCAGTCGTGACGCCGCGAGAATGCCGCCGAAGGTCGCAAGCGTGGTACACAGGACGAAAGCGCTCACATAAATCGCCCGTACGTTAATCCCCGAACGGCGCGCCGCTTCACGGTTGCCGCCGACCGCGAACATTGAGCGGCCCCATTTTGTCCGTTTCAGCGCGTAGTTGAGGATCATCACGCAGGCGACGAAGAGACCGAAAATCCACGGAATACCGCGCCCCTGATTGAGGTAAAGCACCGCGGCCTCGAAGATAATCGTCAGCGCGATCGCGCGCGCCAGTAGCGAGCTGACTCCCTCGGCGGAAAGATTGGCCGCCAGGCGCCGCGAGCGTTTTTTCAGGCCAAAGACAATAATCGCCAGCCCCGGCAGCAGCGCCATCAGGTGTGAGAACCAGCCGGGCATCACCAGCAGTTGGCCAAAGCGTACCAGCGGCGACGTGTAGGGCAGGTTAATGCTGCCGCTCGGCCCGAGGATATACAGCTGCATGCCCAGCAGCGCCAGCAGGCCGGCGAGGGTGGCGACGAAACTCGGCATCCCGACGCGGTTATACAGCAGCGCGTAGACCAGCCCGACGGCCACGCCGCAGGCCAGCGCCACGGCGATGGCTCCCGCCAGCGGCCATCCTGCGTTCACCCACAGCACGCCGACGATAGCCGATGCCAGGCCGCTCATCGAGCCGACCGACAGGTCTATCTCGCCAAGCATCAAAACGCAGACGATGCCGAGCGAGATAAACCCGACCGTCGCGCAATCAAACAGCAGGTTCACCAGGTTATTCGGCGCGATATAGACCGGATTGAGGAAGGTGAAGACCAGGGAAATCACAATCAGCCCGGCGATCACCGGCGCGGTGCCGAGATCGCCGGTTTTGATGCGGGTTATCTGCGCGCGCAGGGCGCCGAACAGGCCCTCGTCGTGACGAACGCGCTCATCGCTGCGGTCCAGCGCGGTGTGGGATGCGGTCTTACTGTTCATAAAATTACATCGCTCCGGAAGTCGTGGGCTGTGATTTACGTTCAACCCGGCGCGAGACGGCGTTTTCCGTCGCGCCGGTGATCGCGGCGACCAGATCCTGATTAGAAGCATCGGGCGTGAAGAGCCCTTTGTTGCGCCCGAGACGCAGCACCACGATACGGTCGGCGACGGCGCGAACGTCTTCCATGTTGTGACTGATGATGATGACACCAAGCCCGCGATCGCGAACGCGCTCAATCAGGTTGAGCACTTCCGCGGTCTGCGCGACGCCCAGCGCCGCGGTAGGCTCATCGAGCATGATGATTTTAGGATTCAGCAGCAGCGAACGGGCGATGGCGACGGTCTGCCGCTGGCCGCCGGAAAGCGATGCCACCGGTTCGCGTACTGATGGAATTCGTGCCGCCAGCTCCTGCAGTAGCGTCCAGGCTTTCACTTCCATCGCTACTTCATCAAGCTGGAACGGCGAAATTTCATGGCCCAGAAACAGGTTTGCCACCACATCAAGGTTTTCGCACAGCGCCAGATCCTGAAACACCGTGGCAATACCGTATTCCAGCGCTTTGCCGGGGCTATCGAGGGTGACAGGGTTGCCGTCAAACTCAATGGTGCCGGAGGTCGGCTGGTGGACGCCGGCGAGGATCTTCACCAGCGTGGATTTGCCCGCGCCGTTGTCGCCGACCAGCGCGACCACCTCGCCGGCGTGGACTTCTAATTCGATATCCGTCAGCGCCGACACCGCGCCAAAATGTTTAGAGACGTTGCGCAGTTGCAGTATTGGCCGCCCGGCGGCGGAGTTGTGTTGTTGTTGCGGCATACAAAACGACCTCAATAATGGCGAAATCACGCCCGCCGCAGCGGGCGCAGGGTCACAGGTTACTTGCTGATGCCTAACTTCTGGCAGGCGGCGGCGTATTCGCCGCTACACACCTGATCCCAGGTCTGGATTTTTTTATCGAAGATTTCCGCTTTGATGTTTTTGGCGGTCACCACTTCCGGGGTAAATAGCTGGGAAGGGGTGTTGTACAGGGTGGTGCTGGCCTGCGGTTTTTTGCCCTGAATAAAATCAACCGCCACTTTGGCCGCCGCTGCGGCAACGATCTCCGATGGCTTGGAGATGGTGTTGTACTGGTCGCCGGCGATGATCAGCTGCAGCGCGGCGATAGTGGCGTCATTGCCGGTGACCGGCGGCAGCGGCTGGACGCCGGCAGCTTTAAAGGCGGCAATCGCCCCGCCGCCGGTACCGTCGTTCGCCGCGACCACGCCCTTAATTTTGTCGCCAAAGCGGGTAACCTGCCCGGCGGTCCACTCCTGGGCTTTCGGCGGCGCCCACTCCGGGGTGTCGAATTCGGCCAGCGTTTTGTAACCGGACTCTTTCAATCCGCGATGGATACCGTCGCGGATCAGCCCTGCGGCGGCATCGGTTGGCGAACCGTTAATTTGCAGCACCCCGGCGTCCTGCGGCACGCCGCTCGCTTTCAGGTGGTCGGTGAGGGATTTCGCGATGGCGTAGCCAATGCCCTCGTTATCAAACGAAACATAAAAATCGGCCGGTTTGTTTGGCACCGGGCGGTCATAGGCAATGACCTTGACCCCCTGCGCCTGGGCGTTTTCGACCAGCGCGGCGGCGGCGGAAGAGTCAACCGGATCCAGGACGATCACTTTCGCCCCCTGGGCGATTACCGAGTTGAACTGCTGCTGCTGGAGCGACGCGTTGGCGTTGGCATTCTGATAGATGACCTTACATTCCGCGCAAAGCTTGCTCATTTCCGCCTTAAAACCGGGGAAGTCGTGCTGCTCATAGCGGGTAGAGGCCTGATCGGGCATTAAAAAGGCCACGGTGGCGGACTCTGCAGACCAGGCTGAAGCCGTGACGGTGCCGGTTAGTGCGGCGAGTGTGATAAAAATATTACGGTAATTCATTGTGTTACCCTCTTTCTTATAGGCTTAAGCCCGCCGGGTTGCGCCGACGTTACAGAGACTTTTTTAATCAGAGTTACCAATAATTCACATGTAGGATACGTCGGTTTTACATTTGCTCAACCGATGAAGCAGGATTACCACTGCGCAAAAAATGAGTCAAGAAAAGGAAAAAAGTCGATCGGATTTTGTGATTCGCAGCAAATAAGCGAACAAAAAAACGCCAGTCGATTTGACCGTAGCGGGAGAGGATGTAGGGGGAAGATACGGGCGACGATGCGCCGCCCGCAGGGGTTACTCTTCGCTGAGGAACAGCTCCAGCAGCGAATTTAAAAACAGCTTACCGTGCTCGGTAATCTGCCAGTTTTGCGCATCTTCCAGCAGATAGCCTTCGGCGATGGCGGCATCGATTTGCGGACGGATAACCTGCTCATCAAGTCCGGTATACAAGCTGAACTCCGCGCGCGGCGCGGCCTCCAGCAGGCGGAAGCGGTTCATAAAGAACTCGAACGGTTTATCCGCCGCCTCCACGTCGTGCTGACGCTCCAGGTAACGGCCTTCCATGTAGCCGCGCGGGTGACGGGTTTTCGCCGTACGCAGAATGCGGCCATCGGGGAAGGTCACTTTGCCGTGCGCGCCGCAGCCGATACCGAGGTAGTCGCCAAAGCGCCAGTAGTTGAGATTGTGCTGGCACTGATAGCCTGGTTTGGCGTAAGCGGAGGTCTCGTACTGCTGATAACCTGCGGCGCTCAGCAATTGATGTCCCTGTTCGAAAATATCCCACAGCGCATCGTCATCCGGTAACACCGGCGGGCGCGAACCAAACAGCGTGTTCGGCTCAATAGTCAACTGATACCACGACAGATGCGGCGGATTCAGCGCGATCGCCTGGCGCAAATCATCCAGCGCCTCATCCAGCGACTGGTCCGGTAGGCCATGCATTAAATCGAGGTTAAAGCTACGCAGCCCGAGGCCGCTCGCCAGCCGCGCCGCGCGTTTTGCCTCTTCCGGGCCGTGAATACGTCCCAGACGCTGCAATTTGGGCTCGCTAAAGCTCTGCACGCCGATGGAGATACGGTTGACGCCGGCACGCTGATAGTCAACGAAGCGATCGGCCTCCACGGTCCCCGGATTGGCTTCCATGGTGATCTCCGCATCCGCCGACAGCGGCAGGCAGGCGCGCACGCCATCAAGCAGGGTTTGCATCGCCGGGCCGGAAAGCAGGCTCGGCGTACCGCCGCCGATAAAAATAGTCTTAATTTCACGTCCCTGTGCGTATGGTGCATCGTGGCGTAGATCGGCAAGCAGGTGCTGGACGTAGTCGTCGTGCGGCACTTCGCCCTTCAACGCATGCGAATTGAAATCGCAGTACGGGCATTTCTGCACGCACCACGGGATATGAATATAAAGACTCAGAGGCGGCAAATTAGCCATTACGTAATGCTTCCAGTAACAGTTTCAGCGCCTGCCCGCGGTGGGAAATGGCGCTTTTCTCTTCACGGCTCAGCTCCGCCGCGGTTTTACCCTCGGACGGCACAAAGAAAATTGGGTCATAGCCAAAGCCGCCGTTACCCGCCGCCTGACGAGTAATCACGCCCGGCCAGCTGCCATGGCATACCAGCGGCGTCGGGTCTTCGGCATGACGCAGATACACCAGCACGCAGTGGAACTGGGCCTGACGTTGCTCATCGGGCACATCCTGCAGAGCATCCAGCAGCTTTTCCAGATTCTGCTGGTCGCTGGCGTTTTCGCCCGAGTAGCGGGCGGAGTAAATTCCCGGCGCGCCGCTCAGCGCATCCACCGCCAGGCCCGAATCGTCGGCGATGGCCGGCAGGCCGGTGACCTGCGCGGCGTGACGCGCTTTGAGGATCGCGTTTTCGATAAAGGTCAGGCCGGTTTCTTCGGCGGAATCGACCCCAAGCTCGGTCTGGGCGACGACGTCGAGACCAAAATCTTCCAGCAGCGAGGCCAGCTCGCGAACTTTACCGGCGTTGCCGGTAGCGAGTACAACTTTTTGCATATTCAATCCTGTTTAGTCAGTCAGCGCCGCGACGGCGGGCGGGATCTGCTGCGGGTGAATGATTTTTACCTGTTTATGACGGCCCAGTTCGCCTTTTTCGATAAGCACCTGGCTTTTCGCGACGCGGAACTGTTTAGCGAGATATTTTACCAGATGGGCATTTGCCTGGCCGTCGACGGGTGGGGCGGTGATGGCGACTTTGAGCTCGTCGCCATGCAGACCAACAAGGCTATCGCGGCTGGCCTTTGGCTGAATATACAGCCTGAGCACCAGCCCGTCAGCACAGACTTCAACGGCACTCATAGCGCCATCCACAGCCCCGGAAGCAGGACATTGCCGGTAGCTTGCAGCAGCTCGGCGATCCCCATATTAATCACGTACAGCAGCAGCACCAGCACCATCGGCGAAAAGTCGATGCCGCCCATGGATGGCAGAAGGTTGCGAATCGGGCGCAGCAGCGGGTCGGCCAACTGCATCAGCACGTATTCCACCGGGCTGCGACCCTGACTTACCCAGCTCATAATAGCCATCAGCAGCAGCACCCAGAAAATCAGCGAACCGATGGTTTTCAGCAGGATCAGCACCGCGGCAATCCAGATAATCGGCTGGAAGGTGACTACCATAAACAGCACGATCGCCTTGATAACGCAGAGCACGAAGGCGACCAGCAGGGAGGCGCTATCCAGCGGCCCCATTGCCGGGATAATCCGGCGCAGTGGCCCGACGATAGGCTGGGTGGCTTTCACCACGAACTGCGAAAACGGATTGTAAAAGTCGCAGCGCGCCCACTGCATCCAGACGCGTAACAACATGACCATTGTGTAGAGTTCAATGACCGTGGAGAGCAGGAAGGTCAACGTCTTCATGGCGTTCCTCAGATTCCTTATTTTTTGCTGTAGTCGCGCGCGCCGAAGATTGCGGTCCCGATGCGCACCATAGTGCTTCCCGCCGCGATAGCGGCTTCCATGTCATCCGACATGCCCAGAGAGAGCGTATCAACCGAAGGGTAGAGCGTTTTCAGTTGCGCGAATGCTACCGCCATTTGTTGGGCGACGGCAAACTGCCTTTCATACTCTGACTCTGGCGCCGGAATGGCCATTAACCCGCGAAGCTGGAGGTTCGGTAAGGCGGCGACACCGGCGGCTAAAGCGTCAAGCTCCGCCAGCGGGATCCCGGATTTACTCTGTTCATCGCTGATGTTGATTTGAATCAGCACGTTCAGCGGCGCTAGATCCGCCGGACGTTGCTCGCTCAGGCGGCTGGCGATTTTCAACCGGTCGACGGTGTGGCACCAGTCAAAATGTTCGGCCACCAGCCGGCTTTTGTTGGACTGCAGCGGGCCGATGAAGTGCCATTGCAGACCGCTGACGCCCGCCTGCTGGAAATAGCGGATTTTATCCACCCCTTCCTGGACGTAGTTTTCGCCGAATGCCCGCTGTCCTGCGGCCATTGCTTCTTCGATAGCGCTCGCAGGTTTGGTTTTGCTCACTGCAAGCAACGTAACTTCTTCTGGAGCGCGGCCGCAGCGGGCGGCAGCGCCTGAGATTTTATCCCGGACCTGTGCCAGGTTATGCGCAATATCGTTCATATTCCGAGGATCAGTTATGGAGCTGGAAGAAATCGTGGCCCTTAGTGTAAAGCATAATGTCTCCGATCTACACCTGTGCAGCGCGTATCCGCCGCGCTGGCGTCGTTTGGGAAAGCTTGAGCCTGCGCCCTTTACTTCGCCGGATGTTGAGAAAATCCTCACTCGCTGGCTTAACGACCCACAGCTGGCGCAGTGGCGTGCCGATGGTCAGGTTGACTTCGCTTTGGCCCTCCCGAACGGGCCTCGGCTGCGCGCCAGCGCTTTTGCCCACGCGCGCGGCCTGTCGCTGGCTTTGCGTCTGTTGCCGCAGCAATGCCCGCAGTTGGTTGATTTGGGCGCGCCCGCCGCGCTTAGCGAACTGCTAAATGAAGAGAGTGGTTTGATCCTGATTACCGGCGCTACCGGTAGCGGCAAATCGACCACCCTGGCGGCGATGGTGGACTACCTCAATCAACATCGCCATGGTCATATTTTAACCCTTGAGGATCCCGTAGAGTTTATTCACGCCAGCAGAAACTGCCTGATCCAGCAGCGCGAAATCGGCCGCCATTGCTCCTCTTTCGCGGCGGCGCTACGCGTGGCACTGCGTCAGGACCCGGACGTCATCTTATTAGGCGAGCTGCGCGATAGCGAAACCATCCGCCTGGCGCTGACCGCAGCCGAAACCGGGCACCTGGTGATGGCGACGCTGCATACCCGCAGCGCGGCGCAGGCCATCGAGCGGCTGGTGGATGTGTTTCCAGCGGAAGAAAAAGAGCCGGTTCGTAGCCAGCTGGCAGGGAGTTTATGCGCCGTGGCGGCGCAAAAATTGTTGCCAAATGCTTCTGGCGGCCGGGTTGCGCTATACGAACTTTTAGTGAACACGCCGGCGGTGGCAAATTTGATCCGCGAAGGAAAAACGCATCAACTACCCGGCGTGATGCAAACCAGCCAGCAGGCTGGGATGCAAACCTTTGCGCAGAGTTTTCAACAACGTGCAGCGGCAGGTGAGTTATCCCCCTCGTAGTGATGAAACTAAGATGGTATTCATTAAATTGTTAATTCAGTGTTCAATTAATGTTTTGATAAATGTTTTTATAATACAAATAAGTGGTACGACCTAAGCCTAAATAATGAATGTTATGACAGCGGGCTTACATTTACCGCGCTTAACCAGGAAAAAAGTGGGATTACCTTTTGACACTTTTGCGGGGTTCGATTTATGCTGTTTACGGGAATAGGAAGATTCTCATGAAATGATGTTTCAATAACCAAAATGTATTTGAAAATATAAATACATTATTGAACGTTTAATTTTCAGTTAATTTAACCGCTAAGATGGCGGGGTACTGCTAAGGAGAGTTTCAAGTGATTAATTTATCGGAGAATTTACTGCATTCGCGTCAGGTGACTTTCATTACTCATCCGTCCATTCAGAGTAATGCATTTGCGACGTGGTTGACTGAGAAGCTATCCGTAAACGTAACTCTGCATAATATCAACAAACCGCTAACTCAACGCCTGGCAAAAGATTCCGTAATATTGTTTGATATTGCTGTTTCCAATAAGAAATTGAATGGCGTGTGGCGAGATATTATTCGCGTACAGGCAGATAATCCGCGTTTATTGATTATCAATAGCGCGCAAAAGTATGAGTTGTACGAAATGGCGCAATGGCCTGCGTTATATGGCGTATTCCGTCATGACGATGACCAATCGCGCTTAATTGAGGGCGTCAAAGCCGTATTGAATGGCGAACAGACGGCTGAATTGAGCGTGATGCACCCGGCGCTGTATTCTGCGGATCAGGTCACGGCGCCGACGGAGAACTCACCGTTGACCGAGCGTGAATGTGAGATCCTCAACGAGCTGCGCTGCGGCGCAACAAATATGGATATCGCTCGCGCGCTGTTTATCAGCGAAAACACCGTACGTACTCATCTGTACAATGTGTTCCGTAAGCTGAGCGTGAAGAACCGTACCCAGGCGGTAAGCTGGGCGAATGAACATCTGCGTCACTGATTGCCCGGCGGCGCTACGCTTGCGCGGGCCAACGGGTTATGCCAGCGAGGGGTTGTAGGCCGGGTAAGGCGAAGCCGCCACCCGGCGCGAAAGCGGCTCCGCGTCCGCTGCCATGATTGCCCGGCGGCGCTACGCTTGCGCGGGCCTACGGGTGATGCCAGCGAGGGGTTGTAGGCCGGGTAAGGCGAAGCCGCCACCCGGCGCGAAAGCGGCTCCGCGTCCGTTGCCATTATTGCCCGGCGGCGCTACGCTTGCGCGGGCCTACGGGTGATGCCAGCGAAGGGGTTGTAGGCCGGGTAAGGCGAAGCCGCCACCCGGCGCAAAAGCGAATCTATGCTTCGCTTTCATCCTAGAGCTACCGATCAGTATCCTTGTTCGAAATAGCTTTCGAGGATAACCACGGCAGAGGCGGAATCAACGCTGCCTTTATTGAGCGCGCGAAAACCACCGTGTTCGAACAGCCCGGCGCGGGCTTCGACGGTGCTTAAACGCTCGTCGTGGAGAGTGATTTTTACGCCGAAGCGGCCATGAATTTTATTGGCGAAGTTACGTGCGCGCGCGGTTAGCGGTTGTTCAGTGCCGTCCATGTTCAGCGGCAGGCCGACAATCACCGCTTCCGGCTGCCACTCTTTCAGCAGTTTTTCGATGATGTTCCAGTCCGGCTTGCCGTCCTGCGCCTTCAGCGCCGGGAGCGGACGCGCCGTGCCGGTAATGCGCTGCCCAACGGCGACGCCGATGCTTTTGGTGCCAAAATCAAAACTCAGAAAGGTACCGCTCATTATGCATGCCCCGCGTCGGCAGGCATCGTCACGATATCGATACCGATAAGTTTGGCCGCTTCGCGCCAGCGATCGGCAATCGGCGTTTTAAATAAAATATTCTGATCGGCCGGTGCGGTAAGCCAGGCGTTATCGAGAATTTCCTGCTCCAGTTGCCCTTTTTCCCACGACGCGTAGCCCAACGCGACCAGCACGTTGCTCGGTTGTTTATCGGTACCGAGAGTTTCCAGCACGTCGCGTGAGGTGGTAATCACCGTGTTGTCGGAGATACGGATGCTGGAGGAAAAATCAGACGGCGGCGTATGCAGGATAAAACCGCGATCCTCCGCCAGCGGGCCGCCGACCATCACCGGTTTATCCAGGCGAATTTCCGGGTTGCGCGCCACCGGCGCGATTTTCAGTTTTTCCAGGATCCCTTCCACCTGCAAATTTTCCAGCGGCTTATTGATGATAATGCCCATGGCGCCATCGTCGTTGTACTCGCAGATATAGACGACGGAGCGACGGAAAAGAGGGTCCTGTAGCGCAGGCATGGCAATCAGAAAGTGATGCTGTAAATTCATTGTCAGAGGTTCTGTTCCTGGTTTAAAAAAACAACACCCAGTATGCGGGTAAAGTAGAAACGTGTCGATGCACTTTATTTTACCGGCGCCGGAAGACGCCTGGCGGGCGGGCGTTTGCCCGCCCCAGTACTTATTTATTGATACGTTTTTCGATAGCGTCCATTAGCATGCCGGTAATCGACACGTCCGGGAAAGCGGCTTCGATTTCGCGCACGCAGGTCGGGCTGGTAACGTTAATTTCGGTCAGGCGATCGCCGATGATATCCAGGCCGACGAAGATAAGGCCTTTGGCTTTTAGCGTCGGGCCGACGCGGCGGGCAATTTCCCAATCGCTTTCGGTCAGCGGACGCGCTTCGCCACGGCCGCCGGCGGCCAGGTTGCCGCGCGTTTCACCGCCCTGCGGGATACGCGCCAGGCAGTATGGCACTGGTTCGCCGTCCACAACCAGCACACGTTTGTCGCCGTCTTTGATGGCAGGCAGGTAATTCTGCGCCATGCAGTAGCGGCTACCCAGTTCGGTCAGGGTTTCGGAAATGACGCCGAGGTTCGGATCGCCCGCTTTCACGCGGAAGATTGAGGCGCCGCCCATACCGTCCAGCGGTTTGAGAATGATATCGCCGTGTTTCTCCCAGAACGCTTTCAACTGGGCTTTATTACGGGTCACCAGCGTTTCCGGGGTGAGTTCGGAGAACCAGGCGGTAAACAGCTTTTCGTTACAGTCGCGCAGGCTCTGCGGCTTGTTGACGATAAGCGTACCTTTTTCTTCGGCGCGCTCGAGAATGTAGGTGGCGTAGATAAACTCGGTATCGAACGGCGGGTCTTTACGCATCAGGATAACGTCGAGATCCGCCAGCGGAAGATCCTGTTCGCCGGTGAACGCGTACCATTTGTCGTAATTCTGCTCGACGCTCAGCGTGCGCGTACGGGCGCGGGATTCGCCGTTGATGAGGTACAGGTCGTTCATCTCCATATAATGGAGTTCATAGCCGCGACGCTGCGCTTCCAGCAACATCGCGAAGCTGGTGTCTTTTTTAATGTTGATGGATGCGATAGGGTCCATCACGATGCCGAGCTTGATCATTGTTCTCTCCATTAGCGCTGTCGTGTTTGCGGAACGTTGCGCCAGATTTTAGCCCAGATCGCCAAAACGCACCTGCAGCGCGGTGATGGCGGTGAGCGCGGTAGTCTCAGTACGCAGAACGCGCGGTCCCAACAGGATATCAGTAAACTGGTAGCGAGCGGTCATCGCTATCTCTTCCGCCGACAGGCCGCCTTCCGGGCCAATCAGCAGGCGAACACGTTCAACCGGCAGCGGCAGCGTATTGATACTGGCGCTGGCGCGCGGGTGCAGGTTGAGCTTGAGGCCGTTTTCTTCCTCGGCGCACCAGGCTTCCAGCTGCATCGCCGGGCGTATTTCCGGCACGATGTTACGGCCGCTCTGTTCGCAGGCGGCAATAGCGATTTTCTGCCATTGCTGAATCTTCTTCTGCAAGCGTTCGGCATCCAGTTTAACGCCGCAGCGCTCGGAAAACAGTGGCGTTATGAGGCTTACGCCAAGTTCGATCGATTTCTGGATGGTGAATTCCATTTTTTCGCCACGTGACATCACCTGGCCGAGATGGATATGCAGCGGAGATTCACGATCGTCGATCTGGCCGCGGATAACCTCGACCATGACGTTTTTCTTGCCCGCTTCGGTGATGACCGCGTCGAAAACCTGATTGCTGCCATCAAATAGCTGTATTTCCTGGCCTTTGCTCATGCGCAGGACGCGGCCAACGTGGTTGGCTGCGTCTTCGCTGAGGGCGATGTGGCTGCCGGGGGTAATGCGTTCCGGGTGGTGGATGCGGGGGATGCGCATGCTTGATATTCCGTTCTTCGCGCAGATTGCGCCTTCCCCTCGGCGGAGAAGGCGGCGGCTGCAAATTAACAATTGCCGCTAGTGTAGGTTAGCTCTTTTGCGCCTGGCAAGCCTGCTGGACGTAAGGATTATGGTTGCCCTGAACTTTGGCGATTCGCTCATCGCGCTCGCATTCCCAGGAGGTCACCGGATACTGCTTATCCCAGGCGGTAAATAGCTGGGTTTGCTGGCGGGAAAGATTTAGCTGATAGCGGTCACGCATATAGAAGTAGGTGCGGGCGATCGAGCCGCGGGCGCGTACTGGCGGTTCGGCGACTTTATCTTTGAAATCGACCTTCATGGCGCATTGACCATACTGTCCATCGCCGCCGTTCCACTGGCTATACATAAAGTTGCCGCGATCGCCATTGACCTCGCCGACCGCAGGCTGCAGGTTATGCATATCGCTTTCCATTTTGCGGTATTCCGGATCTTTGGCGCAGTTTTTACGCCCGCCATCCTGCCAGCACTGGCGCTGGTGGCCGAACTGCCATGCCGGGACCACATGTTCCCATTCGACCCGGCTGGCGCGGTTCTCATTTTTACGCACTTTGTAGCCGCAAGATTCCAGATCGATAACGCCTTTTTTACCCTGCCAGTCGATTTTACAGCCGCAATAAAAGTCGCCGGGGACGTCGGCATTCACTTTTACGCCAGCGGCTTTCGCCTGGGAAAAACTATTAATACCAGCGGCCGCAAGCTGGCCGCTGGCTGCCACGCTGAATAACGCGACGGCGAAAACATACATACGGGACATCGTAAACTCCGTGTCAAAACGAGCCCGCAACGTAGCGAATGAGGGTGTCAGATGCAATCAGTCAGATCAGAAAGTTTCTAATTAATTCCAGTGGTTACTTTTCGGCCACCAGCAGATCGCCGCAGCGAACGCAGCGGTAAGTGGCTTCACCGCGCACCACGCGGTTATGGCGACGGACGGTGAGCTGATGCTGCTGGCACTGGCAGCGATAGGGGAAGGTGTTCTGGCGGACTGAATCGAGCTCAAAGCGATGGGTGCGGCGGGCGGGGACGCCCAGCACGGCCTCCATCATCCATTTCCACTCTTTGCCGTGCGGCGCGACGCGGCCAAAGTGCTTCCACACCAGTAGATGCGCCAGTTCGTGCGGCACCACTTCATCGATAAACGCCTGCTGATTTTCCAGCAATAGCACTGGATTGAGGCGGATCTCGTTTTTCTCCAGCCACGCGGTGCCGGCGGAGGTGCCGCGCTGCTGATAAACCAGCGTCGGTTCCGCATAGCGGCGTTCCAGCTTGAGATTGGCGGTGGCGAGATGCTCCCGTAGGCTACGCATGACGGCCTGCTGGATAGCGATGGGAATTCGGGGTGTTTTCATAGCGCCAGAGGATAGTGCGCCGCGCGGGGGAGAGCAAGAAGAAGCTTCCTCCCGGATGGGGAGGAAGCACAGAGGGGATTAATCGCGGGCGCCGATTTCGCGCAGCGGACGTCCCTGCATCAGGTTGCGTTCGATATGTTCCAACGAGACGTTTTTGGTTTCCGGAATCAGCCAGATAGTCAGCAGGATAAACAGCACGTTCAGACCGCCGTAGACCCAGAAGGTATTGGCGCTGCCGAGAGAGTTCAGCATGGTCAGGAAGGTGGCGCCGACGATCATATTGGCAATCCAGTTGGTCGCGGTGGAGCAGGTGATGCCGAAATCACGGCCTTTCAACGGCTGGATTTCAGAACACAGTACCCAAATCAGCGGGCCGGCGCTCATCGCGAAGCCGACGATAAACATCAGCAGCATCAGTACCGCGAAGTACTGCGCGGTAGCAGAATGAATACCGATATGCATCATGCTGCCCAGCACGCCCATACCGGCGGCCATCACGATAAAGCCGAGGATCAGCGTCGGTTTACGGCCCCAGCGATCGACCAGGCCGATGGCGATAAAGGTGGCCAGTACGTTGGTCAGGCCGACGATCACCGTGCCCCACATTTGCTCAGTGGTATTGGCATAGCCCGCCAGTTCAAAAATCTTCGGCGCATAGTACATGATGACGTTCATCCCGGTGAACTGTTGCATGATCTGCAGCAGTACGCCGAGGAACACCGCGCGGCGGAAGTTGCTGTTCTCTTTGAACAGCGCCCAGCCGGACTGTTTGACTTTCAGGCTTTCGCGGATTTCATCGAGCTCGCGTTTGGCTTCCGCGCTGGTATCGCGCAGGCGCAGCAGGACGCGCTCGGCATCGACGAAACGGCGTTTAGCGGCAAACCAGCGCGGGCTATCCGGCAGGAAGATTACGCCGATCAGCAGCAGGATTGCCGGGATGATAATCACGCCGAGCATCCAGCGCCACGCGCCGCTGTAGCTGAAGGCGGTGTCAGAGAGGTAGGCGCCGAGGATGCCGATGGTGATCATCAACTGGTACATCGAAATCATACTGCCGCGGATTTTCTCCGGGGCGATTTCCGACAAGTACAGCGGCGCGGTATAAGAAGCGACGCCAACCGCCAGCCCCAGCAATACGCGGGAAATCAGCAGAATTTCGACGTTCGGCGCGGCGGCGGAAAAGAGTGAACCGGCCACAAACAGGATCGCGCCGATCATCAGGCTTTTTTTACGCCCAAGTTTGAAAGAGAGCCAGCCGCTGCCCACTGCGCCGACGGCGGCGCCGAACATCATGGAGCTGACCACCCACTCCTGGGTGTGTGCGCTGATCTGGAATTCATTAGCAATGAACGGTAAGGCGCCGGCAATAACGCCGATATCAAGGCCGAACAATAAGCCGGCCAGCGCGGCGAGGAAACAGACAAAGAACGTCATCGTCTTGTTTGAACGCCCTTGTTTTTTGTTGTCAGGCATAACGCCCTCCAGTTGAGTGATTGATTCTGTCGCTGCTAAGAGTAGGGCAGTGCCGGACAAAAAAACGTGATTACAATCACGACTGTGTAATCGGTTACACTAAGGTAAAGATATGTAATCAGTAAAAATATATTCAAATCATAGATATAAAAATCAAACCTCGCCAATAAGATTGCGCTGAAACGGCAATATTCGACATGTTATGTAACATTGTGAAAAGAGTTCGTGCCTACTGGCAGCTAAAACAATCCCGCCCTTGCGGCATATATGTAATCGCTTTCATCACGTGGAGGAGGGAAATGGATCAACGATGGTCAAACGTCGGGGAGAGAGATTCAGGGCAACAAAAAGGCCAGCGCGGGGCTGGCCTTAAGCAGTCAAGCGGGGTGGCTTATTTCAGGCCAGCCGCTTCGCGCAGCAGGGCTGCTTTGTCGGTTTTTTCCCATGGGAAATGTTCGCGACCAAAGTGACCGTAAGCCGCGGTCTCTTTGTAGATCGGGTGCAGCAGATCCAGCATCTGAATCAGGCCGTACGGACGCAGGTCGAAGAACTCGCGTACCAGCAGGGTCAGCTGTTCAGAAGGCACTTTTTCGGTGCCGAAGGTTTCGACCATGATTGAAGTCGGTTCAGCGACGCCGATAGCGTAGGAAACCTGAATCTCACAACGGTCAGCAAGGCCTGCGGCAACGATGTTTTTCGCCACATAGCGCGCCGCGTAGGCTGCGGAACGGTCAACTTTAGATGGATCTTTACCGGAGAACGCGCCGCCGCCGTGACGAGCCATGCCGCCGTAGGTATCAACGATGATCTTACGACCGGTCAGACCGCAGTCGCCCATCGGGCCGCCGATGACGAAACGTCCGGTCGGGTTGATGAAGAACTTGGTGGAAGCGTTCAGCCATTCGGTCGGCAGAATCGGCTTGATGATCTCTTCCATCACTGCTTCCTGCAGGGATTTCTGATCGATATCTTCAGCGTGCTGAGTGGAAAGCACAACCGCATCGATGCCGACGATTTTGCCGTCGTCATACTGGAAAGTGACCTGGCTTTTCGCATCCGGACGCAGCCACGGCAGGGTACCGTTTTTGCGAACTTCAGCCTGGCGCTGTACCAGACGGTGCGCGTAAGTCACCGGCGCCGGCATCAGCACGTCAGTTTCGTTAGTGGCATAGCCAAACATCAGGCCCTGGTCGCCCGCGCCCTGTTCCAGCGGGTCGGCACGGTCAACGCCCTGGTTGATATCCGGGGACTGTTTACCAATGGCGCTCAGGACGGCGCAAGAGTTGGCGTCAAAGCCCATATCGGAATGCACGTAGCCAATTTCACGCACCGTGTTACGGGTGATCTCTTCGATATCAACCCATGCGCTGGTGGTGATTTCACCGCCAACCAGAACCATGCCGGTTTTGACATAGGTTTCGCACGCTACGCGCGCTTTCGGATCCTGCTCGAGGATCGCGTCCAGCACGGCATCGGAGATTTGGTCAGCAATTTTGTCTGGATGCCCTTCTGATACAGACTCGGACGTAAAGAGGTGTTTTGCCATGTTTTATTTTACCTGTGAGTATTCGTGTAGCTCATACTGTTGTGTAGAGAGGCTTTGATAGATGACCCTACCAAAGCTTGCAGGTAGTGACACGAGCAGTCTGAGTGTTAATCAGTATAGATGGATTAACTTCTGGATGGCTATTTTAGGTCAGAACTTCATCGCATTTCCACATTTTTTTGACATCGCCCGCATTAATGGAAAAAGCGTGGTGGAAATTTTTCCTGACAACCCCGGCAAGGCGCGTATTTTTATTTTGCATTTTACCCCGCTTCTCGGTATAAAACGCCGCGCGCGGCTCATTAAAAAAGCGCACGAAGCTCCATCTCGTGACGCCACTTCCAGCCGGGTTAAGCACTCTGTTACACAGCGGCGGTTTCGCCGGCTGTTCGATATGTATAGCTTTGGCTTGTCGCTGGCCTTTTTCGGGGCAGTGTGGAGGTGATACCAGATAATGAACCAACGTTTTTTGCCTGATTCGTCGCGTCGTTCTGTCGCGCAATTCTATCCCGCAATCTGCATCTCTTTCGTGCAAACCTGCCGATGTTCTACCCATCTCGGCGCTTCTCAGGATTCCAGGGCCTCCAGGCTTTTTGAAAACTGAACAAGGGCGCTCTTGCGTGAGCAAGGGTTTTCTCGTGGTTTCTCCGGGCTGTCATACCAGCTTCGGGTACGTGTTTTACTATATATGAATAAGAAACCGGTCGCGCAGCTGCAGTGCCAGCACTATCTGCTGGGATTAAAGGCTGTTCATGGGTTGTTATCGCGTCTGTCGACTGCGATAGTAGTTAATATTACAAGTTGAGGTTCGCTATGTCTGACGACATGTCTTTGGGTTCGCTTTCGTCAGCAGGCGAACACGGTGTACTACGTTCCATGCAGGAGGTTGCGATGAGCTCCCAGGAAGCCAGCAAAATGCTACGTACCTACAATATTGCCTGGTGGGGTAATAACTATTACGACGTTAACGAACTGGGCCATATCAGCGTTTGCCCGGATCCTGACGTCCCGGAAGCGCGCGTCGATCTGGCCGAGCTGGTCAAAGCGCGCGAAGCCCAGGGACAACGCCTGCCGGCGCTGTTCTGCTTCCCGCAGATCCTGCAACACCGTCTGCGCTCGATTAACGCCGCCTTCAAGCGCGCGCGTGAATCCTACGGTTACAACGGCGACTATTTCCTTGTCTACCCGATCAAGGTCAACCAGCACCGTCGCGTCATTGAATCCTTGATCCACTCCGGCGAACCGCTGGGGCTGGAGGCCGGTTCGAAGGCTGAACTGATGGCGGTGCTGGCGCACGCGGGCATGACCCGTAGCGTGATCGTCTGCAACGGTTATAAGGATCGAGAATACATCCGTCTGGCGCTGGTGGGCGAGAAGATGGGCCATAAGGTCTATCTGGTCATCGAGAAAATGTCGGAAATCGCCATCGTGCTGGAAGAGGCCGCCCGTCTGAACGTGGTGCCGCGCCTTGGCGTGCGTGCGCGTCTGGCTTCGCAGGGATCCGGTAAATGGCAGTCCTCCGGCGGCGAGAAATCAAAATTTGGCCTCGCGGCGACGCAGGTGCTGCAACTGGTCGAGATTCTGCGCGAGGCAGGTCATCTTGAGAGCCTGCAACTGCTGCACTTCCACCTCGGCTCGCAGATGGCCAACATTCGCGATATCGCCACCGGCGTGCGCGAATCGGCGCGTTTCTACGTCGAGCTGCATAAGCTGGGCGTCAATATTCAGTGCTTCGACGTCGGCGGCGGTCTGGGTGTCGATTACGAAGGAACCCGCTCGCAGTCCGACTGCTCGGTGAACTACGGCCTGAATGAGTACGCCAACAATATCATCTGGGCTATCGGCGATGCCTGTGAAGAGAACGGCCTGCCGCACCCGACGGTGATTACGGAATCCGGCCGCGCGGTGACCGCGCACCACACAGTATTGGTTTCCAATATCATCGGCGTTGAACGCAACGAATACACCGAGGCGACCCCGCCGGCGGAAGACGCCGCGCGTCCGCTGCAGAGCATGTGGGAAACCTGGCTGGAGATGCACGAAACCGGCAACCGCCGCTCGCTGCGTGAATGGCTGCATGACAGCCAAATGGATCTGCACGATATCCATATTGGCTACTCCTCCGGCACCTTCAATCTGCAGGAGCGCGCGTGGGCGGAACAGCTGTATCTGAACATGTGCCATGAGGTGCAAAAACAGCTTGATCCGAGCAACCGCGCCCATCGCCCGATCATCGATGAGCTGCAGGAACGTATGGCGGATAAAATCTACGTCAACTTCTCGCTGTTCCAGTCGATGCCGGATGCCTGGGGTATCGATCAGCTGTTCCCGGTAATGCCGCTGGAAGGGCTGAACAAGTCTCCGGAACGCCGCGCGGTGCTGCTGGATATTACCTGTGACTCCGATGGCGCCATCGATCATTACGTTGACGGCGACGGGATCGCCACCACCATGCCGATGCCGGAATACGACCCGGAGAACCCGCCGATGCTGGGCTTCTTCATGGTTGGCGCCTATCAGGAGATCCTCGGCAACATGCACAACCTGTTTGGTGATACCGAAGCGGTAGACGTTTTCGTCTTCCCTGATGGTAGCGTTGAGGTTGAGCTCTCCGATGAGGGCGATACGGTGGCTGATATGCTGCAGTACGTCCAGCTGGATCCGAATACGTTGCTGACCCAGTTCCGCGATCAGGTGAAAAATACCGGTCTCGACGCCGAGCTGCAGCAGCAGTTCCTTGAAGAGTTCGAAGCGGGGCTATACGGATATACTTATCTTGAAGATGAGTAATTAAGAGCCCTCTGCGGAAAGGCCGGTTTAGATTCATAAACCGGCCTTTTTTATAAATGAAATCTGAAACATCATATTGCATGCTTTTTAAAACCGTAAAGGCCCGTACACTGCCGCAAGGAAATTACAGCAGTGGGACAGGGATGGTATATGAAAAGCATGCCGTATTACGGTTTTATTATCGGTGTATTACTATTAAGCGGCTGTTCGCGCCCAATAGCAAACAATAGTTGCGCGGCGCGCCCCTCTGTGGCCGGCCCTCATGAAGAGAACGACCTGCGCTCAACGATTAAACACAGGTCCGCGGAACGCATGGGTCGTTACCCTGACGAAATGGTATCGATTGATTATTCCGGCCCGTATCAAACTGGTTTTGATCAACAGTATAATATTCATCCAGGTGACCTGGAATATACGGTACGTGATGCTAATTATAATTTTCTTCCTATCACTCGTAGTTATAATCATGATACGGGCGAATGGCAATATGCCATTGAGGCGCATAATGGTACGCAGTATCAATTATACGTCCGCAATTATAGCCGCAGCATGGATTATGAAATTGTCGCCACGGTAGATGGTCTTGATGTGCTGAGCGGTAAGGCCGCTTCGCTCAATAATAGCGGCTATATTGTGCCGGCTGGCGGCTCGCTGGCGATCAAAGGTTTTCGTAAAAACAGCCGCGTTGAAACGGCATTTGAGTTTTCAAACGTCTCAGCGTCTTACGCTGTCCAATCTGCCCAGGAGATTGGTCGCAACGTCGGGGCAATCGGTTTTGCCGCTTTTGCCTTACGCGGAAAAGCGCCGGCGCCTTGTCAAAAATAAACGTCCCGCTTGCCGCCGGGCGGTTTTCAGGCGATAATTTGTCCTTATAAGCAGTAACCCAATTCAAACCCTTCCTCGTCGGGCCTAACGACGCGGAGGGGTTTTTTTATACTTATTTTTTACGTTCCACGACTGCGAAAAGAGGTCATATCCATGAGCACTTTAGGTCATCAATACGATAACTCCCTGGTATCCAACGCCTTTGGTTTCCTGCGTCTGCCGATGAACTTTATGCCGTATGAAAGCGATGCGGATTGGGTCATCACCGGCGTGCCGTTTGATATGGCGACCTCCGGGCGTGCGGGCGGCCGCCATGGCCCGGCGGCGATCCGTCAGGTGTCAACTAACCTCGCCTGGGAGCATAACCGTTTCCCATGGAACTTCGACATGCGCGAACGCCTGAACGTCGTGGACTGCGGCGATCTGGTCTACGCCTTCGGCGACGCCCGCGAAATGAGCGAGAAACTGCAGGCGCACGCGGAGAAACTGCTGGCGGCCGGTAAACGCATGCTCTCCTTCGGCGGCGACCATTTCGTCACCCTGCCGCTGCTGCGCGCCCACGCCAAGCATTTCGGTAAAATGGCGCTGGTACACTTCGATGCCCACACCGATACCTACGCCAACGGCTGTGAATTCGACCACGGTACCATGTTCTACACCGCGCCGAACGAAGGGCTTATCGATCCGAACCACTCCGTGCAGATCGGTATTCGTACCGAATTTGATAAAGATAACGGTTTCACCGTGCTGGATGCGGGCCAGGTTAACGACCGCAGCGTCGATGACATCATCGCTCAGGTGAAGCAGATCGTCGGCGATATGCCGGTGTACCTGACCTTCGATATCGACTGCCTGGATCCGGCATTTGCGCCAGGTACCGGTACGCCGGTGATCGGTGGACTCACTTCTGACCGCGCGATCAAACTGGTACGTGGCCTGAAGGATCTGAACATCGTCGGAATGGACGTGGTTGAAGTCGCCCCGGCCTATGACCAGTCTGAAATTACCGCCCTGGCGGCGGCGACTCTGGCGCTGGAGATGCTTTATATTCAGGCGGCGAAAAAAGGCGACTAATTTTTAAGCGTTTACTGCTGCTGCGCGACGCATGCGCAGCAGCAGTACGCCGCCGGCGCACAGCGTGATCAGCTGCGAGGCCACCAGAACGGAAAAACCTGAACTTACCGATCCCACCGATTTCATCACCACTCCCATTAGCAGCGGAATAAACGCCGCGCAGATGTTGCCAATGCCGTTAATGATCCCATAGGCGCTGCCCACCGCTTCGCGCGGGGCGTGATGCTGCACCACCGCCGGGATCGCCGCCCCCTGTAATCCCCAGAAAACGTTAGCCGCCAGCATAAACAACGCCAGCATCGCCGGCTGCTGGCTGAGCATCAGCGCCAGCACGGAACCGGCGGTGAGTAGGCCGCCGATAATAAACAGCAGCGGCGCCTGCTCCGGGCGCATTTTGTCGAGGAGCACGCCGCCAACAAACTTTGAGCCCAGGCTTAACAGAAAGGGGACTGCCGCCAGCAGCCCGGTGGCCTGTAGTGAGAAGTGGTGCTCATCGCGCAGCCAGGCGGGCAACCAGGCGCTGCTCCCCCATAGATAGCTGAGCGTGGCGATTTCCACCAGCAGGATCCAGCCAAGTAGCGGCGTACGCCAGGCGAGGGCAAAAGTTTGGCTGAAGCCCGGCTTCGCGCGCTGTGCGGTCACTTGCGGCGCGGGGAGAAACCGCCAGATTAATCCACCGCCGAGCAGCAAATTCAGCAGCGCCAGCGCGTAGAACGTGCCGATCCAGCCAACGTGCGCCATCAGCCAGGTGACCAGCGGGAAGCCTACCGCCAGCCCCAACGATACGCCAAGGGCGGTCAGCGCATTCGGCTTGCCTATTTCATCGGCGGCGAAGTTGTCGTTGATAAAGCGCGTTTTCAGAGAGAACAGCGGCCCCTCCGCCACGCCAAGAACGATGCGCGCGATCAACATTCCCAGCAGTGAGCCGAGTAGCGGGGAAATGGCGCACACCAGCGCCCATATCGCAATGCTGCTTAACAGTCCCTGACGATAATGCCATCTACTTTCTATAACTGGTGTTAATAATAATGCCGAAAACCCATAACCCAGAAGAAAGCATGTCATTAGCATTCCTTGTAACATTCTGTTTTCATTTAACTGAAAATGGGCAGCGAATTCCGGGTTAAGGATCATCACCGAGATATTTACCCGATCGACGTAGGAAATAATTATTAACAAAAGTAGTGCTATTACCCCTTGCCATCTTGCCGCCATTCGTTATCTCCACGCTTAATTTAATGATTGCCGGTTATTATTTTTTAACGCCAGAAATAGTCACATAAGTAAAATGATTCACCAGTGAAACTCATTGTTTTTTAACGATTAAATAAAGTGTGTTTCATGGGTGAAACATCATGTTTTCCGCTATTGCACATTTTTAATGATCGTCTGGAAAAGAAGTCAATAGCCGCATGTGAAATTTAAATCGGCATTTTTATTTATAATGGATCACCTCTTTAAATATCATTATTTCATCTGAATGCAGTTTTTCGTGATCAATTGCACACTTAGCTAATTTAAAAGCCTTTCATTAACAACTTCGTCACATTAACGCTTGACGAAACATTCACCGCTTTTATATTGACCGTATTAAATAAGAAACAGAGTTTCATATATGAAACAAAAGCCTGGAGGATTGCGATGAGCTGGATAGGCGTATGTGACGCGGAGCAAGTACAGGAAGATTTTCCCTATAGCGGCAATATCGACGGTAAGGAAATCGGTATTTATCTGATTGATGGCGAATATTACGCGCTGGAAGACGTTTGCCCTCATGCCTATGCGCTCCTGAGCCAGGGCTTTGTCGAAGATGGCAAGGTGGAATGCCCGCTGCATGAGGCGGTATTCGACGTCAAAACCGGCCAGTGCCTGCATGGCCCCGGCGGCCGCAACCTTAATCGTTACCCGGTGCGGGTATACGACAATCAGATCCAGATTACTTTTATCGAGGAGAACGTGGCATGAGCGAATCCCTGGACTTCAACCCGGCGCTACCGGAAAGCCGCCAGTTTACGCCACCGGCGGAAGGCGGAAACGGCAATATCCATAAGCCTGGCGACTATCACAATCTGATTTGGCAAACCCGCAGCCGGGTGCCGGAAACCTGGGAGCTTCAGCTTATCGCGACCCTGGAAACGCTGTTCGAACAGGGCGCGGAAAGCCTCGGTGAGCTGGTGAACGGTCTCAATGGTGTCAGGATGCATGACCAGCAGGGCGAACCGTGGAGTGAAAGCAGCTTCCAGGCATTTTTACAGGTCAACGGCTACTGAGGACACAGTAATGACGACAACGGTACAAAACTATCTTGATAAAGGGTTGCGCGGCCTGTGGTATCCGGTGCTGGCGAGCTGGGAGGTGCAGTCTGCGCCGGTGGGCATTACCCGTCTCGGCGAGCAGATCGTGGTCTGGCGGAATAAAGACGGTCAGGTGCAGGCGCTGGAAGACCGCTGCCCGCATCGCGGCGCGCGCCTGTCAATGGGCTGGAACTTAGGCGATCGTATCGCCTGCTGGTATCACGGCGTGGAAGTCGCCGGCAACGGCGAAGTCAAAGACGTCCCGGCGGTTGACCGCTGCCCGCTGGTCGGCCAGCAGTGCGTGCGCAGCTACAACGTGCAGGAAGCGCATGGGGCAATCTTCCTGTGGTTCGGCGTCACCGCCGACCAGCAGCCGGATGAACTGAGCTTCCCGGAGGAACTGGCCAACCACGAAAAATACAGTAACTTCCTGTGCACCGCGGCGTGGAAATGCAACTACCAGTACGCGCTGGAAAACGTGATGGACCCGATGCACGGCACCTATCTGCACTCATCATCGCATTCGATGGCGGAAGGCGATCGCAAAGCCGATATGGTGCTGCAGCCGACGAAAACCGGCTTTATCTTCGAGAAAAAAGGGCAGAGCGGCGTCAACTTTGACTGGGTTGAACTGGGCAACAGCGGCGCCTACTGGATGCGCCTGTCTATTCCGTACAAAAAGCGTTTCGGGCCGGGCGGCCACTTCTGGATCGTCGGCATGGTGGTTCCGGAAGATAACGACAACTGCCGCGTCTTCTTCTGGCGCATCCGCGGCGTACAGGGCTGGCAGCGCGATCTGTGGCGCTTTATGTACCGCAACCGTCTGGAAAAACTGCACTGGGAAGTACTGGAACAGGATCGCGTGGTGCTGGAGAGCCTGGCGCCGAACGCCCGCGATCATGAATATCTCTATCAACATGATGTCGGTCTGTCCCGACTGCGCCGTATGATGCAGAAAGCGGCGAAGGAGCAGCTAGCGCTCCGCGAAGCGCAGCAGGGTGCCGCCTGATGAACGGCCTGCTGAACGGTAAACGCATTGTCGTCACCGGCGCGGCGCGTGGCCTGGGTTACCACTTTGCCGAAGCCTGCGCCGCGCAGGGCGCGACGGTGGTGATGTGCGACATCCTGCAGGGGGAGCTGGCGGAAAGCGCTCATCGCCTGCAGCAGAAGGGCTATCAGGTCGAGTCCCACGCCATCGATCTTGCCAGTCAAACGTCGATCGAGCAGGTTTTTAGCGCCATCGGCGCGCAGGGGCCTATCGATGGCTTAGTCAATAACGCGGCGATGGCGACCGGCGTCGGCGGTAAAAATATGATCGATTACGATCCGGATCTGTGGGATCGGGTGATGACGGTCAACGTTAAAGGCACCTGGCTGGTGACCCGCGCTGCGGTACCGCTGCTGCGGGAAGGCGCGGCGATCGTCAACGTCGCCTCGGACACCGCGCTGTGGGGCGCGCCGCGGCTGATGGCCTATGTCGCCAGCAAGGGCGCGGTAATTGCGATGACCCGTTCCATGGCCCGCGAGCTGGGTGAAAAGCGGATCCGTATCAACGCCATTGCGCCGGGGCTGACTCGCGTCGAGGCCACGGAATATGTTCCCGCCGAGCGTCATCAGCTGTATGAGAACGGCCGCGCGCTCAGCGGCGCGCAGCAGCCGGAAGATGTCACCGGCAGCGTGGTCTGGCTGCTGAGCGATCTTTCGCGCTTTATCACCGGCCAGCTGATCCCGGTCAACGGCGGTTTTGTCTTTAACTAACAAGTGAGGCGGTATGGCGAACGATCAGGAAGTGAAGTACCTGGTACCGGGGCTTGAGCGCGGTTTACAACTGCTGCTGGCGTTTGGCGAGCAGCATCGCGATCTGACCTTTGCCGAGCTGCATCGGCTGGTGGATATGCCGAAAGCGACCGCCTATCGCGTGGTGCAGACGCTGGAATATATGGGCTTTCTCGAGCGTAACGCCCGCACCAATACCTTTTCGCTGGGCATGAACGTACTGCGTCTGGGCTTTGAATATATCGCCTCACTGGATGTCGCCCAGGTGGGTCAGCCAGTCATCGAGCAACTGCGCGATATCAGCCAGTGCAGCAGCCATCTGGCGATCCGCGATGGCCGCGACATCATTTACATCGCCCGCGTTAGCGCCGCCGGCTCGCGTATCAACCAGGTCAGCGTCGGAACGCGGCTACCGGTGCACTGCACCTCGCTTGGCCGCATGCTGCTGACCGATGTTTCCCGCAGCGAGTTTGAGCAATTGTTCCCGGATGAACGTCTGCCGGGCAATACGCCGGGCCAGCTGTACGACCGCGAAGCGCTGTGGCAGATGGTGCAGCAGGATAAAGCTCGCGGCTATGTGATTGGCGAATCGTTCTATCGCCACGGTATCTCATCGATTGTCTATCCGGTCTTTGACCGCAGCGGCCGGGTGGCGGCGGTCGTTAGCATTCTGGTGCCGTCGGACGAGATCCCGCAAAGCGATCGCGAGCGGTTGCAGAACGAGGTCAGTATGGCGGCGGACAAAATTTCCGGTTTCCTCGGATATTTGTCACAGGCAAGTTAAATCAACAACTTAACGGCAGGCGCTTGATTGCGTCGGGCATGTTTTACGCCCAAATTCGGGCGACTGAACGGTAAAGAGGCGACGAAGAATGAGTATTACCGGAATTGAAAAGCTGGAATTTGGCGTAGACGACCTGAACCACAGCGCGAAATTCATGCGCGATTTTGGCCTGACCGGCGACGCCAGCGGCCGCGCGTTTACCACCCTCAGCGGCGCGCGGGTCGAACTTAACCCGACCGATAGCGCCGACCTGCCGCCAGCCTTTGAGGCGGGCAACACCCTGCGTCGCATGACCTGGGGCGTGGCGGATCGGGCGGCGCTGGATGCGCTGCGCCCGAAGCTGGAACGTCAGCCCGCTTTCCGTGAAATCGACGGCGCGCTGGAGTGCCGCGACCCTAACGGTATGACGCTGCGGGTGCAGGTAAGCCAGCAAACGGCGGTGGAACTGAACGTCGAGCCGATCAACCAGTGGGGCGATGTACGTCGCATCGACACCCCGAGCCCGGTGTACGACCGCGCGCAGCCGATTAACGTCGGCCACGTGGTGTTCTTCGTGGAAGAACTGGCGGCGGTAGAAAGTTTCTATCGCGAAGTGCTCGGCTTCCAGGTGTCAGACCGCTATATCAATCGCGCAGTGTTCCTGCGCTGCGGCGTGCGCGGCGGCCACCACAACCTCTTTTTATTGCAGTTGCCCAACCGCAAACGTGGACTTAACCACGTCGCGTTTACCGTACGTGATATTCACGAAGTGATCGGCGGCGGCATTGCGATGAATAAAAACGCCTGGAGCACGTTTATCGGCCCCGGCCGCCATCCGGTCTCCTCGGCCTACTTCTGGTATGTCAACAGCCCGACCGGCGGCGCTTTTGAGTACTACACCAACGATGACTATCTGACGGAAAACTGGCAGCCGCGCGAGCTGGAGCATTCACTCGTGTCCTTTACCGAATGGGCGGTGGAAGGCGGTATCGATCACGATACCCGTCGCCAGCAGAAAAAACCGGAGGCGGTATGACGGCGCGGATAGTCATTATCGGCGGCGGCCAGGCTGGCGGCTGGGCGGCGAAAACGCTGCGTGATGAAGGGTTTAGCGGCGAGATTTGCGTGGTTGCCGAAGAGCAATGGGATTTTTACGAGCGCCCGCCGCTGTCGAAAGCGGCATTGCTGGAGGCCGAACCGGCGCTGCCGCGATTATTCAGCGCCGAGGCGCAACAGGCGCTGGATCTGCGCTGGTACCGCCCGCTGCGCGCGGAATCGATCGACCGGCAAAATAAAACCCTGGCGCTGAGCAACGGCGAAACGCTGGCGTACGATCAACTGCTGATCGCCACCGGCGGCCGCGCGCGCCTGCCGTCCGAGGCCTGGGCGCAGCATCCGCAGGTCTATACCCTGCGCCACTGGCAGGACGCGCAGCGTCTGAAGCAGCGGCTGGCATCGGCAACGCGGCTGGCGATCGTCGGCGGCGGCTGGATTGGTCTCGAAATCGCCGCCTCGGCGCGCAAAAGCGGCGTAGACGTAACCCTTTATGAACAGCAGCCAGCGCTGTGCATGCGCTCGGTCAGTATGGAGGTCTCGCTGGCGCTGGATGAGTTGCATCGCCGGCAGGGCGTTGATATTCGCCGCGGCTGCGGCGCGCTGGAGCTGGAAGATGATAACGGCCTGCCGACGCTGCACTGCGACGGCCAGCGGGAAACCTTCGATGCGGTGGTGGTGGGGATCGGCGTCGATCTCAATCTGGAACTGGCGCGCGATGCCGGGCTCGCTGTCGAGCGCGGGATTGTCGTCGATGCCCAGGGACGCAGCAGCGATCCGGCGATTTTCGCCGCCGGCGATGTCGCTCAGCATCATCAGTATGGCCTGTGCATTCAGTCGTGGGCCTTTGCGCAAAATCAGGCCATCGCGACGGCGAAAGCGATGCTCGATCCGCAGGCCAGCGGCTACGACGAGGCGCCGTGGCTGTGGTCGGATCAATACGATCGCAATATCCAGATCCTGGGGATCCCGCAGGCGGGCAGCCGTACCATCGTGCGTGACGAGCCGCAGGGCGCGCTCTATTTCTCGCTCAATGCCGATGGACGTTTAACGCAGCTGGTGGCCTTCAATAATGCACGTACCGTGAAGCTGGCGAAGCGCTGGATGGCGGCGGGGAGGGATCTCTCTGACGTCCCGCTCGCTGACCCGACTTTCTCGCTGATGTCATTGCGATAATTAACGCGAACCCTTAAGGGGGAGAAATGACCACATTAGAGACTAACGCCGCGCCTGCTGAGGCGAGTGGCGAGGGCGTCCGCACGCCTGAAAAAGCGGTGCGTTGGGCCATTCCGCTGTCGCTGTTGGCCTGCGTACTGCTGGCGTTTTTCGACAAAATCAGTATCGCCGCGCTGTTTTCCGATAGCCACTTCCAGCAGGCGATGGGGATCGATTTCGATACCACCCGGCTGGGTATTTTGATGAGCGCCTTTCTGCTGAGCTACGGCTTCTCGTCAGTGTTATTAAGCGGTCTTGGCGACCGGATTGCGCCGCTGCGCTTGCTAACTGGAATGATGGTGGTGTGGTGCATCATGATGGTGATCATGGGCTTCACCCACAACTACGCGCTGATGGTGACGCTGCGCATCCTGTTGGGCATCGCCGAAGGGCCGCTGTTCCCGCTGGCGTTCGCCGTGGTGCGCCACACCTTCCCGCAGCGGCTGCAGGCCCGCGCCACCATGCTGTGGCTGCTCGGCACGCCGGTTGGCGCGGCGCTGGGTTTCCCGCTGTCAATTTGGCTACTCAATACCTTCGGCTGGCAGAGCACCTTTTTCGTGATGGCGATGCTGACGGTGCCGGTGCTGATTTTTGTGCGCATCGGGCTGCGCGGCGTGCAGCTGGAGGCGAAAGTCGGCAGCGATAAAACGTCGCAGGAAGCGCGCCGCAGCGCGCGGCGCGAGCTCTTCGTTAGCCCGCATTTCTGGATGATCTGCATCTTCAATATCGCCTTTCTCGCCTATCTGTGGGGGATCAACGGCTGGCTGCCGGGCTACCTGATTAAAGGCAAAGGCATTCATCTGGAACACGCCGGCTGGCTGTCGTCGATGCCGTTTATCGCCATGCTGCTGGGCGAAATTATCGGCGCCTGGCTGTCCGACCGCGTCGATAAGCGCGCCGCCGCCTGCTTTATTTCCCTGGCGGGCGCCGGAATCGGTTTGGCGGCGGTGATGCATTTTAGCGCGCCGTTACCGGTGATTGCGGCGATGAGCTTTAGCACCTTTATGTGGGGCACCGGCGCGCCAAACATTTTCGCGCTGCTGGCTAAAGCGACCCATCCACGGGTCAGCGCCACGGCGGGCGGGATTTTCAACGGGCTGGGAAACTTTGCCGGGGCCTTATCGCCGGCGGTGATGGGCGCGCTTATCGCCTTCACCCATAGCATGGATTCCGGGCTGATTTTTCTGGCGGTGATGGCGGCGGTGGGCTGCGCCCTGTTACTGCCGCTGCTGAGACGTTACTGAGGATAAAACGATGACTGATTCAACCGTAACTGCAAAACAGAGTCTGAAACCTGACCATCTGACGATGGAAGAGTGGGTGGAGTCGCGTATCGCGCGCTTTGAAGGCCGTAAATACGACTGGAATGCGCTGAAATTCCAGGCCGATTTCGACCCGAAATATCGCCGCGCGCAGATGCGCTACATCGGCACCGGCGCCACCGGCGTCGCCAGTGATACCAACACCGTTCCGGCCGAGCACTTCACCTTCTCCACCATGGTGTTGCCGTCCAAATGTGAAGGCCCGCTGCACCTGCATGATGACGTAGAAGAGGTGTTCTTCATGCTCAAAGGGCAGATCACCCTGATGATTCAGGACGGCGACAACTATACCGAAACCGTGCTGCGCGAACGCGATCTGATCTCGGTGCCGCCCGGAATTTACCGCGGTTTGTTTAACCACGGCGAAGAAGAGGCGCTGATGTGCGTGATGCTCGGCACCCATAAGCCGCATATTCCGACCTACCCGGAAGATCATCCGCTGGCAAAAGTAAAACGTAACTAAGGGGCGATGATGACGGGTTTTCGTGAACAAGGAAGCGGTATTCCGCTGACGCTGCTGCACGGCATCAGTTCCGGCGCGGCCTCCTGGCATAAACAGATGGCGCTGCCCGGCTACCGCGTGCTGGCCTGGGATATGCCCGGTTATGGCGAAAGCCCGATGCTGGCGGCGGTGCCGGCGGATGCCGGTGATTACGCCGACGCGCTGGCGCGAATGCTGGACCGCGCTGGAGTAGAGCAAACCGTACTGGTCGGCCATTCGCTGGGCGCGCTGGTGGCGGCCGCCTTCGCCGCGAAATACCCGCAGCGGGTGCTTTACCTGGTGCTCGCCGACGTCGCGCAGGGCTACGGCCAGGCGGAAGCCGCACAGCGGGAAAAAGTCTGGCAGGGACGTCAACAGCAGATAGCGCTGGGCGGCGAGGCGATGGCGCAGGGGCGGGCGGCAAAACTGCTGCGCCCCGGCGCGCGCGAAGCCGATGTGGCGACGGTGGCGGCAGGTATGCGCAGGCTGCGTAGCGAAGGCTACCTCGCCGCCGCCTGGATGCTGGCGCATGACGACATCCACCGCTGGCTTGCCGACTATCGCGGTCGTCTCTCGGTGTGGTGCGGCGAGCAGGATGCCATTACCCAACCGGAGCTGGTGCAGGGAGTGGCGCTGCGTTACGGCGCCCCTTACATCGCCATCCCGCAGGCTGGACATGCCAGCTATCTCGATAACGAAACCTTTTTTAATCAACAGCTTTTACGCATAGGGGAAGAGGTGCGCGATGAATGCACAAATTGAAGGACGCGTCGCGGTAGTCACCGGCGGCTCGTCAGGGATCGGCTTTGAAACGCTGCGCCTGCTGCTGGGCGAAGGGGCGAAGGTCGCCTTTTGCGGCCGCAACCCGGATCGGCTGGCCAGCGCCCATGCGGCGTTGCAAAACGAATATCCAGAAGGCGAGGTGTTCTCCTGGCGCTGCGACGTACTGAACGAAGCGGAAGTGGAAGCGTTCGCCGATGCGGTCGCCGCGCGCTTCGGCGGCGCCGACATGCTGATTAATAACGCCGGGCAGGGCTATGTCGCCCACTTCCCCGATACCCCGCGCGAGGCCTGGCTGCACGAAGCCGAGCTGAAACTGTTCGGCGTGATTAACCCGGTAAAGGCCTTCCAGCCGCAGCTTGAGCAGTCGGATATCGCCTCGATTACCTGCGTGAACTCGCTGCTGGCGCTGCAGCCGGAAGAGCACATGATTGCCACCTCAGCCGCCCGCGCCGCGCTGCTCAATATGACGCTGACTTTGTCTAAAGAGCTGGTCGGCAAAGGCATCCGCGTGAATTCCATCCTGCTGGGAATGGTCGAATCCGGGCAGTGGCAGCGCCGTTTCGAAAACCGCAGCGATAAGAGCCAGAGCTGGCCGCAGTGGACCGCCGAAATCGCCCGCAAACGCGGGATCCCGATGGCGCGCCTCGGAAAACCGCAGGAACCGGCACAGGCGTTGCTATTCCTCGCTTCGCCGCTGGCCTCCTTTACCACCGGCGCGGCGCTGGACGTTTCCGGCGGTTTCTGCCGCCATCTGTAAGGAAAGATGATGAAAAAGGTCATGTTAATCGGCTATGGCGCGATGGCGCAGGCGGTGATTGAACGCCTGCCGCCGCAGGTGACGTTGGGTTGGATCGTCGCCCGCGAATCGCATCATGCGGCGATCCGCCAGCAGTTCGGCCACGCGGTGACGCCGCTTACCGATCCGCTGCAGTGCGAAGAGACACCGGATCTGGTGCTGGAATGCGCCAGCCAGCAGGCGGTCGCGCAGTACGGCGAAGCGGTGCTGGCGCGCGGCTGGCATCTGGCGGTGATCTCGACCGGCGCGCTGGCGGACAGCGAACTGGAACAGCGTTTACGCCAGGCGGGCGGAAGGCTGACGCTGCTGGCTGGCGCAGTAGCCGGGATTGACGGCCTGGCGGCGGCGAAAGAGGGCGGTCTTGAACGAGTGACCTATCAGTCGCGTAAAAGCCCGGCCAGCTGGCGCGGCAGCTATGCCGAACAGCTTATCGACCTCAGCGCGGTCAATGAAGCGCAAATTTTCTTCGAAGGCAGCGCCCGCGAGGCGGCGCGGCTATTCCCGGCAAATGCCAACGTGGCGGCAACCATCGCGCTGGGCGGTATCGGCCTTGACGCGACCCGAGTACAGCTGATGGTCGATCCGGCGACGCAACGCAACACCCATACGCTACACGCCGAAGGATTGTTCGGCGAGTTTCACCTGGAGCTGAGCGGTCTGCCGCTCGCCAGCAATCCGAAAACATCGACCCTCGCGGCACTGAGCGCGGTACGCGCCTGCCGTGAACTGGCATAACGCAGAGAGGCTGAGATGGACGAATTAGACATTTTTATCGGCGGCCAGTGGCGTCGCGGCGGCGGCAATTTAATGCACAGCCTGTTTCCGGCGGATGGCGCTATTAACGCGGCGCTGCATGCGGCAAGCCTCGATGATTTGCAGGAGGCGATCGACTGCGCCGACCGCGCCTGGCGGGAGCCAACGTGGCGGGCGATGCTGCCGCATCAGCGGGCGAAGATCCTGCATAAGGTTGCCGATCTGATAGAAGCACAGGTTGATGAGCTCACCCAAAAGCAGAGCCGCGATAACGGTAAACCGCTGGCGGAAGCGCGAGGGCTGGTGATGAGCGCCGCCGGTACCGCACGCTATTTTGCCGCCGCCTGCGAGTTGCTGGAGGGCGAGCTGCCGACGCCGCGGCAGGCGGATCTATTGACCCTGAGCCGCTATGAGCCGTTGGGCGTGGTGGCGGCGATCACGCCGTGGAACTCGCCGATCGCCAGTGAAATGCAGAAGGTGGCCCCGGCGATCGCCGCCGGGAACGCGGTGATCCTCAAACCGGCGGAAGCCACGCCGCTCATGGCGCTGGAGCTGGCGAAGATCTTCGAGCAGGCCGGTTTACCCGCCGGACTGCTGAGCGTGCTGCCGGGTAAAGGATCGATTATCGGCGATGCGCTGGCCCGCCATCCTAAGGTACGCAAAATTTCCTTTACCGGCGGCACCAGCACCGGGCGTCACCTGGCGCACGTAGCGGCGGAAAAGCTGATCCCGGCGTCGCTGGAGCTGGGCGGTAAATCGCCGACCATCGTGCTGGAAGATGCCGATATCGAACAGGCGGCGCGGGGCATCTGCTACGGCATTTTCAGCTCCGGCGGCCAGGCCTGCATTGCCGGCTCGCGGCTGTTTGTCCATGAAAAAGTGTATCCGCAATTAATGGCCCGCCTGCTGGAGTTAACCCAAGGACTGCGGGTTGGTCATCCGTTCAGCGCTGGCACCCACGTCGGGCCGCTGATCAACGATAAACACCGCCAGAGCGTGCTGGAGTACGTCGAGCTGGCGAAACGCGAAGGCGGCAGCGTGCTATGCGGCGGCGAGATCCCGGCGGATCCGGCGCTGGCGGCGGGGAGCTACTTCCTGCCGACCATTATTGAAGGGCTGAACAATCAGGCCCGCGTTTGCCAGGAAGAGATCTTCGGGCCGGTGCTGGTGGCGATGCGTTTTCGCGATGAAGCGGCGCTGATCCGCGAGGCCAATGATTCGGTCTTCGGACTGGCGGCGGGGATCTGGACGCGCGATACCGGCCGCGCGCTGCGTCTGAGCGAACAACTGGAAGCCGGTACGGTGTGGATCAACACCTACAAAGTTTTCTCCATTTCGACCCCGTTCGGGGGCTTTAAAGAGAGCGGTCTGGGCCGCGAAAAAGGGATCCAGGGGCTGAAAGCCTGGATGCAACAAAAGAGCATTTATCTGGCGACGGGTAATAGCGTCAACCACTGGTGCGACTGAGAAAGGGTGAGCAATGAGCGAAATGATAACCGTCGGCGATGCCATCGCCAGAACGCTGGAGCAGTATCACGTTGAAGCCATTTATGGCGTCATTTCTATCCATAACCTGCCGATCGCCGACGCCGTTGGCCAGCGGGAAAAAATCCGCTTTGTTCCGGCGCGCGGCGAAGCGGGCTCGGTGACCATGGCCGATGCCCATGGCCGTTTTTCCGGGCTCGGCGTGGCGCTGACCAGCACCGGCGCGGGCGCGGGTAATGCGGTCGGCGCGCTGGTTGAGGCGATGAACGCCGGTACGCCGCTGCTGCACCTGACCGGACAGGTCGAAAAAGCCTGGCTGGACGCCGATACCGGTTTTATTCATGAAACCCGCGATCAGTTGACCTTCCTGAAAGCCAGTTCGAAGCGCGCTTACCGCATTAGCAACGCCAACCAGGCGGTGGCTATCCTGCATAAGGCGATTCAGGAGGCGCAGACGCCGCCGTGCGGCCCGGTCTCGGTGGAGATCCCAATCGACATTCAGAGCGCCAAAATTCCGCTTTCGCTGCTGACCGCGCCGTTGAAACGCGCTCCGGCGATTGAGCCGGAGGCGTCGATGGTCGATGCGCTGTGGGCGCAGCTTAAGCAGGCGAAGCAGCCGCTGCTGTGGCTTGGCGGCGGCGCGTTAGAGAGCGTTGAGGCGGTGAAGACGCTGGCGGATGCCGGGGTGACGGTGATTTCCAGTACCCACGGCCGCGGCATTTTGGCGGACAGCCATCGCGCCAGCCTGCGCGCGTTTCATAATTCTCCCTCGGTTGAAGCGCTGATTTCACAATGTGATTTCACACTTGTGGCCGGTTCCCGGCTGCGCAGCAACGAAACGCGCTCGTGGACGCTGGAACTGCCAACGCCGAGGGTGCAGATTGATATCGATCCGGCGGCGGCTAGTCGTAACTACCTGATGGACAACACGCTGGTGGCGGACTGCCGGGCGCTATTAGCGGCGCTGGCAGCGCGGGTACAGGGCCGGATGTGGGGCGATGCGCGTTGGGATAGCCAGCTTAAAGCGGCGGTAGAGGCGGCGGAGCAGGGGCTGCGCGACCAGTGCGGCGCTTACGCTAAATTGAATGACGCGATTGCGCAGGCGCTGCCCGATGACGGCATTCTGGTGCGCGATATTACCGTTTCCGGCAGCCTGTGGGGCAGCCGCCTGTTCCGCGCTCACGGCCCGCTGATGAATATCCATTCTCTGGCCGGAGCCATCGGTATGGGGCTACCGATGGCGGTGGGTACCGCGATTGCCAATCCGCAACGGAAAGTGGTCGGCCTGGTCGGCGACGGTGGCCTGAGCCTCAACCTTGGCGAGCTGGCGACCCTGGCGCAGGAGAAGGCCAACGTGACGCTGTTGATTATGAACGATGGCGGCTACGGCGTGATGCGCGGTATTCAGGATAAATACTTTGGCGGCCGCCAGTATTACAACGAGCTGCACACGCCGGACTTTACCCTGCTGGCGCAGGCGATTGGTCTGCAGGCGTGGAGCGTGGAACGCGCTGAGGATTTCCAGGCGGTGATGACCGAAGCGCTGGCGATGCCTGGGCCATCGGTGGTGGAAGTGAAAATGGGCCAGATTGGCGCGCTGCGCTTTGCCGGCCCGCCGCAGAAAACGCTGTATTAATGATAACCCAGTGACCCCAACCCTCTCCCTTCCGGGGAGAGGGTACCGCACGGCACAGGGGGTTAATCAAGGCGCCGGACGGTTGCTCCTGCGCGCCGGGAGAGGGCCGGCCCGCAGGAGAGGGTTCATTACACGGTTAAAACACGTTAAACGGATATTCGACGTAGAACCGCACTTCATTACCGCTGACGTTATAGTCGCTGGCGTTGCTGGAAACGCGCAGCACCGAATAGCGGAGTCTCAATTTCAAATCTTTCGCCATACCGTTTTGCACCTGGTACTGCACCTGGTTGAACCATTCGTGTTCTTTACCGTTGCTGGTCTCGGCGGTTTTAATGTTATCGCCGCGAACGTAGGCGGTAGTCCAGCTCAGGCCCGGTACGCCCAGTCCGGCAAAATCCAGGCCATAGGAGGCCTGCCAGGAACGCTCATCCTCGCCGTTAAAATCTGACCAGTAGGAGTTAGCCAGCCAGATGGTGTTGCCGCCATCGCCGACGCCGCCCTGATTCTGATACCCGCCGTAGTGGTAGCCGGTGCTGCCGCTGCTTTGCTGGTACGCGACTTTAAAGGTATGAATATCCCAGATATAGCTGGCGGCCAGGCTCCAGATGCTGTTGCTGCGCCCGGTGTCATTGGCGTCGGCATATTCTTGATCTAAGCGCGAGTTATAGCCGTTGAAGTCAACAATCAGCTGCTGGTCGGCGGCGAACGGCTGCTTGTAGTTCAGGCCGAGATACTGCTTATTCAGCACGTCCTCGACGTGAGAAGCGTATAGCGCGCCGCTGAGCTGGTCGTTGAATTGATAGCTGGCGCCGCCAAAGGTCAGGCTCTTCAGGCCGCTGTTGTGGCTATCGTCGCTTTTGCGCTGCTGATCGGTGAGATAACCGGCGTTAATTTCCAGACCGTCGATTTCTCTTGAGGTCAGCATGGTACCGGTATAGCTCTCGTACAGCAGCCGCGAGTCATCGGCGTAGACGATAGGCAGCATCGGGCGCTGGCTGCCGTAGCTGAGTACGGTATTCGAGAAGCGCATTTTAGCGGTAGCGCCGAATTTGGCTAAATCGGACTTCGCGCGGCCATCATCATCCTGGGCGAAAAAGTCGATACCGCCCGCGCCGCTGCGGCCGCGACCGCCGTCGAGGCGCACGGCGTACTGCGCAATGCCGTCAACGCCGAAGCCGACCGGTCCCTGGGTGAAGCCGGATTCGAAGGTAGCGATAATACCCTGACCCCATTCGGCTTTATCCGGCAATCCATCGCGATAATCGCGTTTGATATAAGCGTTACGTAAAAAGAGATCCAGGTGGCTGTCTTCAATAAAGCCCTGACTGGTAGATTGTTGGCTGGCGAAAGCCGGCGCGGCGGCAATAATGCCAAGTGCGATTAATGGTAATTCTTTTTTCACTGAGGGCACTTCTCTGTCTGTCGATATATTCATGGGAATCACTGCCAGTCAGATATTCTCCTGAAATAATGTCGAAAGCAATCATTGTGTGAGCAGTTATTGCAGCCGGAAACAGGCTGTATGGCGCGTGAGCCGTGCGCCAGGCAGTAAGGGGTGGACTATTTATTATTCGGGTAAAGACGATTCTGAAAGCCAGATAATGTGCGACCTTTTTAATTTACCAAATAATATATTTCTGAATCGCCGGGTATAAAATAATTGGCTGTGATGCGCTGTGATAATAATTAACGGTTTGTGCGCTTAAATTATCAATTGATGCGGCTAAATATTTTTACGGGTATATAAAAAAGGGAGGCGATAATGCCTCCCGCTGTCGTTTATTTAATGCCGTCGGCCTTCATGCGATCGCGAATATGCTGCGCGCGGGCTTCCGACGCCGGGTGATCGTCAAACATGGAGCTCTGACGGCCGGCTTCCAGCTTGGCCAGTTTTTCGAAGCTGGTGGCCAGCCCCGATGGATTGATTCCGCGTTTACGCAGCAGGTCGTAAGAGTAGTCGTCCGCTTCCGACTCCTGGCGCTGGGAGAACTGCGAGTTCACCAGTTTTTCGCCGAGATCGCCCAGCTGCGACTGCGACAGGCTGCCGACGATGCCGCCAGCGGAGGCCGCCGCCGCGCGCACAGCGTTAGTGCCCAGCGCGACCTGCATGCCTTTCTTCACGTGACCCAACGCAACGTGGCCCATTTCGTGGCCGATAACCGCTTCTACTTCGTTATCGTTCATCAGGTCCATCAGGCCGCTGTAAACACGGATGCAGCCGTTGGCCATCGCGAAGGCGTTGACGTCTTTCGTTTCATAGACCTTGTAGTTGACCGGCTGGCCGTTGATGTTATCGCCCAGCGCGGCGGCAATCTTGCTCAGGCGTTTGCTGTACTCGCTGCTGGCCGGGGAAATAGTGGCTTTGGCGTCCATCTCTTTACACGCCTGGTCGCTTAAGGTTTTTACCTGTTCGTCGCTAAGAGAGTAGGCCTGGAATGCTTCCGCGCCGGAGCTCAGCAGGGCGTTGGAATCCATGTTCTGACATCCGGTTAATGTTGCTGCGATCCCGAAGGCAAGAAGGGTTGAGCGAATTTTCATTTTTATCTTCCACAATCTTATGGTTTTTTATCTGAATAATGGGCGACGACGGACCCGCCTCGTCCTGTGCAAAGTATAAATAGTATCTCATGATCCGGGCGAGTGGATTCCGCGGCAGCACAACGTGTTCCAGAGATTTCTTAATGGGCAAAAGGATGCTCCATGTACATGCTTTGTCGCTTGGGTTACATTGTTCACACTTTTTTCCGGCGTAGCCCAAAACGCGCTCTCGTCAAGTCGTTAAGGGCATGGCCTTATAACATCCGAACTGGAGTCAAAATGTCCTCACGTAAAGAGCTTGCCAACGCTATTCGTGCGCTGAGCATGGACGCTGTACAGAAAGCCAAATCCGGCCACCCTGGCGCCCCGATGGGCATGGCTGACATTGCCGAAGTCCTGTGGCGTGATTTCCTGAACCATAACCCGCAGAACCCGTCCTGGGCCGATCGCGACCGCTTCGTGCTGTCCAACGGTCACGGTTCCATGCTGATTTACAGCCTGCTGCACCTCACCGGTTATGATCTGCCGATTGAAGAACTGAAAAACTTCCGTCAGCTGCACTCTAAGACTCCGGGCCACCCGGAAGTCGGCTACACCGCAGGCGTGGAAACCACCACCGGCCCGCTGGGTCAGGGTATCGCTAACGCAGTCGGTATGGCTATCGCGGAAAAAACGCTGGCGGCGCAGTTTAACCGTCCAGGGCACGACATCGTCGATCACTTCACCTACGCCTTCATGGGCGACGGCTGCATGATGGAAGGCATTTCTCACGAAGTGTGCTCCCTGGCCGGTACCCTGAAACTGGGTAAACTGGTGGCGTTCTATGATGACAACGGCATCTCCATTGATGGTCACGTTGAAGGCTGGTTCACCGACGATACCGCGAAACGCTTTGAAGCCTACGGCTGGCACGTGGTGCGCGGCGTTGACGGTCACGACGCTGACGCCATCAAACGCGCGGTAGAAGAAGCGCGCGCGGTCACCGACAAACCGTCCCTGCTGATGTGCAAAACCATCATCGGCTTCGGTTCGCCGAACAAAGCAGGCACCCATGATTCCCACGGCGCGCCGCTGGGCGACGCTGAAATCGCGCTGACCCGCGAAGCGCTGGGCTGGAAATACGCTCCGTTTGAAATCCCGTCTGACATCTATGCGCAGTGGGATGCGAAAGAAGCCGGCCAGGCGAAAGAAGCCGCGTGGAACGAGAAGTTTGCCGCCTACGCCAAAGCCTTCCCGCAGGAAGCTGCCGAATTCACCCGCCGTATGAAAGGCGAAATGCCGTCTGACTTCGACGCGAAAGCTAACGAGTTCATCGCTAAGCTGCAGGCGAATCCGGCGAAGATCGCCAGCCGTAAAGCATCGCAGAACGCCATCGAAGCGTTTGGCCCGCTGCTGCCGGAATTCCTCGGCGGTTCTGCCGACCTGGCGCCGTCCAACCTGACCCTGTGGTCCGGTTCTAAGCCGATCAACGAAGACACCGCCGGTAACTACATCCATTACGGCGTACGTGAATTCGGTATGACCGCGATTGCCAACGGTATCGCGCTGCACGGCGGTTTCCTGCCGTACACCTCCACCTTCCTGATGTTCGTCGAGTATGCGCGTAACGCGGTACGTATGGCGGCGCTGATGAAACAGCGTCAGGTGATGGTCTACACCCACGACTCCATCGGTCTGGGCGAAGATGGCCCGACTCACCAGCCGGTAGAGCAGGTCGCTTCCCTGCGCGTCACGCCGAACATGTCCACCTGGCGTCCGTGTGACCAGGTTGAATCCGCAATTGCGTGGAAATATGGCGTAGAGCGTCAGGACGGCCCGACCGCGCTGATCCTCTCCCGTCAGAACCTGGCGCAGCAGGAGCGTACCGCAGAGCAGCTGGCAAACGTGGCCCGCGGCGGTTATGTGCTGAAAGATTGCGCCGGCCAGCCGGAACTGATCTTCATCGCTACCGGTTCAGAAGTGGAACTGGCGGTTGCCGCGTGGGACAAACTGACCGCCGAAGGCGTGAAGGCGCGCGTGGTCTCCATGCCGTCCACCGACGCATTCGACAAGCAGGATGCGGCCTATCGTGAATCCGTACTGCCGAAAGCCGTTTCTGCCCGCGTGGCGGTAGAAGCCGGTATCGCGGACTACTGGTTCAAATACGTGGGCCTGAACGGCGCCATCGTTGGCATGACCACCTTCGGTGAGTCTGCGCCGGCTGAGCAGCTGTTCGAAGAGTTCGGCTTCACCGTTGACAACGTTGTCGCTAAAGCGAAAGCGCTGCTGTAATCGCTGGTACGGTGCGGGCTGATGCCCTCACCCCAACCCTCTCCCACAGGAGAGGGTGCGAACACCAAAAACGGTAACCCCTGGGTTACCGTTTTGCTTTATCTCGCCACCCGGTTTTTTTGTAGGCACTATTCCTCGAACATGTAACTACCCTGTAAATTATTCCAAAGAAAATGTGACGCAAGTCATATAGCTGGTTTATTGCTCTGGACAAACATTCCTTTTATTCCGACTTTGGCTTATTCTAGCTGAAGCGTTTCAGTCGTATAAATGTTCGACAATTAATCAATCAGTCGCAGTTTGCGACAGGTAAGGTTCCCCTAAAGGCGTTGCTGGATTACTCTGTCAGCCACCTCAAATCAGGGATAACCTTGCAGGAGACCTATGACCATACGCATCGCGATTAATGGCTTCGGTCGCATAGGACGCAACGTGGTTCGCGCTTTGTATGAATCCGGGCGTCGTGCGGAAATCACCGTGGTGGCGATCAATGAACTGGCGGATGCCGCAGGCATCGCGCATTTATTGAAGTACGACACCAGCCATGGCCGTTTTTCCTGGGATGTTCGCCAGGAGCGGGAACAGCTGTATGTCGGCGATGACGTCATTCGTCTACTGCATGAGCCTTCTATCGCCGCGCTGCCCTGGCAGGAGCTGGCGGTGGATGTGGTGCTGGACTGTACCGGCGTATACGGTAGCCGTGAACATGGCGAAGCCCATCTTCAGGCTGGCGCGAAGAAAGTGCTCTTTTCACATCCTGGCGGCAACGATCTCGACGCAACGGTAGTCTTCGGCGTCAACCATGATGAACTGCGCGCGGAGCACCGCATTGTCTCCAACGCCTCCTGCACTACCAACTGCATTATTCCGGTCATTAAACTGCTAGATGATGCCTACGGCATTGAGTCAGGAACGGTCACGACAATCCACTCCGCGATGCACGACCAGCAGGTGATCGATGCCTATCATCCGGATCTGCGGCGCACCCGTGCGGCCAGCCAGTCAATTATTCCGGTTGATACTAAACTTGCGGCGGGGATCACCCGTATTTTCCCGCAGTTTAACGACCGTTTTGAGGCGATCGCGGTACGTGTACCGACGATTAACGTCACCGCAATAGACCTGAGCGTGACGGTGAAAAAACCGGTAAAGGCCTGTGAAGTCAACCAGTTGCTGCAAAAAGCAGCACAGGGAGCATTTCATGGTATAGTTGACTATACGGAATTACCGTTGGTCTCGACAGATTTTAACCACGACCCGCACAGCGCCATCGTCGATGGCACGCAAACCCGGGTCAGTGGCGCGCATCTGATCAAAACGTTGGTCTGGTGCGATAACGAATGGGGCTTTGCTAACCGAATGCTCGACACGACGTTAGCGATGGCCGCGCAAGGTTTCAGGTAAGGCGCTGCGGCGCTTGCAAAACTTTATCAAGAATCAACGAGAGGATTCACCATGTCTGTAATTAAGATGACCGATTTGGATCTGGCTGGTAAACGCGTTTTCATCCGTGCTGATCTGAACGTACCGGTTAAAGATGGCAAAGTGACCAGCGACGCGCGTATCCGCGCCTCCCTGCCGACCATCGAACTGGCGCTGAAACAGGGTGCTAAAGTAATGGTTACTTCTCACCTGGGTCGTCCGACCGAAGGCGAGTACAACGAAGAATTCTCTCTGTTGCCGGTTGTTAATTACCTGAAAGACAAACTGTCTTACCCGGTTCGCCTGGTTAAAGATTACCTGGATGGCGTTGACGTTGCTGCCGGTGAACTGGTGGTTCTGGAAAACGTTCGCTTCAACAAAGGCGAGAAAAAAGACGACGAAGAGCTGTCTAAGAAATACGCTGCGCTGTGCGACGTATTCGTCATGGACGCTTTCGGTACCGCGCACCGCGCACAGGCTTCCACCCACGGTATCGGTAAATTCGCCGATGTCGCTTGTGCAGGCCCGCTGCTGGCCGCTGAACTCGACGCGCTGGGTAAAGCGCTGAAAGAGCCAGCTCGTCCGATGGTTGCTATCGTTGGCGGTTCTAAAGTTTCCACCAAACTGACCGTTCTCGACTCTCTGTCCAAAATCGCTGACCAGCTGATCGTCGGCGGCGGTATCGCTAACACCTTCGTTGCCGCTCAAGGCCACAACGTCGGTAAATCCCTGTACGAAGCGGACCTGGTTGACGAAGCTAAGCGCCTGCTGAGCACCTGCGATATCCCGGTTCCGACTGACGTTCGCGTCGCTACCGAGTTCTCTGAAACCGCCACCGCGACCCTGAAATCCGTTAACGACATCAAAGATGACGAGCAGATTCTGGACCTCGGCGACGTTTCCGCACAGAAACTGGCTGAAATCCTGAAAAACGCCAAAACCATCCTGTGGAATGGCCCGGTTGGCGTATTCGAATTCCCGAACTTCCGTAAAGGTACTGAAATCGTCGCTAATGCTATCGCAGACAGCGAAGGTTTCTCTATCGCAGGCGGCGGTGACACCCTGGCGGCGATTGACCTGTTCGGCATCGCTGACAAAATCTCCTACATCTCCACTGGCGGCGGCGCATTCCTCGAATTCGTGGAAGGCAAAGTTCTGCCGGCAGTAGCAATGCTCGAAGAGCGCGCTAAGCAGTAATTTAGTTCAGGCGGGGAAACCCGCCTGTTTTTCAGCGCGCTAACGTACAATTTTGTACAGCTCGCGAACCTTCTTCAACGGTCGAAGATACAGATACAGGACTAAGTAACATGTCTAAAATTTTTGATTTCGTAAAACCGGGCGTCATCACTGGCGACGACGTTCAGAAAGTGTTCCAGGTAGCTAAAGAAAACAACTTTGCTTTGCCAGCGGTAAACTGCGTGGGGACTGACTCCATCAACGCCGTTCTGGAAGCTGCTGCGAAAGTTCGTTCTCCGGTTATCGTTCAGTTCTCTAACGGCGGCGCTGCGTTCATCGCGGGCAAAGGCGTGAAAACTGACGTTCCGCAGGGCGCTGCTATCCTCGGCGCTATCTCTGGCGCGCATCACGTGCACCAGATGGCTGAACACTACGGCGTGCCGGTTATCCTGCACACTGACCACTGCGCGAAGAAACTGCTGCCGTGGATCGACGGCCTGCTGGACGCGGGTGAAAAACACTTCGCTGCCACCGGCAAACCGCTGTTCTCTTCCCACATGATCGACCTGTCTGAAGAGTCCCTGCACGAAAACATCGAGATCTGCTCTAAGTACCTGGCTCGCATGGCCAAAATGGGCATGACTCTGGAAATCGAACTGGGCTGCACCGGCGGTGAAGAAGACGGCGTGGACAACAGCCACATGGACGCTTCCGCACTGTACACCCAGCCGGAAGACGTTGATTACGCGTACACCGAGCTGAGCAAAATCAGCCCGCGCTTCACCATCGCCGCTTCCTTCGGTAACGTACACGGCGTTTACAAGCCGGGTAACGTGGTTCTGACTCCGACTATCCTGCGCGACTCTCAGGAATATGTTTCTAAGAAACACAACCTGCCGCACAACAGCCTGAACTTCGTCTTCCACGGCGGTTCCGGTTCTTCCGCTCAGGAAATCAAAGACTCCGTCAGCTACGGCGTTGTCAAAATGAACATCGATACCGACACCCAATGGGCGACCTGGGACGGTATCCTGCAGTACTACAAAGCGAACGAAGCTTACCTGCAGGGCCAGCTGGGCAACCCGAAAGGCGAAGACCAGCCGAACAAGAAATACTACGATCCGCGCGTATGGCTGCGTGCCGCTCAGACCTCTATGGTGACTCGTCTGGAGCAGGCATTCAAAGAGCTGAACGCGATCGACGTTCTGTAAGAAAATTCTCTTTCTTACCTGAAAGCCCGCATAATGCGGGCTTTTTTATTTATCTTCCCAGACTAAATCTCGTCAACAAACTGTGATCGGTTTGGCAAAATCCGCACTTATTGTTTACCCTATAACCTGATTGTCATTTTTCTGGTTTGGTTTTTTTATTACCCGTACGGGGATTCATAAGGAATGTTAAATGGAAGATTTGAACGTTGTCGATAGCATCAACCATGCCGGGACCTGGCTGGCGCGCAACCAGGAGTTGCTGCTGAGCTATGCCGTCAACATCGTTGCCGCTATCGTTATCCTGATCATCGGGATGATCGTGGCGCGCATCGTTTCTAACACCGTCAACCGCCTGATGCTGGCGCGTAAGATCGACGCGACTGTCGCCGATTTTCTCTCCGCGCTGGTGCGCTATGCGATTATCGCCTTTACGCTGATTGCCGCCCTGGGCCGCGTTGGCGTACAGACCGCCTCAGTGATTGCCGTGCTGGGCGCCGCCGGTTTGGCCGTGGGTCTGGCGCTGCAGGGGTCGTTGTCGAACCTTGCCGCAGGCGTGCTGCTGGTGATGTTCCGCCCGTTCCGCGCCGGTGAATATGTCGATCTCGGCGGTATCGCGGGCACCGTGCAGAACGTGCAGATTTTCTCCACTACTCTGCGTACCGTCGATGGCAAAATCGTGGTGGTGCCGAACGGCAAAATCATCGCTGGCAATATCATTAACTTCTCCCGTGAGCCGGCGCGCCGTAATGAGTTTATTATCGGCGTCTCCTACGATGCCGATATCGATAAGGTGAAACAACTGCTGACCGCGATTATCGAATCCGACGACCGCATTCTGCGCGATCGCGAAATGACCGTTCGTCTTAACGAACTGGGCGCCTCTTCGGTAAACTTCGTGGTTCGCGTATGGAGCAAAAGCAGCGACCTGCAAAACGTCTACTGGGACGTGCTGGAGCGCATTAAGCGTGATTTCGACGCCAATGGCATCAGCTTCCCGTATCCGCAGATGGACGTACATATGGTGAATCAGCAGGAAAAAGCGCAGTAATTTTTTCCAGCAATGGCACAAGACCGGCATCGCCGGTCTTTTTTTTGCCTGTAGCTATTAGCTTCACTTATTAATGATTAAAATTATCAATTTCCGCTAATGTTGACGGCGCGCTATATTCTCCGGCATTAACGATGAAACCGGAAAATTAAACGATGCTATCTTATTACTTTCAAGGGCTTGCGCTGGGCGCGGCGATGATCCTGCCGCTCGGGCCGCAAAACGCTTTCGTGATGAATCAGGGTATCCGCCGCCAGTATCATTTAATGATTGCGCTGTTGTGCGCGCTTAGCGATCTGGCGTTGATCTGCGCCGGAATTTTCGGCGGTAGCGCGCTGCTGATGCAGTCGCCGTGGCTGCTGGCGCTGGTCACCTGGGGCGGCGTCGCTTTCCTGTTATGGTACGGCTTCGGCGCGCTGAAGACGGCGATGAGCAATAATCTCGAGCTGGCCAGCGCCGAGGTCATGAAGCAGGGGCGCTGGAAAATCATTGTTACCATGCTGGCGGTGACCTGGCTTAACCCTCATGTGTATCTCGATACCTTTGTGGTGCTCGGAAGCCTCGGCGGACAGCTGGCGGTTGAGCCCAAACGCTGGTTCGCGCTGGGAACGATTAGCGCGTCATTCTTATGGTTCTTCGGCCTGGCGCTGCTGGCCGCGTGGCTGGCGCCGCGTTTACGCACCGCGCGGGCGCAGCGAATCATCAACGTGCTTGTCGGGCTGGTGATGTGGTTTATCGCCCTGCAGTTGGCAAAAGATGGCCTGCAACATATACAGATGCTCATCAACCAGGCTTAGTCCGATGGACTTTCCGCGCGTAAGCGCTAAGCTAGCTGGCATGCGTCCTTAAAATGGGCGACCTAAGCAAGATGGAGAAACGACAGTGAAGTTAAAAGTCTTAGCCCTGGCGGCAGCACTCGGATTCAGTACTATGGCGGCGCAGGCAAGTGAATTGCCGGATGGCCCGCATATTGTGACTTCAGGCACAGCAAGCGTTGCAGCGGTTCCGGATATCGCCACTCTGGCGATTGAAGTTAACGTCGCGGCAAAAGATGCGGCATCGGCAAAAAAACAGGCTGACGATCGCGTTGCGCAATATCTCTCTTTCCTTGAAAAGAGCGGCATTGCCAAAAAGGATATCAGCTCGGCGAACCTGCGTACCCAACCTGATTACGACTATCAGAACGGGAAAAGTATCCTTAAAGGCTATCGCGCGGTGCGTACCGTCGAAGTTACCCTGCGTCAGCTCGATAAGCTGAATGGCCTGCTGGACGGCGCGCTGAAAGCGGGGCTGAACGAAATTCGTTCCGTATCGCTCGGTGTTGCGCAACCGGATGCCTACAAAGATAAAGCGCGTAAAGCGGCTATCGATGATGCGGTGCATCAGGCGCAGGAGCTGGCTGCTGGCTTCCACAGCAAGCTGGGTCCGGTCTATAGCGTGCGTTACCATGTTTCCAACTATCAGCCGAGCCCGATGGTTCGCATGATGAAGGCGGCTGACGCCGCGCCGGTCTCCGCGCAGGAAACCTACGAGCAGGCGACCATCCAGTTTGATGATCAGGTTGACGTGGTCTTCGAACTGCAGCCAGCACAGGCCGCCGCGCCTGCCGCGCCGGCGAAACCAGCTGAAGCGCCGAAACCGGCTCAGTAAGCCGCAGCGACAAAAAAGCCACTTCAGTGAAGTGGCTTTTTTTATGCCCGCCGTTTAATCCTGGCGCAGCACCTTGTGGCCGTAATCAATAAGCGCATCGGTCACCCGGCGCATCATGCGGCTTTCCGGTGCAAAGCGGTGCCAGTAGAGCATCCGGCGCTGGAACAGCCCCGGCGTCAGGTCGATAAGCTCGCCGCTCTTCAGCTCTTTCTCGATCTGCAGATGCGGGATCATACAACAGGTGGTGCCCTGACGCGCCAGCTGCACGAAGGCCTCCGACGAGTTGACGATATGGCAGGGCACGCTGCCCGGCGGCAGGTCGAAGTTTTGCTGCAGGAACGCCTGGTGCATATCGTCGAGATGATCGAAGGCGACCACCGGCGCTTTCAGCAGCGCAGAACGCGTTACCCCGTTAGGGAAGTAGCGTTGCGCAAACTCCTTCGAGGCGACGAACAGGTAATCGAGCGCGCCGAGTTGATCGACCAGGCAGCTTGGCAGCGCCTGCGGCTGAATACTCACCGCGCCGACCACTTCCCCACGGCGCAGGCGCTCCTGGGTGCGGGTTTCATCTTCAACCTGCAGATTGAGGCGAATAGGAGAGTCGGATAGCACGTTGGCCAGCGCCGGCAGCAGCCAGGTCGCCAGACTGTCGGCGTTGACCGCCAACGACAGCAGCAGCGGCGTGGAGCCGGTCTGCTCATCGCCAAGCCACTCTTCTTCCAGCAGCTCAACCTGGCGCAGCAGAGCCAACAGTTTTTGCCCCTGCTCGGTCGGGCGCGGCGGTACGGTACGCACCAGCAGCGGTTGGCCAAACATGTTTTCCAGCTGTTTGATACGCTGTGAGACGGCGGACTGTGTAATGCATAGCTTCTGCGCGGCGCGCTCAAACCCACGTTCCCTAATCACCGCATCCAGCGCTTGTAATGTTCTGTAGTCCGGTCGTTTCATTATTCTGGCGTACCCCCATAACTTTTCGTTAACCCGCACTATGACATAAATTTGTTTTTGATAAAGACGAAAATGGTCTGCTCAGATGTGTGATCGCCATCGCAGGGACATTTCATCCGTCGATGTTCTATAATGCGCGGTAAGTATTCACATCTCGGACGATAATCATGACGCAGGATGAACTGAAAAAAGCAGTCGGCTGGGCAGCGCTGCAATATGTACAACCGGGCACCATTGTGGGTGTCGGCACCGGCTCCACGGCGGCGCATTTTATTGATGCGCTGGGGACCATGAAAGGGCAGATTGAAGGCGCGGTATCCAGCTCCGACGCCTCTACCGAGAAGCTAAAAAGCCTCGGTATCCCGGTATTCGACCTTAACTCCGTCGACCGCCTGGGCATCTACGTTGACGGCGCGGATGAAATTAACGGCCACATGCAGATGATCAAAGGCGGCGGTGCGGCGCTGACCCGCGAAAAAATCATCGCCTCGGTTGCCGATAAGTTTATCTGCATCGCCGACGCCTCCAAGCAGGTTGATATCCTCGGCAACTTCCCGCTGCCGGTGGAAGTGATCCCGATGGCGCGCAGCGCCGTCGCGCGTCAGCTGGTGAAGCTGGGCGGCCGCCCGGAATATCGTCAGGGCGTGGTGACGGATAACGGCAACGTGATCCTCGATGTACACGGCCTCGAAATCCTGGACGCTATCGCGCTGGAAAACGCCATTAACGGTATCCCGGGCGTGGTGACCGTCGGCTTGTTCGCCAACCGCGGCGCCGACGTGGCGCTGATCGGTACCGCCGACGGCGTGAAGACCATCGTCAGTAAATAAGACGATCGGGGGGAAGTTTCGCGCTTCCCCCTAAATTTTTTTCTATGGCCTTAATTTGGTGACTTGTGTCACATTTACGTAACCTTTCTGAGTAACAATCTGCCATCTATTCTCTTTCTGGTGTTTTGTCCTGTCTTTTGCTTCAACGTGATATTTCTTCAGGTCGGCGAGGCAAACGTTCATATTGCCGCGATAGTTTTTTTTGATATGTTGCTGGAAGAGTTTTTGTTCAGCACGACATCAGTACCAATAAAAACAGGACGGGGAAATGGCTAAGGTATCACTGGAAAAAGACAAGATTAAATTTCTGCTAGTTGAAGGCGTGCATCAGAAAGCAATCGATAACCTTCGTGCGGCAGGTTACACCAACATCGAATTTCACAAAGGCGCGCTGGATACTGAAGAGCTGAAAGCGTCGATCCGTGATGCCCATTTTATCGGCCTGCGTTCCCGTACTCATCTGACTGAAGAGATCTTCGCCGCGGCGGAAAAACTGGTGGCGGTGGGCTGCTTCTGTATCGGCACCAACCAGGTCGATCTGGATGCGGCGGCGAAGCGCGGTATCCCGGTATTTAACGCCCCGTTCTCGAACACCCGTTCGGTGGCTGAGCTGGTCATCGGCGAGCTACTGCTGATGCTGCGCGGCGTGCCGGAAGCTAACGCCAAGGCGCATCGCGGCGTGTGGAATAAGCAGGCGGTAGGCAGCTTTGAAGCGCGCGGCAAAAAACTGGGGATTATCGGTTACGGCCATATCGGCACCCAGCTCGGCATTCTGGCGGAATCGCTGGGGATGCACGTCTATTTTTATGATATCGAAAACAAACTGCCGCTGGGCAACGCCACGCAGGTTCAGCACCTCTCCGACCTGCTGAACATGAGCGATGTCGTTAGTCTGCACGTGCCGGAAAACGCCTCCACCAAAAACATGATGGGGCCGGAAGAGCTGGCGCTGATGAAGCCGGGCGCGCTGCTGATCAACGCCTCTCGCGGCACGGTGGTGGATATCCCGGCGCTGTGCGATGCGCTGTCGCGTAAGCACCTGGCCGGCGCGGCCATTGACGTCTTCCCGACGGAGCCGGCGACCAACAGCGATCCGTTTAACTCTCCGCTATGCGAATTCGATAACGTGATCCTGACGCCGCATATCGGCGGCTCAACTCAGGAAGCGCAGGAAAACATTGGTCTGGAAGTGGCTGGCAAGCTGGCGAAGTATTCCGACAACGGTTCTACGCTGTCGGCGGTGAACTTCCCGGAGGTTTCTCTGCCGCTGCACGGCGGACGCCGTCTGCTGCATATTCATGAAAACCGCCCTGGCATCCTGACGGCGCTTAACCAGATTTTCGCCGCGCAGAACATCAACATCGCCGCCCAGTATCTGCAGACCACCCCGCAGATGGGTTACGTGGTGATTGATATCGAAGCCGACGGCGACGTCGCGCAGCAGGCGCTGCTGGCGATGAAAGCGATCCCGGGCACCATCCGCGCCCGTCTGCTGTACTAATTTGTTGTTGCCTCACGGGCAGGTCGCATACCTGCCCGTATTTTTTTAACGCCTTCCTGGCGTAATTCTCGAACCCGCACAACACTCTACCAGCGCCAGGTTTTGCCTGGCGTAATCACCGCCGGCAGCGGGACATCCCACTGTTCGCTCGGCAGGGTATCCACCTGCTGGCAGTCGTGGGCGTAGCCTACCGGCTGCAGGCGATACTGCCGCCAGTTCTGTAAGGTACGATCGTAGAAGCCGCCGCCCATCCCCAGACGTTGACCGCTGGCATCGAAGGCGACCAGCGGGGTAATCAGCACATCGAGCTCGGCAAGCGGCAGGACGTCGCGCACGTCGAGCTTTGGTTCATAAATCTTCAGGCGATTGAAAATCAGCTGGCTTTGCGGATGATAATGCAAAAACAGCAGATTACTGGGGCTAAACGGATGCAGTACCGGCAGATAAACCCGCTTGCCCGCCCGCCACAATTGCTCGATCAGCGGTTGGGTATCCAGCTCGCCGTCGAAGGAGAGGAACAGCGCCACGGTATGAGCGAGTACGACGGGCGGATACGCCATCATTCGCTCAGCGGCCTGCAGGGCGAAGCGCTGCTGCTGTTCAGCGCTAAGCGCGCGTCTACGCTCGCGGATCTGTTGGCGAATTTGCTGTCTGGAGAGCGGGATATCGGGCTGTATAGTCATGCTGGTCTCATTACGAGCAGGCGAAACGATACGGGAAAGTGTAATACAGGGCGGCACAGGCCGAAAACAACGTTGAGGGGATAATGCGAACTTAAGAAGGGAATCTCCGAGATGCCGCCGCAGGCTGTAACCCTTGAACCCTTGGTTCAAGGTGAATGCGTCGTCACAGTTTTAAGGCTTCTCGGGCGAACCGAGCATGCTCACCAACCGTGGAGCGCCACATTCTTGTGGTATGAAATATCGGCTCAGGGGACTGGCCCGCTTGCAAACATCTCAGAGAAATTTTGTTCTTGCGATTACTCTAACACAGTTAACGACAAAGTGTTATTCAAACTTCGACCCCGGTCTTTCGCTTATGCGACCTTGCTCAAGCAATGCCTGTTCGATGGTCTGCTGAAGCATGCGAATGCGCTGTTCCATACTGGAGGCGTAGTCGCGGGTCTTCGCTTTTTCCTGAGTCAACTCATAGCTGATGTTCAACGCGGCGATGAAGACCAGCTGCTCAGTATTTGTGACTCTAGTGCGTTCTTTTAAATCTTGCAACCGCTGATTAAGGTCTTCAGCTGCCTGATTCAGGGCATCCCTTTGTTCAGGCGGGCAATTCACTCGCAGTGAACGGCCAAAAATTTGGAGATCTACGGGTTGTGCAGACATGCCACCTTCCTGCTGATTGACTGCGCTGCCTTCACATCCGAGCCCGGTTCTGCGAAGGGGCGACACTATAGCTACCCTGGTGCGGGGACACAAGCCCTTTTCTGGTTCACCAGGGTCCAAAGTGGTAGCATATCATGAATATTCCTCCCAACGATGACGAATGCGCATGTCTATACAGAACGAAATGCCTGGTTACAACGATGTAGACCAGTTACTGAACCAACAAGGGGTGGGATTAACCCCGGCCGAAATGCACGGTTTGATAAGCGGCATCCTCTGCGGCGGCAACACCGACAGCAGCTGGCAGCCGCTGGTGCATGACCTGACCAACGAAGGCCTTGCCTTTGGTCATGAACTGGCCCAGGCGCTGCGTAGCATGCATTCCGCCACCAGCGACTCGCTGGAAGATGACGGTTTTCTGTTCCAGCTGTATATGCCGGAAGGCGACAACGTCAGCGTTTTCGACCGCGCCGACGCGCTGGCGGGCTGGGTTAACCATTTCCTGCTCGGCCTTGGCGTGACCCAGCCGAAGCTGGATAAAGTGAAGGATGAGACCGGCGAAGCCATCGACGATCTGCGTAACATTGCGCAACTCGGCTACGACGAAGATGAAGACCAGGAAGAGCTGGAGATGTCTCTCGAAGAGATTATCGAGTACGTACGCGTCGCCGCGTTACTGTGCCACGATACCTTCGCGCGCCAACAGCCAACCGCACCGGAAGTACGCAAGCCAACGTTACACTAAATAAAAACGACATTCAGGGGGCGTCATGACACAGCAGGAGTTTCTTTCTCGTCGCCAGGCATTATTGGCGCAGATGCAGCCGGGCAGCGCGGCGCTGATTTTTGCCGCGCCGGAAGCGGTACGCAGCGCAGATTCGGAATATCCCTACCGGCAGAACAGCGATTTTTGGTACTTCACCGGCTTCAATGAACCGGAAGCGCTGCTGGTGCTGATCAAAAGCGATGAAACGCACAACCATAGCGTGCTGTTTAACCGCGTTCGCGATCTGACGGCGGAAATCTGGTTTGGCCGCCGTCTGGGGCAGGATGCCGCGCCGGGCAAACTCGGCGTCGATCGCGCGCTGGCGTTTAGCGAAATCAACCAGCAGCTGTATCAACTGCTCAACGGCCTGGACGCTATCTATTTTGCCCAGGGCGAATATGCCTATGCCGATGAAATTGTGTTTAACGCCCTCGAAAAACTGCGTAAAGGTTCACGTCAGAACCTGCAGGCGCCGAACTCCGTCATCGACTGGCGGCCTGTAGTGCATGAAATGCGCCTGTTTAAATCCGCGGAAGAGCTGGAAGTAATGCGCCGGGCCGGCGAAATTTCCGCCCTTGCCCATACCCGGGCGATGGAAAAATGCCGCCCGGGGATGTTCGAATATCAGCTGGAAGGCGAAATTCTCCACGAATTCAACCGCCACGGCGCGCGTTTCCCGTCTTATAACACCATCGTTGGCGGCGGCGAAAACGCCTGCATCCTGCACTACACCGAAAACGAATCCGAACTGCGTGATGGCGATTTAGTGCTGATTGACGCCGGCTGTGAATACCGCGGCTATGCGGGCGATATCACCCGTACCTTCCCGGTTAACGGTAAATTCAGCAAACCGCAGCGTGAAATCTACGACATTGTGCTGGAATCGCTGGAAACCGCGCTGGAGCTGTATCGTCCGGGTACCTCCATTTATGAGGTTAATCAGGAAGTGGTGCGCACTATGATTACCGGCCTGGTGCGGCTGGGGATCCTGAAAGGCGAGATTGACGAGCTTATCGCCAACAACGCCCACCGCCCGTACTTTATGCATGGCCTGAGCCACTGGTTGGGTCTGGATGTGCACGATGTCGGTAATTACGACACCGACCGTTCGCGCGTGCTGGAACCGGGAATGGTGCTGACCGTCGAGCCGGGGCTGTATATCGCCGCCGACGCCGACGTACCGGCGCAGTATCGCGGCATCGGCATTCGTATTGAAGATGACATCGTGATTACCGAAGATGGCAACGAAAATCTCACCGCCAGCGTGGTGAAGAAGGCGGATGAGATCGAGGCGCTGATGGCGGCGGCGCGCCAGTCATGAGCGTGCTGATTGTCGGCGGCGGGATGACCGGTGCGACGCTCGCGCTGGCCATCTCCCGTTTGACCGGCGGTGCGCTGCCGGTTCATCTGATTGAAGCGCAGGATCCGGCGTCGTCACGCCACCCAGGTTTTGACGATCGGGCGATTGCCCTGGCTGCTGGCACCTGCCAGCAGCTGGCGCGCATCGGTATCTGGCAGAACCTTGCTAAACGAGCGACGCCTATCCAGCGGGTACACGTCAGCGACCGCGGCCATGCCGGTTTTGTAAACCTGGCGGCGGCCGATTACGGCCTGTCGGCGCTGGGGCAGGTGGTTGAACTCCACGATGTCGGCCAGCGGCTGTTTAGCCTGCTGCGCGAGGCGCCGGGCGTCACCCTGCACTGTCCGGCGAAAGTGGAAGCGGTCAACCGCAGCCAGGACAGCGTCAGCCTCACCCTTGATAGCGGCGAAACCATCAACGGTAAGCTGCTGGTGGCGGCAGATGGTTCGCGTTCGTCGCTGGGCGCGCGCTGCGGCATTAGCTGGCAGCAGCAGCCCTATGAGCAACTGGCGATTATCGCCAACGTTAGCACCGCGTTGCCGCACGAAGGCCGCGCCTTCGAGCGCTTTACCGAGCATGGTCCGCTGGCGATGCTGCCGATGTCGCAAGGGCGCTGTTCGCTGGTGTGGTGCCATCCGCAGTCGCGGCGCGACGAGGTGCTGAGCTGGTCTGACGAACGTTTTTGCCAGCAATTACAGCAGGCGTTCGGCTGGCGGCTGGGGCGCATTACCCATGCCGGTAAGCGTAGCGTCTATCCGCTGGCGTTAACTACCGCTATCCGTTCGGTGTCGCACCGTCTGGCGCTGGTCGGCAATGCGGCGCAGACATTGCACCCGATCGCCGGGCAGGGCTTTAATCTCGGCCTGCGCGACGTGATGAGCCTGGCTGAACTGCTTGCCGACGCCCACGCGGTCGGCGAGGATGTGGGCAATTATTCTCTGCTGTGTCGCTACCAGGCGCGGCGAGCGGATGATAAAGCCGCCACCATCGGCGTGACCGATGGGCTGGTGCATCTCTTTGCCAACCGTTGGGCGCCGCTGGTGGCGGGGCGCAACGTCGGGCTGATGGCGATGGAATTATTTACCCCGGCGCGCGATGCGCTGGCGCAGCGTACCCTCGGTTGGGTTCCCCGTTAAGGAGTAGAACGTGCAAAGTGTTGATGTTGCCATTGTTGGCGGCGGAATGGTGGGACTGGCGGTGGCCTGTGGTTTACAGGGCTGCGGCCTGCGCGTCGCGGTGCTGGAACAAGCGGCGCCGCAGCCTCTTGACGCCGATGCGCCGCCGGCGCTGCGCGTTTCGGCAATCAATGCCGCCAGCGAAAAGCTGCTGACTAAACTGGATGTCTGGAGTGAGATCATCTCCCAGCGCGCCAGCTGTTATCACGGCATGGAAGTGTGGGACAAAGATAGCTTTGGCCGCATTAGCTTCGATGACCAGAGCATGGGCTTTAGCCATCTGGGCCATATTATTGAAAATGCCGTGGTGCATCACGCGCTGTGGCAAAAAGCGCAGCGCTGCGCTGACGTCACCCTGCTGGCGCCTGCGCAGCTGCAGCAGGTGGCGTGGGGCGAAAACGAAGCCTTCCTGAGCCTGCAGGACGGCAGCATGTTGACCGCGCGGCTGGTGGTCGGCGCCGATGGCGCCAATTCGTGGCTGCGCAATAAAGCCGATATTCCGCTGACCTTCTGGGACTATCGCCATCATGCGCTGGTGGCGACGATACGTACCTCCGAGCCGCATCAGGCGGTGGCGCGTCAGGCGTTCCACGGTGAAGGCATTCTGGCCTTCCTGCCGCTTAGCGATCCGCATCTGTGCTCGATCGTCTGGTCGCTGTCGCCGGAAGAGGCGCAGCGGATGCAGCAGGCCGATGCAGCCGCGTTTAATCAGGCGCTGAACATCGCTTTTGATAATCGCCTTGGCCTTTGCCAGCTTGAAAGCGAACGGCAGGTTTTCCCGCTGACCGGACGCTACGCGCGTCAGTTCGCCGCCCATCGTCTGGCGCTGGTTGGCGATGCCGCCCACACTATTCATCCGCTGGCCGGGCAGGGGGTGAACCTTGGCTTTATGGACGCCGCCGAGCTTATCGACGAGCTGAAGCGCCTGCACGCGCAGGGTAAAGATATCGGTCAGCATTTGTACCTGCGCCGCTATGAGCGCAGCCGCAAGCATAGCGCCGCGCTGATGCTGGCGGGTATGCAGGGATTCCGCGAAATGTTCTCCGGCAGCCATCCGGCGAAGAAATTCCTCCGCGACATGGGGCTCAAACTGGCCGATTCGCTGCCTGGCGTAAAACCGCAGCTGATTCGTCAGGCGATGGGCCTCAACGATCTCCCCGCCTGGTTACGTTAACCCCGTCACACTTCTTTTACCCGGCCTGCGCGCCGGGTTTTCTCCCTCATTTGAAATATTCTAATTTCACCTCTTTTTTCGCATTAGTTTTATTAATGCGCTCTTTTTTTTGTTAAAGAAATTAGGCCCATAAAATCGCATAAAACACCATCATCACCTGACTGGTTTGCTCATTATGTTAATTTTATGTGGCATAAATCGCTTTTTTCCAGTCAATAACTCTGTAGGCTTTTCGGCGCGCTTTGGTCATAAGCTAATGTGATGTCCTGATTTACCTTATGGTTTAGCACCGGGTTCGGTGGTAAGTTCAGGCAAAAGAGAACGTTTGCGTCGGCGTCCGTAAGTGATGCCGTCGCCGGATTTCGTGGCGCAAAATCGCCGACAATATCGTGGCTGGTTCCGTTTTATTCGATGAGGAAAAGATGGCTCAACAGACTCCGTTGTATGAACAACACACGCTGTGCGGCGCTCGCATGGTGGATTTCCATGGCTGGATGATGCCGCTGCATTACGGGTCCCAGATTGATGAGCACCACGCGGTGCGCGGCGATGCAGGGATGTTCGATGTGTCGCATATGACCATCGTCGATTTCCACGGCAGCCGGATCAGAGAGTTCTTGCGCTATTTGCTGGCAAACGATGTGGCGAAGCTTACCACGCCAGGCAAAGCCCTCTACACCGGCATGCTAACCGCTTCCGCTGGCGTCATCGATGACCTGATTGTTTATTTCCTTTCTGAAGATTATTTCCGCCTCGTTGTTAACTCCGCCACTCGTGAAAAAGACCTCGCCTGGATTTCCGAACAAGCCGAACCTTACGGTCTTGAAATGACCGTTCGCGACGATCTGTCGCTGATCGCGGTGCAGGGTCCGCAGGCGAAAGCGAAGGCGGCGACGCTGTTCACCGACGCTCAGCGCCAGGCCGTGGAAGGCATGAAGCCGTTCTTCGGCGTACAGGCCGGTGACCTGTTTATCGCCACCACCGGTTATACCGGCGAAGCGGGTTATGAAATCGCTATGCCGAACGAGCAGGCGGCGGATTTCTGGCGCGGTCTGCTGGACGCCGGCGTTAAGCCGTGTGGTCTTGGCGCGCGCGACACCCTGCGCCTGGAAGCCGGGATGAACCTGTACGGCCAGGAGATGGACGAAGGCGTCTCGCCGCTGGCGGCGAACATGGGCTGGACTATCGCCTGGGAGCCCGCCGATCGTAACTTCATCGGCCGCGAAGCGCTGGAAATGCAGCGCGAAAAAGGCACCGAGCAGTTGGTTGGCCTGGTGATGACCGAGAAAGGCGTCCTGCGCGGCGGCCTGCCGGTACGTTTTACCGATAGCGACGGTAATCAAAAAGAAGGCATTATCACCAGCGGCACCTTCTCGCCGACGCTGGGCTACAGCATCGCGCTGGCTCGCGTGCCGGCCGGGATTGGCGACACCGCGGTGGTGCAAATTCGTAACCGTGAAATGCCGGTAAAAGTGACTAAACCTGGTTTTGTACGCAATGGCAAAGCCATTGTGTGATTTCCCTTTTTTGGAGATGAATTGATGAGCAACGTACCAGCAGAACTGAAATACAGCAAAGAACACGAGTGGCTGCGTAAAGAAGCGGACGGCACCTATACCGTTGGGATCACCGAGCACGCGCAGGAGCTGCTTGGCGACATGGTTTTCGTTGACCTGCCGGAAGTGGGCGCCACCGTTGAAGCGGGCGCCGATTGCGCCGTTGCCGAATCCGTGAAAGCGGCTTCCGATATCTACGCGCCGATTAGCGGTGAAATCGTTGCCGTCAACGAAGAGCTGAACGACTCTCCGGAACTGGTCAACAGCGACCCGTATACCGACGGCTGGATCTTCAAAATCAAAGCCAGCGACGAAGCGCAGGTTGCCGCGCTGCTGGATGCGACCGCCTATGAAGCTCTGTTAGAAGACGAGTAAGCCTTTACCCTCTCCCCTGTGGGAGAGGGAAGGGTGAGGGGAACCGATAATACCCTCACCCCAGCCCTCTCCCAAAAGGAGAGGGAGAAAACACATTCACCGCACGTTTCAGGAACCATCGCTCATGACTCAGACTTTAAGTCAGCTTGAAAACCGCGACGCCTTTATTGAACGTCACATTGGCTCGGACGCTCAGCAGCAGCAAGAGATGCTGAAGACCGTCGGCGCGGATTCGCTTAACGCCCTGATTGGCCAGATTGTGCCGCAGGATATCCAGCTGGCGACCCCACCGCAGGTGGGCGACGCGACTACCGAATTCGCCGCGCTGGCGGAGCTGAAGGCGATCGCCGGTCGCAACAAGCGCTTCAAGTCTTACATCGGCATGGGCTACACCGCCGTGCAGCTGCCGCCGGTCATTCAGCGCAACATGCTGGAAAACCCGGGTTGGTATACCGCCTACACCCCTTACCAGCCGGAAGTATCCCAGGGCCGTCTGGAATCGCTGCTCAACTTCCAGCAGGTCACTCTGGATCTGACCGGGTTGGATATCGCTTCCGCTTCGCTGCTTGATGAAGCCACCGCCGCCGCCGAAGCAATGGCGATGGCCAAACGCGTGAGCAAACTGAAGAACGCCAACCGCTTCTTCGTTGCCGCCGACGTCCATCCGCAAACCCTGGACGTGGTTCGCACCCGCGCGGAAACTTTCGGCTTCGACGTGATTGTCGATGACGCCGACAAAGTGCTCGATCACCAGGATGTCTTTGGCGTGCTGCTGCAGCAGGTTGGCACCACCGGTGAAATCCACGATTACAGTAAACTTATCGCCGAGCTGAAAGCGCGCAAAGTGATTGTCAGCGTCGCCGCTGACTTTATGGCGCTGGTGCTGCTGACGGCGCCGGGCAAGCAGGGCGCCGATATTGTCTTCGGTTCCGCGCAACGTTTCGGCGTGCCGATGGGCTATGGCGGCCCGCACGCGGCCTTCTTCGCGGCGAAAGATGAATTCAAACGCTCCATGCCGGGCCGTATTATCGGCGTATCGAAAGATGCGGCGGGTAATACCGCGCTGCGCATGGCGATGCAGACTCGCGAGCAGCACATCCGCCGCGAGAAAGCGAACTCCAACATTTGTACCTCGCAGGTCCTGCTGGCCAACATCGCCAGCCTGTACGCGGTTTTCCACGGCCCGGCGGGCCTGAAACGTATCGCTGGCCGCATTCATCGCCTGACCGACATTCTGGCCGACGGCCTGCAGAAGAAAGGGCTGAAGCTGCGCCATGCGCACTACTTCGACACCCTTTGCGTCGAAGTGGCGGATAAAGCCGCGGTGCTGGCGCGTGCCGAAGCGCTGCAGATTAACCTGCGTAGCGATATTCACGGCGCGGTTGGCATTACGCTCGATGAAGCGACCACCCGCGAAGATGTGCTGAATCTGTTCCGCGCCATCGTTGGCGACGATCACGGTCTGGATATCGATACCCTGGATAAAGACGTGGCGCTGGATAGCCGTTCGATCCCGGCGGCGATGCTGCGCGACGATGCGATCCTCACCCATCCGGTGTTTAACCGCTACCATAGCGAAACCGAGATGATGCGCTACATGCACGCGCTGGAGCGTAAAGATCTGGCGCTGAACCAGGCAATGATCCCGCTGGGATCCTGCACCATGAAACTGAACGCCGCGGCGGAGATGATCCCGATCACCTGGCCGGAATTTGCCGAGCTGCACCCGTTCTGCCCGGTTGAGCAGGCGGAAGGTTATCATCAGATGATCGCCCAGCTTTCTGACTGGCTGGTGAAACTGACCGGCTATGACGCCGTCTGTATGCAGCCGAACTCCGGCGCGCAGGGCGAGTATGCTGGCCTGCTGGCGATTCGCCACTATCACGAGAGCCGCAACGAAGGCCATCGCGATATCTGCCTGATCCCAAGCTCCGCGCACGGCACCAACCCGGCATCCGCGCAGATGGCGGGTATGCAGGTGGTGGTGGTTGCCTGCGATAAAAACGGCAACATCGATCTTGCCGATCTGCGTGAAAAAGCAGAGCAGGCAGGGGTGAATCTCTCCTGCATCATGGTCACCTATCCGTCGACCCACGGCGTGTATGAAGAGACCATCCGTGAAGTATGCGAGATAGTGCATCAGTTCGGCGGCCAGGTTTACCTCGACGGCGCCAACATGAACGCCCAGGTCGGGATCACTTCTCCGGGCTTTATCGGCGCAGACGTTTCGCACCTTAACCTGCATAAAACCTTCTGCATTCCGCACGGCGGCGGCGGCCCGGGTATGGGTCCTATCGGTGTGAAAGCGCACCTGGCGCCGTTTGTACCGGGCCACAGCGTGGTACAGATTGAAGGCATGCTGACCCGTCAGGGCGCGGTTTCCGCCGCGCCGTTCGGCAGCGCTTCCATCCTGCCGATCAGCTGGATGTATATCCGCATGATGGGCGCGGAAGGACTGAAACAGGCGAGCCAGAACGCGATTCTCAACGCCAACTATATCGCTACTCGTCTGAAAGATGCTTATCCGGTGCTGTATACCGGCCGAGACGGTCGCGTGGCGCACGAATGTATTCTCGATATTCGTCCGCTGAAAGAAGAGACCGGCATTAGCGAGCTGGATATTGCTAAACGCCTGATCGACTTTGGTTTCCATGCGCCGACCATGTCCTTCCCGGTTGCCGGGACGCTGATGGTTGAGCCGACAGAATCGGAAAGCAAGGTAGAGCTGGACCGCTTTATTGACGCCATGCTGGCGATCCGCGCGGAAATCGATCGCGTTAAAGCCGGTGAATGGCCGCTGGAAGATAACCCGCTGGTGAACGCGCCGCACACCCAGGGCGAGCTGGTAAGCGAGTGGAACCATCCGTACAGCCGCGAGCTGGCGGTATTCCCGGCTGGGTTGCACAACAAGTACTGGCCAACGGTGAAACGCCTGGATGACGTGTACGGCGACCGTAACCTGTTCTGCTCCTGCGTCCCGATGAGCGAATACCAGTAAGTGGTGAATTAGCTAAACTTTTAAAGGCGCTGCGGCGCCTTTATTTTTTGGAGGGAAGGTATGGCGATAGCTCTGATTAGCGGCGCGAGCCGCGGCATAGGCCGGGCGACGGCGCTGCTGCTGGCGCAGGAAGGGTATACCGTCGCGGTTAATTATCATCACAACATTAAAGCCGCCACCGAAGTGGTCAATACCATTGTTGAATCTGGCGGCAAAGCCACGGCGCTGCGGGCCGATATCAGCGATGAAGCGCAGGTGATGGCGATGTTTGAGGCGGTTGACCGCATGGGCGAACCGCTGGCGGCGTTGGTCAACAATGCCGGGATCCTGTTTACCCAATGTACGGTAGAGAGCCTGAGCGCCGAGCGTATTAACCGCGTGCTGGCCACCAACGTCACCGGATACTTTCTTTGCTGTCGCGAGGCGGTAAAGCGCATGTCGCATCGACATGGCGGCAAGGGCGGGGCGAGAGTTAACGTTTCGTCGGCGGCGTCGCGCCTTGGCGCGCCGGGCGAGTACGTTGACTATGCCGCGTCGAAAGGGGCGGTAGATACCCTGACCACCGGGCTGGCGCTGGAGGTGGCGGCGCAGGGGATTCGGGTAAACGGCGTGCGTCCGGGGCTGATTTATACCGAGATGCACGCCTCCGGCGGCGAACCGGGACGCGTGGACCGGGTGAAAAGTTCGCTACCGATGCAGCGCGGCGGCCAGCCGGAAGAGGTCGCTCAGGCCATTGCCTGGCTGCTGAGCGACAAAGCGTCGTATGTGACGGGCAGTTTCCTCGAACTGGCGGGCGGTAAATAACCCGTAGATGTCTATTGCCCGGCGGCGCTTCGCTTGCCGGGTAACCTTCCCGGATGGCGGCTACGCCTTATCCGGGCTACCTAACGATGCGTACCCGTAGCCCGACGGTCTACCAGGAGGCCAGCCACAGCCTCAGGCGCATTCCCCAACTGCTGGTCCAGCCGGTGGTGACCGACTTCACCTCGCCTTGAGAAATGAACACCAGCGTTGGCGTCACCTGCACGCCCCACTGCCGCGCCAGCTGGCCGCTCGGATCATTCACCGTCGGCAGCGCCATTTTCTTCCTGGTCAGCCACTTCTCCAGCGTGGCGTTATCGCCGGAACGCAGGGCTACCGTCAGCACATTGCCGCCGTCGGCGGCAAGCGATGCCACCGACGGCGTGGTATAGCGACAAACTCCGCACCAGGTCGCCCAGACGTACAGCAGCAGCGGCTTTTGCTGGCTCATAGCGTCCAGATCCAGCGTCCTGTCGTCGAGTGTCTGCAGCGATGTGGCGCTGAAGTTTTGCGGTAGTGCGGGCTGGCGAAAATAATCCACCGCCAGGCTCACCGCCGCGCCAATCAGCAGCCACACCGCCAGCTCGCGCAGCCAGCGCCTGATTTTACTGGCCACGGGCTTTCGCCAGCTGTTCTTTCACCAGCCCCTCCAGCTCATCAGCAGGGATTGCGCCGGCCACCATCTGATCGCCGATGATGGTCGCCGGGGTGCCCTGAATATTCAGCACCTGCGACAAAATCAGGTTCATTTTCAGCGAATCCATGGTCTTGTCATCAATATTCACGCTATCGGTGGCGGTTTTCTTCTGCGCGGCGGCGATGCTGGCGTCATCGTGATAGCCTTTTTTCGCCATCAGCCGCTGATGCAGCGCCCAGAACTTATCTGGCTGTTGACGCCAGGTGGAGAGCGCGGCTTTAGCGGCATTCACTGAACTTTGTCCTTTAAACGGCAGCAGCTTAACGATGAGCTGGATGTCCGGATTATCGTGGACGATTTTTTCCAGCATCGGATCAAACTGTTTGCAGTAAGGGCAGTTGTAATCGGTAAACGAGACGATCGTGAGCTTCGGCGCTTTCGCGCCGGTGCGCGGGCTGTTCGGATCGTTAAACAGCAGTTGGGCTAACTGGTCATTACCGTTCGATTGCGGTTCTTGCTCCGGGGCGGCGAAGCTGAAGGCCGATACGCACAGCAGCAATAAGGCGGTGATAGCTCTCATGTTATTTTCCTTTAGCGGCGGACAGGGTGGCGAGAAGTTGTTCGCGGTCTAACAGCGCAGGCAGAATCTGTCCCTGCGGCAATCCCGGTCCGTAAATCTGGTTAAACGGCACCGCGGCGCTGCCGCGAGCGGTTAAAAACTGACTAATGTCGGCGGAGGGGCGGCTCCAGTCGCCGCGTAAGGCGACCACATCTGGCGTTGATAGCGCCTGCTGGACGTCATCGCGCAGCAGCACGTTGTATTTATTGGCTTTACAGGTCACGCACCAGTCGGCGGTGACATCAATAAACACCCGCTTATGCTCTGCAAGGGCGCTGGCGATAGCCTGCTCGCTGAGCGGCTGCCAGTTAACCCGGTCGCGGCGCGGGCCCTGGCCGTCCTGTTGGGCGACAAAGACGACGGCGCCCGCCGCTACGATGGCCAGAGCGCCCGCGCGCAGCGCCGTACGCCAGCGGTAGCGCCAGGCGGTGGCCAGGAGCAGGACGATGGCCAGAATCACCAGCAGGGTAAGCACCGGCGTACGGCCGATGTGGATCGTCAGCAGGCTGGCCAGCCATAGCGCTGAGCCAAGCATCATCAACCCCAGCACCACCCGCAGATGATTCATCCAGCGACCCGGGCGAGGTAGACGTTGCGCCAGACCCGGCCAGGCGACGATAAGCAGCCACGGCAGGCTCATGCCGATCCCCATGGCGAAGAAAATACCCCACAGCAGCGGCAGCGGCGCCACCAGCGCCACTGAAACGGCGGTGCCGAGGAACGGCGCGGTACAGGGCGTCGCCAGCAGAGTGGCGAAGGCGCCCTGCCAGAAATGGCCCATTAAGCCGTTGCCGCCGCGGGTGGCGAGGAAGGTACTGGCGTTGGAGGAGAGACGGATTTCGAACAGCCCTAATAAACTGGCGCTGAACAGCACCATCACCAGCGCCATCGCGCCGATAAACCACGGGTTCTGGAACTGGATCCCCCAGCCGAGCGCCTGATTGCCTAAGCGTAGCGCGGTCATCATCAGCGCCAGCGCCAGGAAAGAGACAACGATCCCGCATACCGAGGCGAGGAACTGCCGCCGTACCGCGCCGCGTTCGCGACCTTCGGTTTGCACCAGCGAGCCGAGTTTCATCGCCAGCACCGGCAGCACGCACGGCATGACGTTGAGGATTAGCCCGCCGGCCAGCGCCATCAGCAGCACCCAGCCTAACGCCAGCCCCGGCGCGGCGCTGCCGGCGGCGATGGCGATATGGCTTTCCTGCGCCTGGCCGCTATCGGCCAGCACCAGCGACAGCGTTTTGCCGCTCAGGTCCGGCGCCGCTTCGCCCCAGCTATCGGTGACCGGTACGGTGGCGGTCAACGTATCGCCGTGGCTGGTAAAACTCGGCTTACCGAAATCGACATCCTCCATGCTGTCGATAAACAGCGCTGGCTGCTGCCAGCCGGCATCGCGGCGGGCGGTTACCGTCAGCTTACCGCTGACGTAGCTGGCGCTAAGCTCCGAGGTGAGACCGTCGCGCAGGGGCAGCGTGCCCATCGCGCGGGTGAAATCGTAATTAAAACGCTCCCCCGCCGGAGCCGTCATATCCAGCGAAAAGGGGTAGTCAGTGAGAATGCAGACATTGCTGCAGGTAGAGAGCGTCAGTACGCCGCTAAGCGTCGGCGGTATTTTGCCGCGCAGGGTCATCGGGAAGCTGACGTCGCCGTGATACCCCTGAGTGGAAATACCCGCGACGTCGAAGCGTTGCGGCGTCGGCCAACGCCAGTTAACCTCCAGCGGCGTGTGCCAGGCGATAGCCGGCGCGATGCCGCCTTCGCCCGGCGAACGCCAGTAGGTTTTCCAGCCCTTTTCCAGCGCTACGTCTAAAAGCAGGCGGGTGTCGCCATTGCTTTCGCTTTGCGCCCGCAGGCGCACGCTGGCGTGTTGATTGTCGGCGACGCGGAGCCAGCCGCTATCGGCAGCCTGGCTGACGGGCAGCCATAGCCAAAGCAGGCAGACCAGCAGTCGCCTGAATACCATAAACATAAATTTTCTCCGTAAGTAATAAATTAACCTGAGCTGTCAGGAGAATTAATCACTCACGGAAGACGCATAATCGTAGATGCACCCGCAATCGGGGGGGAGAAATGACGCGGGGAGGCCAGATACGCTCGATACGCGGCGGGATCGCCGCCAGCACCGCCAGCAGCAGGGCGATAGCGAGTAGCGCCCCTTCAAACAGCATCGGCGGAACGGCCATCAGCGACTTGGCGCTGAGTTCGCAGGGGGAGACCGGCGCCTCGGCATTATCCGGGCCAGGTTGGGCGGATTGGCTGGCGGCCGTGACGTTCATCACCAACGCATGCATCCCCGCCATTCTCTGGGCGGTGCAGATCAGCACCACCAGGCAGGCAAGGAGTACAAGAAGAATGGCTTTGCGTTGTCGCTTAATCATGGTCGCCTCAAATATTCACGAGGCCTATCTTATCGGGCGAACGCGTTTTAGCAATGGTAAAGCTGTAAAGAAGTGTCTGGCGGATAAGTGATTTGCCCCCTCCCGGCCGGGAGAGGGCGGTCAATTACAGATTCTCGCCGTTACTGGCGATGACTTCTTTGTACCAGTTAAAGCTCTTCTTGCGCGAGCGGGACATATCGCCGGTGCCGTCATCGTGTTTATTGACGTAGATGAAGCCGTAGCGTTTGCTGTACTGGCCGGTAGTGAAGGAGACGCAGTCGATGCAGCCCCAGGGGGTATAGCCCATCAGATCGACGCCGTCATAAGTCACCGCTTTAATCATCTCTTCGACGTGGGCGCGGAGATAATCGATGCGGTAGTCATCGTTGATGCTGCCGTCGGCTTCTACTTTATCGTAGGCGCCAAAGCCGTTTTCCACGATAAACAGCGGCTTCTGGTAGCGCTCATACAGTTCGCACAGGGCGTAACGCAGGCCAACCGGGTCAATCTGCCAGCCCCAGTCGGAGGCTTTCACGTGCGGGTTCGGCACGCTGCCTTCGAAGCCGGAAATGGCATCGCCGGTGCCGCCTTCGGCTTTCACCGCGTTGGTCATGTAGTAGCTGAAGCCGAGATAGGCGCAGGTGCCTTCACGCAGGATCTGCGCGTCGCCGTCTTCCATCTTGATGTTGAAGCCGCGGCGCTCCCATTCATTCAACACATAGCTCGGGTAGTAACCGCGTAGCTGGACATCGGTAAAGACATAGCGTTCGCGCATCGATTCCTGGGCGAACATGACATCTTCCGGTTTGCAGGAGTAAGGGTAGAGGGCGACCATCGCCAGCATGCAGCCGACCTGCATTTCCGGGTTGATACGACGCGCCGCTTTCACCGCCAGCGCGCTGGCGACGAACTGGTGATGCAGCACCTGGTACATGGTCTCTTCCGGGTTTTCATGCTCGGTATAGACCACGCCGGAGCAACAGTAGCCGAACAGCGGCGCGCGCCAGTTACGCTGGTTATTGATCTCGTTAAAGGTCATCCAGTATTTCACTTTGTGCTTATAGCGCTCAAAGACCACTTCGGCGAAGCGCACAAAGAAATCGACCACTTTGCGGTTGGTCCAACCGCCGTACTGCTGGACCAGATGCAGCGGCATTTCAAAGTGGGAAAGGGTGATTACCGGCTCGATGTTGTACTTCAGCAGTTCATCGAACATGTCATCGTAGAATTTCAGCCCTTCTTCATTCGGCTGAGTTTCGTCGCCCTGCGGGAAGATGCGGGTCCAGGCAATAGAGGTGCGGAAGCATTTGAAACCCATCTCGGCGAACAGTTTGATGTCTTCTTTGTAGTGGCCGTAAAAATCAACCGCTTCATGGTTAGGGTAATATTTACCCGCCTCGACCTGTTGGGTGATTTCGCGCGGCACGCCGTGCGCCCCGCCGGTCAACACATCGCAGATGCTGGGGCCTTTGCCGCCTTTATTCCAGCCGCCTTCAACCTGATGCGCGGCGACCGCGCCGCCCCACAAAAAGTCTTTGGGAAGAGTCAATTTTTTCATCTTTGCTAATCTCTATGAATCACTATTGCGATTGAGTCTAGCAAAGCGAAATTGAATGTCACGATATAACAAATCCCGCTAAAGGTAATATGTTACATCAAAAAAACAGGCTGTTACTTTTAGCCGATTTTGCGCGCTAATTTACGCCCCAGGGTTTCGAGAATATATATCACCGGGATCTGCGTTGTAATATCGTAAACGCCGCCGATGCGCGTTTGCGGCACGTGCCACGAGAGATTGAAATCAGCCAGTTTCGCCAGCCGCGAATGCTCATGGCTGGTAATCGACATCACCTTGCAGTGATGCAGGCTGAACTGGCTGGCAAAGCGAAGAATTTCTTCGGTTTCGCCGGAGACGGAAAGCACAATCGCCAGCGCGTTGCGGGCCATATCATTGGTGACCGGAAAATAAGGGTCGTCAATATGGTTGCTGAATTTCCCGACATTAGAAAAGAAGCGAGCGCCATATTTCGCCAGTGCGCCAGAGGTACCGGCGCCGACGAAAATAATACGCTCGGAGGAGAGAATAATATCGACGGCCTGTTCGAGCAATTCATCGAACTCGTCATTATTGACGCTTTTAAAAAAGCTCATTATTTCGCTGGCGCCGATATTTGCCTGTTGAGGCTCATTCTGCTCAAGATATAATTTAAAACGTACGCGAAATTCAGAGTAGCCCTCGCACTGCAGTTTGCGGCAGAAGCGCAACACGGTAGTGGTGGAGACCCCGGCGGCCTCGGCCAGTTCGCGAATAGTCATGTACATCACTTTGTCACGATTCTTAATGACGTAGTGGTAGACCATCATCTCAAGATTATTGAGACTGGCGACAGCGGCGTGGGAGAACATACTCACAGTGGCGAACTCACAATTCATAAAGACCAGGACGGAATTATACCATGCAGGCTAATGACATTACCTTTTTTCAGCGTTTTCAGGACGACATCCTCGCCGGGCGCAAAACGATCACCATTCGCGATGCGGCGGAGTCGCACTTTAAGCCCGGTGATGTGCTGCGCGTCGGACGTTATGAAGATGACGGCTACTTTTGCACTATCGCCGTTACCGCGACCTCGACGGTGACGCTCGACACGCTAACTGAACAGCATGCTCAACAAGAGAATATGACCCTCGAACAGCTGCGGCAGGTCATCAGGGAAATCTATCCTGCGGAAGATCGGTTTTATGTTATTGAATTCAAAAGCCTTTAAATAAAACCAGCACAGCTGTTAGTTGAAATATTCTTGTAACATTATGATTTTAATGTATTTACAAATATACATCGTTTTATTTTAGCTAACAGGTGTTCACTGGAATCATTCTCAGTTAACCTAAGTGGGCAATGAAAGCGTTCTTGTTTTCACGGAGTCAAAATATGGTTCGCAAACCATTAATCACTCAGGGATATTCTCTGGCAGAGGAAGTTGCCAACAGCATCAGTCACGGGATCGGGCTGGTGTTCGGTATTGTCGGCCTCGTGTTGCTGCTGGTGCAGGCGGTAGACACGAACGCCAGCGCGACGGCGATCACCAGCTACAGCCTGTACGGCGGCAGCATGATTATGCTGTTCCTCGCTTCCACGCTCTATCACGCTATCCCGCATCAGCGGGCGAAACAGTGGCTGAAGAAATTCGACCACTGCGCCATCTACTTGCTGATTGCCGGAACCTACACGCCATTTTTGCTGGTGGGATTGAATTCGCCGCTGGCAAAGGGGCTGATGATTGTTATCTGGAGCCTGGCCCTACTGGGGATCCTGTTTAAACTGACAATCGCGCACCGCTTTAAAATTTTGTCGCTGGTGACCTATCTGACGATGGGCTGGCTGTCGCTTATCGTGGTCTATCAACTGGCGGTGAAGCTGGCGGTGGGCGGGGTAACGCTGCTGGCGGTTGGCGGGGTGGTGTACTCGCTGGGGGTCATCTTCTACGTCTGCAAACGTATTCCTTATAACCATGCTATCTGGCACGGCTTCGTGCTCGGCGGCAGCGTGTGTCACTTCCTGGCGATTTATCTTTACGTCGGCCAGTCCTGATTTAACTTCCACGGTGGCGCTGCGCTTACCGTGGCGACGATATTCTGCGGCCTGGAAATTCCACGGTGGCGCTGCGCTTACCGTGGCTACGATATTCTGCAGGCTGGTAGCCCGGCTAAGGCGCAAGCGCCGCAAGCCGGGAACTGTTCTTAATCTTCTTCCAGCGAATACGGCAATGGTTTGATGCTCAGGCTGCCGGCATCGTCACGTACGCGGAACACGCTGTCCGGTTCCATATCGTTATTCATCACCACCTGGACCATCAGGCTTCCGTCATCCAACTGTACGGCTGCCAGCACCGTACCGGTGCGGCGCCAGTTGTCGCCCATTTTCAGCTCCAGATCTTCCCCGGCTTCCGGCACCCGGCTGGCAGTACCCGCCAGCGTCCACAGCGCGCGTTTATTGGCGCCGCGGAATTTCGCCCGGGCGACCATTTCCTGGCCGGTGTAGCAGCCTTTCTTAAAGCTGATTCCGCCCAGCGCCTGCAGGTTGGTCGCCTGCGGAATGAACTGCGCGCTGTTTACGCTGTCGATAACCGGCAGACCGGCCTCGATGTTCAGCGCCAGCCACTGCTGGCTGTTGTTAAGCTGCGCTTCGCCGCGCAGCGCGTCTGTCACCCGGTTGGCGGTGTCGGCATCGGTCACCAGTAGGAAGCGTTCGGCAGGATGTTCAAACCACAGCAGGCTGGTCACGCCTTCGGTGACCACCGGTTTACCAGCGTCCGGCAGCGCGGCGAACAATGGAGCCAGCGCGGCGCGCGCCTGGAAACCGGCCACGCCCAGCAGGACCAGATCGTCGTTTGCGGCGATGGTGACTTTGGAGAAGACGGCATATTTTTTCAGTTCGGTCAGCTGCGCTTCGCGCAGGCTGCGGCGCTCAATCCACGCGAAACCGCCGTCGCGGTGGAAGACGCGCAGGTTGCTCCACATTTTGCCTTTGGCATCACAGTGCGCGGCAAGCAGATGCTGATCGGCGGTTAAATGGCTGACATCGGCGGTGATCTGCCCCTGCAGATACTTCTCGCCATCCGGACCGGTAATCGTCGCCAGCGCCCAATCATCCAGCGTCATCAGCGTTAACGGCAGACGAGCGGAAGAAGAGGGCTGACGCGGAGGAAAAGGTGTAAAAGCCATAGTCATATCCTGAATAGCTTAACGCAGAGTGAATGACTAATGGTAAAAGAGCTATGGTGCAATGCAAGCGCTTTCGGCAAGCCATTTGTGCCCTCAGGATGCGGTGAATAGCCAACCGGATTTTGGGCTTTTATGGAATGCTGCTCGCACAAGGCGATATTACTGTAAAGTAAGTGCCTAAAAAGGGTTAAACTAAGCTATATCTTGATGCTGGAAGGACAACATGGACATTAACAACAAAGCTCGCATCCACTGGGCATGCCGCCGCGGTATGCGCGAACTCGATATCTCCATCATGCCGTTTTTCGAGTATGAGTACGACACGCTCAGCGATGACGACAAGCGCCTGTTCATCCGTTTGCTGGAGAACGATGATCCGGATCTGTTTAACTGGCTGATGAATCACGGCAAGCCGGCTGATGCGCAACTTCAACGGATGATAAATTTAATCCAGACTCGGAATCGGGAACGTGGTCCTGTGGCAATCTGATTTACGTATTTCCTGGCGTTCGCAGTGGTTCTCGCTGCTGCTGCACGGGGTGGTGGCGGCGATAGTGCTGCTCATGCCCTGGCCGTTAAGCTACACCCCGATTTGGCTCCTGTTGCTATCGCTGGTGGTGTTTGACTGCGTGCGCAGCCAGCGGCGGATCCACGCCTGCCAGGGAGAAATTAAGCTGTTAATCGACTCCCGTTTACGGTGGCAAAAAACGGAATGGGATATCGTCGGGACGCCATGGGTTATCAGCAGCGGGATGCTGCTGCGCCTGAAGCATGCGGAAACCGGCCGTAGCCAGCATTTGTGGGTGGCGGCGGATAGCATGGATGCGGGGGAATGGCGGGATTTGCGCCGGCTGGTGCTGCAAAAGCCGGCGCACGACTAACTCAGGATCAGGCGAAGTGCTCCGCCATTTCGCCGAGGATCTGCTCGCACCAGTTCTGGATGCGCTCATCGCTCAGGTCGTATTGATTGGTTTCATCCAGCGCCAGGCCGACGAACAATTGGCCATCGGCGATAACCGGTTTCGGGCTGGTGAACTCATAGCCCTCGGTTGGCCAGTAGCCGACAAACTTCACGCCTTTGGTCGCCAGCTTATCGTGCAGCATCCCCAGCGCGTCAAGGAACCATTCGCCGTAACCAAGCTGATCGCCCATGCCGTACAGCGCGACGATTTTGCCATTCAGATCTAAGGCGTCGAGCTGTTCCCAGACCGCTTCCCAGTCTTCCTGAATTTCGCCGAAATCCCAGGTCGGGATGCCGAGGATCAGCACGTCGTACTGGCTCATCAGCGCGGGGGAGTCATCTTTCAGATTATGCAGCGTCACCAGCTCGGGGCCGATGATATCGCGGATTTTTTCCGCGGCCATTTCGGTGTAGCAGGTACTGGAGCCGTAAAAAAGACCTATATTCATCGCGTAAACGTCTCAATTCTTGCCGTGAATTGCGCCCAGTGTACCAGAAAGGCGGCCTCTTAAGGCATAATGAGGGCGTATAACGAACAAAGAGGCCGATGTGAAACAGGATCTGGCACAAATTGAACAGTTTCTCGATGCCCTTTGGCTGGAGCGTAATCTGGCGGAGAACACGCTCAGCGCCTATCGTCGCGATTTGACGATGCTAGTGGAGTGGCTGCATCATCGCGGGCTGACTCTGGCAAGCGTCGGCAGCGACGATTTACAGGCGCTGCTGGCCGAGCGGCAAACCGGCGGCTACAAAGCGACCAGTACCGCACGGCTGCTTAGCGCCGTGCGCCGCTTCTTCCAGCATTTGTACCGGGAGAAAGTCCGCCCGGACGATCCCAGCGCGCTGCTGGCTTCGCCGAAGCTGCCGCAGCGGCTGCCGAAAGATCTCAGCGAGGCGCAGGTTGAGCGTCTGCTGCAGGCGCCGCTGGTGGAACAGCCGCTGGAGTTGCGCGATAAGGCGATGCTGGAAGTGCTGTATGCCACCGGCCTACGCGTATCCGAACTGGTTGGCCTGACGATGAGCGATATCAGCCTGCGACAGGGCGTACTGCGGGTTATTGGTAAAGGCAACAAAGAGCGGCTGGTGCCGCTGGGCGAAGAGGCGGTGTCATGGGTTGAAAATTACCTTGAATACGGCCGCCCGTGGCTGTTGAACGGCGTGGCTTCGGACGTGCTTTTCCCCAGCCAGCGCGCGCAGCAGATGACGCGACAGACCTTCTGGCACCGCATTAAACACTATGCCGTACTGGCGGGGATCGACAGCGCGAAGCTCTCCCCGCACGTGTTGCGTCATGCGTTCGCCACGCATTTGCTCAATCACGGCGCCGATTTACGCGTGGTACAGATGCTGTTAGGACACAGCGATCTTTCCACCACGCAGATCTACACCCACGTGGCGACCGAACGTTTACGACAACTTCATCAACAGCATCACCCGCGGGCGTGAGTGCTGAATAAAAGGACTGAGTATGAAAAAAGGTTTATTGATGTTCACCCTGCTGGCGGCCTCGCTCTCCGGCGCGGCGCATGCCGATAGCGCGGCGATCAAACAGTCGCTGGCGAAACTGGGTGTGCAGAGCACCGATATCCAACCGTCGCCGGTTTCCGGGATGAGCACGGTGCTTACCGACAGCGGCGTGCTGTACGTCACTGACGATGGTAAACACATTATTCAGGGACCGATGTACGACGTCAGCGGCGCGCAGCCGGTTAACGTCACCAACCAGTTGCTGGTCGGCAAGCTGAACGCCTTATCCAAAGAGATGATTGTCTATAAAGCGCCGAAGGAGCAGCATGTCATTACCGTCTTTACCGACATCACCTGCGGCTACTGCCACAAGCTGCACGAGCAGATGAGCGACTATAACGCGCTGGGGATCACCGTGCGCTATCTGGCCTTCCCGCGTCAGGGGCTGCAAAGCCAGGCCGAGCAGGACATGAAAGCGATCTGGTGTGCGAAAGATCGCAACAAAGCGCTGGATGACGCCATGAACGGTAAGGGCGTACAGCCGGCGAGCTGCAATGTGGATATCGCTAAACATTACACGCTTGGCGTACAGATGGGCGTCAACGGTACCCCGGCGATGGTACTTAGCAATGGTATGGTGCTGCCAGGCTATCAGGGGCCGAAAGAGCTTAAAGCTTTCCTCGACGAGCATCAAAAACAGACAAGCGGTAACTGATTCGCGTGAAACAACAGATACAACTACGCCGCCGCGAGGCGGTTGATGGCGTCGACCTTCCCGCCGACCTGCCGCCGCTGCTGCAGCGGCTGTATGCCAGCCGCGGCGTGCGCAGCGCGCAGGAGCTGGAGCGCGGCGTCAAAGGCATGTTGCCATGGACGCAACTCACCGGCGTTGAAAAAGCCGTTGAAATGCTGCATGACGCTTTCCAGAAAGGGTTACATATTGTGGTGGTCGGCGATTTTGACGCCGATGGCGCCACCAGTACCGCCCTTAGCGTGCTGGCGCTGCGCGCGCTGGGCTACGGCAACGTCTCTTATCTGGTGCCGAACCGTTTTGAAGACGGCTATGGTTTAAGCCCGGAAGTGGTCGATCAGGCGCACGCGCGCGGCGCGCAGATGATCATGACCGTCGATAACGGTATTTCATCGCATAGCGGCGTCGATCATGCCCATGCGCTGGGTATCCCGGTGCTGGTGACCGATCACCACCTGCCGGGCGATACGCTGCCGGCGGCGGAAGCTATCGTTAACCCTAACCTGCGCGATTGCGACTTCCCGTCAAAATCGCTGGCCGGGGTTGGGGTGGCGTTTTATCTGATGCTGGCGCTGCGCACTTTCCTGCGAGATAACGGCTGGTTCGAGGCCCGCGGTATTGCCGCGCCAAACCTTGCCGAGCTGCTGGATTTAGTGGCGCTGGGCACCGTTGCGGACGTCGTGCCGCTGGATGCCAACAACCGCATCCTGACCTGGCAGGGGTTAAGCCGCATTCGCGCCGGAAAATGTCGGCCAGGCATTAAAGCGCTGCTGGAAATTTCTAACCGCGATCCGCAAAAGCTTGCCGCCAGCGACCTCGGTTTCGCCCTCGGGCCGCGCCTGAACGCTGCGGGGCGGCTGGATGATATGTCCGTCGGCGTCGCGCTGCTGCTGTGCGATAACATCGGCGAAGCGCGGGTGCTGGCCAGTGAGCTCGATGCGCTTAACCAGACGCGCAAAGAGATCGAACAGGGGATGCAGGCCGAAGCGCTGACCCTGTGTCAGCAACTGGAACGCAGTAGCGAAACCCTGCCCGGCGGGCTGGCGATGTACCATCCGCAATGGCATCAGGGGGTGGTCGGCATTCTGGCATCCCGGATTAAAGAGCGCTTCCATCGCCCGGTTATCGCTTTTGCGCCTACCGGCGACGGCACGCTCAAAGGTTCTGGCCGCTCTATTCAGGGGCTGCATATGCGCGATGCGCTGGAGCGCCTTGATACGCTTTATCCTGGGCTAATCCTGAAGTTCGGCGGCCACGCGATGGCGGCGGGCTTATCGCTGGAAGAGGCGCGTTTTGAGGAGTTTCAACAGCGCTTCGGCGAGCTGGTGACCGAGTGGCTGGATCCCGCATTATTGCAGGGCGAGGTGGTTTCCGACGGCCCGCTGGCGGCGGCGGAGATGAGCATGGAAGTGGCGCAGATGCTGCGCGATGCCGGGCCATGGGGGCAGATGTTCCCGGAACCGCTGTTTGATGGCCGTTTCCGCCTGCTGCAGCAGCGGCTGGTGGGCGAGCGTCACCTGAAGGTGATGGTCGAACCGGTTGACGGCGGGCCGCTGCTGGACGGTATTGCCTTCAACATCGATACTTCCATTTGGCCGGATAACGGCGTGCGTGAAGTACAGTTAGCCTACAAGCTCGACATCAACGAGTTCCGCGGCAACCGTAGCCTGCAGCTGATCATCGATCACCTCTGGCCAAATTGACAACAGTGTATTAATAAGGGCGCGAATCCGGTAGAATTCCGCTCTTATCACCGCATTTTGACAAATCCATTAAAAGAAACCGACCATGTTTGAAATAAATCCGGTAAAAAACCGCATTCAGGACCTCACGGAGCGCTCCGACGTTCTTAGGGGGTATCTTTGACTACGATGCGAAGAAAGAGCGTCTCGAAGAAGTAAACGCCGAGCTGGAACAGCCGGACGTCTGGAACGAACCTGAGCGCGCACAGGCGCTGGGTAAAGAACGTTCTTCTCTGGAAGCTATCGTCGAAACGCTGGATCAGATGACCCAGGGTCTGGAAGATGTCGCCGGACTGCTGGAGCTGGCGGTAGAAGCCGAAGACGAAGAGACCTTCAACGAAGCGGTTGCCGAGCTGGACGGGCTGGAAGAGAAGCTGGCGCAGCTTGAGTTCCGCCGCATGTTCTCCGGCGAGTATGACAGCGCCGATTGCTATCTTGATATTCAGGCCGGTTCCGGCGGCACCGAAGCCCAGGACTGGGCCAGCATGCTGATGCGCATGTACCTGCGTTGGGCGGAAGCGCGCGGCTTTAAGACCGAAATCATCGAAGAATCCGAAGGTGAAGTCGCGGGCATTAAATCCGTGACCATCAAAATCATGGGCGATTACGCCTACGGCTGGCTGCGTACTGAAACCGGCGTTCACCGTCTGGTACGTAAGAGCCCGTTCGACTCCGGCGGCCGCCGTCATACCTCCTTTAGCTCGGCGTTCGTTTACCCGGAAGTTGATGACGATATCGATATCGAAATTAACCCAGCCGACCTGCGTATCGACGTATACCGCGCGTCCGGCGCCGGTGGTCAGCACGTTAACCGTACGGAATCCGCGGTGCGTATTACCCACATCCCGACCGGGTTGGTGACGCAGTGTCAGAACGACCGTTCGCAGCACAAGAACAAAGACCAGGCCATGAAGCAGATGAAAGCGAAGCTTTATGAGCTGGAAATGCAGAAGAAAAATGCCGAGAAGCAGGTGATGGAAGATAACAAATCCGACATCGGCTGGGGCAGCCAGATCCGCTCTTACGTGCTGGACGACTCGCGTATTAAAGATCTGCGCACCGGGGTGGAAACCCGCAACACTCAGGCGGTGCTCGATGGCAGCCTGGACCAATTTATCGAAGCAAGTTTGAAAGCAGGGTTATGAGGAACCAACATGTCTGAACAACAAGCACAGGGCGCTGACGCGGCAATTGACCTTAATAATGAACTGAAAACCCGTCGTGAGAAGCTGGCTGCGCTGCGTGAGCAGGGCGTCGCATTCCCGAACGATTTCCGTCGTGACCATACCTCTGACCAACTGCACGCTGACTTCGATGCCAAAGAAAACGAAGAGCTGGAAGCGCTGAATGTCGAAGTGGCCGTTGCTGGCCGCATGATGACCCGTCGTATCATGGGTAAAGCGTCTTTCGTTACCCTGCAGGATGTCGGCGGCCGCATTCAGCTGTACGTCGCGCGCGATGACCTGGCAGAAGGCGTCTACAACGATCAGTTCAAAAAATGGGATCTCGGCGACATCATCGCCGCCCGCGGTAAGCTGTTCAAAACCAAAACCGGCGAGCTGTCCATCCACTGCACCGAGCTGCGTCTGCTGACTAAAGCCCTGCGCCCGCTGCCGGACAAATTCCACGGCCTGCAGGATCAGGAAGCGCGTTACCGTCAGCGTTACCTCGATTTGATCTCTAACGACGAATCCCGTAACACCTTCAAAGTACGTTCGCAGATCCTGGCTGGCATCCGTCAGTTCATGGTTGGCCGCGGCTTTATGGAAGTGGAAACCCCGATGATGCAGGTGATCCCAGGCGGCGCTTCCGCGCGTCCGTTCATCACCCATCATAATGCGCTGGATCTGGACATGTACCTGCGTATCGCGCCGGAACTGTATCTGAAACGTCTGGTGGTTGGCGGCTTCGAACGCGTCTTCGAAATCAACCGTAACTTCCGTAACGAAGGGATCTCCGTTCGCCACAACCCAGAGTTCACCATGATGGAACTCTATATGGCGTATGCGGATTATAAAGACCTGATTGAGCTGACCGAATCCCTGTTCCGCACCCTGGCGCAGGACATCCTCGGTAATACCGCGGTGCCTTATGGCGATCAGACTTTCGATTTCGGCAAGCCGTTCGAAAAACTGACCATGCGTGAAGCGATTAAGAAATACCGTCCGGAAACCGAAATGGCGGATCTGGATAACTTCGATTCCGCGAAAGCGATCGCTGAGTCTATCGGCATCAAAGTTGAGAAGAGCTGGGGTCTGGGCCGTATCGTGACCGAGATCTTCGAAGAAGTGGCGGAAGCGCATCTGATCCAGCCGACCTTCATCACCGAATACCCGGCAGAAGTTTCTCCGCTGGCCCGTCGTAACGACGTGAACCCGGAAATCACCGACCGCTTTGAATTCTTCATCGGCGGCCGCGAAATCGGTAACGGCTTTAGCGAGCTGAACGATGCGGAAGACCAGGCGCAGCGCTTCCAGGATCAGGTTGATGCGAAAGCCGCCGGCGACGACGAAGCGATGTTCTACGACGAAGACTACGTCACCGCGCTGGAACACGGCCTGCCGCCGACCGCCGGTCTGGGCATCGGTATCGACCGTATGGTGATGCTGTTCACTAACAGCCACACCATCCGCGACGTTATTCTGTTCCCGGCGATGCGTCCGCAGAAATAATCGCTTTTCGCGAAAAGCAAAAAACCCGGCTTGCCGGGTTTTTTTATGTCTGATGTCAAGCTTCGTCTCTGGCGTAGCCCGGCATCTTTAATGCTCGTTACTCGCGGTTACGCACGTACACGCGCGACAAAGTCTATCAACGCCTGACGCGCGTTTTTGTTTTTGGCTTCCAGCACCATCCACGGGCTAAAGGCCCACGGGGTAGCAGCCAGCGCGCTTAACATTTCCGGCAGCTCAACCCACTGATAATCCATGACTTCATCATCATTCGGTTGCAGTTCGCTGACCACGCGTGCGGCAAAAACCGGGCACACTTCGTTTTCGACGATGCCATTCGGGGCAACCGCCCGATAGCGGAAAGCCGGGTGGACGGGGGCAATATCAGCGATCTCGACGCCCAGTTCGAAGCGGCAGCGCCGGGTGACGGCCTGTTCGAAGGTCTCGCCCTGTTGCGGATGTCCGCACACCGAGTTAGTCCACACGCCGGGCCAGGCTTTTTTGCTAAGCGAACGGCGCGTGACCAGGAACTGGCCTTGCTCATTGAACAACCAGCAGGAAAACGCGAGATGCAAAGGGGTATCGAGCGTGTGGGCGGCATACTTCTCCAGCATACCTGTGGGTTTATCTTGCTCATCCAGCAAAATGACGTGTTCCCCGGCCATGACGACTCCTGAAAAAAATAAATGACCCGGCACAAACCCGCCGGGTCATGTACTCAGGCCACTAGGGTAGCCCATAAATGGGAGAAAGGCATTACCAAAACAAGCCCTGCAGGTATTCGTCGGGCGAGAACAATAGTAGAAAAAGCCCAGGACATTGGGGATCGTCCATCGGGCTGGTATGATATTCGCCCATGACGCCGAGATGAGAAACCGTTGAGTGCAGGACGCCTGATGAAAACACGCTTTTATATCGCGATGATGCTGCTTGGTAGCCTGGTGTTAGCCGGCTGTTCCAGCACATCGGATTCTGGTTCCACCTATACCGTGAAGCGCGGCGATACGCTGTATGCGATCTCCCGTAGCACCGGCACCAGCGTACGCGATCTGGCGCGCCTGAATAACATCTCTCCGCCATACACTATTGAAGTCGGGCAGAAACTGAAACTTAACGGCGGTTCGAAAGCAAAAAGCAGCACCGCTGGGAAAAAATCCTCCAGTACCCGCACAGCCGCAGTAACGCCATCATCGGCGGTGCCGCAGTCCTCATGGCCGCCGGTGGGGCAGCGCTGCTGGCGCTGGCCGACCAGCGGTAAGGTGGTGATGCCGTACTCCACCCGCGATGGTGGCAATAAAGGTATTGATATCGCCGGTACCCGCGGCCAGCCGGTTTACGCCGCCGGCGCCGGTAAGGTGGTTTACGTCGGCAACCAGCTGCGCGGTTACGGCAACCTGATCATGATTAAGCATAACGAGGATTACATCACCGCATATGCGCATAACGATAAGATGATGGTTAACAACGGCCAGAGCGTGAAGATTGGCCAGCAGATTGCGACCATGGGTAGTACGGACGCCGATTCCGTACGGCTGCATTTCCAGATTCGCTATCGCGCCACGGCCATCGACCCGCTGCGTTATCTGCCGCCGCAAGGCAGTAAGCCTAAGTGCTAAAAGGTTATTTTATCAGCAGTTAGCCCAATCCGGGCTTGCCACAGGGTGCGTAAGGTCTATAATGCTTTTCGCACCTCTTCGCGGGCGTAGTTCAATGGTAGAACGAGAGCTTCCCAAGCTCTATACGAGGGTTCGATTCCCTTCGCCCGCTCCAAACCCTCTTAATAATCAATAAGTTAGATTATTCAGTCAGTTACGTTGCCCTGCTTTACAGGTACAACTTAAACTACCCATTGTACTACGCCCGCATGATTGGTCTGTGGTACAGGGGAGCATATCTTCACACTGGCAGTCGTTCCATCGTTCATACCGCGACAGTACAACAACGAACAAAAAGCCGCATACCAGGCATAACTCCCGAACAGATTGATCACACGCATTTAAGCCCGATGTGTGGCCTTGTGGCTGCGTAAACAGGTGAATAGTGGTAAACGTACCTGCACACCATATGCAGGTTCTGCCAGCGCTTCGCTCACGCTCCGAAAGGTACACGAGCACCCTGATAAGGTGTGATCCTTCTGACAATCTGATTTAGTCACTGATGACTTTCGCTAAGCTAAACCAACCAGGTTGGCCTGATGAAGTCGCTACGCTTGTTGCTTGTACCACTAACGGGGCGTTATGGCTTCTATTGTCTGAAATCTGATACATTGCATAAACATCATGTGGATTGCTGGAAAGTTCATCACTATGATTATGTGTGCCATTGCCAGTTAAGAAATGCGGAGAGGACAATATGGATGTTACTGATGAGGCTTTGTTGCGTTCTGGCTTTACACCATCGGATTTGAAGAAGATAAAGAACAACGTTGAAAGCTATGGTGGAACGTTGGGGAATGCAATCAGGGACCTGGCCAGGCGATTTATTCTTGCCGTGTGGGTTGTATCCGGTTGCCTTGCTGTATTCATTTTTCTTGTGATGTTCGCATCTGAGCAGAGTGTTTTCTCTGGTGCTATTGGCCTTTCTTGTGGCGCAGCGGTTGCAATTTTTATACAACCGCCTGTACTTGCTTATAAATCTTGGCGATTCTGTAGAGTGAACAAATCTTAATTAGTACTGTTATCAGTAGCCAGAAGATCAAAAATGACTTTCGCTTTGACACCATATCCAGCGATTTTCATCGTTAGCTTAGGCTTGCTCATTGTGTCAACTTTTCGGTAGTAATCACGCGGCAGCCAACGGAATAATCGCCAAGCTCCGGGTTTCCTTGCTAAGCCGAAGATACTATAGACACTCGCCCCTAGAGTCACCGTATTATAAAGAGCTAATCCACTTTTTGGGCTAAACCCCATAAATTGTGCGGTCTCCATTGCGCCATCAGCAAAAATTCCTTCCGATTTTGATTGTTCACCATAGCGAAGATGGCTTGCTTCTTTTGTTATACCGTTAATACCATCAACAAATAAAACTGCTCCTGCAAGAACTCCAATAGGGGTCATAGTGGACATCATAACCATCCCACCAAATAATGCTGCTCCAGATACCACTATATGGATTGCCGAAATCACGTATCCGACGATTTTATTGTTTTCCCTGACAAACTCGACCTTTGCATAAAGTTGGGCGGCTCTGGTTCTTAACAGGCGTTCTTGTTCTTGCAAATTATCTGTTTCAGCACGAAGATTTTTGATGCATACAATACATTCTTCATCGGTTTTAGCTCGTCGTGCTGTTTCAAATTCTTTATCTACAACCTGTTTTATCTCTTCGACAAACTTGATTCGTGTAAGACCATCTTGCAAATAGAATGCTGACAGCCGGTTTGCTGTTTCGACGAGTTTCCGGGCTTCAAGATTCACCATGGTATCTGACCATGTTCTGTTCCAGCCCCTGTTGAGCAGCGCAATATCCATTAAAGACTCCTTCCCAAAATGTGTCTGGTCATATTACGTGCAGTAAGGTCGAAGACAACAGGAAATGCTTTCCTAACGTCTGATTTTAGCGGAACGAACACATAATCAAACTCGGAGACTCCACATGGTAATTCTCTATTTTTCATTGTCCGACGTTTCAAACGTCCTGGAGTACGGGCAGGACTGCGAGCGCGTCCCAGCGTAATAAGCAATGTCCCATCAAGCGGAAGCTAGTACAGGCTGCGTTTAATACGCAGACCGAAGAGTTTTACTTTAACGCTGACGATTCTGTTATGTCGTTCCGTGAAGGGAAAGAGGCGAACGGAATTGGCCGTAAGACCCACACCTGCCGCGAGTTCCTGATTTGTGATGATTCCACCCTGAAAAGAATCTGCCGGGGCATGGGCCAACTGGAAGCGATGCGCCATGCTGGCTTTGCCAGACTGGGTGACAGCCCGGAATTTCGCCAGTTGTGGTGCGGGGAGCCTAAGTCTGTTGATGACAATTTCAACACGAAGAATCTGCTAAAGCTTGGTGCTGGCTCTATGACCGATCATCCGTGGCGATTCAGAGAGATACATCAGGTCATCCTTAACCCGACGCATATCCAGAAGGTGATTAATCCGCGAAGTGATTCATTACGCAGGCAAAGCGGGGTGAAAAGTTATCGCCAATAAGAACCGTTTCCTCATTTAGCCGCTTTAACATATACAGCTTGTCGGCACGTTCGTAAGCGTCGAAGAAGAGATAATCGACAGCGTCCGTTGCTTCATCATCGGGGGATTTTTCGCGTCCCTCGGGAGTGAGCATGAAAACGCCGGCAGTATGTCCAAGCGGACGAGCATACCGAAAGAACAATTTTCGGTTTACAGCAAACTCGCCGTCATCGCTTTTGAGCTTTCCTTGCACTGATAATGAAAGGTGCCCGGAGTTGTAGCTGGTAATCAGCATGATTCCGTGGAGTTCCTTTTTGGTATTCTGGATGTCGAGTATCGACGTGAATTCCGAGGAGCAGGAAAAACTGATTTCTTGTTTTTTAGCATTCCCAGTGATAATCAAATAAGCGATAGCGGCCAGCCCAATAATGACAATTACGACTGACCAGAGTAAAAAAGAGTGATCGCTTTCCTGCTTCATATCATTCCTCATGATGGCGATACTGGCTGATGCAATGGTAATAGCCGAGGTTGAGGCCGCATTCAGCGGCAAACGACCAATCAACCAGGTTATGGTTGCTCGCCCAGGTATTAAGATACAGGTCTTTAGGGTGCGAGCAGTTGGGGCTAATCCCCACGGACTTGAAAATATCCAGCGCCTTCTTTTCGGTTATCGTGTCTGTGAGGGCATTTCCTAATATATGTACACGGCATTGCTCGTAGTCGATGGTTCGCAAGATAGCCGCGTCCGTCATGGCTATATGATTGGGTATCCATGTTAACCACGCTGTTGCCAGCACGGCGATGCTGGTAATTAACGCTGTGATAGCGACAGGCCACCGGTTTGGTTTCTTTCTCCTCGGCGTCGATGCAACATAGGCAACTCTGGCGGCCGTTTGCGCTTCTTCCATTTGCTGAATATTGATATTGACGTCGCCCATCCGAAATCCAATACGAGGAATGGTAACGATGAGTTCTGCAGGATGACCTGTTGACGTAATGGCTTTGCGCAAAAATGAAATGTGCTGGTTAAGATTCGCATCCGTCGCTCTGGCGCCATTCTGCTGAAAAACATTCAGCAGAATTTCATCGCGCGAAGATATCTCTTTACCATTTTGCAACAAATAGAGCAGTAATTGTGTGGCCACATTATTCAATGTGGCTATTTCACCAGATGCCACGTCTTTTAGGGTATTTTTAAGTGGTCTGAAAACTAAACCATCACCAATAATTACGGATTTAATTTTGTTTATTGGTATATGAGAAATCACTGATGTCTCCTTTAAAGCAGGATATCTCGCATTCGAGTGGGGGAAGCAACAGCATAACATAATTCATTTATAAAAAGAGGTTGTGCCATAGAACGCTTTATTATCATTTACATAACAATATTTTAATATTCTTTATGTAATCATTCATTCTCCTTCCTTTCTTTCACTATCTTATTGTCAGCACTCACTTTTGGTATCTCTTTCAACTTTTAAAAATATTTTATAAATATATTTTGCCAGTTATCTGTTCTAAATTAAAAAATAGTTGATAGTTAAAAACTCTATAAAAACCATAAATAATAGATATTAAAACTGTTAGGTGCGTGTTTTTTGGCTGATTTTTAGGTAAAAGATCGATCTGCAGACGGGAAAGCAACACGATTTCCTGAGTTTGATTGATTCCGTATTTTGGCATTGTGTCAATTTTTCGTCGACTTAATATAAGCCCCGAAACAGCGTAAACGACTGTGGACGGTATTTCTGATGGAATACCAATGAACTTCAAAATACGGTGCGGTTTAAGATGGATTGTTTGCAAGGATATGCACTGCCGCTACCGCGAGATCGGGTTTTCCCGGGCAGGAATTGTCTGCGGAAATAGATCGTCGGAATAACCAAAAAACAGATATAAGGTTAAGTAGTAATATGAAAATGAAAAACGTGGCTGTGGCCTGTGCGCTGATGGCGGGAATGACTTTTACTGCATCTTCTGCTTTCGCTGCAAAAAATGTTGAACCGACTAACGGTAAAATCCACTTCACCGGCTCTCTTGTTAATTCCGCATGTGGTCTGGCGCCAGAATCCAGCCCGGTGCAGGTGAATTTTGGCGAGATCCCAACTTCTCAGTTAAAAGACAACCAACGTGCTGGCGTTAAACATGCCAAAATTGTTCTGCAGGGTTGCGATACGACTGTCGCAAAAACCGCTACTGTGACTTATACCCCGGCAACGATTGATGCCGACAACAACGCGCTAGCCGCCTTCACCTCTGGTACCGCCAAGGGCGCAGGCATCGGTATGGTTGACAGCGGCAACCAGGATGTTGAGTGGGGTAAAGCTGCCTCTCAGGTCAACATTACCGATGGCGAAACCGACATTGATTTCGTCGCTTACCTGCAGGCAAACAACGCATCTGCAGCGGTAACTCCGGGTGATTTTGAATCTACCGTTAATTTCCAGATCGATTATCAGTAACGATCTGCAGCGGGCGCATTAACGCGCCTGCTTAACCCTTCCTGCGAATAACTGAAAGGAAATGCGGTTATGCCTGGATGGCGTATTTTACTGCTTTTTATCTTTATATCGCCTGCATGGGTTTTGGCTGACACCAACCGTCTTGTCAGTACGCCCGGAAAAATGCGTATGCGGGGAAATATTATTGAAGCTGCTTGTTATGTCGATCCGCGCGACCGGTCGCTACTGGTTGAATTTGATGACCTCTCAGCCAGAGATATTTCCGGAAAACCTGAAAAAGTATCTGCGCATGATTTCAGCATTCATTTGCTGGGATGCTCACTAGGGGATTCTCAACATCCCGGTAATGTGTTTCAACGCGCCAATATTACCTTTTCCGGCGCAGCCGATAGCGACAATCCAGATTATTTGAGCGTGCAATCGGAAACTGAAAATTTAGCGATAGAAATATACGACAGCAAAGGACAGCAAATTCACCTGGGCGAACCATCACCGGACTATGTACTTAACCCAGGAAAAAATACGCTCAAATTTACGGCTTATTTGATCTCCCGCGATGGAAGAATGACATCTGGCGAATTTACTGCGGTCACGCATTTTGTTGTGAATTATCTCTGAGCTGCACTGCAATTCGGGTATCTGAAGGTTGCGAACGAAAATGATCACGCTGAAAACAGATAAAAAACGTCTGGCGCTTTTTATTGCTCTGGTCTGCGCCGCTTCATGGGCTGAAGCGGATGAGGCCATTGAATTTAATACCGACGTACTGGATGCCAGCGACAGGCACAATGTCGATTTACAGCGTTTTTCCGAAGGCAACTTTGTGGCTCCCGGAGAATATCTGCTGGATGTTCGTATTAACAGCCAGGAGATTCCTCAACAGTCAATCCGTTATATCGCAGATCCGGCCAATTCACATAAATCTATGGCGTGTCTGACGCTGCAACAACTCGAATTACTGGCGCTCAAAGAAGAGGCGCTGACCCATATTCATCCGCTTAACGCAAACTGCTATGACATTTCCCGCCTGCCGGGTGTGGCGCTGAATAATAGCGCAGGCGTACTGGACATTACCGTGCCTCAGGCATGGATGAAATATACCGACCCAGACTGGACGCCGCCGGAGCGCTGGGATAACGGCGTCGCCGGGCTGATTTTTGACTACAGCATCTCAGGGCAGGCCACGCATTACGAACAGGGCGGCGATCATTATCGCTCGCTGTCCGGCTATGGGCAGACAGGTTTTAACCTCGGCGCATGGCGTTTTCGTGGCCAGTATCAGGCCAATTACGCTTCAGATGGTAATCATGGGCGTATCGACTGGGATCAGATCTATGCTTACCGCCCGTTACCGATGCAGGCTGCAAAACTGACGGTCGGCGAAATCTATCTGAATTCTCAGGTTTTTGATTCGGTGCGCTTCACCGGGGTCAACCTTGCCAGCGACGAGCGTATGCTGCCGCCAAATTTACAGGGCTACGCGCCTGAAGTGCACGGCATCGCCCGTAGTAATGCGAAGGTTACCGTCAGTCAGCAGGGCCGTGTTATCTATCAAACCACCGTTCCTGCGGGGCCGTTTAATATTCAGGATCTGCACGGCTCGGTACGCGGTACGTTGGATGTGCGGGTCGAAGAGCAGGATGGCAGCGTACAAACTTTTCAGGTCAATACGGCTGATATTCCTTACCTGACGCGCCCGGGCTATGTTCGCTACAACGCCGCGGTCGGCAAGCCATCGCGTTATAACCACGACGTTCAGGGCCCTGCGTTTTATAGCGGCGATTTTTCCTGGGGGGTGAGCAATGCATGGTCACTTTACGGCGGCGCGTTGCTCACCGGCGAGCGCTACAACGCCTGGTCGATGGGGATTGGACGGGATTTAAGCTGGCTGGGAGCGCTGTCGGCCGATGCGACGCAATCCGTGAGTCGGGTGAAGCATCAGGCTGAACAAAAAGGCATGTCCTTTAAGCTCAGCTATGCCAAAACCTTTGATGAGTACAACAGCGCGATTACCTTTGCCGGATACCGCTTTTCACAGCGTAACTTCCGCACCTTCTCGCAGTTTCTCGACGAGCAGTATGAAAGTAACAACAGCGCCGGCAACGAAAAAGAGATGTACACCGTTACCGGCAACAAAACCTTTTTTGCTGACGATCCACATTTAGCGACCACGCTCTACCTCACCTATACCCACCAGAACTATTGGGATCGCGGTTCCCAGGATCGTTACGGGTTATCGATGGGACACAGTTTTTCCTTCGCGGGTATCCAGGGGATCAGCGCCAACCTTGCGGCTTATCGCTCTGAGTATCAGGGCAAACGGGACGACAGTCTCTCGCTTTCAATTTCAGTGCCATGGGGCGATGGCCGCTCTATGGATTATGAATTACAGAACAGCGGTAACCAGACCAGCCAAATGGTTTCGTATTCCGATAACCGCGATCGTAACAATCCGTGGCGCTTGCGCGCAGGGGTTTCCGGGGAAGGTCATACGGCATTTGATGGTTATTACCAGCACCGCAGCATGATGGCGGAACTGGAATCCAACGTCAGCTGGCAGCAATCACGCTATTTCTCCGTTGGCGGCACAGTACGCGGCGGTTTTACGGCGACGCGTCACGGCGCGGCGCTACATAACAGCCAGGCGTCAATGAATACCGCCAGAGTGATGGTTGATACCGATGGCGTTGCCAATGTGCCGCTTAACGGCGAACAGGCGCACTCAAATCGCTTCGGTATTGCCGTCGTACCGGATGTCGTCAGCTATCACAGCTTTGATACGCGTATCGATGTGGACGCCATGGACGAGGACATTTCCGCGACCAAAGCGATCGTGACTAACACCCTGACGGAAGGCGCCATTGGCTACCAGCGCTTTGCCGTCGCGCAGGGGCAAAAAATGATGGCGCTGCTGCGCCTGAAGGATGGCTCGATGCCGCCGTTTGGCGCCGAAGTGTTTAACGCCAACGGCGTCAGCGTCGCCATGGTGATGGAAAACGGCATGGCCTGGATTGCTGGGGTGAATCCTTCCGAGCGTCTTTCCGTTGCCTGGGCTGGCCGCGCGCAGTGTCATCTGCAGGTGCCGCAACAAATCAACCCGGAAGGCAACGTACTGTTGCCTTGTGAATAATTTCAATAACCTGAATGAATTTTGTCATGAATAATCAAGCTTTTAATTTCGCCCAGCGTTGGCTTAAACCCGTGGCCTGTGGCCTGTTTTTTATTGCCCAGATCAATGCTTCATGGGCGGGTATTGCGCTCGACCGTACCCGCATGATCATCACCGGCGATGCGCGCTCGGTAAGTGCGAACTTAACCAACACCAGCCCGAGCATTCCCTTTCTGGCTCAGTCGTGGGTAGAAGACGCCCACGGCACAAAAATTACCTCGCCATTAATGGTCTTACCGCCGCTGCAACGGATTAACGGTGGGCAGAAAGGAATCGCCCGCGTGACGAAAACCAGCGGAATTAACGCGTTGCCGCAGGATCGCGAGAGTCTCTTCTATCTGAACGTGCGTGAAATTCCGCCAAAACCGGATAAGCCGAACGTGCTGCAGCTGGCGATGCAGTCGCGAATCAAATTGTTCTATCGGCCGACAGCTATCGTGCCGGAAACGCCGGGGGCCGTGTGGCAAAACCAACTGATCTTTCACAAGCAGGGTCAGCGCTGGACCGTGGATAACCCAACGCCATACTTCGTGACCTTAATCGGCTTAAGCCGCAAACCTGAAGCCCAGGGCGGCGGCAGACTGACTGATTTTCCGGGGATTATGATCTCGCCGAAATCCTCTCTCGATTTCAAGGTTTCGGACGCCAGCGTCAGCCAGTTCAGCATGATGTACGTGAACGATTTTGGCGGTCACCCTGAATTGAAATTCAGCTGCACAGGCAATGTGTGTAAAGCATTGCCGATGGAGCAACAGCCCCGGTAAAGGACTCGTAAATGAAAAAGATGCTTTGCGCTCTGCTGATGGCAGGCATGGCCTGCACGGTTCAGGCCACAAGCGGCCGCCATGATATGAGCAACGTTTCCGGCGAGTATGGCAACGTCCGCTTTCATGGCCGGGTTTTCGTTTCGCCGTGCGTGCTGGATATGGCTTCACGCGATCAGACCATCGATCTCGGCGATATTTCCGCCAGCCGCTTTCGCCAGAGCGGCGATCGCAGCGATCCGGTATTGGTGACGCTGCACCTGAATGGCTGCTTAAAAGGCTCCGGGCACACGTTAAAGGACTTCCCTGGGCAGACCAGCGAGCTCCCTGAGCTGTCGCACAGTACGGTGGAGCGTGGCGTTTCAATGACGCTGATGGCCGAAGGCGCGCCGGAAAACAGCGATCTTGGGCGGATTCGCGGCGATGTGCGCGGCGCGGGCATTCGGCTACTGACCGAACGCAACCAGTTGATCCACCTGAATCAACCGCAACGTATGTGGATCCTCAAACCGGGCGATAACGCGATTCACTTTCTTGCCGCGCTGGAATCTTTTGGGCAGGAGGTGACCGCTGGCGAATTTAACGGTCTGGTCAGACTTAAGCTGGAGTATCTATGAGCGTATTGCACAAAGCACTGCTGTGGGTCGCCCTGGCGGGCTGTCCGCTGGCCGGGCAGGCATTTACCCTCGGTGAGGGAGAACCACAGGGCGGTTCGCCGCATCAGTACGATATTGAACTGAGCTCGCTGGATGTCAGCAAAAACCACGAGGGCGGCAGAACGGATCCGTTCACCTGGAATTTGGGCAGTTGGTATGTCGTGGATTTTCATTGTGAGCAGGCCGACATCTCGCGACAGCCGATTTACTACTCCACCACGACCACCATGCCGCCTTCTAATCAGGGAGCGAACCGTTTTCGTCTGAATGAGTACCTGGATGTGGAAGTCCAGGTATGGGTCGCCGGGCGGTATAACAACTATGTTCAGGCGCCGTTCACCAACTTTTCGAATCGCTACAACGACCACAGCTGCAAAAAGCGCAAGGGCTACGAGCGAGCCACTAACATTGAAAGTGGCTCTAAAGGAAAAGTGACGTTTATTGTCACTAAACCCATTATTAACGGCATCAATATCACCTCTCAGTCGCTGGTGGAGGTTGCTGGACGTCTGGGTAGCGCTGGCCCTACGCCGACAACGCCAATTTCACGTGTGGTCATTAAATCCGGGCTCATTACCGTGCCGGATAAATGCACCTTCAATCGCGGGGACAAAATCAGCATTGAATTTGGCGATTTGCCAGGCTCCGCCGCCCGGCTCAACGGCACCAACTACAGCAAGTCGATCCCCATTCATGTGGTCTGCGAGGGGGGAAGCTTCGATCAGGGCGCGTTGAACATTAATCTTGGCGTACAAACTACCACGGCGTCAGGCACGGCGGGGTTTAACGATCATCTCCTCGGCACGCTGAGCGGCGGACAAAAGCGCGACGACCTTGGCATCGTGATTAAAGACGCGAGCGGCGGCACCGTCGTGCCCAATCAATTCTACAACGTGAAGGGGTTTTACCAGAACCAGGGCGACTGGAATCTTACCGCCGCGCCGGTGGCAAAACCGGGTGTGGGCAGCGTGAAAGAAGGTGAGTTTGAAGCCTCTGCCACCGTTGTCGCGCAGTTTCAGTAGGGGGATGCCATGAGATTTACGGCGTTAATCGCGACCAGCGCGCTACTGCTTGGCGGCATGGCGCAGGCCGATACTAAACTGGTCGGCGGCGATATGTACTTTCACGGCACCATTCGAGCGCTGGCCTGCAGTCTTGCGCCAGGAGGCGATAAAATCGAGGTCGATTTCGGGCAAATCGCGACGCAGGATCTCTATCTCTCGGGGCGCAGTAAGCCAAAAAAATTCAGCATTGAGTTACGCGACTGCAACCCGGAGGTTTTTCGCGGGATCTCGGTCACTTTCAGCGGCAGTGAAGATGCGGAGCTGGCGGATCATCTGGCGCTGGATAGCAGTGAACAAGGCGCCTCCGGAATCGGCATTGGAATGAGCGAAGAGGATGGTACGGCAATCCGCCTTGATGAAAGCACGTCAGTCAAAGAGATTACTGAAGGCTCGATGACGCTGAACTTTTTGGCATGGGTCGCGGCGGAACCGTCGGCGATAAAAAATCAGACTCTCGAATACGGCCCCTTCAGCGCCAGCGGGACCTGGACGCTGAACTACCAGTAGCATGATGAACGCATTGCATCGTATTGCGCCGCTGCCGGCGCAGAGAGTATTGCTCGTTGTCAGTCTGCTGTTCTGGGGCGGGGCAATGCATCTCTACTGGCCGAATAACGGCGGCAGCGGTTTGTCGTTGCCGCTAAATATTACGGCCTGGATTTATGCCGTTGTGCTGGCAGCTAGCGCATCGATGCTGGTACCTCTTCAACGCTGGCGGATAACTATACCCGCCGCGGGGTTTACGATGGGCGCGCTCATTCTGACGCTGCTTTGTCTATTGACGCCTGAGATTTGGCGGTCCGAGGCGCTGCTGGTGGCGGGGGCGTTGTCAGGAGGCGTGCTCGTCTATTTGGCGACGTTGCAAATTCCGCTTACGACAAACACGCTGACACTACTGTTGGCTCTGCTCTGGGGCGCGTGCGTCCTCGAATGTCTGGCGTTTACCTATCAATACTGGCATTGGCCGGGAGTGAATTACTGGGAGTTTGCCTGGCGGCGCGGTACGCGCCCCTACGGTATTTTTCAGCAGGTTAATCTGATGGCCAGCTTCACGGCGTGTGGCGTGCTGCTGTCAGCATTGCTCTATTTACGGCTACGTGGCGGATATCGAATTATCATCGCGATTGCTCTGGTGATAATGGGATTTGTTCTGCATGAGTCTCAGTCGCAAACCGGTTACCTGTCTGTGGCGGTAGGCGAGGCCTTGCTGCTGGCTGTTTTTCCTGCGCAGCGCCGTACGCTGCTGTTACTCCTGCTGCCGCTGGCGATAGGCATGATTGCTGGCGCGCTTGCCCGCCATTTCTTGTCGGTGGTGACGGTTAATCACCTGACAACCTCCCAGGTGCGCTGGACGGTGTTGAAAGCATCGCTGGCATTATTTGCCGAACGTCCGTGGACAGGATGGGGCGTGGGCAGTTTCGCCGCCGTGTTTCTTGAACGCGCGGGGCCGTTGGGGCTGAGCAGCATCTCGCATCCGCATAACGAACTGGCGCTGTGGCTGGTGGAGGGAGGGCTGGTTGGGCTGGTAGGAGCGCTTTGTTTTATGGCAAGTGGTTTATGGCTCTGGCTATACGGCAATCGCTGGCATCGCGCCTGCCTGGTGGCGGCGCTACCCGTGGTTATCCATATGTTGACGGAATACCCCGTCAGGCAGTCAACGCCACACTGGTTACTGCTGATTTTGTTGCTTCGTTGCGCAGACTGCCGGCGAAAAGGGGCCCGGCTGCCGTTCACCCTGGCGTCGCTGTTGCGTGCCGTGGCATCGATCGCGGTTGCTGTCATCACTCCATTGTTGTTTCTCACGCTGCAGACACAACAGCAACTGACGCTGGCGGAGCGACAATCGACGCAGTGGCGTCTGGCCGAACCTCTTCCTGTAGGAGGCTGGCTGCTTGCCACCCGCTACCGGTTTGATGTCCAGATGGGGTATCTACAACGATATCAACATACCCGCGATGAGCGTTGGCTGGCAGCCGTTCGCCGCTGGGCGCCTGACTATGTGCGTGTTCAACCGGACCCGAATGTCTCCTTCACGCAGATCTTGCTGGCGTTGCAGCAGAGGGACCTGGCCGAGGCGCATCGTCTGGCGACGCGCTTTTGTCTGTTATACCCGAACGATAGGCGTATTCCATGGCTGCAGGATGCACGACGTCCTTTTAATCAAATAATGGAGTGAGATAAGCAAATCCTCTTATCGACCAGCGTCCATCACTGAGACAGAACGACCTGCGCGAGCCGATCGGTGATGTTATCAAGCGTGCAAATCTTAAAACGATGGTCCCGTGAATCAGAGAGGATGATCGTTTCTCCGTCGCCTTCGATTTCAAGGATAAATCTTGCCCCCAGACGTCTGGAATTTTTATAGCGAGTGCTGATTCGTTGGGGGGAGCAGTCGTTGATGATGCTTAAATAGGGAAATTGCTGACGCAGGCTACGTCCGAGCAGCATTGCCTTAGCAGCCACACGGGGCTGGCCTGCAATAATCACAATGTCGGTCGGCGGATGTGCTCTGGCGGGTTGGGGACGATAACCGAGCAGAGTGACAATCGGCTCCATCATGAATGCAAAACCGCAGGCGGAAACCGGTTTTTCAGCAATACGGCTGGCGCAGGCGTCGTATCGGCCGCCGCGGCTGATGATTAACTCGCGCTCCATGGCGATGCTGCGCCATTCAAAGACCAGCTGACAATAGTCATTGGCGGGAAACAGCGCAGGATCGTACTGCCAGGCAATACCGGCTTGGGTCAGGGCATGCTGAAGGCGCTGGAACCGATGACGGGAGTCGACGGTAATAAAATCCGCCAGACAGGGCGCCGCAGGAGCAAGACGCTGAAGAAGGATATCCTCATGATGGATCAACCACTCCGGATGTTTCTCCAGCCACTGCTGCTGCTCCGGGTTCAGCAAACGCGCGATGGGCTGATAGTAATCGCGCAATGCCCGGCGGAAAGCCGCCAGCGAGGCCTCGTCACCCAGCATATTAATATGCAGTTCCGCCATTTCACCGAGGCCAATACGCCTGAAGAAAACCGCCTGCATGACCAGATGCTCAAGTTCGATATCAACGCCGGGCATGCCGAATGCTTCGACGCCAATTTGATGATTTTGCCGGATATCTCCATCCAGGGAGCGTTGACGGAACATGGCGCCTGAATACCAAATCCGGCTCATTACCGTGGTATGAGGATTGTCTGCCATCAGGCGTAGACATCCGGTTGTCCCATCGCCACGTAATTTTCCCTTGTCGGCCATCACCGGGCCGCCTGGCGCAAATAGCGATGTATGTTCAAGTAAGGGTAACCTGATTTGTTGATAGCCATGCTGGCGCAGAAACTGTTCAGCCTGAAGCTCCAGCCAGGTCCACTGTTCTGACGGGGAGGATTCATATTTGCGCGGACGGCCGCAATGTCGTGCCCGTAGCGGCCTTTCCATCTGGGCTTCAAGTTGCTGGCTCAACGCTTGCGAGGCGAGCAGGCAATTTTGCGTCAGTGCATGACGGATCCTGGTCACCAGCGCCCGATTTACCGGTTGCCGGCAGAACTCCTGGAAGTGGGCCTGTCGCTGTGGCTCATTCTCACCGAGCTTGAGCCAGGCAGGATGGGGGACTATCAAACCTGAAGGCAAATTACCGTGACTATGGCATCCCGGGCTCCCGTCCTCGTCACATTCAATAAAGCGTTTCACGGCCAGGAAATAGGTTTCTGGTTCCAGGGGGCTGCATAAGTAGCGGCTGTCCCACAATGCGCCATGCCGCTGGTAACGACGATTGTAATAAGGCACATAGCTGCGTCCGATATGCTGAATAAAACGGCTTAGCGCCTGTTTATCCGGAGCGCTGACCAGCAGCAGGATACGTGGGACGGCAAGTGACCAACTATGAATAGACACGGCGTAACGTTGCGCCGCGTCTTGCATACACCGTTCGAAGGCAGAGTAATCCTCCTCGTGGCGGAATAACGCTTCGCCATTATGCCCGCGAAGCTGCGCCAGATGCGGCATCCCCGGAATAAATAATCTGTTTTTTCTCGGCATGTCCACGATTCTCTGGTTAAGGCTCTATTTGTTTGTCAGGGTGAAATGCTGAAGGCGGGATAAGCGCCGCGACGAGTACCGTCCTGCCGCACGGTACCCAATCTGGACGTGTTTACTGGCAGTGCTGTTGCAGCCAGTCAATGAGCGCTTTCTCTTCGAGCGACATTTGACGGGAGCTGGCGAGGTCCCACAGCCGTATCTCATTGTCGGTATTCAGCGTGATAATCGCGCGACACTGACTTTGCAGGGCGGTCTGATGCTGGCGTTTAAGTTTGTTGCCGCTGCAATCCACCATCACGCTTAACTTTTCAATACGTTGGCGCAGAAGCTCCGCCAGCATCTGGGCCCGCAGGCCATCATCCTGACATTCACTGGTAATGACCACGTCAGGGTGAAAATGCCACAACGGATTATCTTTCTGGCTGACGGTCTGAATCAGTAACAGCAGGCGTTCGATACCGATGGCAAAACCGCAGGCTGGCAACGCCTTCGGATTAAATAACTCCGCCAGGCCGTCGTAGCGGCCGCCGCCGCAGACGGTGCCCTGCGAGCCCAGTTCATCAGTCACCCACTCAAACACGGTGCGGGTGTAGTAATCCAGCCCACGCACCAGACGCGGATTGATGGTATAGGGGATGTCGGCCTTATCGAGCAGTTCGCAGAGCAGCGAAAAATGGTGACGGGAGTCTTCGAACAGGTAATCCAGCAATCGCGGCGCCTGTTCCAGCATGGGCTGCATGGTCGGGTTTTTGCTGTCGAGAATACGTAATGGATTGGTTTCCAGCCGTTTCAGGCTATCTTCATCCAGTTGCTCACGATGAGCATTAAACCAGTCAACAAGGGCGGCCTTATGGGCCCGCCGCTCATCCGGCGTGCCCAGGGAGTTAATTTCCAGCCTGACATGCGGGGTCAGGCCCAGCTCCTGGAACAAATCCCGGACCATAAAAATCATTTCAGCATCGACGTCCGGCCCGGCCATGCCGAAGGCTTCAGCACCAAACTGCGTGAACTGACGCAGTCGTCCCTTCTGCGGGCGTTCATAGCGAAACATCGGGCCCTGATACCACAGGCGCTGGGTTTTGTTGTAACACAGATTATTTTCCAGCACCGCACGCATACAGCCGCTGGTCCCCTCGGGACGCAGCGTAATCTGTTCACCGCTTTTATCCGTAAAGTTGTACATTTCTTTGGCAACGATATCTGTGGCTTCGCCAACAGCACGTTCGAATAAGGCGACCGGTTCCAGCAGGGGTAAGCGGATCTCCTGGTAGCCATAACGGTAGGTCAGACGGCGGAATTTATTTTCAAGCCATTGCCAGATTGGCGTTTCGGCGGGCAGTACGTCGCGCATACCACGTATGGCTTTTAACTTTGCACTCATCGTTTATGACTCCTGATGCGAAATTCCCATATACTGTGCAGGTCTGGCGGGTTCCGGTTGGCGCTGCAACCCACCAGATTGTCCAGCGGGCAGCGGCAGGTTGCCGCTGCTCACTCTTATGCCGCCCGTTGTGCCAGGTCGGCAATTACGTCATCGATCAGCGCATCAATCCGGGAACTGTCCAGGTGGTGAGCGGTGGTGATCAGATGGGCCACGTTGCCGGACGTTGCCAGGCAGTGTTTCTTCCATACCCATTCAGAAGGCTTCGGAAAGACCACCGTGATGGAATTTTTGTGGCACAGCGCGTCAATACCTGCTGCTTTAAAGCGATCCACGGCATATTTCGCCATGTTGAGGCTGTGACCAATGCGGCGATGCCATTCGGCATCGGTATGGCTGCGAACGGCGGCCCACATCATCAAAGGGGTATGACCGTTGCGTGACCCTGAAATCGTTTTATCGTGGGCGGAGATGTAGTCGATCTCTACGCTGATACGGTCGACGTTGGCTTTCTTGGCTACCACAATGCCGCATGGAATCGGGGAGCCGATCATTTTGTGTCCGGAAACGCCAATCGAATCGATACCATCGGCGAAGGTAAACGGCTGTGGGTCCTCCACGAAAGGCAAGATCATGCCGCTTAGCGCGGCATCAGCGTGCAGATAATAATCTTCACGTGGGATCCCCAGCGCAGCGATACGCTTCTGTATCTCAGCGATATTATCAACAGCCCCGCGTACCGTTGTGCCAATATTGGCGAAAATGATAGGATGGCGTTCGCCTGAGGTCCTGATTTTATTGATTAAATCATCATAATCCATTTCTCCGTCTGGTTGAGATTCCACCAGTTGCGATTTGATACGCAGCAGTTTGACGATTTTGGCTACGGAATAGTGAGTATCTTTTGAATAGTAGAGCGTGCCTTCCGGGAACAGCTCTCTTCCCAGATAGCAACCAAACATATTACTTTCTGTGCCGCCGTTGGTGACATAACCCCAGCTTTCCGCAAAGGGAATTTTGAATATGCCGGAGAAATACTCCATGACTTCTTTTTCAAAGTCGAAAGAGTTGAGTAAATAGTTACAGTACTCCCCCCAGTCACCACAGTTATTAATTGAGAAACGCAGAAAACGCTCCAGCATGGTGTAATCAAAATCAGCAGATTCAGGGTAGCCAATATTAAAGTAGCGATTTTTTACACAGTATGACCAAAATGCATCAAGTTTATTTTGATCGGCAATAGATAAAGACATATGAATCTCCATATTTATGTTGGTGAATAAAATATTATTTTTGAAGGTAAAGAATATCCTGGCCTTTTTTATTACGTCCGGCCGCGACAAAAGAAAACAGAGGAATAGTTACCATCATCATAATTGTGCCCCAGAAAATGGAATCAGTACCCGAACCGAGTAGGGCGAATATACTGTAAATCATACCGATGACAGTCAGGACGCAATAAAACATAAAGCCACGTCCACGGTTGAGCTTTTTAGAAACCATGATGATAGGTAGCGCGATAATGGCATACATATAAGGCAGCAGGGAGGCAAATACCGACATCAGAATCACCACCTGGAACTGTTTGGCGAGATCGGGGGAAGCCGTCAGTAACAGCACCAGACTCATCAGCACGCCAGAAATAATCAGACCTTTCATCGGGACATCATTTTTATTGGTCTCGGCGAAAATCTGCGGAAATAACCCCTGTTTCGCCCCTGCGCGCGGGCCTTCTGACTGCAGGATCAACCAGCCGGAAATGGAGCCAAAACAGGCGATAATACTTAGCGCGGAGGCGATGTTGCCGGCCATATCGCCAAACATATAGCGTGCCGCATCGGCGAATGGGGCGGCAGATTTGACCAGTTCAGCGTGGGGAACCAGGCCCATGATAACGGTACAGCTACCGACGTAACATACGGAGGCAATCAGCAGACCATATACGGTCGCGCGAGGCACCGTGCGTTCAGGGTTTTCCACCTGTCCGCTGGAGACCACGGCGGATTCCACCCCTAAGAAACCCCACAGCGCAATGGAGGCCGCGGAGACGATGGCTGAGCTGTCGCTGTTGCCCGTCCCGTTGTAGACTTCAGAGAACATTTTCGGGTCAAACCAGAACCAGCCGACAATGCCCACACCCAGCACCACGACCAGCATGCAGCTGGCGGTGAAGGACTGCGCGCGCCCGGCCGTTTTAGCCCCCAGGCTGCCTAAGGCAATAAATGCCCACAGAATAGCGATAGCGGTGATACAACCGTAAACCGGATTATGCAGCGCCGGGAAGAAGTAACTCAGATAGCCGACCCCGGCGACGAGGAGCGCGACGTTGCCAATCCAGGCGCTGATCCAGTAGCAAACCGTCGTCTGAAAACCGATGAAAGGGCCAAACGCATCGCTGGCATAGGCCACGATCCCTCCCGCGCGAGGGGTAATAAGACTGGTTTTAGCGAAAACCAACGCCAACGCAATTACGCCAATAATAGTAAACAACCATCCCCATAGTGAAATATATCCCACTCCGGCGAGATTGGTCGGCAACATAAAAACACCGGAACCCATCATATTTGATGCGGTCACAAGGGTTAGTGCCGTTAACCCCATTTTTTGCGCAGTACCCGCGCTGACGCTTCCCATATATATCCCCTCTGTATTAAGTAAATGCTTACTTGGTTATTAAGCGCATTTTTTCACAGGGCAGGTGCGGGAATATGATCTACATCATTTTTTGAAAATGATATGCGCGAATATATATTAATTTCTGTGTGTTTTTTAAACAGTGATTGGGTAATTCACTCCGTCCCCTTTTTTATTTAATCATCAACGCTATTGGTGATTGCGCAATAAATAACGGACGGGCTAATTTTTATAGGTGAGCGCTATAGTGAGTGGCTGCAGTGTTTTCGAATGCAAAAAATAAGGGGCCGAAGCCCCTTATTTTTACTTCAACGAACCTTGTTATTAAATTTCACCGCTTTACAGGTGGTTCACTGGACCGGCTAGCGCTTTTTGCCATGCTGGCAAACACGCCGTCGCGGAATATCCATGCGTGCACTAATGCCGCCGAGAGATGTAGCAACACCACCGCAAAGAGCAGTTTAGCTAACAGGCGATGGGCGTCGTGAAACCAGGCAAAAAGCGCCGGGCTGGTCGGGGTAATGGCCGGAAGGTTAAGTCCTTCAAACATAACAATCGGAACGCCCGCTGCCGACAGTTGCGCCCAGCCAAGCAAAGGCATTGCCAGCATCAGCGCGTACAGCGCCCAGTGTGACGCTTTTGCCGCCAGTACCTGCCAGCGTGAGAGCTCCGCAGGAAGAGGTGGCTGCCGGCTATAAAAGCGGTTGGCCAGGCGGATGAGCGCCAGCAGCAAAATAGCGATCCCCAATGGCCGATGTACATCCACCAACCAAATGCGGTGGTGTAATGAAGTCATCATGGCGGCGCCGATGAACAGCATGGCCAGGATCATGATTGCCATCAGCCAATGTAGATATCTCGCCAGAGGGTTGAAATGCTGCGGCGCGCGCTCTTGGTCAGGTTTATTCGAAATCATTTAACCTCCTGTTTTTGCACGGCTTCGGTTGCTTTGCCGTAGCCAATTTCCCGTTCGCGACGGCTCCAGGAATGCGAATAGGCGCCAGAGCGCGCATTTAAGACGGGGTCGTTAGAGACCTCTACTCCAGCAGGCACGATGGAGGGATCAAAGTTAACGTCACGGCAGGCCCCTTCGGCTTGGGCAACGAGTTGGGTGACTTTGAGCGTACCGGCGACGACCTGCTGACGATCGTTTGGCCATGGCTGAGAAGGGTCATCCACCGCGTCGCCAGGTTGGGCGAGTTGCAATACCAAATCCCAGTAAATGGGATGCTGAGAAAGCCGCTGCTGTAATTGTTCGAACAGGAAGTTATGGTCGGCTCTCTGTCGTTGTTCATCAGGGATAGAGACAAATGGATCGTGCGGCCGCATCATCCAGCGTACGGGCTGGCGCTGGCGGTCGGCGTTCACGAGATAGAAAGCGTTAATACTATAAAATGTCGCCCCGGCAAAGCCGCCTGGCGCTGGCTTTTGCGCCGCCCACTGCAAATATTTACCGGCTTCCGGGTAGTCCTGTAAAAATGCGGCGAGGCGCTGCGGATCGGGCTTACCGGTGGTCGGGTCGACGGCGGTGGCCTTTTTCATGGCAAGAAAGCCCTCCGGGTTTCGCGTGGCGAAGTAGGGCTCGTTGTTCATTGCCATGCGCCATTGCTGTTTATCGTCCGTTTTCAGTAGCAGCGCCATGCTCAGGGTTTTCGTTGAATTATCAGCCGCGTGCGGATTACCTGCGCCAATGGAGAATCGCCCGACAACGAGGGTCTCCGACTGTGAAAAGAGCCGCGTGGTGGAATAAGCAACGGCTGGACCGGCTGGCTCGAACGTCCCGGTAAAACAGATCCCTTTACCGTGCGCCCGGCGGAACCCGGCAGGAAACGGCTTGTCTGGATCGGGGACTAATGACTGGCTGGTGGTTCGCGAGCCCAGCCAGCCTGAGGTCCAGGCGAATGCCGCCGCCGTTGCCCCGACGATGACCGCGATGGACGCCAGCGCGCGCCAGGTATTTTTGGATCGGAAATCCAGTTTTGACATAGACGTTTCCATCGTTAAGTTTTATTTCACGTCACGCGCAAGATATCGCGCGGAACACGTTTAATATCGTGAAGATATAGGGTTGTTATTAATATCTAACCGTTAACGTTATTATATTTAAGTTCTTATAACATAATGTTTATGAAATAAATTTCATAATAAAATTATTATAATTTAGTTGGTTACGTTTTTTCTTTAACCGCGCTTTTATTTCTTTATGAAGAATCATGATAATTATTATAATTGGTGCGCGAACGAAAGAAACAATATCACGAAAAGTTTATACTTCTGTTCAGTTAACGTGATAATAAAAAATGTCATTATCTGCGCCGGTTGACCGGCATCACCGACCCGATTCAGGGTATAGTGAAAGCCAAAGTGTTCTCGGGACACATAGCCTTCAGCGTGACGAGGGTAATGTGTTGAGCGATACATCTATGCCTGATGGATTTCACTGAAAAATCAAAGTGATGAACGATAAAAAATGGATTAAAGCAGAAGACGTGGCGAAGCTTGCCGGCGTTTCCCGTTCAGCCGTCTCCCGCGCTTTCACGCCCGGGGCCTCGGTGTCGCCGAAAACCCGCGCCAAAGTGCAGGCCGCCGCGGAAGCTCTGGGCTACCAGGTCAATATCATCGCCCGTACGATGAACACCGGCAGCAGCAACTTTATCGGCATCATCACTTCAGGGTTCGATAACCCTTTTCGCAGTAAGCTGCTGGCGCCGCTCATCCACCAGCTGGCGCTGCATGGATTTATGCCATTGTTGATGAACGCCGATGATCCGCAGCAGTTAGCTCCTTCGCTAAAACATCTTCTCAGCTATCACGTCGCTGGCGTCATTATCACCTCCGGCGCGCCGCCGCTGGAGCTGGCTGAGGAGTATCTTGCGCGAAAAATCCCCGTTACGCTTATCAACCGTCACGCTGAACTTCCCGGCTGCGACCGCGTCAGCAGCGATAACGCGCTCGGCGGGAAACTGGCCGCTGAGCTGTTGCACGCAGGCCAGTGCCGGGACGTCGGTTTTATTGGCGAAAATCGCGACAATTTCAGCACCCGGCAGCGCTACGAGGGATTTATCCGCCATGCCAGCGGGCTGGCTGTTACGCCGCATTTCTGCGAAACGGGCGGTTATCAGTCCGGTTTTGCGGCCGCTCGCCGGCTCGCCGCGGAAAGGCCAGGATTGCAGGCGCTGTTTTGCGCCACGGATATGCTGGCGATTGGGGCGATGGATGGGCTACGAGCGGATAATCCAGCAGCCGTCCTGCCGGCAATTATTGGCTTCGACGATATTCCCCAGGCGGAGTGGCAGCCTTATCAACTTACCACTATCCAGCAGGATACCACGCAGTTGGCTTATCACGCGGTGGAGATGCTGGTCAGCCGGATCGCCAAATTCAATCAACCTTCACGTCACCGTGAAGTTGCTGTGAAATTAATAATTCGTAATAGCGCTAAATGAAAAATTCATTTTATGATGAATCGATCACAGAATTATCGCTAAAATCCATCCACACTCACTGCGCTCTTCGGGGCTTTTTTAAATAAAATTGCACACGTGTGCAAAAGGAGTAAATGATGACATCACTGGATTCCTCTGCGCTACAGGCCCGCTATCGCCTGGCCTGTGAGCTGGCGAAAGCGGGTGCCGAGCTGGCTTTCGAATACTATCAGCAGCGCGAGGCGCTGGCGGTAGAGCATAAGGGCAATGACCTACAGGACGTGGTGAGCGTGGCCGATAAACGCGTAGAAGCCTTTGTTAAGCAGCGCATTACTGACGCGTTTGCGGAGGATGGTTTTCTCGGCGAAGAGAGCGGTACGCAGATGCCGGACGCCAGGGTGCTATGGGTGGTTGATCCCATTGATGGCACCAGCTGTTTTTTGAATGGGCTGCATACCTGGTGCTTGTCGCTGGCGATCGTTGTTGACGGCGAGCCGGTAGTTGGCGTCGTCTACGATCCCAATCATCGAGAACTGTTCCACGCGCTACGGGGCCATGGCGCCTGGCTCAATGAGACGCCAATTCGCCCACATCCCGCAGCAACGGTCAAAGAAGGGGTGATGGGCGTCGGAACGTCGCATCGGGTGACGCCGGCGGAATTCCTGCCTTTTCTTGACGCGCTGCTCAGCGATGGCGGCATGTTCATCCGCAATGGCTCCGGCGCGTTGATGAGCGCATGGGCGGCCGCCGGGCGACTGATTGGCTACTATGAACCGCACATGAATCCGTGGGATGCCTTACCCGGTCTGGTTTTGATGCGCGAAGCCGGAGGCGTTGCCAACGACTTTCTGGCGCAAGAGGGGATTCGTCACGGCAACCCTCTGCTGCTGGCCAGCCAAACGCTGTATCCCCAACTACAAAAGATGATCCTTCAACCATTACATTAACCCTTACAGGTTCGGGCTGTTTCTGATTATGTACCCTACACAGTAACGATAACGACCCTCACGGACGAAGCACATCAATCAGTCAAGCCTCCGACCGTCGGAGAAACTATATGTCTGGAATTATTCATTTTTTCCGGGCGTCGCCGCCGCAAGCGGGCGCCGCGTTTGATGAAAAACGTTTTCGCCGGGTACGTTGGCAAACGTTTATTGCCATGACCCTGGCCTACGTGACGTTCTACGTCTGCCGCTTATCGTTCACCGTGGCGAAAAGCGCGCTGGTGGAATTAGGCATTACCCCAACGGAGTTGGGGATGATTGGCTCGACGCTATTCTTTAGCTACGCCATCGGCAAACTGGTCAACGGTTTTATCGCCGATCATGCCAACGTGGTGCGCTACATGAGCCTTGGGCTATTGCTCAGCGCCGGGATGAACCTGCTGATGGGCATGACCACCAACGCCATGCTGCTGGCTATCTTTTGGGGGATCAACGGCTGGGCGCAGTCGATGGGCGTTGGCCCTTGTGCGGTTTCGCTGGCGCGCTGGTACGGCTTTAAAGAGCGGGGAACGTTTTACGCCATCTGGTCGACGGCGCATAACATCGGCGAGGCCATGACCTACATGGTGATCGCCGCGGTGATCGCGGGTTTTGGCTGGCAAATGGGCTACCTCTCCACGGCTGCGCTCGGCGCCGCTGGCGTGGTGCTGTTGCTGCTGTTTATGCGCGATTCGCCACAGAGCTGCGGCTTTCCCTCCATTAACGTGATTCGTGATGAACCGCAGGAAGAGACTGAAGCGCGGGGATCGGTGTTCAAAAACCAACTGCTGGCGTTGCGTAACCCGGCGCTGTGGACGCTGGCGCTGGCATCGGCATTTATGTATATCGACCGTTATGCGGTGAACTCGTGGGGGATCTTCTTTCTGGAGCAGGATAAAGCCTATTCCACCCTTGAGGCCTCAGGCATCATCGGCGTTAACGCGATCGCCGGTATCGCCGGGACCATCATCGCCGGCATGCTCTCTGACCGATTTTTCCCGCGCAATCGCAGCGTCATGGCCGGATTTATCAGCCTGCTGAACACCGCGGGGTTCGCCTTAATGCTCTGGTCGCCGCATAATTACTACACCGACATCCTGGCGATGATCGTCTTCGGCGCGACCATCGGCGCGTTAACCTGTTTCCTCGGAGGATTGATCGCCGTCGATATCTCTTCACGCAAAGCGGCGGGGGCGGCGCTGGGAACCATTGGCATCGCCAGCTATGCCGGAGCGGGGTTGGGTGAATTTCTGACCGGGATCATTATCGATAAAACCGCGATCCTCGAAAACGGGAAAACGATTTATGATTTCAGCACGCTGGCGTTGTTCTGGATAGGCACCGGATTGGGTTCCGCGTTACTCTGTTTTACCACCGCCGCCATCGTCGCCCGACGCCATGCCGTCGAACGGCAGACTTCATTCTCCTCATAACCTATTAATCGATAAGGAAGATTTTATGATGCCTGCAAGACATCAGGGCTTTTTACGCCTGTTTATCGCCTGTGCGCTGCCGCTGTTGGCGATGCAATCCGCCGTCGCGGCGAACTGGCAACTGGAAAAAGTGGTGGAGTTAAGCCGCCACGGCATTCGTCCGCCAACGCCCGGCAATCGTGAAGCTATTGAAGCCGCGACCCAGCGTCCATGGACCGAATGGACCACCCACGATGGGGAGCTGACCGGACATGGCTATGCGGCGGTCGCCAATAAAGGGCGCGCGGAAGGGCAGCATTATCGCCAGCTTGGCCTGCTGCAGGGGCAGTGTCCGAGCGCGGAGGATATTTATGTTCGCGCCAGCCCTCTACAGCGTACCCGGGCAACCGCACAGGCGCTGGTGGATGGAGCATTTCCCGGCTGCGGCGTGGCGATTCATTATGTCAGCGGTGATGCCGACCCACTGTTCCAGACCGATAAATTTACGGCTACGCAAACCGATCCCGCCCGCCAGCTGGCGGAAGTGAAGGCGAAAGCCGGCGATCTGGCGAAGCGTCGGCAGGCGCTGGCGCCGACGATCCAGTTATTAAAAGCCGCGGTTTGCCAACAGGATAAACCGTGCCCCATTTTTGATAAGCCCTGGCAGGTGGAGCAAAACCAAAGCGGTAAAACCACCATTAGCGGGCTGAGCGTGATGGCCAATATGGTTGAAACGCTGCGTCTGGGCTGGAGTGAAAACCTGCCCTTAAGCCAGTTGGCGTGGGGGAAGATTACCCGCGCCAGCCAGATCACAGCCATTCTGCCGCTGTTAACGGAAAACTACGATCTCAGTAATGACGTGCTGTACACCGCGCAAAAGCGCGGCTCGGTGCTGCTCAACGCGATGCTGGACGGCGTAAAAGCGGACGCCACGCCGAACGTACGCTGGCTGCTGCTGGTGGCTCATGACACCAATATCGCGATGGTGCGCACGCTGATGAATTTTAGCTGGCAGCTGCCCGGTTACAGCCGGGGCAATATTCCGCCGGGCAGCAGTCTGGTGATAGAGCGCTGGCGCAACAGCAAAAATGGCGAACGTTATCTGCGCGTCTATTTCCAGGCGCAAAGCCTGGACGACCTGCGACGCCTGCAGATGCCGGATCGTCAGCACCCGATGCTGCAACAGGAGTGGCGTCAGCCTGATTGCCAGCAGACCAGCGTGGGCACGTTATGCCCGTATCAGTCCGCGCTGGAGGCCTTAGGTAAACAGATCGATAAAAGCGCGGTACCGCCGGTGAATATGGTTCTTTAATCAGCGCAAACGCCATAATCCTTAGCGGAAATAGAAGGAGTATGGCGTATTGCTTAAAAGCGTTAGTGATTCGAGTAATTACAATAAACTCGAATGATATTTTAATCCTATTGATTGTAAATAGTCCATAAAACAGTCGCATTCTACTTGCTACGTCGTGTTTTCCGCCAATAAACATTAGTCAGGCAGCCACTCACCTCACCTGATAAAATTTAAATTTAGGTAATTCTGAATATTTTAAGTCTTTATGTAACGTGTTTATTAAGTCGCTTTTGGGTTTTTTAGGAAAATATTTAGAGGGCAGGGATTGTTCATCATCTATATGTTGGTTACCATTATTAAAAATCAATCCTTTGGTGATAAGGATAAAATAACACTACTATAAACACTCACAGTACAGATGTTAGTTGATTCAGTAAATGAACAGTGTAGTGGTTTGTTTTATATTACTAATGTAAGCATTGATGCTGAGGGTTTTATTTATCCTTTGTTATAGTGTCTATTAAATAATATCATTAATTTATAACGGCTGCGCTTGATATCTTCTTCATTGAGAACATGAAGTGCGTATCTCTTTAGTGAATTGAAATAAGGAACCCCTTGCATGGCATCAATACCTGTGGCTGGGCCAGGAATTGGAGTGGTGAGAAATAATATGAAGGATGCACGGAATTATGGGCAGTCAAGAGGAATGGCACTTCCTAAAACTTATTACTGGTTCTATCAAAAAGTTAGAAATAAAGGGCCTTGGGATTATAAACAGTTTGACCCATATTGGGCAGAATTTGGCAATTTTAACTTTGGTGCAGCAGGGTATGCAGCTGGTATCCTTTCCGGAATACTCTTGGTTGGTGCAGGATGGGCACAAAAGCGCGCAGGAACTTCCAGACCTGAATGGGGAATATGGTATAAAGATGCACCTTATGGTGATGATCCTACTGATCAATACTGGATAAGAGAGGGCATTAAATATGCGATTGAGAACGGCTATTAAATGGTTACATGGTCTGCTCACGACCATACTCCTGATGATGGTTATCGGTTTCATGACATCAACTCCCGGAAGCGAACAGCGTTCTGAGGATAAAGTTATTACATCACAACAATTGGATAGCCATACCTGGCTTTATGTCACCGGTTTTAGCGGTGGTGGGGCAACAGTAGCAGATACTTATCGCTACTACCTTACCGGTAAGATTGAAGGTAATGCTGCGACCGATCTGGCAAAACGGATTCCGTTCCTTATTGCTGCGGGTAGTGGCGCAAACGTCAGCGTAGAGGGAGAGGTAATAAATATCAGCTATAGCGGACGCGTTTTTTCATTCAGTAATTCGATTGTTTATGAATATAAGGGAAAAACATTCAGGCCGCAGGTGAGTTTTCAGGCCCGAAATTAGGAAGGCAACGATCTCATTAAAAGGAGCCCTCCTGGCCCGTTATTTATCCACATCATTCCCTTTCCTTCAGCTACTCACCTTCATCGCCATAATAGAGCTTGCCGATCTTAATTAGCGGACGGCCCTGGGATTTTCGGTGCAGATTACTGTCGCGCAGCGAGTAGACGCAGCCGCAGTACTCCTGCTGGTAAAAGCGCTCGCGCTTGCTGATATCGATCATCCGCGAGGATCCGCCCTGTTTGCGCCAGTTGTAATCCCAGTAGACCATGTCTGGATAATGTCCGGCGGCGCGCTCGCCGCAGTCGTTGATTTGCTGCATGTTCTTCCAGCGTGAAATTCCCAGCGAACTGCTGATAACGCTGAAGCCGTGCTCGTAGGCATAAAGCGCGGTGCGTTCGAAGCGCATATCAAAGCACATCGTGCAGCGCACGCCGCGCTCGGGTTCCCATTCCATCCCCCTGGCCCGCGCGAACCAGTTATCGGTGTCATAATCGGCATCGATAAACGGCACACCGTGTTTGTGCGCAAAACGAATATTCTCTTCCTTGCGGATTTCATACTCTTTCTGCGGGTGAATGTTGGGGTTATAGAAGAAAATGGTGTAGTCGATACCGGAAGCCTGAATCGCCTCCATCACTTCCCCGGAGCAGGGGGCGCAGCAGGAGTGGAGCAGCAGTTTATCGGCTCCGTTGGGCAACGTCAGCTGTGGGCGCTGGAACTCGGACATCAAGTCATTCCTGAAGTAAATACATCCAGCGGCAACTGTAGCACGTTGAATGGCTGCTATCCTTCCCCAGAAATGTCAGGCCGCGCAACCTCACGCGGCGCTGAATTCATCTCAAATTAACCTCTCACGCCGAGATAGCCGTGGATCGCCATATAGATCCCCACCGCGCCGATTAGCACGCTGGAAAAGTAGGGGGCCCGGCGGGCGAGCGTGTTAAAACCACTCCAGCGTTTAGCCACCTGGCGAACGCTTACCGCCGCGCCAACGCCGACGGTGACCAGCGTCAACGCCAGGCCGATGCTGAAAGAGAGGACCAGCGTCGCACCTAAGGTCAGGGCTTTGAGCTGGATGCAGATAAGCAGTACGGTGATCGCCGCCGGGCAGGGGATCAATCCGCCGGTCAGGCCGAACAGTAAGATCTGCCAGTTAGTGACCTCCCGGCCCTCGAAGCGACGTTGAATATCGTTCGCATGGGCCCGCTCGTGGGCGTCCTGATAGGCCTGACTTCCTTCCTCAAGGCCGTCCAGTTCATGATGATGATGTTCATGAAACGCCAGATCATAATCGTGGGTATGGCGCTGGTGGCCGAGCGTCAGGCGGACGTTAAAGTCATGCGGTTCCGGGATGGTCTGCGCGGATTCTAAATAATCCCCTCTATCAACAAAGGAGAACATCTGCGCGAAGCTGCTCCCGCTGCGCCGTGTCGCCAGTGAGACATCGCCAGCGGCCCATCGGTTGCCACTTAGCGTGCGTATGCGCCAGCGCGGCGGTTGTTCTTCTTCGAAGATAGAAAGCGCGATTTGACCGTGGCCGGTGTCGACGATCTGCGTTTCATCATCATGATGATGCGTATCCCGATCCTGCATGGCCTGCAGCCAGTTACGTTCACCGCGCCAGGTGCGCCAGAACATCCATATTGCGGTACCGAGAATGATGAATGCGGAAACCAGCTGCAACCAGGGTTCAGCCGCTTCGGCGGTGAATTTCTGGCTAAAATACATGCCGCCAAAGGCGATCAGCCAGACGATGGCGGTATGCGAAAGGGTCGCGGCGAGGCCCAGCATTACCGCCTGACGAACCGTGCCTTTAATGGCGATGATGAATGCCGCCATCATGGTCTTTGAATGGCCTGGCTCCAGGCCGTGTAGCGCGCCTAACAGAATGGCGCTGGGAATGAAAAACCAGGCATTGCCCTGCTGAAGTAAAGGTAAGAATTCGTTCATAAGAAGAGAGTAGGTTGTCGTTGGTGAACGGGATTCTACTCCCCCCCAGTATAAGATACTACCCCCCAGTAGATTACAAACCTATAATTGAGGCATTGAGTTCGCTAGTGAGGTTAACGTGTCGCATACGATTCGGGATAAAAAGAAGCTGCAGGCCAGAGCCAGCAAGATTGAAGGGCAGGTGAGCGCGCTGAAAAAGATGCTGGATGAGCCGCACGAATGCGCCGCCGTGCTGCAGCAAATTGCCGCTATTCGCGGAGCGGTAAACGGACTAATGCGTGAAGTGATCAAGGGCCATCTGACGGAACATATCGTTCATGAAGGCGATGAAGTGAAACGTGAAGAAGATTTGGATGTGGTGCTGAAGGTGCTGGATTCCTATATCAAATAGCGGCCACGAAGAGTACCGGCGGCGACAGACGCGCCGCCGGCTTCAGCATTAGCTGTGTTTGTTCTTCATCTCAAAACGCGGTGATACCAGGCCGTACAGCGTCCAGCCCATAAAGGTCACAATCGCGCCGTAGAGCATCGCCTCTTCGCCGGAGGAGTACAGGGCATAGAAACTGTACACCGCGCCGATAAAGGCTATCACGTTGGTGGAACGCGCTTTGCCGGGATCGACCTTGGCCATTTTCTGGATAATCGCCAGCGCGGCCATCGACAGAATGTACGGGATGATGTTAGTCACCACCGCCAGGTTAACCAGCACGTTGAACTGATTGCTCAACGACGGGCTAATGGTCATCAGTGACAAGCCGGTTTGCAGGATAACGATGGTTAACATCCCCTGAATCGGCGCGCCGGAAGCCGAGACGCGGGAGAAGATTTTCGGGAAGTAGCCTTCGTCAGACGATGATTTAAAGACCTGCGCGATGGTGAACTGCCAGCCGAGCAGCGAACCGCAGCAGGACATCACCATCAGCCCCATAATCACTTTCCCTACGCCAGGCGTGAACATCTGGGCAAACGCCAGGCCAAACGGCGCCGTGGAGTTAGCCAGATCCATGTTCGGCACGATCCCGGCGATGACGTTGGTCGAAACGATATAGATAACCGCCGCGCCGAGGGTACCGCCGAGTACGGCGATCGGCACGTTACGTTCCGGGTTTTCGACCACATCGGTGTTGGCGCAAGCGGATTCCAGACCGAGGAAGGCCCACAGCGTCATGGCGATTGACGAACCAACGGCGCCGAAGAACGGTACGTGGTGCGGGTTCCAGGACTCGACGTACATCGTCGGGCTAAACCAGAACCAGCCGATAACGCACAGGCCGACAACCGGAATGATGACCCCCCATACGGTGATGCTACTGATCTGGCCGGTAATGCGTGCGCCGCCGAAGTTGGCTACGGTACAGATCCACAGCACCCCGATAGTCGCCAGGCCAATCTGCACCGGCGACAGGGTGGCGCCGAACAGCTCGGTGCCGTAACCCACCGCGGAGATAGCGATGGCGACGTTGGCGATAAGCAGCGAGACGCCATAGGTATAGTTGGCCATAAAGTTGCCAGACTTGCCGAACGCGTACTCGGCGTAACCGCCCATCCCGCCTGATTTACGGCTAAACATCCCGCATTTGGCGAAGGCCCACGCCAGCGCCATCGATCCTACCGCCGTCACCAGCCAGGAGATGATGGAGATAGTTCCCACCTCCGCCAGCTTGGTGGGCAGCATGATGATACCGGAGCCCATCATGTTGACCATGGTTAAGATGGTGAGCTGTACCACTCCCATCTTGTTACTGGATTTGCTCATACAGTTTCCCCTTTCAGCAGCGCGCTTTGTTTCTCGCTTTCCGCGATGACATAGCACCAGACCTGTTTACGGCCATCGTGCTCCTGGATATAAACCCCCTGCAGTTCCGGCGCGAAGCCCGGCAGCAGGTTGATCCCTTCTTCCAGAGCGGTGAAGTACTGCAGCACCGCGCCGCCCCAGACTTCTCCCGGGACTACGCACAGCACTCCCGGCGGGTAAGGCAGGGCGCCTTCCGCGGCCACGCGGCCTTCGGCTTGCGGCAACGGCACCAGATCGACCTGGCCGCGCAGATAGGCGTAGTTAGCCTCTTGCGGGTTCATCACCACGCGCGGGAAGTGATCTTTACGGAACATCTCTTTTTGCAGCTGTTTGACGTTGTGGCGGGCATACAGGTCATGCATTTCCTGGCACAGCTGGCGCAGGGTATAACCGGCATAACGCTCTTTGTGCTGGCTGTAGATAGACGGCAGAACCTCCTGTAGCGGTGCATCGGCGTCGAGCAGCTTATCGAAGCGCGCCAGCAGGGCGACCAGCTGCTGCAGTTTGGCCATATCTTCCGCCGGGGTCAGCAGGAACAGAATGGAGTTAAGGTCGCATTTTTCCGGTACCACGCCGTTTTCACGCAGGAAGTTGGCGAGAATGGTGGCCGGTACGCCGAAGGCGTCATATTCGCCGCTGGCGGTATTGATACCCGGCGTGGTCAGCAGGAGTTTGCACGGATCGACGAAGTACTGATGCTCGGCATAACCGTCAAAGGCATGCCAGCGTTCGCCTGGACCAAACTCGAAGAAGCGCAGGTCAACGGCGATTTGCGCGGTTTCATATGACTGCCACGGTTTGCCATCGACCATTTTGGGTACGAACGGACGGATGTGTTTGCAGCTTTCAAGGATCAGCTTACGCGCCTTGATACCGTTCATGACACAGTCCATCCACATGTTGCGGCCGCTCTCGCCTTCATGCATTTTGGCGTTGATATCCAGCGCGGCAAACAGCGGATAGAACGGGCTGGTGGAGGCGTGCATCATAAAGGCGTTATTCAGACGCTTGTGCGGAACATAGCGCTGTTGACCTTTGATATGGCTGTCTTTTTTATGGATTTGCGAGGTCTGGGAGAAACCGGCCTGCTGTTTGTGCACCGACTGGGTCACCAGAATGCCCGGATCGTTTTCATTCAGCTCCAGCAGCAGCGGCGAACAATCAGCCATCATCGGAATGAACTGTTCATAGCCGACCCACGCGGAGTCAAACAGGATGTAATCGCACAGATGACCAATTTTATCGACTACCTGACGAGCGTTATAAATGGTGCCGTCGTAGGTACCTAACTGGATCACCGCCAGGCGGAACGGACGGGCATCCTGTTTCCGATTCGGCGCCACTTCCCCAACCAGCTCGCGCAGATAGCGTTCTTCGAAACAGTGGGCGTCGATACCGCCGATAAAACCATACGGGTTACGCGCGGTTTCCAGATAGACCGGTGTCGCCCCGGCCTGCAGCAGCGCGCCGTGGTGGTTGGATTTATGGTTGTTACGGTCGAACAGTACCAGGTCGCCCGGGGTCAGCAGCGCGTTGAGCACCACTTTGTTAGAAGAGGAGGTGCCGTTGAGCACGAAGTAGGTCTTATCGGCATTAAAGACTTTTGCCGCATGCTGCTGGGCAATGCATGGCGCCCCTTCGTGGATCAGCAGGTCGCCCATGGCGACGTCGGCGTTGCACAGGTCGGAGCGGAACAGCGTCTCGCCAAAATACTCGACGAACTGATTACCGGCCGGGTGACGACGGAAGAATTCGCCGCCCTGATGCCCCGGACAGTCAAAAGCGCTGTTGCCCTGTTTGACGTAATCGACCAGCGCGCTAAAAAATGGCGGACGCAGCTCGGTTTCATATTTATGAGCAGCGGCTTCCAGCTGGCGGCCGTAGAAGTCGTTGCGGGTTTCGTCGTGTTCAAATACCCCCTGCACCGAAGCCATATATTCGGCCGGGACAACCTCTTCTTTATTAATAGCGATAAATACCGGGATGTTATAGCCAGTGGCCTTTAACTCATCGAGTTTACCGCATTCGATATCTTCCAGGGTTAATACTACCGCGGCCACATCAATAAAGTTGGTTTCGCTAGTATTGACAATATTACGCTGGGTAGAAAAACAGTTTGGACATGTACGGCTAACGGCAATTTTTAAATCAGTCATTGTTATCTCTTTATTTTCAGATAATAGCAGGCCCTCAATTTCTCGAATGAGAAATTGATTACGCCGGACAAAAGGTAATAGTCTGCCGCTGATATAATAAATATCAGTAGAGTACCTTTTGAGATGCAATAAACCCTACCAGTCCGGTGGCTGGTAAATAGCAGGATTTATTAGGGCGAGCGCGGTTAGCTACAGGCGAGTGCCTGTATTAACAACAAAAGATGCAGGAAGACCTGTATGCTGAAGCGCCCGTAGTCGGAAGACTACCGGGCATTAAAGAAATGAAAATCGAAGCTGTTACGGTGAGCAAACATCATAATATGCGTTGTCCGCCTTATGTGTGGCATCATCCTGTTATTGTTTTCCATGATATACACCTTTCAAATGATTGACTGAAGGTATGGCATATTCTATATCCGGCTTAGACTTAATCTGTGACGCCGATCACTAATAGCCTCTCATTATGATATCAATGGCTGGTATTTTGATCTTATCCAACATTATTCACTGGTTTGTTGCTTTTGTGTAAATATATTGTGTTGCAATGTGGTTAAAAAGAATAATGACCGGTTAATCATTGCGTTATTTCAGCCATATGACGGAATTATGTCGTATACTCGGGACTTTCTGACTTCTATCCTCTTAACATTATGTTTATTAAGGATTAAGAGGTTCCTGTAGTACGAAAAAATGCTGTCAATCATTATCCCTTTGTTGCCAACATAAAATCTGGGAAAAGAGAGCCTGGTCGAGTTTTCATCTAAAAGATATCGCCCAGGGGCTAGACAAAACCACCATCTGGTTATCAAATGGTTAAATAAAATTAACGCCTGTGTGAACTATAGGCAGGTAGAAAAAATGGTCAATACGCTTTTCGGCATGACTAAGCGCTAAGATCGCCTTATTGGGAGAAGTTATGCATTCCTCTGTTAACAAAAATGAAAGCCGGACCTTCTTTGGTCACCCATACCCTCTGGGATCGCTGTTCTTCACCGAAATGTGGGAGCGATTCTCGTTTTATGGCATTCGCCCGTTATTAATCCTGTTCATGGCGGCCACCGTCTATGACGGCGGTATGGGCTTAGCCCGTGAGAACGCGTCGGCCATCGTCGGCATCTTCGCGGGCGCCATGTACCTGGCGGCGCTGCCGGGCGGCTGGTTGGCGGACAACTGGCTCGGCCAGCAGAAAGCGGTGTGGTACGGCTCGATTCTGATCGCGCTGGGCCATCTGTCGATTGCGCTGTCAGCGTTTATGGGCAACAACCTGTTCTTTATCGGGCTGATGTTTATCGTGCTCGGTTCCGGCCTGTTTAAAACCTGTATCTCGGTGATGGTCGGTACGCTGTATAAGAAAGGCGATAGCCGTCGCGATGGCGGTTTCTCGCTGTTCTATATGGGTATCAATATGGGATCGTTTATCGCGCCGCTGATTTCCGGCTGGCTGATTAAATCCCACGGCTGGCACTGGGGCTTCGGCATCGGTGGTATCGGTATGCTGGTGGCGCTGGTGATTTTCCGCCTTTTCGCGGTCCCGGCGATGAAACGCTACGACAGCGAAGTGGGTCTCGACTCTACCTGGAATAGTCCTGTCGCGAAGAAAAACGGCGTTGGCGCCTGGCTGCTGGCGCTGGCGGTCGGCGTGGCGGTGGTGATTACGCTGATTGCTCAAGGGGTGATAGTCATTAACCCGGTGGCGGTCGCTAGCATGCTGGTGTACGTGATTGCCGCGTCGGTGGTGCTCTATTTCATCTACCTGTTTGTTTTTGCGGGTCTCAACCGTAAAGAGCGCGCGCGTCTGCTGGTCTGCTTTATTCTGCTGGTTTCCGCCGCCTTCTTCTGGTCAGCCTTCGAGCAGAAACCGACTTCGTTTAACCTGTTTGCTAACGACTACACTAACCGCATGATCGGCGATTTCGAAATCCCGGCGGTGTGGTTCCAGTCGATTAATGCCCTGTTTATCATCCTGCTGGCGCCGGTATTTAGCTGGGCGTGGCCGGCAATGGCGCGTAAAAACGTGCGTCCGAGCAGCATCACCAAGTTTGTTATCGGGATTCTGTGCGCGGCGGCGGGCTTCGGCCTGATGATGCTGGCGGCGCAGAACGTGCTGAGCAACGGCGGCGCCGGCGTATCGCCGCTGTGGCTGGTGGGCAGCATTCTGATGCTGACGCTGGGCGAACTGTGTCTGAGCCCAATCGGCCTGGCGACCATGACTCTGCTGGCGCCGGAAAGAATGCGCGGCCAGATGATGGGGCTGTGGTTCTGCGCCAGCGCGCTGGGTAACCTGGCGGCGGGCCTGATTGGCGGTCACGTGAAGGCCGACCAGCTGGATATGCTGCCGGATCTGTTTGCCCGCTGCTCGACGGCGCTGCTGATCTGCGCCGCGGTATTGTGCGTGCTGATTGTGCCGGTGCGCCGTATGCTGGAGAACAGCAAATCCGCAGAGCAAAAACCGGCGACCAATGCCTGATTGCGCAAGCGGTCAATGAAAAGCCGGCGCTGAGCGCCGGCTTTTTTATTGGCCAATCCCCAGGTAAGCCGAGGATGAAAACGGTAGATAATGTTATCGGTTTACAACTTTTTCGCTTGAGAAAAATGTTTATCGCGTGTCGCTTCAGAGGACATTGCGCTCCCGGTTGATTCTTTATGTAATATGTTTTCCGTGGCGCAGGGAGCGCACAAAGGGCGGCCAGTCGCCGCCGCCCTCTGTACTCCCGGGCTCTGGCCGCCAAAATCGCCACTTCGTGGTTCCTTCGACTTATCCCTGCAGGCTTCGGGTCGGGCCAAGGCAGCGTCCTTGCAAAACACGGCCCTCAGCCCGCATCCATGCGGGCTGCCCCGGCCTGCCGGGAACGTCTCAGCGATTTTGAGGCCACCAACACCGGCAGTTTCAGCCAGCGTGGTGAATAAATTAAAGGCAGGCCGCACAGACCGTAGGCCGGATAAGGCGCAGCCGCCATCCGGCGCAAAAGCGGCACCTAATCCGTGGATATTGCCCGGCGGCGCTGCGCTTGCGTGGGCCTATGGACCGGGTCCGTTGGCAAATTTATTGTCGCATGTAGCCCCGGTAAGCGGTAGCGCCACCGGGGATTTCCCTGCTTGCGCTACGCTTAGCAGGGCTACGGTTCTACGGAATCCACCGCCGGGCCGCGGTAATCGCCGCCGAGGGCTTTAATCAACGTGATATCGGTGCTAAGACGCTGGGCCTGGATATCCAGCAATAACAGCTGCTGGGCGATGGCCGGTCGCCGCGCTTCTTGTGCGGCATAGCGGCTTAACAGGCCGCGCTGGTGATGGGCGCTGGCGCTGCGGGTGGTGGCCATCGCCGCCGTCACCTTCAGCTCCTGCAGCGCCACCTGCTGGTTGAGATCGTTAAGCTGACTGGAGCTTATCGCCACATCCCGCACCGCATCCAGCACCGCCTGGTTGTACTGCTTAATCAGGATATTGCTCGCCGTACGTACCGACTTCAGATTGGCGTTCAGGCGTCCACCATCGAATATCGGCAGATACAGCCCCGGCAGCAGGTTAATCTGCTGGAAGGACGACTTAAACAGATCGCCGACGCTCAGCGCGTTATATCCCCAGAAGGCTTTAATATCAAAATGCGGATAAAAGGCCGCTTTCGCCGCATCTACCTGGCTCATTGAGGCGGTCACATAACCGCGCAGGGCCTGCAGATCCGGGCGACGCGCCAGCAATTCGAAGGAGAGTGAATCCGGCAGCGTTTCCTGCAACGCCGGCAGGGCGACCGGGTGGATCTCCGGCATACTCTGCGCGTCGGCGCCAATCAGCGCCCGCAACGTTTCGCGGTACTGGGTTAGCGTGCCGCGGGCGGTAATCACCTGCTGCTGCGCGCCCAGCAGTTCCGCCTGCGCATTGGCGATATCGACGCTATCCTCCACGCCGCGCTGGGTGCGGTGTTCATGCGCCTGCACCGACAACCGGGCAATTTCTTCTAGCTGCTGCAGCAGAACTATCTTCTGGAAGGTGGCCTGCATGGCGAAGTACAGCTGCGCCACGCTGCTGGCAAGGTCCAGTTCGATACCGGCGGTTTCCGCCTGGCGAGCGTTCTTTTCGCCAATAGCTGCCGCGACGCGGGCCCGGTCGGCGCCCCATAAATCGATATTCAGCGTCGCGCCGACACCCACGGTATTGAGCGTGTACCACGGGCCGTTTTTATCCACCGGCAGAGAATAGGAGTAGGGCCAGCTAAAGGATTTATCGGTTATACGCATCCGGTTCTGCGCCGCCACGGCGGTCGCCTGCACGCCCATTGCCGACTGCGCCAGCTCGACGGTGGATTGTGACTGTGAGATGCGCAGCCGCGCCGCCTGCATGGTCGGCGAATTTTGCAGCGCGCGGTTTACCAGCATGTTGAGCTGGGGATCGTGATACCCCTCCCACCAGCGGGCCGCCGGCCAGCCGCTATTCGCCAGGTGGATCACCTGTGCCAGCTGCGCCTGTTGCGGATTAACGATCGGCACTTCGCCAGGATCGTCCTGAATCAGCGCGCATCCCGTTAACAGGCTGATGGCGAAGGCCAGCGGTGAGTAGCGCAGAAAACGTGCTGCGGCGTCCATTTTTATCATGACGGTTCTGCCTGTCGCGTAAATTCAGAAGGTTTGTCTGACCAGTCCGGCAGGGTGGTCAGTAAAGCCGCCAGCGGTTCGCCGAACGGATTAGCCGGATCGACAACCAGCGGCGCAACGGGTGTCGTCGGCTGTTGACGTTCAATATCATCGGCATACGTCTGTAACTGTTCGGCGCAGCGGCTTAAGAAGGGGTCTCCCGGCGCGGCATATAGCCGATAGCCCTCGCTCAGGCGTACTATCTCCTGCGCCTGCTGCCAGGTGGCTTTGCTCGGCCAGGATTTCGCCTGCGGCCACGGATGCGCAAAAGTGCCCAGCGGCTCGGCGGCGACCCGATGCATCAGCGTTTCGCTGGTGGTCAGCGCCTGGAACAGCGGCACCATCTGCGGCTTATCATCTTTCGCGCGCAGGAAATCGGCTATCTGGCGATAAAGTTGCGCCAGCCGCGATTTCAGCTGCGGCGCTTCGCTATCCGGCCACAGGTAAAGATGGACGATCGATGAGACCAGTACGCCGAGCAAAATACCGATGACCCGGTCGCGCAGTTCGGTCAGGTTGGTCAGTGGACCAAACCAACTGAGGAATGCCAGCGAGAAGGTAAAGCCGATTTGGATCCCGGCGTAGGCAATACGCTCTGACCCGGCGGCAATCCACGCCGAGAGCGCCATTACCGGCAGAACCATCGCCAGCAGGCCGACGATAGACTCGGTCCACGGTTGTACAAAGACGATCAACAATAGCGCCAGCAGCGTAGCGAGCAGCGCGCCGCCGATACGCAGCCAGGTTTTTTGCATCGTCGCTCCCAGCCCCGGCTGGGCGACAATCACGCAGCTCAGCATAATGGTGTGGATGCCCTGCCAGTCGGCGGCGGTATAGAAGACGTAGCACAGCAGCGTCGCCAGCAGGGTTTTCAGGGCGAAATGCAGATAAGCGGGATTGCGCCAGGCATCCGGCAGCAGCAGCGGCGACTTCTCGGCTTCGCCCTGCGGCAGGTCGATGCTTTCACCGCGCGCCAGCTTCGCCAGCACATCCACCATCTCTTGTAAAATCAGCGTATTGGCGCCGCGATCATCAATGACCGGCGCGGAGAATGAAAACGGCGTACCCTCGTTCATCGACGGTGCCAGCGCCTGTAGCGCGGCGGCGATCTGCTGGCGCGACGCGGCGTGGTCATCGCCCGGTTGCAGCAGCGCCGCGAGGTGATAGCAGCGCAGGGTGGCCGCCATCAGCGCCTGCCAGCGCGGCGGATCGGCGGCAATTTCCGGCGCCGCAAAGCGCGCCTGCTTAAACAATCCTTGCAACTGATTAAAACGCCCGGCGATCTCTTTGAAGGTCGGCGGCGCGGCGTTCTGCGTCAGTACGTCGGCGACCTGCCGCTGCATCACCACCAGCTGAGCGCGGAATTGATAGCCGGGAAAGGCCTGGCGAAAGCAGGCGTTGACCAGGAGCGTGACCAGCGTTGCGGTATTGATCGCCACCCAAAGCCACAGCAGCAGGCGCACCAGAACTTCACTTTGGCTGGTCATCGACGGGAAGGTCTGGGCATAAATCACCGCCAGCGCCACCACGAAAAACGCCAGCCCGAGTTTGCCCAGCACGCGCATCAGATACATCGCGCCAAAGAACAGGCATACCGAAGCGACCAGGCGAATCAGCGGGAAATCATAGGTCCACTTGATGATCAGCAGCACCAGACCCAGCGCCACGCTGATGGTGACAAAAAACAGGACGCTGCCCAGCTTAATCATCAGGATGTTCGGCTGACTGACGTAAAACACCACGATCAGCGCCACGGCGAGAAACGGGATCTGCAGGGTCATAAACAGGGTGATCAGCACCGCGCAGCTCAGCGTCAGGCGCAGGGTATAGTTGGCCCGCCCCGGCGCGTCGGCGAGCTCCCGTTGCAGAAACAACCAGAAATTATGCATGCCGGACCCTTATTTCGCCTGCAGCACGGCGCTGGCGGAGGCGCCCATCCGGAACAGTTCCGGGTCGGGATTTTTCACCGCGATTTTGACCGGGAAGCGCTGCGACACATGTACCCAGTTGATGCTCTTCTGAATTACCGGCAGCCCGCCAATGACGCTACCGCCCTCCGGCAGTACGCCTGAACCAACGGAATCGACGACGCCGTCAAAGGGGCGGCTGTGGTTAGTCATCACCGTCACGGTTGCCGGCACGCCCGGCCGAACGTTTTGCAGATCGGTTTCGCGGAAGTTCGCAATCACATACCAGTGGTCGTTATCCAGCAGCGTGAAGACCGGTTTCAGAGCGGAAGCATATTGTCCGACGGTGGTTTTCAGGGCGATGACTACGCCGTTAAACGGCGCACGGACTTCGGTGAACTCCAGGTGCAGTTCCGCCAGGGCGATTTGCGCGACGATCCCGGCGCGCTGCGCGACCATCGCATCGACGCCGGTGACCGCGGCATCAGCCTGTTTGGCCTGCAGCAGCGTGGCTTCCAGTTCGGCGCGGGCGGCTTTTTCCGCTGTGCGCGCCTGATCGAGATCCTCCTGCGCGGCGAATCCCTGCGGCACCAGCGGTTCCAGGCGGATACGGGTCGAGGTGGTCTGTTTCACCAGCGCCTTCGCCCGCTCTACCGCGGCGCTCACCGACTGAGCGTTATACTGCTGGGCTTTAATGGTGCGCTGGGTCAGCATAATCTGCGCATCAAGCGCCGCCAGCCGTGATTTTGCATCCTCCAGCATCGCCTGATAGGGGCGCGGATCGATGCGGAACAGCAGATCGCCTTTCTGCACCCGCTGATTATCACGGATCGGCATCTCAACGATTCGCCCGCTGACTTCCGGCACTACGTCGATGGTGTCGGCGTAGACGTAGGCGTCGTTGGTTTCCGGCGAAGTCTGTAACTGCCAGATAACTACGATCAGCGCCACAATGGCGGCGAGGACGAGAGCCAACAAGGGCCATTTTTTCCGTAAAACGCTTGGGCTGGATTGAGTCATAGGTATTTAATGTGCGAAAAGAAGAAACCACAGAATAGTGGCAAATAGAAACATTAACGCCAGGTAACTTAATACCAGCGGGGAAAAGCGCGCCTGCCAGCCTTTACGGGCAATCAGGATATGGCAAGGGATCAGCAGTAATGCGCCGCCTAAAAAGCAGAAGAACCAGCCGGGGAATGCTGCGCCTAATACCGGTATGGCGGGGGATAAAGAGCAACCGGAGACCGCCAAAAGAAGTAATAACAATGCCGGGCGCGCCCGTTTTACAATTTGCTTCAAAGGAAGATACCTGAATGTTCATGCCATTGAACAATTGAGTTTATTCGTTGCAAATCAAATAAACCCTCAATACACCGCCTAAATTATAGCGCTGATGGTTTGCTTAGCCGAGTTATGGTTATCCTCTGATAATAGTTTAATTTCGCGTAGGTATTAAAAAGTCGCTTTATCATTAGCGAAATAATTGAAATAGGGCGTTTCTCATTTCTCCATAGTCAGCGGCTATGCCGCGAGCTATTCTTAGGTAAGTACAATAAAAATACTGAGGCAATGTCATGGATAAGGAACTACTGGAAGCGGGCTACCGGGCCTATACCGGCGAGAAGATAGATGTCTATTTCAATACCGATATCTGTCAGCACTCGGGTAACTGCGTGCGCGGCAGCGCGAAGCTGTTCAATCTGAAACGTAAACCGTGGATCATCCCCGATCAGGTGGATGTGGCGACGGTGGTAAAAGTGATCGATACCTGTCCCAGCGGCGCATTGAAGTATCGCCACAAATAAGCGAGGAAATGATGGAAATTCTGGAAGGTCACAACAAGTTCTACGTTAATGACGCCGAGGGAAACCAGGTGGCGGAAATTGTCTTTGTTCCAACCGGTGAACATCTGAGCATTATTGAGCATACCGATGTCGATCCCAGCCTGAAAGGCCAGGGCGTCGGTAAACAGCTGGTCGCGAAAGTGGTCGAGAAAATGCGCCAGGAACAGCGCAAAATCATTCCGCTGTGCCCGTTTGCCAAACACGAATTCGATAACACCCGCGAGTACGACGATATTCGCGCCTGAAATACGGCGCCAGCTGTGGCTGGCGCTGCTCCGCGATTTACCCGGCTAACCGGCAGGTGGCATGATCCGGTAAAAATCGCTGAATGATCTCTCCCAGATGTTCGCGAGTGACCGGCGGTGAGAACAGATACCCCTGGAAACGATCGACCCCCAGCGCTTTTAGCTGATTAAATTTCTCCAGACTATCCACTCCCTCGGCGATACAGCGGCTCTGCGTCAGCTGGCAGTAGTAGACCAGGCTTTTAATCAGCACCAGCGCGTGCGGGTCGCGCTGAAAATCATTGACGATACTCATATCCAGCTTATAGCCGCTAAAACGCGCCGTGCGCACAGGGAACATGACGCTGCTGTGCGAGAAGCAGTCGTCGAGAAAGATGCGAAAGCCCTGCTGCTGAATATTGCTCATATTCGCCACCGCTTTTCCTTGCTGCTGTAAATCAACGGTTTCAGCAAATTCCAGCACCAGTCGGTCGGCCCACAGTGGGTTCTGTAGCTGTTGCCAGGCGGTTTCCATCATGCGGGCAAGATTATCGTGATGGGCAATGCAGGGAGGGATATTGACCGAAAAATAGAACTCGCCCTGATAGCGATTGATATTCTGCACCGCTTCCTGCAGGACAAAGGCGGTCAGTAATAGCCAGGCGTATTCGGAGCGGATATGCGGGAGAAACTCGCCCGGCGGCAATACCACGCCATCTTTGCGCCAGCGCGATAATATCTCGATGCCCTGCAGGCGTAAGCGGTCATCAACAATCGGCTGAAAGACCGGAAAGATCTGCCGGCTGTGAATGGCGTGGATAAACTCACGTTCGAAGGGGGTCAGCGCGGTCATGCCCTGACCAGCTACGCGTTTGCTTCGGCTGCCCGGAAACCGGCTCGCCAGATGCGGATGATACTCCACCATCTTGTTTAGTCCTGAGGTTCTTTGGTTGTAGAGCGTTTTCTGACTGACGCCGCGGATCTGCGCCTGACTGGTGATGCTGTGGCCATACAGCAGGGCGAGGGTGGCGTTAAGTTCGATTTTGCTTAAGCCCGACGGCGGTTTGCCGCGCGCCAGCGCCTCGATGGCCGAAAGCTGTTGCAGGCCGGGGTAGCCGACCAGGCCGCCTTTCAACAATGCCGCCAGACGGCGGCACGGTAGATCGGAGGAGATTGCCTGCACGGCGGCCAGCAGGCGGCGGTCGCCAACCTGGTGCAGTAAGGTTTGCCACAGCCACGGCGCCGGACTGCGGCTTAAGATCACCATGGGCAAAGGTCGTTTGGCCTGGGTGAGTAACCAGGCGGCTTCGCGCAGGACGAACAGTAGCCACCAGGGATCGTCGGGCAGAAAAACCACAATTTGCCGGACGTCGGCTGGCGCAGATATCGACAGCATGCTCTGCACCCGCGGCTGTAGCCACACCGGATGGCGGCAACCGTCGTCGACCATTCGGGCTAATCCCGCCGCCGCCATGGCGCAGGGCGACAGGATGTAATCCGTTGTCGCCTGCGGGGTATCGGCTTTACTGGTAGACAAACGTCACCCCAATAATCGACTGGACGTTACCCGCCGTCACCTGACCGCTGGTGCGCGCATAGGTAGCGGTCAGACCGAGATTAACCGGTGAAGTGCCGACCGTTCCCAATGAAACATTGCTGTTGGCCGGAACGACGCTACCGTTGCGCGTCATCTGGACGCCAATACCCTGCGCCGGCGAAGCGGAAGCGGTATTGGTGAAAATGGAGTTGGCGCTATCGGCGGTGGTGCCGGAAAGGTAATAGCCAAGATTCTGGTTCTGCGCGCAGTGGACGGTGACCGGCACCGCCATCGAGCCCGGATAATCGGGTAACGTCACGGTCACATCGCGGGCGGAGACATCGCAACCGCCGGTCGGCACAACGACGTCGTTATTGGCGTAAATATTCCACACGAACTGGAAGGAGTCGCTGTTGTAGTTGTTGGTTTGATGCAGGATCAACACGGCAATCAGCGATCCGGCGGTAATCGCCACCCCGCCCGCAGTGCTGACCGGAGTCAGATAGAGTACGGTCGGCCAGGGTTTATCGGTAGTCGAATCGTAGATCACCCGCGAAGTTTCCGTGGTGGTCGGGAACGGATAAGAGGTACCGTTATATTTTACGGTACCGGAAAAGCTCGACAGCACGCCGCCGTAGGCGGATCCGCGCTGTAGCGTCACATAGTCGGTAATGGTTTGCGGATAGTCGTTATGGCAGAAAATCTGCGTCGACAGGTCGACCACCAGGTTTTGCCCTACGTTAACGGCCGGGGTCAGATTGACGTATACGTTGGCCGAGCCGCCGCCGATGGGGATAGTTGCGCCGGTGGCGGTTTTACAGGCGAAGGACCAGGCGTTAATCGACCAGCCCATTAGCAGCAGGGTGGTAAACAGAGCGATGACTTTTTTCATAAACAAACTCTCCTGACTCAGGCGTAGGTATAGGTGACGCTAATCACCGCCTGAATGGTTCCCTGGGTGGCGCCGCCGTTAACCGACAGGGCCCGGACCTGCAGCGGAAAACGCGCCGACTGTGAGCTATCGTCGACCTGAACCGACTTTTGCGCCCCGTTATTGAGCGTGGTGCCGCTGTCGTCCTGTAGTTCGAGCTGGATGTTGCCCGCGGTACCCTGATTCTTGTAATAACCGGTGCTGTCCGCGGTGCCGCTAAAGGTGGCGACGACGCGCGATGTCCCGACCGGACAATTGCTTAAATCCAGCGCGGTGCTGTGCCACGCTGAAGCGGAACCTGCCGACACCAGGCTGAAGGTATATAGATCGCCGAGGTCAACATTGGCGTTGGTGGTGGAGACCGTACACGGCTTGGCCACCACTTTGCCGTTCACCGTGATGGTGATGTCGGCGGCCTGTAGCGGGGTAATGTTTAACGCCAGCGCGCCTGCCAGAAGCCATCCTGCGTAGTGTGCTTTCATCTCAGCCTCCGGTTACTGGAATTCAAGGGTAAAGGTGGCGGTGGCATAGACGTGGCCGGCGGTCACCGGTACGCGGGTTGCCATCAGCCGGGCGTAAAAACCGAGGGTGTTGGTCTGCCCCGGCGTTAAGGTGGTCCAGGCGAGCGACGAAGAGGGCGCGTTGACCGGCAGCATCGTCTGCTGGCCGTTGAGGATCTGCACCGCCATGCCCGCCGCCGCGGAGGCGCCGCCGTCGATTTTTAACAGGTCGTTATTGTCGCTATCCGGGGTGCCGTTAAAGCCGACTTTTACCGCCGTCACCGAGCTGCCGCAGGGCGACAGCACGATGCGAAACGGCACCAGCGGCGTGGTTGCGCCGACGGCGTTAAACTGCTTCGCGGCGTTATCCATCAGATCGACGGTAAACTCTTTCGATTCGGTGGCGACCGCGCAGGCGTTGTCGCGCACGTAGCCGCTGATGGTGATGGTGCTATCGGCCGCAAAGGCGTTGGCGCAGACCAGCGTCAGGACGGCGCCGAACAGGTTAAGTGGTTTTTTCATCATCATGCGTTCCTTAACGGCACTCTGCCGATAGCTGGCTCAGCGCCTGTCGCTGACTCTCTTCCGGCAGGCGATAGCTGGCCACGCAGCTGGCGTTCGCGCCTTCGCCCCATTTCACCTGCACGCTGCCGGCGAGCGGCATCCCGCTCAGGTAGACCTGGCCGTTATCGGCCACGATACTGCCGCTCTGATTGCTGCCCGAGGTGACCATCGCGCCAAACGGCACCGGTTTGCCGTTATGAGTCAGCGTCATCAGTAACTTGACCCCGACGTGGGCTTTGAAGTCCGCCCGCACGATAGCGCCGTGAGTAGGGACGACGCTCACCACCGCGTCATCGAGATCGACGTTATCGGCAAGCGTATTGGTATCCAGCGCGACACGATTTTCGCGATATTCGGTGGCGTAAGGCAGTACCGCATAGCCGCGCCAGTCGGTACGCACCCCGGTCTGGTTTTCCACTTTTACGTTGTCGGCGCCCGGCGCTTTCACCAGCACCACCGTGTCATTCAGCGGCTGGCTCAGGGTCACGCCGTTGGCATGGGCCAATACGCCGCCGCTGACGCCGTAGTACAGCTGTTTAAAGCCGTCGCTGCGGCTGTAGCCGACGTTGGCGTTGCCGTAGCCGCCGCGGTAGTTCAGCGCCGCGTAGCCGGTACCGCTGCTATCTCCTTCGCCGCCGCTGGCATAGCCGGTCTGCACGCTATAGCTCAGGTTATTGTCTTCCAGCAGGGTGCCGTAAAGTCCCGCCAGATTGGTCATCCGGCCATTAAGATCGTGCGACATGCTGTAGCTGGCGCTGGCGTGCCGCCATACCGATTTGCTGTCGGAACGCAGCCAGTGGCTGAACGGAATATTGACGTTGACCGCCAGCATCTGGTCGCGGCCCTGCTGCCAGGCGTTTTTGGTCAGGCTGTAGCTCAGCGTCCAGTTGATGTCGTCCACGGCCGCGTTGAGCCCGGCCTGCAGTTGCTGGTCCGCCTTGCCGGTCGACCAGTAGGTCTGATGGCTGCCGCTCAGATAGAGCGTGGCGGTACGCCCCAACTGTTGGGTCACGCTCAGTTGCACTTTGCCGCGCTTGTTATAGGCGAGGTTGTAGTAATCGGTGAATTTCGGCTTCACCTGGATCACGCCATCCTGGGTCTGTACGTCGTAACCGCTCATCCGGCGGTAGGTAGTATCGGCAAAGCTGTAATAACCTTTAGTGGAGTAGCGATAGCCCACCAGTTGGATATTGGTGCCGACATCGCTCAGCGACTTGTTATAGAGGAAGCGAATCGACTGCCCCTGGTGATCGCTGTCGTCGGGCAGGGTGGCGTTAGCCTGGGTGACATCCAGCGAGACGGCGCCGAAATCGCCCATGTTTTTCCCCACGCCGAGATTAAAGGCGCGGTAGCGGTCGGCGAGCTGAGTGCCGCCATATAGGGTCCAGCCCGCAGGCAGGCCGTGTAACACGGTACTCTGAAAGAACTTCGGCTCTTCCTGCTGATCGTTGCCGCTGCGGTATTCTCCGGCGGTCAGCGCGTACCGGGTATGCCCTTCGCGCTGCAGTACCGGCACCGTTGACCACGGCACGCTAAAGACCTGGCTGGTGCCGTCGTTTTCTTTAATCGTCACCTGCAGATCGCCGCCGTTGCCTGCGGCATACAGATCGTTAATGGTGAACGGGCCCGGCGGTACCGTGCTCTGGTAAATCTCATAACCGTTTTGTTTGATCGACACCTGCGCGGTGCCGCGGGCGATACCGTGGATCACCGGCGCAAAGCCCTTCTGGCTATCCGGCAGCATGTTGTCATCGCTCGCCAACTGGGCGCCGCGGAAGTTAATGCCGTCGAAAACATCGCCGTTGGTGTAGCTGTCGCCGAGGGTCAGGCGCGAGCGCAGCGGCGTGATGTCGCGCTCAAGCCAGGTATTAACATGCTGCCATTTATTCTCATTGCTGGAACTGCTGCCGCCGCTGCTGTAGCTCCACGTGGTGTTATCACGTAGTCGCCAGGCGCCGAGATTAAGGCCGCTTTGTAGGTTTAAATAGGCGTAATTGCTGCTGCCGCCGGTATCGTTATGGACGTTGTTGCCGGTGAAGTTATAGTTCAGCAGCCCGGCGTTGATGCCGTCATCCCACATTTCAGGCGGAATGTAGCCGCGCGCGCGGTTGCCCATAAAGGCCTGCGGCACGGTGAGGTACAGGCGCTGCTGGCCGACATCGAAGCGCGTCGTGGCATCGGTGATAAGTTCGGTCAGCGGCACGCAGGCGTCGGCGGCGAGGGCGTTCATCCCGGTCACCGCCGCGGTGTTGACCCCCATGCCCGCCAGCTGGCCGCGGGTCAGGCACGGGCTTAACCCATGGCCTTTTTCGCCGCGGTTAAATGTGACATCGCGAGTGGTCATAAAGCCGTCATTAAGGTAAATATCGACGCGGTAGGTGCCGGGCGGCACCTCTTGCCCGTTTTCAAAACCGGAAAGATCGGCCACCGCCGCAGGATCGTCAGCCAAAAAACGCGGGTTAAAATAGAGTTCAGCCTGCGCGTGACCCGCCTGCAGGACAAAACAGAGCGCCACGGGAAATTTCGCCATGGTCAAAATAGCGCGCGGGCGGAGCCAGGCGCTGCGGGAACCAAAACGGTCCTGTCCATATTTGAGATGTGACATAGTCCCTCCGGTCTGAATTCGCCCGGCTGTCAGTTCTTATTGTTATGCGCGGCATGGCCCGCCCGGCGGGCCAAACCTGTATTAGCGCAGCACGCCGTTCATTTTTGGGGTCAGCGCGCCGTAATCATTAATCGTGCGATAAGTAATGTTGCTACCGGCATCCGGCGGCAGCTTGACGGAGGTTTTGCCCATTGGCGGCACCAGCGCGTTTTCCAGCACCCGGGTGCCGGCGTTAAGTTCGGTGACGGTCAGGTAATAAGGAGTGGGGTTAGTCAGTGTTAACGACGAACCGCTGCGGCTAAAGCTCAGCTTTTCCGCCGCCTGATCCGGCGGCAGCGCCAGTTTCGCCGGGCGATAGTAGAGCTTGATGCGGCTGATAATCGCCAGCTGCAGGGTATTTTCGCTCAGTTTGGATTTATCCATCGATGGGATGGCTTTCACGTTAATCCAGAACAGACTTTCGCGATCCTGCGGCAGTTGTTTATTAGTGGCGTCAATGATGCGTAGGGTATTCTCTTTTTTACCCTGCATGGCGAACAGCGGCGGCGTAATCACGAAACGGCCGTCTTTGCCGCCGTCGGCGTTTTCCACCCACGACTGAATCAGATAGGTGCTGCTGTCGTCATTATTGGTCACCCCTAACTGAACCTGTTTTTGCCCGGCCGGATAGATAACCCGCGTGGCGCCGAGCGCAACGCCGGCCTGAGCCCAGGCGGAGTAACCGCTTGCGGCTATCATCAATAATCCCGCCAGTAGTCCGCGCGTCATCCCCAGTCTCTTTTTCACGTTTACCCCTTTTGTACTCACCGTTGTTTCCTGTTTCCGGATGTCTGCTGGTTAATTACTGATAGGTCAGAGAGAACCAAACTTGCGCGTTTGCCGCTCCCCCGGTGACCTGATTGCCGGTCGCCCGATATTTGGCTACGAAATGTAGCGTGGTGGGGCCGGTATACAGCCGCCGCCAGGCGCCCGGCGGGCTATTCAGCGGAATCAATTGATCTTCTTTATCAAATAACGCGATGCCTACGCCGGTGGCGATACCCGGTCCTTCGCCAACCGAGAGCACATCTGGATTTTTGCCATCAGCCACGCCGCGAAACGACACGCCGACATGCTGGCTGACCGCGGTGCTGCAATCCTGAAGGTGAATATCGAATGGCACGGGGTTGGCATCTTCCCCGGCTGAATGAAAGCGATTACTGCTGATCTGCCCCATATTGACGGTCATCTGCTGGTCGCCGGCTTCAACGCGGCAGGACTCGGCGATGATGACGCCCTGAAAACGCATGTTTCCCCCGGCGACCGTGACGTTCCAGTGGTTGCCGGCCAGCGCCAGCGGCGAAAGCAGAAACATCAGCAGACCTGTCTTCACTCCTTGCATCGTTATCACCCCAATCCCGTAGTGGATAACGGGCCATCCTGGCCCGGAATGCTTCCCTGTCTGATGTTTGAATTACTCGTATTGCACTTTGAAGGTGGCGTCTGCGTTAGCAGTACCGGCAGTAGCCGCGCCAGTGGCGTAGTAACGCGCCTGGAAAGGAATGATGTTGGTGCCGTCGTTCAGCGTGGTGGCCGCGCTGAAGGTTGCGCCATCCAGACCCAGCGGAGTGCCTGTTTTGTCGAGGATCTGTACGCCGACGTTGGTCGCGCCGCCAGCAGCGGAGCTCTGCAGAGCCAGAACGCTGGTGTTGGTGCTATCAACCGCGGTACCAGAGAAAGCCACAGAGGCTTTAGTGGCAACAGTGGTATCACAGTCGTCTAACTGAATGTTGAAGCCTACAGCGGAGCTGGTGCTGCCCGCGGTAGCCAGTTTTGCTGAACGAACCTGGCCTAACTGAACGGTCTGATCGATAGAACCGGCATCGACTGCACAGGCTGCGTTGACGATTTCTCCTTTAAAATGCACTGTACCGCCATTTACCGTGGTGGTATCGGCCAAGGCCGCCGCGGAGCTCAGGGACAGAGCTGACAGAACAACGATTGCCAGTGTTTTGATTTTCATGCTGTTTTCCTTTAAACAAAATCGATATTACGAACCAAAATTGGCAGCCGTTTTGCCTTCCAGGCATTCCATAAATCAGCCGAATGGTGCGACTGCCGGTTCTGCACAGTTTTCGCCCCACTGATGAGTCAATTGGGGCCATTTTGACTCATCGGGATTTATGGCTTTTATTTTGTTAATGCTGATATATTTTTGGATTTATATACTGATAACTATTTATTTTATGGATTTAATAACTGCTTATCTGCCGAGCATGGAAAAACGGCTTGTTTGAGTTCAATGTTGAGAAGCGGGCGTATGGGAGAGAGTCTGACGAGGATAAGTAAAGAAAGGTCGTTGGAGAATTTAATGAAAATCAATTAGATAAAATTTTTTTTGATGAAATATGCACTTGTCAGTTGCAAAAGATTACAAAACATTTTTATGATATAGACAGTTTGGCCCCAATTGACTTGTTCAATATTAAAAATTTTCCTTTTTATCAATTGGTTATCTTATTTCTTCCGCGCTTGTAAATTTTCCTCCAAAAGGTTGTTTCTTTCCCAAATCCCGGCAAAACGTGCTGCATTACTTGCGGTGTAACGGACAGTGTGGCGAATATTACGATGTCCGAGATAATCTTGTATCAAACGGGTATCAGCCCCTCTTTCAGCTAGCTCATAGCCGCAGGCGTGACGCAGCATATGCGGATGCGTATGGGTGACGGTACCGGCTTCTTCTCCGGCAGCGCGGATAATGCGATAGGCCTGTTGCCGAGAAAGCGGCGTACCGCGGCGCGAGATAAATAGCGCGTCGCTTTTGCCTGCGGCCTTCCAACTGGCCCGTTGTTGCGTCCAGCGCTCTATCGCTTCGCGCTCATCAAAACGCAGCGGGTGCACGGTAGAGAAACCGTTCTTTAAACGCCGTACATTGATGCGCCCTTCGTTGAGATCGAGATCGCGATAGTGCAGATCGAGTAGTTCACTGATACGCATCCCGTGGCGAAACGCCAACAGGATCAGACAGTAATCCCGTTCACCGGTTGGGCCGTGCTGGGCCGCCTGCATCATTGCCTGTACTTCTTTGGCGGTGAGAAAACGACGTCGGTTCACAATTTTGAGCTCCTGAATTTACGTTTACTTATAAGGGATATCCTGAGAAAAAGATCCCAGGATGGATAAAAAATAATCTGAATGCAAAGGCCGTATTATTTGAAGGGGCTAATGACAAAACAGGTATCACATTACATTTACACATGCATATCCGTCATACTTCAAGCTGCAGGTGTGTTGGCTGCGCGCGTTCACCCCAGTCACATAGTTATCTATGCTCCTGGGGATTCACGCTCTTGCCGCCTTCCTGCAACTTGAATTATTTAGGATATATAAATTATCGCCACGCGATAATTCTTATTTTTATCTATTTTATTCTTTACCACAATAGAGCCGCGCCAGGTCGCTGGCAGGTGCATAAAATAGCAAGGAAAAAAGTTAATGCCAGCTATTTATTGAACGGAAAACATGTGCTGAAAGGATTAATTTAACAATAAATAACGAACTTATATCCTGATAAATTACAGGTGCATAGAAACGTTTTTTTTCATGTTCTAAATAAGAACTTTTAAGAACAATAAACATATTTAACGTATGGTTAATTTTTATTAATGTTTTGCAAGAAAAAATCTATATATGAGGTAAGCTGCTTTTTATCGCAGCCTAAACAGAGCAAATTTGCAACAGTCTTGCCGGGGATAGCGGGCAGGGGCTGGCAGTAGTAGGGGGAACCGATAACGAAACGCCATCCGTGGCGTAAGGTTACCTTACTGGAAAAGCGACGTTCTCTGCTTCTCACGGGATTTATCCCAAATCCCGTAAAAGCGTCCGGCGTTGCTGGCCGTGTACCAGACGGTATGGCGAATGTTACGGTGACCGAGGTAATCCTGGATAAGGCGCGTATCGATACCCATATTGGCCAGCGCAAAGCCGCAGGAGTGACGCAACATGTGCGGATGAATTTCCAGCGGTAATCCTGCCTGATCGCCGGAGGCGGAAATAATCTGGTAAAACTGTTGGCGTGAAAGTGGATTACCTTTGCGTGATAAAAATAACCACTCGCTGGTGGATTGCGGATATTCATCACGAATATCCAGCCAGCGCTTTAGCGCCTGGATCTCTTTATTAAGCAACGGATGAGTGGTTGAGAACCCTTTTTTTAAACGGTGGATATAAATACATTTTGAGCGTAAATCAATATCTGAAATTCGCAGTCGGCAAATTTCACTGGCACGAAATCCATGAATAAAACAAAGCAATGTCAGGCAATAATTACGAGCAGCATGTGGTCCACTATTGGCAGCGTTAAGTAGTGACTCGATTTCATTCTGAGTCAGGAAGTTCCTTTTTTTTATTTCGCTATTATTCTTCATTATGTTCCCTTTCTATTGCAGGCGTACATTACTATCCCATAGGCTCTGGTTGGCCTATTACAGGATCCGAAGATAGGTTTCGCATTTTATGAGTAAGCATGATGCGGATCGTTTTTAATATCCCTCAAGTTACAAGGACTGTATCGCGGCAACGCTGCGCGAAATCCAGTGGGTATAATGAAGTCTCCCCGCCGCCGGGGTGAAGTGCGCTGGCGAATTTTTGATGCGATGCGCTCAGGCATTTGATGTATATCGCTTTTCCTGGTGGTTTACACGTCCTGTTCATCCTTTCTCCTCTTGAGTATGCGCGCTTACAGCAAGGTCATTGACTACCAGCTGATAAACTGAGTCCTGGCTGGATAACGTTGTGACCGTTATCCATGAGGATAATTGCCTCAATAAACAGGTTGGTATTGCGTAAATGTTTTACCGTAGGCAAACAGCGTCAGGCGCTTGTTAGCATTCACTGCAACACGACAACAGCGATTAAACCATACTGCAAAAATCGTAGAGAGAATAGCGTTAATAAATGTGCAGACGTTTCAAAGAGAGATTTTACTTATTATCGAGCAGTCGGAATTTTCCGCTCGAGTAATCAGTTAATGGATGACTAAATCGGAGTTTTTCAGCAGTTTTAGGAAGTTATCGATGTTGGCCATTCAGCCGTAACCACTTATGATACATAGATAATTCATCTTCAGGAGCTCAGGGAAATAGATGAGCCAGCTTCCGTGGTTTAGCAACTTAATAGCTACCTGTGACCCACGATTATATTTGTTGGTAAGGCCATGCGGCGCTAAAGAAGTTACCCTATAAGCGCCGCTGCTTACGAATTATCTTAACTGCTGGTAGAACAGGATAATAGCGATGGCAATCATAATCACCCCAGAAACCATGCTTACTCCCTTAGCCGCCTGCGGGCGGGCTGCCAGTACCGCGCGCGAACCGTAGCCGACCAACAGATAAATTAGCGTACAGGTCATCAGGTGCATCGCGCCCAGCGCCGACATCTGCAGCGCCAGCGGCCAACTGCCGTGCGGATCGGTAAACTGCGGTAGCAGGGCGAGGAACAACAGAAAGACTTTTGGATTAAGGCCGCTAATACATAATCCTTTCATCGCCCACGCATTCCAGCTGCCAGCCGATTGTTGCGCCGCGCCTGGCGCCGCCGGATGGCGTAATATCGTAACCCCGAGCCACAGTAAATAGGCCGCGCCCGCCAGCGTGATCGCCGATAGCGCTAGCGGATGACCGGCGATTAACACCCCGACGCCAGCGACGACGATAATGGTCGCCAGTAAATGGCCTGACATCAGTCCCATCACCGCCGGAACGACGCGACGACCGTTGATACCGGCGCTAATGGCATAGGCCCAGTCGGCGCCAGGGGTAATAATCAATAGAAACGAAACTATCCAGAAGCTGGCGATCAGGCTCATTTCCATCAGCAACGCTCCGCAACGATATTAGACATCACACACTCGCAAAATTAGGTTATCGTGTGAGAAAGAATATCGACATAGAAGCGAAATGAGCTTTCAATGTTATGTTGAAAACCGACGATTAAAGAGAAAATCTTCCAAATGGATAGCATAGACCGAAAAATTCTTGCTGAGCTGCAGGCGGATGGGCGTCTGTCGATAACCGAACTGGCGGAGCGGGTGAATTTGAGCCTTTCTCCTTGCCACCGACGTCTACGCGCACTGGAGCAAGAGGGGGTAATCACCGGCTATCGCGCCAATCTCGATCCGGGAAAAATGGGGTTCAATTTTCTGGCTATCGTGTTCGCCACGTTAAAAGAGGGCGATAAGAAAGCGGTCAGCGCTTTTGAGGAGGCGGTGGCGGAGATCCCGCAGGTTGTGCTGGCGCAACGCTTGTTTGGCGATCCGGACTACCTGATGCACGTCGTCACCCGGGATCTTCCTGCCTTTCAGAAACTCTATGATGACAAACTATCGGCGATGCCGGGCGTGCAGCATTTACGCTCAACGTTGGTGATGAAGACGGTGGTGCAGGATCGTCCTTTCCCACTGGAGACGTTAAACGCTTCCCGCTAATGCCCTGTGGCAGGGCATTAGCGCTCGTATGGCGAATCACCATTTCTCATCACGCGCGTTCTGGCGACCCTCACGGCGGTTGTCGCGTTTATCTACGCGACAGCTCATGTTGCTCTGTTGATCGTTTCTCACACAGTCGTGTTTTTCTTCGCGTCCACTCTGGCGCGCATCCTGACGGATATCACGGGCATCCTGGCGTTTTTCCGCGCGGTAGGTGGCGTGCGCGGTGAGCGTCGGCAGCAGCAGGGCGGCGGTAAGCAGAGGCAGGATCATTTTTTTCATTGTCGGAACCTTAAATATAAAAATAAATCACGGAAGGTTATAATTGTGGTTCGTAATCTTATGTAAATCGACACAAAATGTGCTGAACTCTCCTTTTTTTAGTTTATTATTAAACAAGCTTGGTAAATTCTCATTTTATTATTCTCGTTGCTACGTATTTTGGCTTATTACGCTAAAGAGATTACGAATATGGCATCAGGGCTCATTCGCTTTAAGTATTTGCATTGATTTTTATCAACGATCCTTATTCATCCTATTGTGGCGGATATTTAGCCATGCGATGCTCGCGGCATGAGATTTTTCTCAGTCCCCGCAAAGTTAAATGGAATTGTTAATAAAAGGAATATTATATGAAACGTTCAGTTATTGCTGCTGCAGTATTTTCAACCGTGCTGATGAGTGTTAATGCTTTTGCCGCGGCGCCAAATGAAGAGCAGGGTGAGTTAGTTATTATTGGTAATGTTATTAATTCTTCTTGTCGTTTTGAAACCGATTATAGCAGTACAATTCAATTGGCTGATGTTGATGCCACCCGTTTTGCCGGCATGTCGGCCGGTGAAGTCTTATCCGGTAATTTCGCCACCAGTAGCGATCCATTAACTATTGTTTGCCCGGAAGGTACGGTATTGAAATCGATTGATATTAGCGGCGGGACCTATACTGCCGGCGGCGTACTTAATCCTATCGCGACTACAACCTCTGCTAACGGGGTCGGTTTTAAATTAAAACTGGGTGAATCGGAGATTAATGAAAATACCATGTATGACGTCAATAATTTGCCGGGGGCGGTGACTTCTATGGGCAATGGCGTCTATCAAATGAACTTCTCTGCGCAATACGCCCGAATTAATGCCGCCACTCCGGTGACCGCCGGTGAAGTCCGCTCGGTGTTAACGATTGCCGTCTCTGCGGAGTAAGGACCTGTGCCGGCGCTTCGCCGGCAATTATTGTGCTAAGGGTGTGGTGCTATGAAACGGATTTTATTAGCAGGTTTATTTATCGCTATGCAGCCCGCGCATGCCGGAGTGGTGATTTTCGGTACCCGGGTGGTTTATCCGGCTGAGAAACAAGAAGTGGTCGTACAGTTGATGAATCATGGCGCCCGCTCTTCACTGGTGCAGTCGTGGATTGACGATGGCAATACCTCGTTGCCGCCGGAAAAAATCAACGTGCCGTTCCTGCTGTCGCCGCCGGTGGCGCGCATTGCGGGTAACTCCGGACAGCAGCTGCGAATAAAAAAATTAGCCAACAAACTTCCGCCAAACAAGGAGTCGCTGTTTTATCTCAACGTACTCGATATTCCTCCGAATACGCCAGGAAGTGAGGGGGCGAATACGCTGCGGTTTGCCATGCAAAACCGTATTAAGCTTTTTTATCGTCCTAAAGGCATTGCGGCGGTAAATAAAGATACGTTTAAAAATATTTCGCTGTCTTCCCGAAAAAACGCTCTGCATATCGCCAATGGTACCGCAAATTGGCTGACAATTACTGAAGTTAAAGTAAGTGGCGTTAAAGTCAATGAACGCAGCGTGATGATTGCGCCGTTATCCAGCCAGGATATGGTTTTAAAAAATAACCTTGCCCGCCAGTATTCGCTAACGATGATTGATGATAATGGAAACTTTATTAGCGACAGGCTCAATGTAAAATAATAAATAATGGAGTTGGCCATGTTAAGGATGACGCCGCTTTCCTCAATGATATTGTTGGTTTTATTATCCGGTCAGTTGCAGGCCGCTGAAGAGACTTTTGATACCAATTTCATGATCGGCGGAATGAAAGGTGAAAAATCATCAAGCTTTCGCTTTGCGGATAATCAACCACTTCCCGGTGAATATGAATTGGATATTTACGTCAATAAGCAATGGCGTGGTAAATATCCAATCGTAGTCGCCAGTAATCCGGATGATACCTGCCTGTCATCAGCATTATTAAATCAGTTGGGAATCAAAGCGGATAGCGCGCAGATGGTAAAGGATAACCAGTGCATGACGCTAAAATCCGCGGTGCGCAGCGGTAGTTATACCTTTAATATCAATATTTTTCAGCTTGATTTAGAAATTCCGCAGGCCTACGTGGAGGATCTTGAGCGCGGCTACGTCGCGCCGGAAAGTTGGGACCGCGGCGTTAACGCGCTGTATACCTCTTATTATCTGAGCCAGTATTACAGTGACTATAAAAATAACGGCAATAACAAAAGTACCTACGCCCGCTTCAATAGTGGGCTGAACCTGTTGAGCTGGCAGTTGCACTCTGATGCCACTTACAGCAAAGCCGATAGCGGCAGCGGCGACTGGAAAAGCAATACCCTGTATCTGGAACGCGGCTTTGCGTCGATTTTAGGGACCTTGCGCGCAGGCGACATGTATACCTCTGCGGATATGTTCGATGCGGTACGCTTTCGTGGGGTTCGTCTGTTCCGCGACATGCAAATGTTGCCAAACTCAAAACAGAACTTCACGCCGATCGTGCAGGGGATTGCCCAGAGCAACGCGCTGGTAACCATTGAGCAGAACGGCTTCACCGTCTATCAGAAAGAGGTCCCGCCAGGGCCTTTCGCGATTGCTGATTTACAACTCGCCGGCGGCGGGGCGGATCTCGATGTCACTATCCGTGAAGCCGACGGCTCGGTAACCACCTACCTGGTGCCTTATTCCTCGGTACCCAATATGTTGCAGCAGGGGGTATCTAAATATGACATTGCCGCCGGGCGCAGCCATATCGAAGGCGCCAGCAATCAGGAAGACTTTATGCAGGCCAGCTATCAATATGGCCTGAACAACCTGCTGACCCTGTATGGCGGCACCATGCTAGGCACCGATTATCAGGCTTTCACTATGGGAACCGGATGGAATACCCATCTCGGCGCGATATCCGTTGACGGCACCTGGGCGCGTAGCGATCAGGATAACGGTACTTTTGAAGGACAAAGCTATCAGATTGCCTACAACAAATACCTCACCCAGACTAAAACGCGTTTCGGAATGGCGGCTTATCGCTATTCAACCAGCGACTATCGTACTTTTAACGATCATGTTTGGGCGAAGAACCGTAATAGTTATCACCATGATGATAATGATGTTTACAACATTGATGACTATTATCGCTATGATTTTGGACGTAAAAATAGTTTCTCCGCCAACATCAGCCAGTCGTTGCCGGAAGGGTTGGGGTCTTTTTCACTGAGTGCCTTATGGCGTGACTACTGGGGAAAAAGCGGCAGCAATAAAGATTATCAGCTGAGCTACTCTAATAACTGGCAGCGGGTTTCCTGGACCATTTCGGCCAGCCAGACCTATGATGAAGATCATCATGAAGATAAGCGCTTTAACCTCTTCATTTCGATTCCGCTTATCTGGGGAGAGAGCGACAGCGTACTGGCGCGTCGTTTGACGCTGTCGAATTCGACGACCTTCGATAATGACGGTTTTGCCTCCAATAACACCGGCATCAGCGGCACAGGCGGCCAGCGCGACCAGTTTGACTATGGCGTGAACTTTAGCCGTCAGCAGCAAAACCATGAAACCACCGCCGGCGGCAACCTTACCTGGAACGCGCCGCTGGCGACGCTGAGCGGCAGCTACAGTCAGTCGTCGAAATATACCCAGGCCAGCGGCAGCCTGTCAGGCGGGGTGGTGGCCTGGTCCGGCGGCGTCAATTTCGCTAACCAGCTTTCGGAAACCTTCGCCATTATTCAGGCGCCGGGCCTGGAAAATGCTTACGTCAATGGTCAGAAATATCGCACCACCAACGGTCAGGGAACGGTCATTTTCGATCACGTATTGCCTTACCGTGAAAGTTCGCTGCTGCTGAATACCGCCAATACGCAGAGCAAAACCGAGTTGATTGGCAACCGTAAAGCGGTCGCTCCGTACCGCGGGGCGGTGGTGCTGGCGCGGTTTGATACCGATCAGCGTCAACCCTGGCTTATTCACGCCGAACGCCCGGACGGTACGCCGCTGAAATTTGGCTATGAAATTGAAGATAACGATGGACAGAATGTCGGCGTCGTCGGCCAGGGCAGCATGCTGTATATCCGCACTGATAACGTTCCGCCGTCGATTACCATCGCGGTCGATAAGCAGCAGGGCCATTACTGCACCATTACATTTAAACATACCATTGATGAAGGTAAGACCTATGTCTGCCGCTAAAAGGACGATTTTCATGAAATGGATAATTTTGCTGGTATTAAGCTTATGCTCTTTTTTAGCGCGGGCGGGGAACTGCGATGTCACCCCGGATGTTAAATCGCTGACGGTGGATGCTAGCGGTAATTACACATTTAAACCGCTGGCGGCCAGCGGTGAATTGAATGTCCAGAACAGTGATATTCAGGCCGACGGATTTCACTTTATCTGCCAAAGTCCGCAAAACGTCAGCGTCTCGGTAACCTCGACGCCCCCTGAAAATAAAGACTTCTACGTGGTGGTTGGCAGTAAAACCTATGTGATGGAGTTTTCTCTCGATCCTGCAAAACTCAACGCGCTTGCGAGTGGCAACATCCGCAAAAATCAGAGTTATAACTTAGCGGATATCTTCAACAGCGTGATCGGCATTCGCTATGCGATTAAAGAAGGTACCCCTACCGGGACGCAGGTCAGGCCAGGAGAATCATTTCCGCTGCTTTACTCGATGCGTTTTGAATACTGTAAAGGCGATAAAGAATGCCATGTGATAACCATCAATTACACCTTTAACGTCACCCTGCAGATTAATATTATGACCTGCGGTTTTAATGTCCCGAACCGTCTCATCAATATGGGCGATTACAGCTACTTCGACATTAAAGAAGACAAAGCGCAATATCGCATGGAAAGCGTTGATATCGACTGTAGCCAGGACGAGTCGGCGGTATTCGAACTGACACCGGGCAAAATTGATTATTACTTTGTCGCCGCCTCCGGCTTTGCCGGTACCAGCAAAATATTGAAGAATGACGATCAGGATGCCGCCACCGGCGCCGGCGAAGTCGGTTTTCATCTGCGCGATAGCCAGGGCGGGGAACTCCAGTACGGCAGCGGTTTCCTTTATCACTCCGACGAGGAGGCCCGGCATGGCAGCAACAACCCGATCTATCTGCAAATCAAGCCGATGAAATATGGCGAGAATATCCGCGGCGGTACGATTAAAAGCCGGGTCATTATCGTGGTGAACAATAACTAGCCCTCTGCACCGCGCGCCTTCCTTTGCGCGCGGTGTACGCGGTTTACGTGGTCGCGACCGGTTCAGGTCGCAACTGCTGCTGGCGAATACTCATTAGCGCCACCAGCGCCAGTAGCGCGAAGGCCAGCAGCATCAGCGCAATGGGGATATAGCTATCCCACATCATGAGAAAAGCCACCGCCAGCATCGGACTAATACCGCCGGAAATCACCGCCCCAATCTCATGTCCCAGCGCTAGCCCGGTGTAGCGTACCTCCACCGGAAACAGATCCACCATCAGACACGGCTGCGCGGCAATCATCGCGCCATGGCACAATGGCAACGCCAACAGCATGGCGAGCAGCATCGCCGGGAAGGTGTGCATATTCAGCAGCCAGAAGAAGGGGAAGGCGACCAGCGCCATACCTATCACGCCGATATAGTAAAGCCGCTTACGGCCAATGCGATCGGAAAGCCATCCCCAGCCGAGAATCGTGGCGATCTCCACCGTCATGGCGATGGTGACCGCCGCGATCAGGTCGCGGGTGTCGATGCCAATATGTTTGCAATAGACCACTGAAAACGTGAAGAAGATATACACCGCGCCGTTTTCCGCCAGCCGCAGGCCGATAGCCTGTAATATCGCTCGTGGATGATTTTTAAAGGCGCTGAGCACCGGTAAATGATGGGCCTCATTTTTGCTGTCGTTTTCTGCTTTGCGCGCCACGAATTCCGCGTTCTCCTGGATATTACGGCGGATATAGACGCCCACCAGAAAGATAAACAGGCTGAGCAAAAACGGAATACGCCACGCCCAGGACATCACCTCTTCCTGCGGTAGCAGCTGCACCAGATAGAATGCCAGCGAAGAAAGAACAAACCCGCCGCAGACGCCCACCTGGCTCCAGGCGGTGTAGTACCCTTTTTGGCTTTCCGGCGCGTTTTCGCTCAGCATTAATACGCCGCCACCCCATTCACCGCCGGAAGCCACGCCCTGTACAAAGCGCAGCGTAATCAAGGCGATTGGCGCCAGCACGCCGATGTGAGCGTAGGTTGGCAGCAGGCCAATTAAGAACGTACTGGCGCCCATCAGCGTCAGGGTGATGATCAGCGTCATTTTACGGCTGTAGCGATCGCCGAGATGGCCGAATATCACGCCGCCGAGCGGACGGGCGATAAAGCCGATGGCGAAACCGGAAAAGGCTAAAAATGATCCGAGCAGCGGGTCATTACTGGCGGGGAAAAACAGCGGCCCGAAGACCAGCGCCGCCGCGGTGCCATACAGGAAAAAATCGTACCATTCCAGCGAGTTGCCGAGAAAAGACCCGATGATTAATTTGCGCATAGGTTGCGCCGGGGGGACCGTTGTACCGCTCACAGCTCCAGACATAAGGTTAACTCCAGTGCAGGTGAATCAGGCGGCGCCTGCTGGCGCCGGGCGATGGGTCGGCAGGGTTTTTATGGTTATGATGAAACTTAACGGCACGACGCCATGCTAAGGGTGTGGAACTGGCGATTAAACCAGACCAGCCCGTCGCTGGGGTTGCCGAAGCGGATCTGTTTGACCTCGCAGTAAAATACGCTGTGGCTGCCCACTTCATGGCTGTCGGCAATGACGCAGTCGCAGTTCGCCACGGCGGAAGCCAGCGCCGGCGAACCGGTCTCCAGCGCCAGCCATTCGTCGTGCAGGAAGCGTTCTTCAGAGCGGATTTGGCCGTTGGCGAAAATCCCGGACAATTGCTGATGCTGTCCGGAGAGCACGTTAACGCACAGCACGCCATTGTGCTGGAATTTGCCGTGCGCGAAGGACGAGCGGTTCATACATACCAGCAGCGTCGGCGGCGAATCCGTCACGCTACACACCGCCGAAGCGGTAAAGCCGAAGCGGCCCGCCGGGCCATCGGTGGTAATGATGGTGATCGCGCTGCCCAGCTGCGCCATGGCATTACGAAAATCAGATGTCAGGTTCATAGTAATACCCGTTATTTCAGTTTGACGTATTCGAAGCCTTCAATAACCAGCCGCGGGGTTTTAGCCCGCGAACAGCACAGCAGGATCTGGTCGTTATCTTCGCGTTCTTCTTCGGTTAAATACTCGTCGCGGTGGTCAGGTACGCCGCTACAAACGTTGGCGAGGCAGGTGCCGCAGACGCCCTGTTGGCAGGAGACTTTCACTTTGATGCCGGCCTTTTGCAGCGCGGCGACGATGGTCTCGTTTTCGCCGACGGTAACGCTAAGGTTGAGTTCCGGAACCTCAACCTCAAAACTGCCGCCGCTGGTTTCTACCTCGCGGTTGAAATACTCCTGATGCAGCCGCTCCGCGCTGAAACCGCACCCCTGAGCCGTTTCATTAATCCACGCCATAAAACCCTCCGGACCGCAAACGTACAGGTGGCCGGCGGCGGCGTGAGGCGTCAGGAGTTCCTGAGGGCGGATCCTGCCGTTTTCATCGCTGATATGTAGCTGAACCTGGGCGCTAAAGTGGCAATCCGCCAGCTCGGCCAGAAACGCCATTCCCTCACGGCTGTGGCCGCAGTAATGCACTTCGAAGGATTTCCCGGCGCGAAATAGCGTATCGGCCATCGCCAGCATCGGCGTGATGCCAATGCCGCCGCCGATCAGAATGGTATGAGGCGCCGACATCTCCAGCGCGAACAGGTTGCGCGGGGGGCTAATTTGCACCTCGTCGCCGGGCTGTAAAGCGTGCGCCGCCAGCGAACCGCCGCGCGAGGCGCGATCTTTGAGGATCCCCAACCGATAGCGCTGCGGGTGATGGGCGCTGCCGCACAGCGAATACTGGCGCACGATGCCATCGCCAAGATGCAGATCGATATGCGCCCCGGCGCTAAACGAGGGCAGGGGAGCGCCGTCCGGCGAGGCCAGCGTCAGGACTACCACCTCGGCTCCCTGAATTTCGCGTTCTGTGACGCGTACCGTCAATGTTTCAGCCATAGTTTTTCTCCACCCGCGAAGGGCTTAACGCATATAAATGCCGCCGTTGATGTCCCAGGTCGCGCCGGTGATAAAGGTGGCGGAGGGCGCCGCCAGCAGTTCTACCGCGCGGGCGACCAGCAGCGGATCGCCAAGCCGCTTCATCGGGATCATCTCCAGCAGCGCCGGCATTTTCTCTTCCGGCACCGCGGCGCGAACGGAAGGAAGATCCAGCGGCCCCGGCGCAATCGCGTTGACGCTCACCCCGGAGTTGCTCAGGGCGCGGGCGAAGACTTTGGTCAGCGTAATAATGCCGCCCTTGGAGGCTGCATAGTGGGCGCCGGAGGCGGTGCCGCCGTTTTGCCCGGCCAGCGACGCGAGGTTAATAATGCTGCCCCGCTGGCGCTGGCTGAAATAGCGGCCGATGGTCTGGCAGCCGACGAAGGTACCACGCAGATTGGTGCTGGTGACGCGATCGAACTCCTCCACGTCGATCTCCATGATCGGCGTGGTCAGGGTTAAGGCGGCGTTGTTGACCAGCACGTCGAGTTCGCCGAAGCGCGCGCGGATCTGCGCCAGCGCGTCGCTGAACTGTTGCGGCTGGCGAATATCCAGCGCCAGCGGCAGCAGCCGCTGCTGGCTGGGATCGATCTCCTGGGCGCTACGGGTGACCGTATCGAGGTTGAGATCCGCCATCGCCACCTGATAGCCCTGTTGCCAGAGATGGCGGCTAATAACCAGCCCGAGGCCGTTGGCCGCGCCGGTAATAAGTACGCTACGTGTCATAAAGTCCTCACAGGATGTAGCCAATGCTATGCAGGTAATCGTCGCCGTTAATCAGGCGCACGACCTTTTGCAGGATGCGGAAACTGTCGCCCTCCGGCGCCAGCGTCCAGGTGACGTCAGCGGCGTAGTGCTGTTCATTGCCCTTGCGGTACTCGTAAAGGAATTGGGCGCAGCGTACTTCGACGACCTCATCGCTGGCGCTGAGCAGGCGATAACGGCCGCTCATGCGGATAGTGCGCGCGCGCGGGGTGGTGGAGATCGACTCGCCGCTGTATAAACGCTGCACGCGTTTTTCCCGCATCTCGTGGTTGTCGTAGGCGTAGTTGAGCACGTTGGCGAAATCGGTGGTCTGCTGGTCGATGGGAATGATGTACATTCCCTCGGTGCGCCACAGCGCCAGCCATTCACGAAATTCGCCTTGATCGAGCAGGTCCGCTTCCAGGTTAATAAACTGAATGGCGGCGTTGAGGATAGGTGATGTGTTCATTATTGCCCCCGATTGTCAGCGGTCATGTACTTTTTCCATTGTTGGTAAGCGGCGCGCATGCCTGTTTCGGCGCTGACGTCGCTGCGCAGGCCGTCGGCGGTGCGGACTTCGCCGGGCAGGCCGCGATTGAGCATGATCCACAGATCGTCGCCCGCGCCGCCGCCGCGCTGCACCCGCTCCCAGGCCTCTGAATCATCGGGGGTACCGAAGCCCATCGGCCCCTGGAAGTGTTCGTGCAGCCGCAGGCGCGCCTGGTTGGCGATCGCCGGGCCATCTTTCATGGTCAGCACCATGTGATGAATTTCCGTCTCTTTTACCGATATCGGCTGCAGCACGCGGAAGAAGGCCATTGAACAGGCGACATTGGGAAACAGGTTAAGATTAAAACCGCTGCCACCCACCGCGCGTACGATGCGCCGCACCTGCTGCTCGTCGTGGCCTTCCTCGCGCAGGGCCTGGGCCAGCTCGCTAAAGCGCTCCGGGATTGGCGCATCGAGATTGGCTTCCAGATCGATAAGCTCGGGGATCATCACCATCACGCTGTGGCCGTTGCCGAGATCTTCCACGAAGCCTTTGCCGTCGACGAAGTTGAGCATCTCTTCGGTCTGTTTATCGACCGAGCTTAAAAACGACTTATGGACGATAGGGAAGTGATAGCCGTCGGTGGTATTTTCCAGCTGGATTTTCCAGTTGCCGGGAAAGCGAAAACGGTGCGCGGTGGTAGCCTGCAGCGCGTAGCCAGCCCCCTGTTTCATGAACAAATCCATCCATTTCATCGCCGGGCCGAGGAAGTCGGTCAACGGTTCAATGTCGTGGTTGAAGCTGGCGAAAATCATTCCGGCGTAGCATTCAACGCGCAGGCGCACCATGCCGAGCTCAGATTTGTTCAGCGTATCGCCGTAGCTCTCTGGATGCGGTACCCCGCGCAGCGCGCCGTCGAGGCCATAGCCCCAGCCGTGATACGGGCAGGTAAACCCGTTCGTTTTCCCGCTGCGATGTTCGCAAACGGTGGCGGCGCGGTGGCGGCAGCGGTTGAGCAGCACGTTGATATTGCCTTTGCGATCGCGTACGACGATTACCGGCTGGGTACCCACCATCGAGGATTTATAGCTGCCGGCGTCAGGGATTTCGCTCTCGTGGGCGACCCACACCCAGGTACGGTTAAAAATGTTGTCGATCTCGAGGTCGAAAATTTCCTCGGAAGTATAGAGACAGGTATGGACCCGGTCGCTTTGCACCAGTGCCGCCAGCGTTTCGGCGGTATGGCGGGTATCGATATTTTTTACCGGAATACATTCAGACATTGTCACTCTCCACATATCTCTTTTAATGACCATCAGGCACCGGTAAATCGGCGAGCGAATGCCAGTCAGCTACCGGGCGGCTAAATAAATTACGGGTGGTAAAATGATGAATTAACCACTGTTGATCTTGTTTAATAAATTCAATGACGAGCTCCGCGCTATTTAAATGCGAGCCGCCGCGGCGAAACGTCGAAGCCTGCAGCATTTTCCAGCGGCCAACCGCGCGGTTATTTTCGCCAACACAAATATGCTCGGCCGTTAAATAATGTACGTTAATGGCGAAGTGTGACGGTTCGCTAATATAAGCGTTCATCATTCCGACGATCGCCGCTCTGCCGCAATGGCGCCCGAGCTTTTGTTGATATAATTCGCCAATACCTTCCCAAATAGCCGTTTCGCTAAATAGCGCGCCAATTTGCCGGGCGGTATCCGGATGCGTCAGGTCATCACAGAGATGCATATACTGGCTGATGGCGTTTCGGATCTGCACTACGGCTTCCAGCTTCTCCAGGCGTTGCAGCATTTCTTCATTCATTGCCGGCTCCGTGTTGACTTATAAATAGCCGGGCTGCGGCGAGTGGCCGAAGAACATATTGCCGGCGTTGATGTAGGTCAGCTCGCCCATAAAGGCGTGCTGGGTGATGACCATGGAGTCGCGGGCATAGCGCTGCAGCGGGCTACGCATTGAAATACCCGGCATCCCGGCCAGTTTCAGCGCGCGGGTGGTAACCGACGCAGAAACTCGGGTAATGTGGGTGGAAGAGAGGCGCATGGCGTTAATCCGCTCTTCTCCCGGTTCATCGCCGCGCAGAATCGCCTGCCAGACGTCGTCGATGGCGTCATAGAACCAGCAGCGCGCCGAACGCAGTTCCGCTTCACAGTGGGCGATTTCCATCTGCGCGAATTGACGATCCGCCAGGCATGGCGCGCCGGTGACCGAGCTCTGGCGTTCGGCAATGGCGTAAATTTCCGATAACGCCGCGCGGGCGATACCCAGCGCCACCACCGACAGTACCTGAGTGGCCAGCGACAGTACCGGGTAGCGATACAAAGGGCCTTCGAGGTTAAGTTCGCCGCCGCGAATAAAGGTCCACTCCTGCGGCACGAAGGCATTATTCAGCACTACGTCATGGCTGCCGGTACCGGAGAGGCCGACCGTATTCCAGACTGGATCGATGGTGAACTCCCCGGCGGGTAGCACCGCGATGCGCGGCAGCGGACGATCGCTGCCGTCATCGGTCAGAATGCCCACGCCGATAAGTTCAGCGCCGCTGCAGCCGCTGGCGAAGCTCCAGCGCCCGCTGACGCGGTAGCCGCCATCCTGAGTCGTCGCCTTTTGCGGCGGGAAGATCCCGCCGGCAAAGACGATATCCGGTCCGTGGCGGTAAAGCTCATCGAGACTGCTCGGCGGCAGGCCGCCAAGATAAAACGGATTCATGCCGAAACTCGCCACCCAGCCGGCGGATCCGTCAGCCGTTGAGAGCGTTTCAATTAACTGACAAAATTCCGCCGGCGAGATTTCATCGCCGCCGTAGCGTTTTGGCACCAGCGCGCGATAAACACCAATCTTTTTAAAGCGGGAAATAATATCCGCCGGGATATATTTCTGCTGCTCGAATTCCTCGCTGCGCTTTTTAATATCCGCGAGTAATTCGGCAAACTCTATTGTCGTGGCGTGCAGGGTCTTTTCCGCACGCGAAGTTGCAGAGGGGTTTAACATGCGATTTAGCCTCTTCCAGTTAATGAAAGTACGGTTTTATTATTTTAATTTTTCCAGCAAATACTCAGCGTAATTAAGTAAATCGAACTCTTTATTTTTATTGGCGACTAATTGCAGCGCCACCGGGCGATGATTAATTTCGCCAAGCGGCAGGCTCAGGGCCGGATGGCCGCTTAAATTAAATGGGCGCACCAGACGAGTCAGGTTGACCACCTTGAGCGGATCCGCCGCTTCTTCCAGCGTTGGCGGACATTCCGGCAGGGTCGGCAGCAGAATCAGCGGTGTTTTCGCCAACTGGGCGTCCACCGCGGCGCTAAATTGTTGACGCACGCTTTCCGCAGCCTGCCGCTGCTGAGGGCCGATTTCCGCGCCGGCGCGGATCCGCTGGGCGACGTCCGGCGCCAGATTCGGCGCGTTGATGATGCTGTGAAACGCCAGCCAGTTTTCCTGGCTTATCACCGTAAGCCCGGCCTGATGCGCTTCGTTGAATCCCGGCAGTTCAGCGCGAGTCCATGCCAGGCCCGCTTGCTGCAGACGTGAGACGATCAGTTGCTCAATTTCCGGCGTTGCCGTGCCTGCCAGGTAACTCAGTGCGGGCGCTTCCCGGCGCGCAGGAGGAGCCGGTTCCCTCAGCGCTTTTGCCAGCGCCTGGCGCAATGTGGCGATATCGCGGGCGAACAGGCCGACGCAGTCTAGTGAACTTTCCGTCGGAATGACGCCTGCGCGGCTCAGACGGCCAAAGCTCGGCTTCAGGCCAGCCACGCCGCAGCAGGCCGCGGGCATCCGCACCGAGCCGCCGGTATCGGTGCCGACGGCGAAGTCGACTTCACCGGCCGCGACCACGGCGGCAGAGCCGCTGGACGAACCGCCGGGGATTAACTGCGGATAATGCGGATTGCGTGGCGTACCGCTATGCGGGTTGATGCCGGTGACGCCAAAGGCCAGCTCGTGCAGGGTGGTTTTTCCGCGCAGCTGACAGCCGTTATCCAGCAGCGCCTCGACTACGGCGGCATGGCGGACGGCGGGCGGCGCATCCTGCAATACCGGGCTGCCGGCGCGGGTCGGAAAACCGGCAATATCGAGACTGTCTTTAACCGCGAACGTCAGCTCGCCGTCGCCAAGGGTAAAGCGCGAGATAAACCCGGATTGTGCGTTTTCTGTCTCTGTACGATGTTCAGTAACCATGTTTCACATCTCCGTGAGGGTGATAATTACCGCGCGAAATGACTAAAAAACGACCCGCTGGCGTTTGAGGTAATCTTGTCAGTAAAACTTGAAATTTCAAGTAAATTGTTGCCCGTTTTTTACATCGTAATTGAGGATAAGATGATGCTATGAAGGAGGGGATGTTTTTTAACTGATTGATTTAAATCATTAAAATGTGATGTATAAATTTTAATCTCTTGAAGGGCGTCACAAAAATAAATGAAAAATATAAGTTAAAAAAATGATAAAAAAGTGTGCGAAAAACGCAGGGAGGGCAAAACAAAAGCAATAACCATTTATGGAAAATGGTTATTGGTGCAGGGGATTAGTCATCGAGGTTGTGCAGAATGAGCGCCAGCACCTGGTTCATCTTTTTTTCTTGCGCCGGGGTGATGCCCTTGAAGGCTTTAGTAAACACGGTTTCCGCTAACGCCCGGGCTTCGGCTACCTTGGCTTCACCGGCGGCGGTGAGTTCCGCTTCGGTGACCCGGCCATCGCTGACGCTAACGTGGGTCGTCAGCAGGCCGTCATCGCGCAGGCGGCCAACAATTTTGGTCACCGTCGGCATCTTGCTAACGGCATATTCGGTGATCCGCGAAATACTGGCGCGGTGGTATTGGTGCACCAGCATCAGTACGCGGAAACGGGAAAGGTCGATGTCGATTTTTTTGAGCTCGATTTCCATTAATTGGGTATAACGGGCGTAAACGTTAACCACCCAAAAAAAGGGGAACTCTTCTTTATGAAAGCGGCTTTCGTGGCTCTCTGGCGGGGTCGAAGAGTGAGTCTTATCCACAAGCATCTCCTTGCCTGACGACGATAGAATGTGCAGATGGTATGCGTATTTGCCGGTTATTGCAAAACGCAATACGCCAGCAACATAGCCTTGCGATTCAGTGGCGACGACTCTCAGTGAGTCGCAGGTAAGTCATCGTAATAAGACCTAATCGTCGGCTAGTGCTCATCCTCAAGCTGGCGCATAAACACCCGTAGCGCTTCGTCTAACTGCTGAAGTTGGGTCTCTGAAAGCCCTGCCAGCAGTTGTCGCTCATTCGCCACGTGGGTGGCAACCGCCTCATCGATCAGCGCTCGTCCCGCTGGCGTCAACGCCACCAGCATGCTGCGGGCATCCTGCGGATTCGCTAAACGAGCGATCAACCCCCGTTTTTCCAGCGCCTTAAGGCGATGGGTCATCGTGCCGGAAGTAATCATCAGCGTCGAAAAGAGCTGGGTCGGCGACAGCACGAATGGCTCGCCGGCGCGGCGCAGCGTCGCCAGCATGTCGAACTCCCAACGTACCAGCCCATGTTTAACAAACGCCGCCTCCACCTGCGGCTCCAGCAGCATGGCGCAGCGCTTGAGGCGGCCAATTGGCCCCATTGGGCTGCAATCCAGATCCGGGCGCTCGCGCTGCCATTGGGCGAGAATGCGGTCAACGGCATCCGTTGGCGGTAATTTGTCCATGCGTGCTCACTTATCTTGATATCAAGATATTTATCGATACATACTTGTTACACAATTTAACTTGATATGAAGATAAAATCATGGCCTTTTTTACTCGTCATCTGGCGGTCGATCTGCTGCTGACCGCACTGGCTCCCGCTATCTGGGGGACCACCTATATCGTTACTTCGCAGTTCCTACCGCCGGACCGTCCTTTTATCGCCGCGCTGCTGCGGGTGTTGCCCGCCGGGATTGCGTTGTTACTGTGGAGCCGTCAGTTTCCGCAGCGCGGTGAGTGGTGGAAGCTGGTCATTACCGGAATATTAAATATCGGCGCCTTTCAGGCGCTGCTGTTTATCGCCGCTTACCGGCTGCCCGGCGGGCTGGCGGCGGTGATCGGCGCGATTCAGCCGCTGCTGGTGATGCTGCTTGCCTGGTGCGTGGATCGTCAGCGTTCGCCGTGGCTGGCGGTGGTATCCGCCTGCGCCGGGATCATCGGTATGGCGATGTTGCTGCTTTCTCCGCTCACGGTGCTGGATTCGTTAGGTATTGGCGCCGCTTTTCTTGGCGCCGTCAGTATGGCGCTGGGCACCTGGCTGTCGCGGCGCTGGGCGTTATCGCTGCCGGTCGTGGCGATGACCGGCTGGCAATTGTTGATTGGCGGGATCGTGTTACTGCCCATCGCGCTGCTGGTGGATCCGCCGTTGTACAACATCACTCTATTACAGGCGGCAGGTTATGTCTGGCTGTGTGTGGCCGGGGCGATGCTGGCGTATGGTTTATGGTTTCGCGGTATCAGCAGATTGTCGCCGGTGGCGGTATCGGCAATGAGCCTGCTTAGCCCGGTGACGGCGGTGCTGTTGGGGTGGATATTTCTCGGGCAGAAAATTGAGGGGATGGCGCTGGCGGGCCTTATTGTGGTGCTGGCGAGTGTGCTCTCTATTCAGCGCGCGCTGGCGAAACGTTGACGTAAAAAAGCCCCATAAAGGGGCTCGACATTGCCGTGTTTTGTTACGTGGCGGGAGCCAGACCAGCCGTCCTGAGACGACCTGTCCGGCAGCTCCCTCTGCGACCATTCGGTTATTTAGACAGTTCCGCCGTCATGTGTACCTGATTACCGGTATAGGCTTCGGTAATGTGGTAAGAGGCGCCCTGATCTTTAGCGATAGCAGCGATTTTTGCTTCTGCGTTGTCCAGGGTATCAGAGGTCACGCTCACCGGATGAGCCGCGAAGCTTGCGAAAGAAACCAGAGACAGCATACCAGCAGCAGCAAGTAATTTTACGTTTTTCATGGTGTTTATCCTTTTAACTTTTATGGTGGAAAGCGTTGTGCTTTCGATGGGTTTATAATAAGTCTGCTAACTATAACGTATGTTGCAAAAAGTGCGATTTAGATCACATTTTTATGACGGCTGGATGACCAATGATTGACGTTTTATTAAAAATATAATTAAAAACAATTAGTTATAATTCATTGCTGATACTAATGGTTTCCTTCGCTTCGCGTTTTATCCTCGCCAAATTTGGGTTTGATATTGATTGCGTGAATGGTTTGGTCGTTTTCTGGCCTGTCACGCCGGCGATACTTCGCCCGCTGGCGAAGCATTGATTGCGAACGACGCGCTACAGTGCGGCTTTATTCGTTACTGGAGGAAAAAACCATGATTGCGGTACTCTTTGAAGCACAGGTCACGCCAGCGCAGCAGGAACGATATCTCGCGCTGGCGGCGCAATTGAAACCGCTGCTGGAGACCATCGACGGCTTTATCGCCATCGAGCGTTTTCAAAGCCTCAGTGCGCCGGGAAAGATATTGTCGCTGTCGTGGTGGCGGGACGAACAGGCGGTGACGGCCTGGAAGCGCAATATTTGTCATCAGGCGGCGCAGCGGGAAGGGCGGGAGTCTATCTTTGCTGATTATCAGATTCGCGTGGCACAGGTACTGCGTGAATACCAGATGCAGAGTTCACGTTCTGCGTAACCAATATTAAGCGGAGGCACTATGTTGCACCCTGCGGTTGTCATTGATGATGACGAAGCGCTGGCCGTCGCGATGGCGGCGGTTGCCTCGGCGATGGCTGATCCTTCACGAGTGAAAATACTCTGCGCGCTAATGGATGGCCGGGCATGGACGGCGACTGAGCTCTCCGTCGCGGCGGATATTTCGCCGTCGACTGCCAGCGCGCATCTTAGCCGGTTAGTCAGCAGTCGTTTACTGATCTGCCTGGCGCAAGGGCGGCATCGCTACTATCGCCTGGCGGGCGGCGATGTCGCCGGATTGCTGGAAAATATGATGACCATGGCCGGAAAAAGCGCTGTGCCGTTGACTACGCGTACGCCGGGAACGCTGCGTATGGCGCGTACCTGCTACGATCATCTGGCGGGCGAGGTAGCCGTCGCCATCTATGATTTTCTGCAACAGCAAGCCTGGCTTACGGCAAATGGCGCAGCGCTTACTGCGGCGGGGAAGGCGAATTTCGCCCGCTTAGGCATAGCGTGTGATAACGGATCCCGCCGCAAAGCCTGCTGCGCCTGCCTCGACTGGAGCGAGCGCCGTTTTCATCTGGGTGGTGCCGCGGGCGCTGCCTTGTTGCAGTGGGGCGTGCAAAAAGGTTGGTTCACGCTGGTGCCCGGCTACCGCGAAGTGACAATTAGCGAACCCGGTAAGCGAGCGCTGCGTCAACATTTTGCTCTGGCGTTGTAGGCCCGGCGACGGTATGCCCGTTCAGCAGTGATTCATATTGACGATTTGCTTATGCATCACCTGCGAGCTATTCATTCCCAACTTTTTCATGATGTGAATGCGATGGCTGTGCACCGTCTTATGGTCGATATTGAGCAGCGAGGCAATTCGCTTATTGTTATTGCAGGCGATAATAAGTTCCAGTACCTGCAGCTCTCTGGCCGTCAGCTTTCGCTGCGTGCGCAAATACCGGGACTGCGGGTTTTCATCCTGCGTTCTGGTAATTGCCGAAAATGCGTCTAAGGAAGATTTTTCCGTCAGGATTAACAGGTTTTCCAGATCTATTAATTCCCGGCACAGATTGGCGATATCGCTTTTTACCATCAATACCAACAATGTACAGCGCGAGAAATGAAAGCGCAGTTTGTTGAGTAATACGACCGTATCGGCAGCGGATATATCCTTGTGGATCATATTGAGGATCACCGTCTCAGCCAGGGGCGCGACGCCCCCTTGTACGATGTCCTGATAACTGGCCTGGGTGATATCCTGGTGAATATCGCTCAGATAATCGTGAATAGATTGGCCAATGATATTGTCGTCGGTGTACAGCAAGATATTGTTCAAGGGCATTAAACTCTCTTCTTCCGCTTGGCTTCCAGAATCAAATCGATCAGCGTTTTTTCTATTTTCTTCCTGTCGTCGCTGCGGCGGAACTTAAACTGACAGGAAATCTGATAGTAGTTTTCCTGATTCTTCTCTTCGCTATCCAGCGTGACCATCGCCACGTTCTTGATAACCAGATCAACGGTGATTTCGCCATATTCCGCCAGAGACAGAATGGCGTTTTTCAACGTTGAGTTGTTGGCCAGGAATTTCAGGTTTGGACTTTGCGCAATCAGCGCGCAGCCGCCATCAGAAATATCTTTGATATCAAAAGCATAGTTTTCGCCATTTTTATGGCGGCCATGACAAAAGAAATCATTCTCATCGCGCAAACGAAATCTGGGATCTCGTCGTCTTTGTACAACCTGGATGCATTCTGGTAACGCAAATGCCACCTTATTGCTATTCTCCGCGCCGCCAGCGGAATTCTTCTGCCGCTGGGAGGTGAACTCGATCTTTCCTGAATCGCTATGCAGAATAAATTTGAATTTATTCCCCGCCGGGATTTTGCTCTCGCTGCGGATATGGAATTCAGCAAAATCGACACGCGCAATCTGAGTACTGATGCTTTTGTTATTAAAGAAAATTTCTATCTCTGTTTGCTTTCTCTGTTCCTCTCTGAAAATAGCAATGATTTCATACTTACTGGTTTTTATCGTTCCCTCTATCATGGGTAATCCTTGTTGAATCGTTACTGTGCATAGTTAATTTTTTTTACAGCAATAGCGACATACTGATTATGTTAACCAGATGTTTTTGTGAACGTTCGATGATATTGACTATCTTTGTGGCCAAATTGATTTGTATAAACGTCGAAGCCGATATTGTTTTTTCCTGTAATCAAGAGTGTTAACAAAAACCATAGAACAATACAAACGACAACAGCCTCCCAATTAGGAGGCCTAAGAAATAACGTAACTCAATGCAATTTATAAGGTTATTGCCCGGATAAGGAATCAGCAAAACCCGATTTGTAGGATATATAGTGCCAGCAGAGATGGCCTAATTCCAGCTTAATATTAAGGGGATAACCCTTTACGACAAACGCCGTAAAGGAGGGAGTTGACGCCATCAGCCAGTGATGTTATCCAGCGTCGCCAGCGCCTCGGCGGGCAGAGAAAGCGTCGCGGCGGCGAGATTTTCCCGTAAATGCGCCACCGATGAGGTGCCCGGAATCAGCAAAATATTCGGCGAGCGCTGTAGTAGCCACGCCAGCGCCACCTGCATCGGCGTGGCGTTGAGCCCGGCGGCAACCTCGTTAAGTTCCCGCGCCTGTAGCGGCGTAAAACCACCCAGCGGGAAGAACGGCACGTAGGCGATGTTTTGCTGCGCCAGCGCGTCGATTAACGCGTCGTCACCGCGGTTAGCGATGTTGTATTGGTTTTGCACGCAGACGATGGGGGTCAGCTTCTGCGCATCGGCGACCTGTCTGGCGGTGACGTTACTCAGACCGATGTGGCGAATCAGACCGCGGGCTTTTAGTTCCAGTAAGGTCGTTAGCGGTTCTTCCAGCGAGCCTTCCACCGGGCCGTGGGTGCCGAGCATACTGCGCAAATTCACTACCTCCAGCCTTTCCAGGCCGAGGTTACGCAGGTTATCTTCGACGGCCTGGGTGAGTTCCGCCGGCGACATCGCCGGTAGCCAGTTGCCTTTCTCATCGCGGCGGGCGCTGACTTTGGTAACGATACACAGATCATCGCCATAGGGATGCAGCGCCTGACGAATCAGCTGATTGGTGATGTGCGGACCGTAGAAATCGGAGGTATCGATATGATTCACCCCGGCGGCGACGGCTTCTTGCAGAACGCGAATGGCGGCGTCAGGATCTTTTGGCGGGCCAAATACGCCGGGGCCGGCGAGCTGCATGGCGCCGTATCCAAGCCGGTAAACCTGACGGTCGCCTAAGGTCGCGACCCCGGATAATGTTACGTTGGACATAATGACTCCCTCCGATGATAGGCAAGGAGTAAGTGTAATCCCGTCAGGGAGAGGTAATGGGCGAGAATGTTGGCAGAACGTGCGGCGACGCTGAGGGCGTCGCCGCAGGAGAGATTTAACTGAAGAACATCACCGAGACGCAGAGCAGGCCGACGATCAAGGTAATGAGATTACCCAGTGAACGATAGGGCTTGAGCGCCGGGATAATGTAGGTCGACAGCGTCGGCATGATGAACAGAATCATGGCGATAAGCGGGCCGCTGATGGCGTAAATCATCGAGATGGCGTTCGGATTGATAAAGCAGACGATGAAAGTCAGCGCCGAGACCAGCATAATCGACATGGCGCGGTTAAAGGCGCGGCTCTTGCGAATACCGAGCTGGCCGAGAGACGTTTTAACGATCTCGCTGGCGCCTTCGATCACCCCAAAATAGGTGCCGAGGAACGATTTCGACATTGCGACCACCGCGACGATAATGCCGGTCACCGCCAGCCAGCCCGGCGCGCCCGGCGCCATGGAGAGCGCAGAGAGAATCGTCACCCCTTCATTACGCGCGGCTTCGATGTACGGTAGCGGAATGGACAGCAGGCAACTGAAGACAAAAAACAGCACGCTGGCGCAGATGATGGTGTAGGCCACCTTCATGATTTTTTTGCATTTACCCATGGCCAGCTCACCATATTTCTCCTGCTGATCGATAGCGAAGGTCGAAATAATCGGCGTATGGCTAAAAGCGAAAACCATCACGGGAATTGAGATCCAGATTTGGTGCCAGGTCTTTGCGTTCAACTGCATCTGGCTGGTGAGATGTTCCGGTTGCCAACTGCCAATCAGGTAGATGGAGAGGAACAGGAAACAGCCAATCAGCGGGAAGACGAGGAATCCCATCACTTTGATGGTCATATGGCGCCCCATCAGGAAGATCAGATTCAGTACCAGCACCACGGCAAGGCTCAGCAGGGCGCGTACCCCAGGGGTCATCGCCACGTGTCTCGCCAGTTGTTCCGCCAGCGAATTAGTGATCGCCACGGCGTAGATCAGGATCACCACGAAGAAGGCGAGAAAGTACAGGCTGGTGATCAGATTGCCGACTTTTTTGCCGTAGTAATGATTGACCGCGCCGGTGATCCCTTCACCGGCAGCCACTTTGGCCGACAGGATGAATTGACACAGTGCTTTGTGCGGCCAGTAGGTTAACGGCCAGGCAACCAGAGCGGTGAGGAACAGCACGATGGCGCCGGCCGAACCGAGTTGAATCGGCAGGAATAGGGTGCCGGCGCCTACGGCAGTGCCATATAGAGCAAAACTCCATAGAGTTTCTTCTTTAGACCAAATTTTAGACATTATGCGAATTTATCAACCGTATAACCCAAAAAAAGGAGTGCAATTTACCACATTTATGAATCGTTTGCGGTGATAGTTTTCGGTGATAAATAAACCCGCGGATCGCCAAAGGGTTAGACGATCCGCGCGATCGAGAACGTTAATTATTCGGCAGACTCTGCGGCTGGCGATACTTCAGGACGCGCACGCGCAGCGTATCCCACGCCCAGTTAAAGAACATGGTGTAGGGCAGGAAGAACAGCATAAAGCCGATTTCCAGCATAAATGCCTGCACCAGCGACACGCCGAGTACCAGCGCGACAACGGTGACGCCGATGATGATAAAGCCGCACTCAAAGCCGATGGCGTGCAGCGCGCGCACCCGCAACGTACGCGCCAGGCGTGAAACCGGCCACAGACGGTCGAAGGCGGCGTTATAGATCAGGTTCCAGACCATCGCCATGGTGGCGAGCAAAATGGCCAAGCCTCCCATTTCGACCACCGATCGCTGCATTAACCAGGCCGCGGTCGGGGCCAGAATTAACGTGGCGAGGCCTTCAAAGCTCACCGCGTGGAGTACGCGTTCCAGTAGCGTCTTATGTTGCAGGTTATTGGTTTTCATTTTGGGATACCTCTTGTTAGTTCTGTCATCCAGATTTACCCGGCATTTTATGGAAAAATGTGATAAACAAAAGATAGATTCCATCGATAAAGTAGATAGGTTATGCACTATTCTCCCGAAGCTCTCACCGCCTTTGTAGAAGCCGCCGCCAGCGGTTCGTTCTCCGCCGCCGCCCGGCGGATGCGTAAAAGCCAATCCACCGTCAGTACCGCGATTTCGAATCTTGAAACCGACCTGGGGTTAACTCTGTTCGATCGTTCCACTCGCCAGCCGACGCTAACCGCGCAGGGCGAGCAGGTGCTGGGCTATGTGAAAGCAATACTGGCCGCCAGTTCGCGGCTGGATGAGCTCGCCAGTTCGTTATCGGGTAATACCGAACCGCGGTTGACCTTCGTCTTGTCGGATACCCTGCACCCGGATGTACTGGAGGATTTGCTGGAACAGTTCGATCGGCGTTTTCCGCATACCGAGTTTGAATGCCTGATTGGCGAAGACGAAGATGTGGTGGATCTACTGCAAAAGGAGCGTGCGCAGGTGGGGCTTATCGAAGCCAGGGACAGTTATCCGATGGAGATCGGCAGCATGCGCTTACCGTTGCAAACGGCGATGGGGATTTATGTTGCGCCGGGGCATCCGCTGGCCGGTCAGGGGCGGGTTTTCTGGGATGATCTGCACGGCTGGCGTGAACTGCGGCTTAGCACTTATCTTGAGAGCGCGCCGGATCCCTCGCGCGGCCAGGTATGGTCGGCGCCCAACTATTTGCTGCTGCTGAGTATGGCGGTGCAGGGCTTTGGCTGGTGTATTTTGCCCTGCGCGCTGGTGGAAGAGTTCGCCGGTAGCGGCAAGCTTAAAGCGTTGAATATCGCCGGCTGGCCGCGGTCGATCTCGGTGGATCTGTTATGGAACAAGCGTACGCCGCTGGGGGAAGCGGGCAGCTGGCTGCGCCAACATCTTGAAGGGCAAGGCCGCGAGTCGTGACGGCGAACTTTGTGAACCGCCTCACTTTTTTTAAACAATTGCGAAATTTTTTGATAACAATTCTCTACTATAACGGCATCTATTGATGGTTCTTTGCGCAGAAGGTAAAGGATGAAAGATGTCGTGATCGTCGGCGCGTTGCGTACGCCCATCGGCTGTTTTCAGGGAACGCTGGCGCGTCACTCGGCGGTGGAATTGGGCAGCGTGGTGGTGAAGGCGTTAGTCGAGCGGAGCGGAATCGATCCGCAGTGCATTGATGAAGTGATCCTCGGTCAGGTGCTGACCGCGGGTACCGGGCAGAATCCGGCGCGCCAGTCGGCGATCCGCGGCGGGCTGCCGAATACCGTCTCGGCGATCACCATCAACGACGTTTGCGGTTCCGGGCTGAAAGCGCTGCACCTGGCGACCCAGGCCATCCAGTGCGGCGAAGCGGATGTAGTGATCGCCGGCGGCCAGGAAAACATGAGCCGTGCGCCGCATGTGCTTACCGACAGCCGAACCGGCGCGCAGCTGGGCAATAGCCAGCTTATCGACAGCCTGGTGCATGATGGTCTGTGGGACGCTTTCAATGATTACCATATGGGCGTAACGGCGGAAAATCTGGCGCGGGAGTATGGGATCAGCCGCGAACTACAGGACGCCTGGGCGCTTAGCTCGCAGCAAAAAGCGCGGCGGGCAATAGACTCCGGGCGGTTCCGCGATGAGATCGTGCCGGTCGCCACCGAGCATAACGGCAGTAAACGGCTGGTGGATACCGACGAGCAGCCGCGGATGGACGCCAGCGCTGAGGGATTAGCCAGCCTGATGCCCACCTTCGACCAGTTAGGGTCGGTGACCGCGGGTAATGCATCGAGTATTAACGATGGCGCGGCGGCGGTGATGATGATGAGCGAGTCAAAGGCCCAGGAGCTGGGGCTGCCGATTCTGGCGCGCATTCGCGCCTTCGCCAGCGTCGGCGTCGATCCGGCGCTAATGGGTATCGCGCCGGTACATGCCACCCGGCGCTGCCTTGAGCGCGCGGGCTGGCGGCTGGATGAGGTTGACTTAATCGAAGCCAATGAAGCTTTTGCCGCCCAGGCGATTTCCGTTGGCAGAGTGCTGGAATGGGATGAACGCCGGGTTAACGTCAACGGTGGGGCTATCGCCCTGGGCCATCCGATTGGCGCGTCCGGCTGCCGGATTCTGGTGTCGCTGGTACATGAAATGATTAAGCGCGATGCGCGTAAAGGGCTCGCGACGTTGTGTATCGGCGGCGGTCAGGGCGTTGCGCTGGCGGTGGAGCGCGCATAATAGGGTTTCGCGCCGTCTCCGGTGCGAGGCCCATCATCCCCGTCGATCTTCCATTCTTCATTTTTTTACCTGATTTTCTTTCTTCGCGGTTATTTTTTAAAGATAACCTAACTCACTGTATTTATAGCTTTTGTATAGGTCACCAGCTTCTGGCTATGTGATCCGTTTTGCGTTTTTATCATTTTTAATCACAAAAAATGAAACGTTGTTTTAATTGTCGTTGAAAATGATTTTTCAGCGGTCTACTATGTGACCATTAGCAAAACGGAACTCTGTTTTATTTTTATGATGGGGACGCCCCAGGAGTTCTTCTTAGCCTCAGAACCTTGCCTGTGGTGAGCAGGCCGTGAAAGAAAGGAACCAGATATGATTCTTGATGCATTCTCTCTTCAGGGGAAAGTCGCGGTAGTGACCGGCTGCGACACCGGTTTAGGCCAGGGCATGGCGGTTGGGCTGGCGGAAGCGGGCTGCGATATCGTCGGTATTAACATCGTTGAACCGACGGAAACCATTGAGCGCGTTAGCGCGCTGGGGCGTCGTTTTTTGAGCCTCACCGCCGACCTGCGACAGATTGATGGTATTCCGCAGTTGCTTGAGCGTGCGGTGGCGGAATTTGGCCACATCGATATTCTGGTCAATAACGCGGGGCTTATCCGCCGTCAGGATGCTATCGAATTCAGCGAGAAAGACTGGGATGACGTCATGAATCTGAACATCAAAAGCGTCTTTTTCATGTCCCAGGCCGCGGCGAAGCACTTCATCGCCCAGGGTAACGGCGGCAAGATCATCAATATCGCCTCCATGCTGTCGTTCCAGGGCGGGATCCGCGTGCCGTCCTATACCGCCTCGAAAAGCGGCGTTATGGGCGTGACGCGCCTGCTGGCCAACGAATGGGCGAAGCATAATATCAATGTTAACGCCATTGCCCCCGGCTACATGGCAACCAACAATACCCAGCAGCTGCGCGCCGATGAACAGCGCAGCGCGGAAATTCTCGACCGTATCCCGGCCGGCCGCTGGGGCTTGCCGAGCGATTTAATGGGGCCGGTGGTGTTTCTCGCCTCCCGCGCATCCGATTACATTAACGGCTATACCGTGGCGGTAGATGGCGGTTGGCTGGCGCGCTAACAGACATAAGTCGAACAACCCGCCGACCGGCGGGTTGTTTTCCGAACAATAATCGTCCATATCATGAGGTTTAAATAATCCATACTCGTTAGTAATGGAAAATAAAATACTCGCCATACATCAGGGTTGTTTTGACGATCGGACAGCATTTTTTGCATAAGATAAAGTTTAATGTCCATCACAAAAACAATGCTACCAGCCGTTTTATCCATATCTTCGCCATCTCCCGCCTGACACCTTAGCCCTGCGATCCCGTACTTTCACTGCACGCATACTCTGTTGAGGCAGGAAAAAAATGACTTCATTGACCACCGATCCGGGTTTACTCCCCAATGCGCAGCGCAACACCCGGCGCATGAACCAGTTTGTCTCCATTGCCGCCGCGGTGGCGGGTTTGTTATTCGGCCTTGATATTGGCGTGATTGCCGGGGCGCTCCCCTTCATTACCGATCATTTCGTGTTATCCAGCCGTCTGCAGGAGTGGGTAGTCAGCAGTATGATGCTGGGCGCGGCGATTGGCGCGCTGTTCAACGGCTGGCTCTCTTTCCGTCTTGGCCGTAAATACAGCCTGATGGTCGGCGCAGTGCTATTTGTGGCGGGCTCTATCGGCTCGGCATTCGCCACCAGCGTCGAGATGCTGCTGGCGGCGCGCATTGTCCTTGGCGTCGCTGTCGGTATCGCCTCCTATACCGCGCCGCTCTATCTTTCTGAAATGGCGAGTGAAAACGTTCGCGGCAAGATGATCAGCATGTATCAGTTGATGGTCACGCTTGGCATCGTGCTGGCGTTCTTATCTGATACCGCTTTCAGCTACAGCGGCAACTGGCGGGCGATGCTTGGCGTGCTGGCGCTGCCGGCGGTATTGCTGATTATCCTGGTGGTGTTCCTGCCTAACAGCCCGCGCTGGCTGGCGGAAAAAGGCCGCCATATCGAGGCCGAAGAAGTGCTGCGCATGCTGCGCGATACCTCGGAAAAGGCGCGCGATGAGCTGAATGAAATCCGCGAAAGCCTGAAGTTGAAGCAGGGCGGTTGGGCGCTGTTCAAAGTGAACCGCAACGTGCGTCGGGCGGTGTTCCTCGGCATGTTATTGCAGGCGATGCAGCAGTTTACCGGCATGAATATCATCATGTATTACGCGCCGCGGATCTTCAAAATGGCCGGTTTTACCACCACCGAGCAGCAGATGATCGCCACGCTGGTGGTCGGCCTGACCTTTATGTTCGCGACCTTTATCGCGGTGTTTACCGTCGATAAGGCCGGACGTAAACCGGCGTTGAAAATCGGCTTTAGCGTGATGGCGTTGGGCACCCTGGTGCTGGGCTACTGCCTGATGCAGTTTGATAACGGTACCGCCGGTAGCGGCCTCTCCTGGCTGTCGGTGGGGATGACCATGATGTGCATAGCCGGGTACGCGATGAGCGCCGCGCCGGTGGTGTGGATCCTCTGCTCCGAGATCCAGCCGCTGAAATGCCGCGACTTCGGGATCACCTGTTCGACCACCACCAACTGGGTATCGAACATGATTATTGGCGCGACCTTCCTGACGCTGCTGGACGCGATTGGCGCGGCAGGCACGTTCTGGCTCTATACCGCGCTGAACGTGGCCTTTATCGGCGTGACCTTCTGGCTGATCCCGGAAACTAAAAACGTGACGCTGGAGCACATCGAACGCAAGCTGATGTCCGGCGAAAAGCTGCGTAACATCGGCAACTGATCACATTGATTCGCGCGGCAGCCACGGGCTGGGAACCTTAACGGTATCCCGATGGCTGTCGCCGTTAATGATATGCAGGGCGCTCAGGCGGCCAATTTCATAATGCGGTAACTGCACCGTCGACAGCGGCGGCAGGAACAGATCGCCAATCCCCACCATGTTGTCATAACCCACCACCGCCACATCTTCAGGAATTCGCAGGCCCTGCGCCAGCAGCGTCTGGTAGACCATAAAAGCGATGCGATCGTTGCCGCACACCACGGAATCAAACCGCGGTTTACCTTGCTCAATATGGGCCAGCAGCTGGCCGGGAATATCGCGATAGTGTTCGTCACCGTAGGTCATATAGCCGTGATCGAGCGTATCCGGATCAACCTGCGCCTCACGGCAGGCGCGTTCCAGCCCCTGTCGGCGGCGTATCGTCGCCAGATGCCTTGCCGGAAGATGCAAACAGAGCGGGCGGCGATAGCCGGCGGCCAGTAGCGCTTTCACCGCGTCGTACTGGCCCTGCTCATCATCCGGAATATAGCTGGCGACGTTCTCGTTCAGGCTTTCGCAGTTGGCCAGCACGCAGGGCAGCGTCAACAATTTGGCCGGCAGCGGGACCTGGCGCAGCCCCATGGTGGTATAGATAATGCCGTCCGGGCGATGGGAAAGCAGCAGGTCGAGTATGGCATCAGGGTTGTCGTCCGAGAACATGTTGACCACAAAGCTGTTCCAGCCGTGGGCCCGCGCCGTCTCTTCGATAGAGAGCGTTATCTCTACCGAGAATGGGGTGGTCACCGTGTCCAGCGCCAGCACGCCGATGGTGCTTGGGGTTGCCCGGGCGCCGCGAATTTTCTTTGCCGACAGATCGGGCACGTAATTGGTCTGTTCAATCGCCGCCTGTACGCGGGCGAGCGTATCCGCCTTCAGGCGCTCCGGGCTGTTCAGCGCGCGGGATACCGTCATCAGTGAGACATTGGCTAGCTTCGCTACATCTTTCAGAGATGCCATGGTGATTACTCCGGTATACAACTAAGTCGCTGATGTAAAAGGATCATACGATAGTCTATCCCAGCCCGATGGTGAAGCATGGCGATGAATAGTTGATCGCGATCGCATCTCCATTATGTTAACGTTAACTTTTGTGATTAACATCATGAATCGTCACAAAACCAGATGAGAGTTGTTTTTTGTTAACGTTACCATTCGCGCATTACTCCAACACGAGAATGTCATGATGAAGACGCATCACTCTCACAGCTACCCCTTACTCAGTGCCTTACTGTTTTTCTTTTTTGTTACCTGGTCTTCTTCCGGCTCGCTGCTTTCCATCTGGCTACATCAGGAAGTGGGGCTGAAAGCCGGGGATACCGGCATTATCTACGCGGTGCTGTCGGTCTCGGCGCTATTCGCCCAGATTTGCTACGGTTTTATCCAGGATAAACTGGGGCTGCGCAAAAATTTACTCTGGTATATCACGGTCTTACTGATCCTTTCCGGGCCGGCCTATCTGCTGTTTGGCTATCTGCTCAAAATCAACGTGCTACTCGGCAGTATTTTTGGCGGCATCTACATCGGCCTGACCTTTAACGGCGGCATTGGCGTGCTGGAGTCCTATACCGAGCGCGTGGCGCGGCAAAGCCAGTTTGAATTCGGCAAAGCGCGGATGTGGGGATCGCTGGGCTGGGCGGTGGCGACCTTTTTCGCCGGGCTGCTGTTTAACATAAACCCACAGCTGAACTTCGCCGTCGCCAGCTGTTCCGGTCTGGTTTTCTTCATGCTGCTGGCGCGGCTTAAGGTCTCTTCAGCGCCGCATGCCATGCAGGAGGCGGTCAGTGGCGGTAAAGTCACGCTGGAAGACGCGCTGCGCCTGCTGACGCTGCCGCGTTTCTGGGCGCTGGTATTTTTCGTCGTCGGCACCTGTATTTACGGCGTTTACGACCAGCAGTTCCCGGTCTACTTCTCTTCGCAGTTCGCCACGCTGCATGAAGGGAACGCCATGTATGGCTATCTCAACTCCTTCCAGGTGTTCCTCGAAGCGGCGGGGATGTTCTGCGCCCCGTGGCTGGTCAACCGCATCGGCGCGAAAAACGGCCTGATCTTCGCCGGCATGGTGATGGCGATGCGCATGGTGGCCTCCGGACTGGTGGAAGGTCCGGTTCTGATCTCGATTACGAAACTGCTGCACGCCGTGGAATTGCCGGTGCTGCTGGTTTCTATCTTCAAATACAACAGCCTGAACTTTGATAAACGCCTTTCATCCACCCTGTATCTGGTGGGTTTCGCCTGCACCAGTTCGGTTATCGCCACCGTCCTGTCGCCGCTGGCGGGCTATAGCTATGAAAAATACGGCTTCGCCGACTCCTATCTGATCATGGGACTGCTGGTGTTCTGCACCACCTTCATCTCCATCTTCCTGCTGCGATCCAATAAGGCCTCTTCGGATTCGCTCATGTCGCAGCCATCCACTATCTGACTGAAAAGAGAAATGAATATGATGTATTCCATTAGTAACGCGGAGCGGGAACTGCAGGCGAAAAGCGTGGATCTCAACCCGCGCTGGTATCCGCGTTATCACCTGGCTGCCCGTGCCGGCTGGATCAACGACCCCAACGGGTTGGTATGGTTCGACGGCTGGTACCACGCGTTTTATCAGCACCACCCGTATTCAAACCAGTGGGGGCCGATGCACTGGGGCCACGCGCGCAGCAAGGACCTTGTGCATTGGGAACACCTGCCGGTGGCGCTGGCGCCGGAAGGGCCGGAAGATAAAGACGGCTGTTTCTCCGGCTCGGCGGTGGTTGATGGCGATACGCTGGCGCTTATCTACACCGGCCATAAATTTCATGGCGATCCCGCTGATGAAAATAATCTGTACCAGGTCCAGTGTCTGGCGACCAGCCGCGACGGCATCCATTTTGAGCGCCAGGGGATGGTCATTGATACCCCGCCGGGGATGCACCATTTTCGCGACCCGAAAGTATGGCGTGAAGGTGAAAGCTGGTACATGGTGGTCGGCGCGCGGGTAGACGACGTCGGTCAGGTGCGGTTGTACCGTTCTGACGACCTGCGCCACTGGCAGGATGCCGGTATTCTTGCCCAGGCCGAAACGGGGATGGGCTACATGTGGGAGTGCCCGGATTTCTTTGAACTCGATGGCAAGCGGGTTCTGATGTTCTCGCCGCAGGGGATGGCCGCGGACGGCTTTGCCCGGCGCAATTTATTCCAGAGCGGCTATCTGCTGGGGGACTGGCAGCCGGGGCAACCTTTCGTCCGCGAAGAGGCGTTTGTCGAACTCGACAGCGGCCACGATTTCTATGCGCCGCAAAGCTTCCTCACCCCTGATGGCCGACGGATTGTTATCGGCTGGCTGGACATGTGGGAGTCGCCGCTGCCGGAGCAGCAGGACGGTTGGGCCGGTATGCTCTCGCTGCCGCGCGAGTTAAGCCTCGGCGCGAATAATCGGTTACTGATGCGTCCGGCAAAAGAGGTGGAAGGCCTGCGCCGCGACTGGTTCCCGTGGCCGGTCAGTTCGTTGAAGAATCAGCAGCTGACGATGGTAGAGCGCTGCGAAACCATGGAGGTCAACCTGCATTGGGATACGGCCAATAGCTGCGCCGAGCAGTACGGTTTGAGCTTTGGCGAAGGGTTGAAGGTATATGTCGACAATCAGATGCAGCGGCTGGTACTGGAGCGTCGCTATCCGCAATATGGTTTATGCGGCACCCGCAGCGTTCCGTTACCCACCGGTTCGGCGCTGAAGCTGCGGTTATTTTTCGATAGCTCATCCGTTGAGGTTTTCGTCAATGACGGCGAAGCCTGCCTCAGCAGCCGTATTTATCCTGACGCGCAGCACAGAGAATTAGTTTTATTTTCCTGGAGCGGTAGCGCGGCATTAATTGATGGCGGAGCATGGGAGCTCTAATTAAATAGTAATTAACCAGAATAACCCGTTAGCAATCGCCGGCGGGTTTTCAATATTTACCGAAAAAATAAAACAATACCTTTAATATATAATAAGCAGGGTCTAACGATGAATAAAATCTGGGTTGGATGTCTTATCTCGTCTTTATTTATTCCCGCCGCCGGCGCGCAACCAACGCTTTCGCTTGAGGAGCGCCTGGCGCAGATGGAGCAGCGCTTAAAAGCCACCGAGCAGCGGGCGCAAAACGCCGAGGCGGAAATCCGCGAACTGAAGCAGCAGGAGCGCACGACGGCTAAAAGCAGCGCGCCAGCGCCCGCGACGGTTGCCGCGCCCGCGCTGGCGGTGAATAAAGATGTCGATTTAAAATTTTACGGTGATGTTGAATTTAATATGGATGGCGCCAGCCGAACCGGCAGCCTGACCTCGGTAAAAACCAGCGCGAATAAGAACTGGGCGCCGGGGGATAAAGAACGCTGGGATATCAATGGGCGTATTTTGTTAGGGTTCGATGGCTTACGTAAAGGCGCGAATGGTAAATATTCCGGCTTTAGCGTACAGCCGCTGGCGGATATGACCGGGAAAATGAATCTTGATGATGCCGTATTTTTCTTTGGTCAGGAAAATGACTGGAAAATAAAAGTGGGGCGCTTTGAAGCCTACGATATGTTCCCGCTGAATCAGGATACGTTTATTGAATATTCTGGTAATACCGCCAACGATCTCTATAGCGACGGTTACGGTTATATCTACATGATGAAAGAGGGGCGCGGGCGTAGCAGCAGCGGCGGTAATTTCCTGCTGAGCAAATATCTCGATAACTGGTACTTTGAGCTCAACACGCTGGTGGAAGACGGCAGCTCGTTATTCGTCGATCAAAACTATCACGGCAACGCGCTCGAAAATCATAAAAACGTGGTCTATGTGCGGCCGGTGGCGGCCTGGCAATCCGGCCCGTGGTCAGTGGCGGCGGCGGTTGAGAGCAACCTGGTGAACAATGCCTATGGCTATCAAAACCAGCATGGACGCTGGGTCGATCAGTCCAACCGTACCGGCTACGGACTGACCATGAGCTGGAATACGCTGAAAACCGATGCCGAGGATGGCATGGTGGTGAACCTCAGCACCGCTTATCTGGATGCGGCGGATGAAGAGGATTTCAGCGCCGGTATCAACGCGCTGTGGCATCGCGTCGAGTTGGGATATATCTACGCGCACAACAAAATCGACCAGTTTAATATGGCGGGCGTCAGCGGCGAGTGCGATGGCGACTGCGCGATTCTGACGCCGGGCCGCTATGACATCCACACGATCCATGCCTCCTGGCAACTGCCGAATATCATGGATATGCCGAACTTTAATATTTATCTCGGCGCCTATGCCTCATGGCTGGATTCGTCGGCCCAGCAGAGCGGGAACGACGACGAACGCTACGGCGCGCGCGTGCGCTTTAAATATTTCTTCTGATGTGGGCGCCGCCCAACAGCAACAGTGGAAAGTTATCGGCAGGTTTGCTTCACTGGAGCAAACCATAAAGGAGCAGATAATGAAAACCATCGGCCTGCTGGGCGGCATGAGCTGGGAATCCACCATTCCTTATTACCGGTTAATTAATGAAGGCATTAAAGCGCGGCTCGGCGGCCTGCATTCCGCCAGCCTGTTGCTTCATAGCGTTGATTTTCATGAGATTGAAGCCTGCCAGTCGGCAGGGGAGTGGGAGCGCGCCGGCGAGATCCTCGCCGCGGCGGCGCTGGGGCTACAGCAGGCCGGCGCCGAGGGCATCGTGCTGTGCACCAACACCATGCATAAAGTGGCTGAGGCGATTGAAGCCCGCTGCGAAGTGCCGTTCCTGCATATCGCCGACGCCACCGGGCGGGCGATCAGCGCTAAAGGCCAGCGTCGGGTCGCGTTATTGGGCACCCGCTACACCATGGAGCAGGATTTTTATCGCGGCCGTCTGCAGCAGCGGTTTGCCATTGAGACGCTGATCCCGCAGGCCGACGATCGGGCGCGCATCAATCAGATTATCTTTGATGAGCTGTGCCTCGGCACCTTTAGCGACGCCTCGCGCGACTATTATCTGCAGGTCATCGAGGCGCTGGCGGCGCAGGGGGCGGAAGGCGTTATCTTCGGCTGCACCGAAATCGGCCTGCTGGTTCCGCAAGAAAGCAGCCCGCTGCCGGTATTTGATACCGCGGCGATCCATGCCGCCGACGCGGTGGAATTTATGCTCTCTTAAGTACCGCCGCCAGCGGCTGTTCGATACGCAGCAGGCTGGTTTGCAGATGCTGGACAAAGGCGTCGACCAGCGCGGAACCGGGGCGATGTAGCGGGCGGATTAGGCTGACGGTAAAGGGCACATCGACGCTGAAGCGCCGCACCACCACGCCGCTCTCAGCGTAGTCGAGGGCGGTGAGTGGGTTAACCACCGAAATGCCCGCACCAGCGCGCACCAGCGCGCAGATCGACGCCGCGCTGTGGGTTTCAACCACCATCCGTCGTTTCACCTGGTGCTCCATAAACAGCGCATCAAGCAGCTGACGATAGCTGTCGGTGCGCGACAGGCTGATATAGTTTTCGCCGTGGAAATCGGCGGGGGTGAGTTCGGTTTTCGCGGCCAGCGGGTGATCCAGCGGCAGGACGCAGACCTCATTTAAGGTCAGCAGCGGCGTGCGCTCGGTGCCGGCCGGCGTATGCAGCGTTTCCGTTAACCCTAAATCGTGGCGCTGGGCGGACAGCCACTCCTCCAGCAGCGGCGACTCCTGCGGCACGATCTGCAGGCTGACGTCCGGATAGCGCGCGAGGAACGGCTGCAGCAACAGCGGCAGAAATGACTGCGAAAAGACCGGCAGACAGGCTACCGACAGCTCCCCCTGGCGGAATTCGCGCAGGCTTTCCGCGGCGCTAACGATGCGATCCAGCCCGTACCATGAACGCTGTACTTCTTCAAACAGTCGCAGCCCTTGCACCGTCGGCTGCAGACGGCCGCGGGCACGCTCAAACAGCTTTAAGCCGAGTACTTTCTCAAAACGCGCCAGCTCACGGCTGACCGTCGGCTGCGAGGTGTGCAGCATCCGCGCCGCTTCGGTCAGGTTGCCGGTGGTCATCACCGCGTGGAAAATCTCGATATGGCGTAAGTTGACGGCTGGCATGGGCGGCTCCCGGTTAGCATCAGATAGCCATATCATTTTTGCATAGACTCGCGACAAAACGATATTTTTTATTCTCTTCACGCTGTGGCGTAATCGAAAAAAACATCGACAAACACACGCACGCACCGGAGTCCTTATGCCACGCTCGCTGAACGCCACCGATACCGATCTGACCGCCGACAATCTACTGCGCCTGCCCGCTGAGTTTGGCTGCCCGGTATGGGTCTATGACGCGCAGATTATCCGCCGCCAGATTGCCCAACTTAGCCAGTTTGACGTGGTGCGTTTTGCGCAGAAGGCCTGCTCCAATATTCATATTCTGCGTCTGATGCGCGAGCAGGGCGTGAAGGTGGATTCGGTGTCGCTTGGCGAGATCGAACGCGCGCTGGCGGCAGGCTACGACCCCGTGCAGCATCCGGACGATATCGTCTTTACCGCCGATCTGATCGATCGCGCGACTCTTGAGCGAGTGAAAGCGTTACAGATCCCGGTAAATGCCGGATCCGTGGATATGCTTAGCCAACTGGGCGAAGTCTCGCCGGGCCACCGCGTCTGGCTACGGGTCAACCCGGGATTTGGTCATGGCCACAGCCAGAAGACCAATACCGGCGGCGAAAACAGCAAACACGGTATCTGGTACAGCCAACTGCCGCAGGCGCTGGAGGTGATTCGCCGCCATTCGCTGCAGCTGGTCGGCATCCATATGCATATTGGCTCCGGCGTTGATTACGGCCATCTTGAGCAAGTATGCGGCGCGATGGTGCGCCAGGTGGTGGAGTTTGGCCAGGATCTACAGGCGATCTCCGCCGGCGGCGGTTTATCGATCCCCTATCACGAAGGCGAAGAGGCGATCGATACCGATCACTACTTTGGCCTGTGGAATGCCGCGCGCGAGCAGATCGCCAAACATCTGGGGCATCCGGTAAAGCTGGAGATCGAACCGGGGCGTTTCCTGGTGGCGGAGTCCGGCGTGCTGGTATCGCAGGTGCGTAGCGTGAAAGAGATGGGTAGCCGCCACTTCGTGCTGATCGATGCCGGCTTTAACGATCTGATGCGCCCGGCCATGTACGGCAGCTATCATCATATTACCGCGCTGGCGGCGGACGGGCGCGACCTGAGCGGCGAACCTCAGCTGGAAACCGTGGTCGCGGGGCCGCTGTGCGAATCCGGCGACGTCTTTACCCAGCAGGAGGGCGGTAAAGTGGAAACTCGCCTGCTGCCGGCGGTGGCGCCGGGGGATTACCTGGTACTGCACGACACCGGCGCCTACGGCGCATCGATGTCTTCAAACTACAACAGCCGCCCGTTGCTGCCGGAAGTGCTGTTTGATAACGGCAGCGCGCGCCTGATTCGCCGCCGCCAGACCATTGAAGAACTGCTGGCGCTGGAGCTTATTTAAAGAACGGCCCCGTCGTCACCGATTCACGCAGCACCAGCGTGCCGGTGAACGGCGGGATGGTTTCGATCGGCTGTTCGTTGGCAAGCTTAATCGCCTGGTCGATGGCGGTGGTGATCATATTGTCGATCGGCAGGTAGACCGTCGATAATCCCGGCTCCAGCCATTTTGCGCTGGGTGCGTCGTCAAAGCCGAAGAGCGACACGTCCTGCGGAATGCGTAACCCCGCCTGATGCAGCGCTTTCGAGGCCCCCAACGCCATATCATCGTTACAGGAGAACAGCGCGCTAAACGGCGTTTTCTCTTCTAATAATTCCCGACATAGCTCATAACCGCGGGTCATCGTCGAATCGCCGTACTTGACCCGCGCCGGTTCCCACGCAATTCCGTGCTTTTCCAGCGCGCTGCGGTAGCCCGCCAGGCGCGCTTTACCCGTTGGGGTGTGCATTGGCACGGTCAGGCAGGCAATATCGCGGTGCCCCTGGGAGATCAGATAGTCGACGGCCTGAAACGCCGCTTCCTGCTGTTCGAAGAACACGCAGCGTTCCCGCGCCTGGCTGACATCGCGGTTAATCACCACCAGCGGCGTTTCGATGGACTCGATAAGCGACATGATTTTTTGTTCGCTCATATGGCGGGTGTAGAGCACGATGGCGTCGCACTGGCGGTCGGCCAACATTTGCACCGCTTCTTCTTCCCGCTCGGGCGCATCGTGGCCATCGGTGACGATAAGCTGCTTGCCCCAGGCTTCCGTTTGACGCGACGCCTGTTGCAGCAAGCGGCCAAAATAGAAACCGTCGAATGTCGATACCACCAGGCCAATGCTATTGCTGGTGCGATTCGCCAGCGAGCGGGCAAGAAAATTGGGCCGGTAGCCCAACTCTTCCATCGCTTTGAAGACCTGTTGGCGGGTACTCTCTTTTACCTGACCTGTGCCGTTCAACACGCGGGAAACCGTCGCTTTCGAGACGCCTGCGCGTATTGAGACATCCAGCATTGTTGCCATTCGTCGATTCCTGATAACCCGTGATAGGGCGCAGTTTACCACAGTCATTCAGAGGGATATGAGCCTGACGACGGCAAAGACTATCGCGATCACGCTTTTTGCGGAAATCCTGGTGAAGGCATTTTCCGACCCATGATGCGCGGGCGGGCGCGGCGCGCTAGAATTCATCGATTCACAGGGGGTAAAAATGCAGATTCAACCGTTGTACGCCGCGCCGCAGCATGCGCCACAGGTGGCGGAGTGGCTATGGCAGGCTTTTGCCGACGATGCCTTACCGCAGGCGTTTTTTAGCAGTATTGTTGAACATAGCCAAACGCCGGGGGCGCTGCCGCTGACCTTTATTGCCACCGATGGCGAGGCGCTATTGGGGACCGTAGGGCTGTGGCGTTGCGATTTGATAAGCCGTCAGGATCTGTTCCCCTGGATGGCGGCGCTGTTTGTCGCCGAAACGGCGCGCGGGCAGGGGTTGGCCGGTAAGCTGCAGCAGCACGTTATCGACTATGCCCGCCAGTGCGGTTATTCACAGCTTTATCTCTATTCCGCCTGCCGCGACTTTTACGAACGCTTTGGCTGGCGCTATATCGGCGAGGGGCTGGATTACCCGGCCACCGCCGTGAACCTCTACCGCTACGACTTGTCACTTTCCGCGGGCGTTATCACCGAGTGACGGCGCACCAGCGTCGGGCTGAAGAGGTGGGTGATTTCCGGCGCCGGGCGCTGTTCCGCCAATGCCAGGGCCAGCTCCGCCGCCTGGGTCGCCATGGTGACGATCGGATAACGCACGGTGGTCAGGCGGGGGCGCACGTAGCGCGAGATCAGTACGTCATCGAAGCCAATCAGCGAAATTTCCTGCGGCACCTCGATACCATTGTCGTTGAGCACCCCCATTGCGCCGGCGGCCATTGAATCGTTGTAACAGGCGACGGCGGTAAAGTTTCTGCCGCGGCCTAATAGCTCGGTCATCGCCAGCTCGCCGCCGCTTTCGTCAGGCTCGGCGAAGGTGACCAGCCGGTCATTGACGGGCAGGCCGCTCTCTTTCAGGGCATCGTAATAACCTTGCAACCGGTCTTCGGCATCGGAAATCGCGTGGTTGGAGCAAATATAGCCAATGCGGCTGTGGCCCTGCTGAATCAGATGGCGGGTCGCCAGCCAGGCGCCGTAGCGGTCGTCAAGCGCCACGCTGCGCTGCTCGAAACCGGGAACGATGCGGTTGATCAACACCATGCCGGGGATCTGTTTCATCAGCCCTGCCAGCTCGTCGTCGGGGATCATTTTAGCGTGTACCACCAGCGCCGCGCAGCGGTGGCGAATGAGTTGTTCAATCGCCTGACGTTCCTTTTGCACGTTGTGGTAGCCGTTGCCGATAAGCAGAAAATTACCGGTGCCGTAGGCCACCTGTTCGACGGCTTTGACCATCGCGCCGAAGAAGGGATCGGAAACGTCGCCCACCACCAGGCCGATGGTTTCCGTCGACTGCTGCGCCAGCGCGCGGGCGTTGGCGTTGGGGTGGTAGTTCAGCGTTTCCATCGCCGCCGTTACCGACTGACGAGAGGCTTCACTCGCCTTTGGCGAGTTGTTGATAACGCGTGAGACGGTAGCGACGGACACTCCAGCGAGTCGGGCTACATCCTTAATTGTCGCCATACCGGACCTTTTTTAGGGTAAGCGTTTACATAATAGTTATGTTACGGGAAAGCGCAGCAGATTCAAGGCTACAGCTATTCTGGTTGATACAAATGTGACGCAGACAGAGATTAGCGGTGACAAAGTTACACAGCACAATGCGTGGGATGCAACGGTGAAAAGAGAATTCTCATCTTTGCTTACACTTTGCGATTAGCTGTTGCGAATGTTCGCTGGTTTCGTTGAGTGATGCATTGATACTCTGGCTATCCCAGAGGTATTGATAGGTGGAGTCAACTTCAGGTTGACCACTTAATTACACCAACCTGCGCAGATGCGCAGGTTTTTTTTTGCCTGTCATTCAGCCTGTTACAGACAGCGAAAATCGCAATACCTGGTTGCACTTAGGCTCATTCCCTTGCGTTTTCGCGCTGGCGCGGTCGTGGGTAAAAACGCGACAATCAGGGTCCCAGAGGTATTGATTGGTGAGTTTCTTAAGTACGCACTTCGTACTGATTATCTTGCACCGACCTGCGCGGATGCGCAGGTTTTTTTTATTCTGAATTTTCTTCCCCCACACTGCTTTTCCCCGCCTTCTCATGTAACCTGCTCGGAATACTAAATCAGCCACGCGGAGTCGTTATGCTGTTGGGATTTTTTCGATTACTGTTCAAAGGATTGTACCGGGTACGATTGACCGGAGACACTCAGGCGCTTTATCAGGAAAAAGTATTAATTACGCCAAATCATGTCTCATTTCTCGACGGTATTTTACTGGCGCTCTTTCTGCCCGTTCGGCCGGTGTTTGCGGTCTATACCTCGATTAGCCAGCGCTGGTTTATGCGGGCGCTGACGCCGCTTATCGACTTTGTGCCGCTGGACCCCACCAAACCGATGTCAATTAAGCATCTGGTGCGCCTGATTGAGCAGGGGCGTCCGGTCGTTATCTTCCCGGAAGGGCGTATTTCGGTGAGCGGTTCGCTGATGAAAATCTATGACGGCGCGGCGTTTGTGGCGGCGAAGTCGAAAGCGACTATTGTGCCGCTGCGAATTGAAGGCGCCGAACTTACGCCGTTCAGCCGCCTGAAGGGGCTGGTAAAACGCCGCCTGTTCCCACGTATTCAGCTCCATTTACTGCCGCCGACGCATCTGCCGATGCCGGAAGCGCCGCGCGCCCGCGATCGGCGAAAAATCGCCGGCGAAATGCTGCACCAGATTATGATGGAAGCGCGCATGGCCGTGCGTCCGCGTGAAACGTTGTATGAGTCGCTACTGGCGGCGCAGGACCGCTTTGGCGCGCGCAAAAACTGCGTGGAAGATATTAATTTCCAGCCGGATACCTACCGTAAACTGTTGACCAAAACGCTGTTCGTCGCGCGTATTCTGGAAAAATACAGCGCGCAGGGCGAGAAAATCGGCCTGATGCTGCCTAACGCCGGTATTAGCGCGGCGGTGATTTTCGGCGCGATTGCCCGCGGGCGTATCCCGGCAATGATGAACTATACCGCCGGCGTCAAAGGGCTCACTAGCGCGATTACCGCCGCGGAAATCAAAACCATTTTTACTTCCCGTACCTTCCTCGATAAGGGCAAGCTCTGGCACCTGCCGGAGCAGCTGACTCAGGTGCGCTGGGTGTTTCTGGAAGATCTGAAAGGCGATGTCACTACCGCCGACAAACTGTGGATTTTTAGCCATCTGCTGGCGCCGCGTCTGGCGCAGGTCAAGCAGCAGCCGGAAGATGCGGCGATGATCCTCTTTACCTCCGGCTCGGAGGGGAATCCAAAAGGGGTGGTGCATAGCCATAAAAGCCTGCTGGCTAACGTGGAACAGATTAAAACCATCGCCGACTTTACCGCCAACGATCGCTTTATGTCGGCACTGCCGCTGTTCCACTCCTTCGGCCTGACGGTCGGCCTGCTGACGCCGCTGTTTACCGGCGCGGAAGTGTTCCTCTATCCAAGCCCGCTGCACTATCGGGTGGTGCCGGAGCTGGTCTACGATCGTAACTGTACCGTGTTGTTCGGCACCTCAACCTTCCTCGCCAACTATGCCCGCTTTGCCAACCCGTATGATTTTTATCGTCTGCGCTATGTGGTGGCAGGGGCGGAAAAACTGCAGGACAGTACCAAACAGCTGTGGCAGGACAAATTCGGCCTGCGCATCCTTGAAGGCTACGGCGTGACCGAATGCGCGCCGGTGGTCTCCATCAACGTTCCGATGGCGGCGAAAGTCGGCACCGTCGGACGCATTCTTCCGGGGATGGATGCCCGATTGCTGGCGATGCCCGGCATCGAACAGGGAGGCCGACTGCAGTTAAAAGGGCCTAACATCATGAAAGGCTATTTGCGGGTAGAAAACCCCGGCGTGCTGGAAGCGCCGACGGCGGAAAACCAGTACGGTGAAGTGGAGAGCGGCTGGTACGACACCGGCGATATCGTCGTCTTTGACGAGCAGGGATACGTGCGTATCCAGGGCCGCGCCAAACGCTTCGCCAAAATCGCCGGCGAAATGGTCTCGCTGGAGATGGTCGAGCAGGTCGCTTTGGCGGTCTCGCCGGACAAAATGCACGCCACGGCCATTAAGCAGGACGCCAGCAAAGGCGAGGCGCTGGTGCTGTTTACCACCGATAATGAACTCAATCGCGAAAAGCTGCTGCGCTACGCACGTGAACATGGCGTACCGGAACTGGCGGTGCCGCGCGATATTCGTTGGCTGAAACAGCTGCCGGTGCTGGGTAGCGGCAAGCCAGACTTTGTCACCCTGAAAGGTATGGTAGAAGAGGCGGAACATTCAAATGAGTGAGTCAGTGCACACTAACGCTTCACTGTACTCGAAAGGGATGATGGCGGTGATCTGCGCCCAGTTCCTGTCGGCCTTCGGCGATAACGCGCTGCTGTTCGCCACCCTGGCGCTGATGAAGCAGCTCTACTATCCGGAGTGGAGCCAGCCGGTATTGCAGATGCTGTTTGTGGGCGCTTACATTCTCTTTGCGCCGTTTGTCGGGCAGTTTGCCGACAGCTTCGCCAAAGGCCGGGTAATGATGGTCGCTAACGGACTGAAGCTGCTCGGCGCCGGGTGCATTTGCTTTGGCGTCAATCCGTTTATCGGCTATACGCTGGTGGGGATCGGCGCGGCGGCCTATTCGCCGGCGAAATACGGTATTCTCGGCGAACTGACCACCGGCGATAAGTTAGTGAAGGCTAACGGGCTGATGGAGTCGTCGACCATTGCGGCGATCCTGCTGGGGTCGATGGCGGGCGGCATTCTTGCGGACTGGCACGTGCTGGCGGCGCTTATCGTTTGTGCGCTGGTTTATGGCGGCGCAGTGGTCGCTAACCTGTGGATCCCGAAGCTACCGGCCGCTCGTCCTGGACAGTCGTGGCGTTTCCGGCCGATGACCCAAAGCTTTTTCAGCGCCTGTAAAACGCTGTGGCGTAATAGCGAAACGCGTTTCTCGTTGATGGGCACCAGCTTGTTCTGGGGGGCGGGGGTGACGCTGCGCTTCCTGCTGGTGATTTGGGTGCCGGTGGCGCTTGGGATCACCAGCAACGCAATGCCGACCTACCTCAATGCGATGGTCGCCGTCGGGATTGTAGTTGGCGCAGGCGCAGCGGCGAAGCTGGTAACGCTGGAAACCGTCTCGCGCTGTATGCCTGCCGGGATATTGATTGGCGTCGCGGTGATAGTCTTCGCGGTGCAGCAGTCGCTACTGCCAGCATTTGGCCTACTGCTGCTGCTCGGTGTATGCGGCGGCTTCTTTATCGTGCCGCTGAACGCGCTGCTGCAGGAGCGAGGGAAACATACCGTTGGCGCAGGCAACGCCATTGCGGTGCAGAACCTCGGTGAAAACGTGGCGATGCTGCTAATGCTGGGGTTGTACTCGCTGGCGGTCAGCGTTGGGATCCCGCCGGTTGGCGTGGGGATAGGGTTTGGCGCGGTCTTTGCGCTAGCCATCGCCGCGTTGTGGTGGTGGGGACGGCGTAAATAATCCCCGGCTTGCGCTACGCTTAGCCGGGCTGCCGAACTACCGAAGGTCGCGGGTTGTGTAGCCCGGATAAGGCGCCAGCCGCTACCCGGGACACCCCCCGGCTTGCGCTACGCTTAGCCGGGCTACTGCACTACCGAATGTCGCGGGTTGTGTAGCCCGGATAAGGCGCCAGCCGCTATCCGGGACACCCCGCGCTTGCGCTACGCTTAGCCGGGCTACCGAACTACCGAATGTCGCTGGTGGTGTAGCCCGGATAAGGCGCCAGCCGCTATCCGGGGCTTTACTCCCTTACGGCGCCGGGTAGGTATACACCTTATGCGCCGCTTCAATCTCCGCTAACACCTCTTCGCTCAGCTCAAGATGCAAACTCTCGACGTTGGTCTTGAGCTGCTCCATGGTCGTGGCTCCGAGCAGGGTGCTGGCGACAAACGGCTGACGACGCACAAAGGCCAGCGCCATTTGCGCCGGATCGAGATTGTGGCGTTTGGCAATGTCCACATAAGCGGCCACCGCTTTCTGCGCCTGCTCGCCGCTGTAGCGGGTAAAGCGGCTAAATAGCGTATTGCGTGCGCTGGCCGGCTGCGCGCCGTTGAGGTACTTACCGGTGAGCGTACCGAACGCCAGGCATGAATACGCCAGCAGCTCAACGCCCTCATACTGGCTCACTTCCGCCAGCCCCACTTCGTAGCTGCGGTTAAGCAGGCTGTACGGGTTTTGAATCGTGACGATGCGTGGCAGGTCGTGCTTATCGGCCAGATGCAGATAGCGCATGACGCCAAAGGCGGTTTCGTTAGAGACGCCGATATAGCGAATTTTACCGGCGCGCTGGAATTCGGTGAGCGCTTCCAGCGTATCGAGAAGGGTGACCACCGGCGCGGAGTCGCTCCAGGTATAGCCCAGCTTGCCGAAACAGTTGGTCTGGCGCTGCGGCCAGTGGACCTGATAGAGGTCGAGATAATCGGTTTGCAGACGCTTGAGGCTGTCGTGCAGCGCGTCGCGAATATTTTTGCGATCCAGCGCGTGGTTCGGGCGAATGCTGCTGTCGTTATTGCGCGCCGGGCCGCTGACTTTAGAGGCGATAACCAGCTTTTCGCGGTTGCCGCGTTTCGCCAGCCAGTTGCCGACGTAGGTTTCGGTCAGCCCCTGGGTTTCCGGGCGCGGCGGGACAGGATACATTTCGGCGACATCAATCAGGTTGATTCCCTGACTTACGGCGTAGTCGAGCTGTTCATGAGCGTCGGCCTCGCTATTTTGCTCACCAAAGGTCATTGTGCCCAGCCCCAGCGTGCTGATTTCAAGAGAACTGTGTGGGATACGGTGATACTGCATAGCCGGCTTCCTTATTTTTATCAACAAGGTCAGGAGTTTCCCGACAAAACTATCTCCCCACAAACTTCAAAGCGCTTGCAGGCTGATGGGAATAACAACATGGCAGAGGGAGAGAAAAAGAGAAAGGGAAAATATCAAAAAAGCCGGGTCTGGAGATCCTGAAGGGGGCTGCCCTGGGGATATAGCAGGGGGATCCCGACTCTTTTCTGTGGCTGTGGTTGTCGGTAATTATGCTGTTAACCGACGAAAAAGCTTAACGCTTAATAATTTGTGACACGTCGTCGCGGTTGATCTGCATTTTATTGCCTTGCTGATCTTCGTAGCTTATCAAACCGGTGTCATCGTCAACCGCCGGTTTACCGTCGGTAAGAATCATACGTCCGTCTTTTGTCGCCATGACATAATCGCTGCTGCAACCGGAAACCGAGAACGCCAGTCCTACGGCGGAAATCAATACTGCCCATTTTTTCATCGTCATTACCTCTCTTATGGCCGCACCTCGTACCAGTATATTAATAGCCTGATTTGTGAGACATAAAAAGCAGTAAAGTCTTAAAAAGGATTGCAGCCCGCTTCCGGACTGCAATTTTGTGGCTTACAGCGGGTTTTTCTTATTGCGCATCAGGTTGAGGGTTTCGACCGCAATAGAGAAGAACATCGCGAAGTAGATGTAGCCTTTTGGTACATGCACATCGAAGCTCTCCAGCATCAGCGTGAAGCCGACCAGGATCAGAAACGACAACGCCAACATTTTGACCGACGGATGACGGTCAACGAAGTCGCCGATCGGACGTGCGGCAAACATCATCACCCCAACCGCAATCACCACCGCGGCCATCATAATAAACAGATGATCGGAGAGGCCGACGGCGGTAATGACTGAATCAAGGCTGAAGATGATATCCAGCAGCATGATCTGCACGATGGCGCCAAAGAAGGAGTGGACGTTGGTTTTAAGACCTTCTTCCTCGCCTTCAATCGATTCGTGGATCTCTTTACTCGCTTTCCAGATCAGGAACAGGCCGCCGAGCAGCAGGATCAGGTCGCGAAACGAGATCTCCTGACCAAATACGGTGAAGAGCGGGTTGGTGAGCTTAACGACCCAGGCGATAGACGCCAGCAGGCCGAGACGCATCAGCATGGCTCCCATTAACCCGATGCGCCGCGCATGGGCGCGTTGGGCGGTGGGAAGCTTAGCAACAACCAGAGAGAGAAAAATAATATTATCGATCCCGAGAACGATCTCCAGCAGCGTCAGCGTGCCGAGCGCCAGCCAGGCGTTAGGATCGGTTATCCATGCAAATAACATTGTTCAAAGTCCTGCAAAAAATAAAGTGGTAATTATATGCAGGCGTTATGGCAGAACAAAAAATTATTCATGACCTAATAGAAAATGACGCGCCAGCAGCGCGGCGGTGAAGTTCTTTTTCAGATAAAAGCCGCGCGGCAGGGTGAGGATCGGCTCGCCGTGGGCGCCGATCGCTTCCGTTAGCGCCTTGCTGTTGGCCGCCTTTGGGCGTAGTTGCAGCACCTCGCCGTGGCGGGCGGTGATTCGTTCAACCTGGCCAAGCACGATAAGATCCATCAACTCTTCCCAATCCATGCGTAGCTGGCGATCTTCTTCCTCGTCTGGCGTCCACAATAGCGGCGCGCCGACGCGGCGTTCCGCGAGCGGGATCTCGCGTTCGCCTTCTACCGGGATCCACAGCACGCGCTGTAGCTTATGCCGCACGTGGCTGCTTTCCCAGGTCACGCCGCTATTGCCGGTTAGCGGCGCCACGCAAACAAACGTGGTCTCCAGCGGACGCCCCTGGCGGTCGATGGGGATAGTTTTCAGCTCCACGCCTAAGGCGGCGAAATCCTGCTCGGGTTTGCTTCCGGCGCTGGCGCCCAGCCAAATCTCCAGCAGGATGCCAATCCAGCCTTTGTCGCGTTTCAAATCGCGGGGAATGGGGATCCCCGCCAGCGCCGCCAGTTCACCCAGTGAATAACCCGCCAGCCGCTGGGCCTGAGCAAGAAGTTGCTCCTGACTTTGCGGCGGAGCGGTAAGCGGAGCGATGGCTGACATGATGGAAAACCTCTGGTTAAAAAGTGAGCGCTATTTTTTTGCGTTGTGGATAGAGTTTACCTTTTTATGGGTAACTATACCAATGTGATGATTTATATATGTTTTTTGTCCCATTTTTCCGCTTGTGAAAACAGTGAAAACGGGTTTTCCAGAACTGGTCACTGACAATGAACAGGATCTTACACCATGTTATCCACAGAAAAATGGGATAACTGGGGAAAAGCCTCACTACTGGTTCGATTTACAGCCTTGACGTGCGACGAAAATCGAATTTTTAGACAAAATGTGCCCGACGAGTGTGCTTTATCTGTGGATAAAAGCGGCATTGTTCGATCTTTCATCAGTTGCCGGATCGCATATGTGATGATCATCACGTTATGCTGTAATTTGTTGGCGTGAACTATGATAACTTAATGAATAATATGTCATTATTAAAAAGCCCTATCTCTACGTCGTTCGGACTACTCTGGGTTTTCCCTGGTTAATTCCGTACTTCTTCACAACTCTATCCACAGAAAAAGTGAATAAAATGGCCCGGGGATGGCGTTCACTGTTTATAACTCGGGTGATTACTGTGAGTTATTCAAATGTTATTCGTTATCACGCCACACAGAGAGTGGTTTACCGTTTCCAACGAGTGTGAAACAATCATTCACATTGAAGCTTATTTTGAGGTAGTCCGGTGATTGATGACGATGGCTACCGCCCAAATGTCGGCATTGTAATCTGTAACCGCCAGGGCCAGGTGATGTGGGCCCGGCGCTATGGTCAGCACTCGTGGCAGTTCCCGCAAGGGGGCATTAATCCAGGCGAGTCCGCCGAGCAGGCAATGTATCGGGAATTGTTCGAAGAGGTTGGGTTAAGCCGCAAAGATGTGCGGATCCTGGCCTCAACCCGTAACTGGCTGCGTTACAAGCTGCCTAAACGTTTGGTGCGTTGGGACACAAAGCCGGTTTGTATCGGTCAGAAGCAGAAGTGGTTTCTTCTACAACTGGTCGGCAGCGATACGGCTATTAATATGCAAACCAGCAGTACACCTGAGTTTGATGGCTGGCGATGGGTAAGTTACTGGTACCCGGTTCGTCAGGTGGTGTCGTTTAAGCGCGACGTTTACCGCCGGGTGATGAAAGAGTTCGCGGGCGTCACCATGTCGCTTGCTGAAACCACACCAAAGCCGCAAAGCGCGCCTGCTTATCGACGTAAAAGAGGTTAAGCCACGCACATTATGCTCACTCGGTTGCGAGAAATAGTCGAGAAGGTCGCCAGCGCGCCGCGTTTAAACGAGGCGCTGGATATCCTGGTGACGGATGTCTGTAAAGCGATGGAAACGGAAGTTTGTTCGGTTTATCTGGCTGACAACGATCGACGCTGCTATTACCTGATGGCCACGCGCGGGCTGAAAAAACCTCGCGGACGTACGGTCGCACTCGCATTTGATGAAGGTCTGGTGGGTCTGGTGGGGCGACTGGCCGAGCCGATCAACCTGGCCGATGCGCAAAAGCATCCCAGCTTTAAATACATCCCGGCTGTGAAGGAGGAGCGTTTCCGCGCCTTCCTTGGCGTGCCGATCATCCAGCGGCGTCAGCTGCTGGGTGTGCTGGTAGTCCAGCAGCGTGAGCTGCGCCAGTTCGATGAAAGCGAAGAGTCCTTCCTTGTCACCCTCGCCACCCAGATGGCGGCGATTCTCTCCCAATCGCAGCTGAATGCGCTGTTTGGGCAGTATCGACAGACCCGCATCCGCGCGCTGCCGGCATCATCCGGGGTAGCGATTGCCGAAGGCTGGATGGATGCCAGCCTGCCATTGATGGAGCAGGTCTACGAGGCCTCGACGCTGGATACCGCTTCCGAGCGCGAACGTCTCACCGGCGCGCTGGAAGAAGCGGCGAATGAGTTTCGTCGCTACAGCAAACGCTACGCCGCCGGGGCGCAAAAAGAGACGGCGGCTATTTTTGACCTCTATTCGCACCTGCTATCCGATGCGCGCCTGCGCCGTGAGCTATTCGATGAAGTCGACAAAGGCTCCGTCGCCGAATGGGCGGTGAAAAAGGTCATTGAAAAATTTGCCGAGCAGTTTGCCGCGCTCAGCGATGGCTATCTGAAAGAGAGGGCGGGGGATTTACGTACTCTCGGGCAGCGGCTGTTGTTCCATCTCGACGACACCACCCAGGGGCCGAATACCTGGCCTGAGCGCATTATCCTGGTGGCTGACGAACTGTCGGCTACCACGCTTGCGGAAGTGCCGCAGGACCGCTTAGTCGGGGTGGTGGTGCGCGACGGCGCGGCCAACTCCCACGCGGCGATCATGGTTCGCGCGCTGGGCATCCCGACGGTGATGGGCGCCGATATTCAGCCGTCGCTGCTGCATGGCCATATGCTGATCGTTGATGGTTATCGCGGCGATCTATTGGTCGATCCCGAACCCGTGCTGCTACAGGAGTATCAGCGGTTAATCAGCGAAGAGAACGAGCTGAGCCGGCTGGCGGAAGACGATCTCGAACGCGCTTCCGAGCTGAAAAGCGGCGAGCGGGTAAAAGTGATGCTCAACGCCGGTCTGAGCCCGGAGCATGAAGAGAAGCTCGGCAGCTTTATCGATGGTATCGGGCTTTACCGCACCGAAATTCCGTTTATGTTACAGAGCGGCTTCCCCTCCGAAGAGGAGCAGGTCGCCCAGTATCAGGGCATGCTACAGATGTTTAACAGCAAGCCCGTGACCCTGCGTACGCTGGATATCGGCGCCGATAAGCAACTGCCGTATATGCCGATTAGCGAAGAGAACCCGTGCCTTGGCTGGCGCGGGATCCGTATTACGCTCGATCAGCCGGAGATCTTCTTGATCCAGGTGCGCGCCATGCTGCGTGCCAATGCCGCCACCGGCAACCTCAGCATACTGCTGCCGATGGTCACCAGCCTCGAAGAAGTTGACGAAGCCCGCCGCCTGATTGAGCGCGCCAGCCGTGAAGTCGAAGAGATGATTGGCTATGCGATTCCCCGCCCGCGCCTTGGGGTGATGCTGGAAGTGCCGTCTATGGTCTTTATGCTGCCGCAGTTGGCGAACCGCATCGACTTCATCTCGGTCGGCACCAACGACCTGACGCAATACATCCTCGCGGTCGACCGCAACAATACCCGCGTCGCCAATATGTACGACTGTCTGCATCCTGCTGTATTGCGGGCGCTGGCGATGATCGCCCATGATGCCGAGCGTTTTGGTATCGATCTGCGCCTGTGCGGTGAAATGGCCGGCGACCCGATGTGCGTCACCATCCTGGTGGGCCTCGGTTATCGCCATTTGTCGATGAACGGTCGTTCGGTAGCGCGCGTGAAATATCTGCTACGCCGTATCGATATCGAAGAAGCGCAGGAGCTGTCGCGGCGCAGTCTGGAAGCGCAGATGACCACCGAAGTGCGCCACCAGGTGGCGGCGTTTATGGAGCGCCGCGGTCTCGGCGGCCTGATCCGCGGCGGACGGTAACGTAGATACTGTTATCGGTTTGCAACTTTTTAATGGTTTTTCCCGGACGAGGCGCGTTGCGCCTTCTCCGGGCTACCAAATCGTATCGTGCTGTAGCCCCGGTAAGCGGCAGCGCCACCGGGGGATTTTGAGGCCACCAACACCGGCAGTTTCAGTAGCCATGGGGACAAGGTAGAGATCTTAAGCTCGCAATGGCACGGACCGTAGGTCGGGTAAGGCGTAAGCCGCCACCCGACAAAAAAACGGCACCGCGAGTAGTGAGCCCGGGAAAAACCGCACTCTGTTAGCATCCGTATACATATCTTTTACACGTTCGGCGCGGATCGCACTACATGCTTATGCTATCATTCGCCTCCTTCGGAGTGCCCGTTTTATGCGGGCACGGATCATCACCGCTGTCCACTTTCGGCGGAATAACAAGTCTTTATGGTGACAGATGAATAGTGGCTACCTGCATTTTCCGGAGTTCGATCCGGTAATATTTTCCATTGGACCGGTCTCTCTCCACTGGTACGGCTTAATGTACCTGGTTGGTTTCGTCTTTGCGATGTGGCTGGCCACCCGTCGGGCTAATCGTCCGGGCAGCGGCTGGACGAAAAATGAAGTGGAAAACCTGCTCTACGCGGGCTTCCTCGGCGTATTCCTCGGCGGCCGTATCGGCTATGTGATGTTCTACAACCTGCCGGTCTTCCTTAGCGACCCGCTATATCTGTTCCGCGTCTGGGATGGCGGCATGTCGTTCCACGGCGGCCTGATCGGCGTGATTCTGGTGATGATTATCTTCGCCAAACGCACCAAGCGCACCTTCTTCCAGGTTTCCGACTTCATCGCGCCGCTGATCCCGTTTGGCCTCGGCGCCGGGCGTCTGGGCAACTTTATCAACGGCGAGCTGTGGGGCCGCGTTGACCCGAACTTCCACTACGCGATGATTTTCCCGGGCTCGCGCGCTGAGGACCTGGCGCTGCTGCCGTCGCATCCGGAATGGCAATCATTATTCGATACCTACGGCGCGCTGCCGCGTCATGCCTCGCAGCTTTATGAGCTGGCGCTGGAAGGCGTGGTGCTGTTCCTGATCCTGAATCTGTTTATCCGTAAACCGCGCCCGACCGGTTCCGTTTCCGGCCTGTTCCTGATTGGCTACGGCCTGTTCCGCATTATCGTGGAATTCTTCCGCCAGCCGGACGCGCAGTTTACCGGCGGCTGGGTGCAGTACATCAGCATGGGGCAGATTCTTTCGATCCCGATGGTGCTTGCGGGTATCATTATGATGGTTTGGGCTTATCGTCACCGTCCGCAGCAACAAAACTCTTGAGGAACCATGAAACAGTATCTTGATTTGATGCAGAAAGTGCTCGCCGAGGGCACGCCAAAAAATGACCGCACCGGTACTGGCACGATCTCTATCTTCGGCCATCAGATGCGTTTTAACCTGCAGGAAGGCTTCCCGCTGGTGACCACCAAGCGCTGTCATTTACGCTCCATCATCCATGAACTGCTGTGGTTCCTGCAGGGCGACACCAACATTGCCTATCTGCACGAAAATAACGTCACCATCTGGGACGAGTGGGCGGATGAGAATGGCGATCTGGGGCCGGTTTACGGCAAACAGTGGCGTTCCTGGCCTGCGCCGGACGGCCGCCATATCGACCAGATCGGCACGGTCATGGAACAGCTGAAAAATGACCCGGATTCCCGCCGCATCATCGTGTCGGCGTGGAACGTCGGCGAGCTGGATAAAATGGCGCTGGCGCCGTGCCATGCGTTCTTCCAGTTCTACGTCGCCGACGGCAAGCTCTCCTGCCAGCTGTATCAGCGCTCCTGCGACGTGTTCCTCGGCCTGCCGTTCAACATCGCCAGCTATGCGCTGCTGGTGCATATGGTGGCGCAGCAGTGCGATCTGCAAGTGGGCGACTTTGTCTGGACCGGCGGCGACACTCACCTGTACAGCAATCACCTGGAGCAGACTAACCTGCAGCTGAGCCGCGAACCGCGTCCGCTGCCGAAGCTGGTCATAAAACGCAAACCGGCGTCGATTTTCGACTACCGCTTTGAAGACTTCGAAATCGAAGGCTATGACCCGCATCCGGGAATTAAAGCGCCTGTGGCGATTTAACCTCTCTGTAGTGATGACAAACCGGCGCCACCAGCGCCGGTTTTTTTTGCCCTCCGCAAAATTTTGCGAGCCGGATTCCTGCCGTCGTTCAACATCCTGCAACCGCCAAATATTTTCCCGAGCCGCGACGCGAACCGTAGATTTACCATTCGAATTGACACTCAGAGCAACGCATACTCGGCGCCATGAACAGACAGCATGGCTACACCCTAATTGAAATGCTGGTCACCATGATGCTGGTGGTCATCCTCAGCGCCAGCGGTATGTACGGCTGGCAGCGCTGGCAACAGCAACAGCGCCTGTGGCAGGTCGCCTGTCAGGTGCGCGATTATCTCGTGCTGCTGCGCGATGACGCTAACTGGCACAACCGCGATCGCATCATTAACGTCGGACATTCGCCCGCAGGCTGGTGTCTGGGCGTAAGCGGCGTGGAAGCGGACTGTCACGCGAAAACGCCTTTTACCCTGCAGCCGCTGTGGCCGGGAATTACGCTGCAACATTTGACGGCAGGCATCGGTTTTTACGGCCTGCGCAACAGCGCCTGGGCCGGGCATATCCTGCTGCAAAGCGAGGTCGGGTCGTGGCGGATCGTTGTCTCTAACTGGGGGCGCATACGCCTGTGCCGGGAAGGAGAGGAATTATGCCAGTAGCAGTGCGCGGCTTTTCGCTCATTGAAACGCTAATCGCTATGGCGATAGGCTCTGTGTTACTGCTGGGGGCCGCTCGTTTCCTTCCGGCGCTACAGCGCCAGATTCTTCGCCAAACGCAGCAGCAGGCGCTGGAAAACGAACTATGGCAGCGGGTCTATGCGTTAGCCAAACACCTGCAGCGAGCCGGATATTGCGCGGGTCACTGTAATGGTCAGGCGCTGGCGATAGCCGACGGCGGACAGTGCGTCATCGTTCGCTGGGATGGTAACAGTAACGGCACTTGGGATTTGGCGCCGGAGGCCGATGCCGATTCTACCGGTTTTCGCCTGCGCGACGGAGCGCTGGAAACGCGGCGCGGCGTTACTGACTGCGGCGGAAAAAATTGGGAGAAAATGACTAATCCCGCCGCTATCACGGTCACGCGCTTTCACGTTGAGCGGCAGGCGGTAAGCGGGTTTTCTCCTGAACTTATCGTTACCCTGGGGGAGCAGGCGCAATCGGACTCGCGTATTTCCGCCGAGGCGCAATATCAGGTAACGGGGTTCAACCTGTGAAACGCCAGCGCGGAGTTTCATCACTGCTGATGGTGCTGCTGCTACTGGCGCTGGGCAGCCTGTTATTGCAGGGGATGAATCAGCAGCAGCGATCGCTGCTGGCGCAGGTGAGCGCCGAAACCCAGGCAATTCGCGATACGGCCGCCGCGCAGTCGGCGCTGCAATGGGGCAAAGGGGTGAACTGGCCGCTGCAGAGCGCAGTTGCGTGTCAACAGGAAAACAGCCAACGCTGGCGCGCGTGTCTGCGGCTTTTTAATGATGGCCGCGCGCTACTTATCGCCGGCAGCGGCACGATACAGCTGTGGCAGTCAGCGTCGATTGAGCAGGGCAAGCTGCGGTATTTAGCGCATGGCTGGAGCGACTTTTGCCCGTTGAAGGAGAGTGCGTTATGCCTGATGCCGTAGCGCGCCAGCGCGGTTTTAGTCTGGCGGAGACATTATTAGCGATGGCGCTGTTAATCACGACCATCACGGCGCTTGGCGGCTATCATCGCGGGCTGGCCAGCGGCGCCGCTCAATTGAACGCCTATCGCCAGCAGTGGCGCGACGCGTGGCGCTTGAGCCTGCTTGTTCCTTCGGCGCAGCCCTATAAAGGACAAATAAGCCGCGTGCAGACATCGAGGCAAAGTTGTGTCAGCATCACGGTAACGATCACCATGCCCGCCGCTAAGCGGGTGCAGATGACCCGGCTACATTGCCCGGTAAATCAGTAGTCAGGAGCGAATATGTTAAGGGTGTACCACTCAAACCGTCTGGATGTGCTTGAAGCGCTGATGGAGTTTATCGTCGAGCGCCAGCGGCTGGATGACCCTTTCATGCCGGAAATGGTGCTGGTGCAAAGTACCGGTATGGCGCAATGGTTGCAGATGACGCTGGCGAAGCGCTTCGGCATTGCGGCGAATATCGAGTTTCCGCTGCCTGCCAGCTTTATCTGGGACATGTTCGTTCGCGTGCTTGACGATATTCCCGGCGAGAGCGCCTTCAGTAAACAGAGCATGAGCTGGAAGCTGATGACCCTGCTGCCGCAGTATCTCGACGATGAAGCCTTCGCGCTGTTGCGCCACTATCTGAGCGATGATAGCGACAAACGTAAGCTGTTCCAGCTGGCCGCGCGGGTAGCCGATCTGTATGACCAGTATCTGGTCTATCGCCCGGAGTGGCTGATGCGCTGGGAGGCCGATGAACGGGTTGAGGGGCTGGGCGACGCCCAGCAGTGGCAGGCGCCGCTGTGGAAAGCGTTAGTCGAATACACCGCGGAGCTGGGGCAACCGCTGTGGCACCGCGCCAATCTGTACCAGCGCTTTATCAGCGCGCTGGAAAACGCTGACCAACCGCCAGCCGGGCTGCCGTCGCGGGTCTTTATCTGCGGCATTTCGGCGCTGCCGCCGGTGTATTTGCAGGCCCTGCAGGCGCTGGGCAAGCATGTCGATGTCTATGTACTCTTCACTAACCCCTGTCGCTACTACTGGGGCGATATTAAAGATCCGGCGTTTCTTGCCAAACTGATGTCGCGCCAGCGCCGCCGCCACCGCGAGGCGCGCGAGCTGCCGCTGTTCCGCGACACTGAACAGGCGCCGGGATTGTTTAATGATGATGGCGAGCAGGATGTCGGAAATCCGCTGCTGGCCTCGTGGGGCAAGCTCGGGCGCGATTATATCTATCTGCTAGCCGGGCTGGAGCGTTATGAAGAGCTGGACGCCTTTGTCGATATCGCCCCCGATAACCTGCTGCATAACCTCCAGGCCGATATTCTTGAGCTGCGCAACGCCGCGGTGGCGGGGCGTACCGCGAAAGAGTTCGCCAGCAGTAAGAGCAAGCGCCCGCTGGCGATTGAAGACCGCAGCCTGGCTATCCACGTCTGCCATAGCCCGCAACGTGAAGTGGAAGTGCTGCACGACCGACTGCTGGCGATGCTGGAAGAAGACCCGGCGCTGACGCCGCGCGATATTATCGTGATGGTCGCCGATATCGACAGCTACAGTCCCTATATTCAGGCGGTCTTCGGCGCAGCGCGCGGCGAACGCTGGCTGCCGTGGGCGATTTCCGACCGTCGGGCGCGGGAATCGCACCCGGCGCTACAGGCGTTTATCACGTTGCTTTCTCTGCCGGACAGCCGCTTCGCCAGTGAAGATGTGCTGGCGCTGCTGGATGTGCCGGTACTGGCGGCGCGCTTCAATATTAATGAAGAGGGGTTGCGCTACCTGCGCCAGTGGGTCAATGAATCCGGCGTACGTTGGGGCATGGATGACGACAACGTGCGCGAAATGGATCTTCCGGCGACCGGCCAGCACACCTGGCGTTTTGGGTTAACGCGTATGCTGCTGGGGTATGCGATGGACAGCAGCCAGGGCGAGTGGCAGTCGGTGCTGCCCTATGATGAATCCAGCGGGCTGATTGCCGAACTGGTAGGGAATCTCGCGTCGTTACTGATGCAACTTAATCTGTGGCGCCGGGGTCTGGCGCAGGATCGCCCACTGGCAGAGTGGCTGCCGGTGTGCCGCGATTTGCTCACGGATTTCTTCCTGCCGGATAGCGACACCGAAGCGGCGCTGGCGCTGATTGAACAGCAATGGCAAGCCATCATCGATGGCGGTCTGGATGCGCAGTACGGGGCTGCCGTGCCGCTATCGCTGCTGCGCGATGAGCTGGCGCAGCGCCTCGATCAGCAGCGGATCAGCCAGCGTTTCCTGGCCGGGCCGGTGAATATCTGCACCCTGATGCCGATGCGCTCTATCCCTTTCAAGGTCGTCTGCCTGCTGGGGATGAACGATGGCGTCTACCCGCGTACACTCGCGCCGCTGGGCTTCGATTTAATGAGCCAAAAACCGCAGCGCGGCGACCGTAGCCGTCGCGATGATGACCGTTATCTGTTCCTGGAAGCGCTGATGTCGGCCGAACAGAAGCTATACATCAGCTACATCGGGCGCTCAATCCAGGATAACAGCGAGCGCTATCCTTCGGTGCTGGTACAGGAACTGGCGGACTATATCGGTCAGAGCCACTGCCTTGAAGGCGATGAAGCGCTGGACTGCGATGCCAGCGAACGCCGCGTTAAGGAGCACATTACCCATCTGCATACGCGTATGCCATTCGATGCCGCCAATTATCTGCCGGATGAAGATCAGAGCTATGCAAAAGAGTGGCTGGCCGCCGCCAGCCAGCAGGGAGAGGCGCATAGTGAATTTATCCAGCCGCTTGCGCCGCTCGATATCGACACGCTGCCGTTCGAACAGCTGTTACGCTTTTGGCAGCATCCGGTGCGCGCTTTCTTCCAGCAGCGTCTGCGGGTGAATTTCCGCTCTGAAGAGAGCGAGATCCCCGAAGATGAGCCTTTCGTGCTTGAAGGGCTAAGCCGTTACCAGTTGAACCAACAGTTGCTGAATACGCTGATCGAACAACAGGATGCGTCAGCGATGTATCGTCGTTTCCGTGCGGCGGGTGAGCTGCCCTTTGGCGCGTTTGGCGAACTGGCGTGGGAGGCGCAGCGTCAGGAAATGCAGAACCTGGCTGAGCGGGTTATCGCCAGTCGTCAACCCGCGCAAAGTATGGAGATCGACCTACAGTGCAACGGTATCAATCTCACTGGCTGGCTACAGCAGGTACAGCCGGATGGGCTATTACGCTGGCGACCGTCGCTGCTGAGCGTCTCTCAGGGCGTGCAACTTTGGCTGGAACATCTTGTCTATTGTGCTAGCGGCGGTCTCGGCGAAAGTCGCTTGTTCGTGCGCAAGGAAGGCGAATGGCGTTTCCCGCCGCTGGCGGCGGAGCAGGCGCAGACGTATCTGAATGAGCTGGTAGAAGGCTACCTGCAGGGGATGTCAAAACCGCTACTGCTGTTGCCGGAAAGCGGCGGCGCGTGGCTAAAAGCCTGTTACGACGCGGAAAAGGATGTCATGTTAATGGATGACGATACGCAACAAAAAGCCCGCAGTAAGTTCCTTCAGGCCTACGAAGGTAATATGGTGGTGAGCGGCGAAGGTGCCGATATCTGGTACCAGCGCCTGTGGCGCACTCTGGAGCCTGCGTACTATGAAGAGATTATCGCGCAGGCGCAGCGTTATCTGTTGCCGATATTTCGTTTCCATCAGTCCGAATAAAATTGTAATAGTATAAAAATTGCGCAGAAGAAGGTTGTTCATTTATTATGCGCATCGAATCACGGACTGATGTTGTAAATACCTTGAAGATGGCGTTTTGCCTGATGATGGGTATCCACGCTGATGCTATGCAGCGCGAAGTTTGTTAATGATGAGGTCCGTGAATGCCCCGCAGTTTATGGTTCAAAGTTCTTGTTGTAGTGGTCGCCCTTTGGGCGCCGTTAAGTCAGGCAGACACCGGATGGCAACCGATTCAGGAAACCATTCGTAAAAGCGAAAAAGATCCCCGTCAATATCAGGCCATTCGCCTGCAAAACGGCATGGTCGTGCTGCTGGTATCCGATCCGCAGGCGGTGAAATCGCTGTCGGCGCTGGTGGTGCCGGTGGGTTCATTACAGGATCCGGCCGATCATCAAGGGCTGGCGCACTATCTCGAGCATATGACCTTAATGGGCTCGCAGAAGTACCCGCAGCCTGACAGCCTTGCTGAATTTCTCAAAATGCACGGCGGCAGCCATAATGCCAGCACCGCGCCGTATCGCACCGCGTTCTACCTTGAAGTGGAAAATGACGCGCTCAACGGCGCCGTCGATCGGCTGGCTGATGCCATTGCCGCGCCGCTGCTGGATAAAAAATATGCCGAACGCGAACGTAACGCGGTCAACGCCGAATTGACCATGGCGCGCACCCGGGACGGGATGCGCATGGCGCAGGTGAGCGCTGAAACCATCAACCCTGCGCACCCGGCTTCACAATTTTCCGGCGGTAACCTCGATACGCTAAGCGATAAGCCTGGTAGCCCGGTGCTTGATGCGCTGCACGCTTTCCGCGACCGCTGGTACTCGGCAAACCTGATGAAGGCGGTCATCTACAGTAATAAGCCACTGCCTGAGTTGGCAAGCATTGCCGCCGCGACCTACGGGCGGGTGCCAAACCACGACATCAGCAAGCCGGAAATTACCGTACCGGTTGTGACCGATGCGCAGAAGGGCATTGTGATTCACTACGTGCCGGCGATGCCGCGCAAAGTTCTGCGCGTTGAGTTCCGCATTGATAACAACAGCGCTCAGTTCCGCAGCAAGACCGATGAGCTGGTGACCTATATGATCGGCAACCGCAGCCCCGGCACCTTATCCGACTGGCTGCAGAAGCAGGGGCTAGCGGAAGGGATTCGCGCGGATTCCGATCCGGCCGTCAACGGCAATAGCGGCGTGCTGGCCATCTCCGCTACTCTCACCGATAAAGGCCTGGCGCACCGCGATGAAGTTACCGCGGCAATCTTCAGCTACCTGAATTTGTTGCGTACTCAGGGTATTGATAAGCGCTACTTTGATGAGTTAGCCCACGTGCTGGAGCTCGATTTCCGCTATCCGTCGATTAACCGCGATATGGATTATGTGGAGTGGCTGGCCGATACCATGATTCGCGTGCCGGTAGAGCACGTACTGGACGTGGTTAATATCGCCGACCGCTATGATGCCCAGGCGATTAAAGACCGTCTGGCGATGATGACCCCGCAAAATGCGCGTATCTGGTACATCAGCCCGAATGAGCCGCACAACAAAACCGCTTATTTCGTCAATGCGCCTTACCAGGTTGATAAAATTAGCCCCCAGACCTTCGCCGACTGGCAGCAAAAATCTGCGGCCATCAAGCTGCAGCTGCCGGCGCTGAACCCGTATATTCCGGATGATTTCACGCTGATTAAGAGCGATAAGGCGTACCCGCATCCGGAGCTTATCGTCGATGAGCCGACGCTGCGTGTGGTGTATGCCCCCAGCCAGTACTTTGCCAGCGAACCGAAGGCCGACGTCTCTCTGGTGCTGCGTAACCCGCAGGCGATGGACAGCGCGCGCCGGCAGGTGATGTTCGCGCTGAATGATTATCTGGCCGGCATTGCGCTTGACCAGCTCAGCAACCAGGCCGCGGTAGGTGGAATCAGCTTCTCGACCGGCGCCAACAACGGTCTGATGGTTAACGCCAACGGCTATACCCAGCGCCTGCCGCAGCTCTTTACCGCGCTGCTGGACGGCTACTTTAGCTATACGCCGACCGAAGAGCAGCTTGAGCAGGCGAAGTCCTGGTATGCCCAGATGATGGATTCGGCGGACAAAGGCAAAGCCTATGACCAGGCGATTATGCCGATTCAGATGCTGTCGCAGGTACCCTATTTTGAGCGCAAAACGCGCCGCGCGCTGCTGCCGTCCATCACTCTGAAAGAGGTGATTAACTATCGCGATAACCTGAAAGCCAGGGGGCGGCCGGAGCTGCTGGTCATCGGTAACATGAGCGCCCGGCAGTCCACCGATCTGGCCCGCCAGATCCAAAAACAGCTTGGCGCCGATGGTAACGAGTGGTGTCGCAACAAAGACGTGCTGATCGACAGCAAGCAGCTGGCAATGTTTGAAAAAGCAGGCAGCAGCACCGACTCCGCGCTGGCGGCGGTTTTCGCGCCGCCAAACGTCGATGAATACAGCAGCATGGCCGCCAGTTCACTGTTGGGGCAGATTATTCAGCCCTGGTTCTACAACCAGTTACGTACTGAAGAACAACTCGGCTATGCGGTATTTGCCTTCTCAATGAATGTTGGCCGCCAGTGGGGGATGGGCTTCCTGCTACAGAGTAGCGATAAACAGCCTGCTTTCCTCTGGCAGCGCTTCCAGGCTTTCTTCCCGACGGCGGAAGCCAAACTGCGGGCGATGAAGCCGGAAGAGTTTGCCCAGATCCAGCAGGCGGCGATTAGCCAGATGCTGCAGGCGCCGCAAACGTTGAGCGAAGAAGCGTCAAAGCTGAGCAAAGATTTCGATCGCGGTAATATGCGCTTCGATTCACGTGATAAAGTAGTGGCTCAGATTAAACTGCTGACGCCGCAAAAACTTGCCGACTTCTTCCATCAGACGGTGGTGGATCCGCAAGGCATGGCACTGTTATCCCAGGTTTCCGGCAGCCAGAACGGCAAGGCGGAATACGCCGCCCCTGAAGGCGGCAAGGTATGGGAAAGCGTCAGCGCATTGCAGAAATCCTTACCCCTGATGCGAGAGAATGAATGACCGAAACCGCTGAGTCTCTTGACCCACTCCGCTTGCCCCTGACGGGCGAGCGGCTGATAGAAGCCTCCGCGGGCACCGGAAAAACTTTTACCATCGCCGCGCTATATCTCCGGCTGCTGCTGGGGCTGGGGGGCGAATCCGCTTTCCCCCGGCCGGTCAGCGTGGAAGAGCTGCTGGTGGTGACCTTTACCGAAGCGGCGACGGAAGAGCTGCGCGGGCGTATCCGTAGTAATATCCACGAGCTGCGGATTGCCTGCCTGCGCGAAAGCGCCAGCGATCCGCTCTACGTTTCTCTGCTTGCGGAAATTGCCGATAAAAACCAGGCGGCGCAAACGTTGTTGCTGGCGGAACGGCAAATGGACGAGGCCGCGGTCTTTACCATCCATGGTTTCTGTCAGCGAATGCTGAGCCTCAACGCCTTCGAGTCCGGCATGCTGTTTGAACAGCAACTGATCGAAGACGAATCCCGCCTGCGTTATCAGGCCTGCGCCGACTTCTGGCGTCGCCACTGCTATCCGCTGCCGCGCGATATCGCCGCCGTGATCCATGAACAATGGAAAGGGCCGCGCGATCTGCTCAAGGCTATAGACCGCTGGCTGCAGGGCGAAGCGCCGCAGCTAAAATCGCCGCCGCCCGCGGAAGAGACGCTGGCAAGCCGCCATCAGCAAATCCTGGAACGTATTAATGCGCTGAAGCAGCAGTGGCGGGAGCAGGTGGGTGAAATTGAAAACGTGCTGGAAAGCTCAGGGCTCGATCGCCGCAAGTTCAACCGCGGTAACCAGGGCAAGTGGCTCGAAAAGGTAAGCGCCTGGGCGCAGGAAGAAACGCTAAGTTATCAGCTGCCTGATGCGCTGGAAAAATTCTCGCAACCGTTCCTCATTGAGCGCACCAAAGACGGCGGCGAACCGCCGCTGCATCCGCTATTCAGCGCGGTAGAGGCGCTGCTTGCCTCACCGCTGACCTTAAACGATCTGGTTATCGCCAGGGCGATGGTCGAGATCCGCGAAGCGGTCGCCCGCGAAAAGCGGCGTCGAGGCGAACTGGGCTTTGACGACATGCTAAGCCGTCTTGACGACGCGCTACGCGGCGACAGCGGCGAAGCGTTGGCCAGCGCCATCCGCCAGCGTTTCCCGGTGGCGATGATCGATGAGTTCCAGGATACCGATCCGCAGCAGTATCGTATCTTCCGCCGCATCTGGCGTCGCCAGCCGGATACGGCTTTGCTGTTAATTGGCGACCCGAAACAGGCGATTTACGCCTTCCGCGGCGCCGATATTTTTACCTATATGAAAGCGCGCGGCGACGTTGCCGCCCACTATACGCTGGATACCAACTGGCGTTCGGCGCCGGGCATGGTACAGAGCGTTAATCGTCTGTTCGGCCTGAGTGATAATCCATTCATGTTCCGCGAGATCCCATTCTTGCCGGTGAAGCCAGCCGCTAAAAATCAGACGTTGCGCTTTACCATTGATGAGAAGCCGATCCCGGCGATGAACATGTGGTTAATGCCTGGCGAAGCCGTCGGTTCTGGCGATTATCAGTCCTTTATGGCGCAATTATGCGCGACGCAGATCCGCGACTGGCTCAGCGCCGGCCAGCAGGGACGCGCGCTGCTGTGGCGTGGCGAAAACGCTGAGCCGGTGCGCGCCTCCGATATCACCGTGCTGGTGCGTAACCGTCTCGAAGCGGCGCTTATTCGCGATGCGCTGCAGCTCTTGTCAATCCCGTCGGTCTATCTCTCAAACCGCGACAGCGTTTTTGAAACCCCGGAAGCGCAGGAATTACTGTGGGTTCTACAGGCGGTACTGGCGCCAGAGCGTGAAAACACGCTACGCAGCGCGCTGGCAACGTCGATGTTTGGCCTTAACGCGCAGGATATCGAAAACCTCAATCAGGATGAACGTGCCTGGGATGCGCTGGTAGAGGAGTTCAGTGAATACCGGCAGATCTGGCGCCAGCGCGGCGTAATGCCGATGCTGCGCGCGCTGATGGGGGCGCGTCATATTGCCGAAAACCTGCTGGCGACCCACGGCGGCGAACGCCGTTTGACCGATATTTTGCATATCAGCGAATTATTGCAAGAAGCAGCTAATCAGCTCGAAAGCGAGCACGCGCTGGTGCGCTGGCTGACGCAACATATCGCCGAACCGGACAGCAATGCTTCCAGCCAGCAGATGCGTCTGGAGAGCGATAAGCATCTGGTGCAAATCGTCACTATCCACAAATCAAAAGGACTGGAATATTCGCTGGTCTGGCTGCCATTTATCGCGCGCTTTCGTAAACAGGATCAGGCGTTTTATCACGACCGTGATTCCTTTGCCGCGGTACTCGACCTTGGAGAAGGGGAGAATAGCCTTGAGCTGGCGGAAGCCGAGCGCCTGGCGGAGGATTTACGCCTGTTGTACGTCGCCCTGACCCGCGCGGTGTGGCACTGCAGTCTCGGGGTTGCGCCGTTAAGTACCCGCCGTAGCGATAAACCTGGCAACAGCGATTTTCATCATAGCGCCCTCGGCCGTCTGCTGCAGGACGGCGAGCCGATGGACGCGGCGGGATTAACCGCGCGACTACAGGCATTGTGCAGTGATGATATTGCGCTATGCCTTCCCGATAGCATGGACCAGACGCCGTGGCAGGCGCCGGAAAACGCGCTGCCGCCGCTTTCGGCGCGGACCCTTGAACGCCAGGTTATGGACGACTGGCGGGTGACCAGCTATTCCGGCCTGCAGCAGCATGGTTCCAGCGCAGGTCAGGATCTGCTGCCGCGTCTTGATATCGACGCCGCGGGCGTGGGCGAGGTGGCGGAAGAGCCGCAGCTCACGCCTCATCAGTTCCCGCGCGGCGCGTCGCCGGGGACATTTCTGCATAGCCTATTTGAGGATCTCGATTTCAGTCAGCCGGTACCGGTTGACTGGATGGCGCAAAAACTACAGTTGCACGGTTTTGGCGAAGAGTGGGCGCCGGTGTTGAGCGAATGGCTGGACGGCGTGCTGCGAACACGCCTGCCGGGGGCAGAAATCGCCCTGAATCAGCTGGGCGCCCGGGATAAACAGGTGGAAATGGCCTTCTATCTACCGATTGAACAACCGCTGGATCCGCTGCAGTTGGACGCGCTGATCCGCCGCTATGATCCGCTCTCGGCTGATACCCCGGCGCTCGATTTCCGCCAGGTCCGCGGCATGCTGAAAGGGTTTATCGATCTGGTATTTCGTCACGATGGCCGCTATTACCTGCTGGATTACAAATCTAACTGGCTGGGAGAAGACCGCGAAGCTTACACCCAACAGGCGATGACCCAGGCGATGCGCCTGCATCGTTATGACCTGCAGTACCAGCTGTATAGCCTGGCGCTGCATCGCTATCTGCGTCACCGTATTGCCGATTATCACTACGAACGGCACTTTGGCGGCGTCATTTATCTCTTTTTACGCGGTATGGACGGGCAGGAAGGCGGGCAGGGGATCTTCACCACCCGCCCGGCGCAGCCGCTGATTGACGGCCTCGATGCGTTATTTGCCGGTGTTACTCAGGAGGTGGGCTCATGACCATGGATGAACTGCTGCTGGCCGCCGCCGAGCAGCGTCTGCTGCGGCCGCTGGACGTACAGTTTGCGCTGATGGTGGCGCAGGATGCCCCTCCGGCAGTGAAGCTGGCCGCCGCGCTGCTGAGCCGGGATGCCGGCGAGGGGCATGTCTGTCTGCCGCTGTCGCGCCTCAACGCTGAAGAAGCGCTAAGCGGCAAGGCCGGCGAGATCCGCGACCAGTTGCTGGCGATGGCCGGCGCGCCCCAGGACTGGCCTCAATTGTTGCTTTCTTCGTCAGCGGTGAGCCGCGGCGACGAACCGACGCCGATGATTTTATGCGGCGACAGGTTGTACCTGAACCGCATGTGGCGTAATGAACTCACCGTCGCCCGCTTCTTTAATGAGACGAACCGGGTGCTGGAGGTCGATGAAGGGCGGCTAACGGCAACCCTGAATGAACTCTTTCCGGCAACCGACGATATCGACTGGCAAAAAGTTGCCGCGGCGGTGGCGCTGACCCGGCGCATTTCGGTGATTTCCGGCGGCCCCGGCACCGGCAAGACCACCACCGTCGCGAAGCTGCTGGCGGCGCTGATTCAGATTAACGACACGCCGCGCTGTCGAATTCGGTTGGCGGCACCGACCGGTAAAGCGGCAGCGCGCCTGACAGAATCTCTGGGATCGGCGTTAAGAAAACTTCCGCTTAGCGAGGAGCAAAAAGCGCTGATTCCCGCCGATGCCAGTACCCTGCATCGCCTGCTGGGGGCGCAGCCCGGTAGTCAGCGCATGCGCTACCACGCTGGTAATCCGCTGCATCTGGATGTGCTGGTGGTCGATGAAGCGTCCATGATCGACCTACCGATGATGTCGCGCCTGATTGATGCTTTGCCGGAGCACGGGCGAGTGATCTTTCTTGGCGATCGCGATCAGCTTGCCTCCGTGGAAGCCGGGGCGGTGCTTGGCGATATCTGTGCCTGGGCGACATCCGGCTATACCGCGGCGCGAGCGCAAGAGCTGTCGCGGCTGACTGGCGCAACGGTGCCGGCGGGCGAGGGGCAGATGGCCGGAGCGCTGCGCGATAGTCTATGTCTGCTGCAAAAAAGCTACCGCTTTGGCAGTCACTCCGGCATTGGCAGCCTGGCGCGGGCGGTCAACGCCGGTGCGCGTGCGGACGTGAAAGCGACGTTACGCCAGCCGTTTGACGATATCGTTCTGCGGCCGCTCAGCACTACCGAGGAGTATGAAGCGATGCTGATGGCGGCACAGGAGGGCTACGGCCGTTATCTGCAACTGCGCCGCGAGCAGGCCGCGCCGGAACAGATGATTGCCGCCTTCGGCGAGTTTCAGCTGCTGTGCGCGCTGCGTGAAGGGCCTTATGGGGTAAGCGGCGTGAATGAACAGCTGGAGCAGATGCTCCACCGTAAGCGGGCGATAACGCTACCGCGCCATTCACGCTGGTACGATGGCCGTCCGGTGATGATTTCCCGGAACGATAGCGCGCTGGGGCTGTTTAACGGCGATATCGGCATTGCGCTGGAACGGGACGGCGACCTACGCGTATGGTTCCCGATGCCGGACGGCAGCATTAAATCGGTGCAGCCAAGCCGCCTGCCGGAACACGATACCGCATGGGCAATGACGGTGCATAAGTCGCAAGGGTCGGAGTTCGATCATGCGGCGCTGATCTTACCTTCTCGTAGCGTACCGCTAGTAACCCGCGAGCTGGTTTATACTGCGATAACCCGCGCCAAACGGCGCCTGTCGCTTTATGCCGACGAGCAGGTACTGGCGCAGGCCATCGTGACGCGGACCGAGCGGCGCAGCGGCCTGGCGGAGATTTTCGCTGCTCAGTGAAACCTGAATCTGCCGGGTTCAGTACCCGGCAGCTGATAGGCGGTAATTAAAGGCATAATCCACCGCGGTAGTATGGAACAGGTGGCAAAGATGTTTTGATTCGCGCAAAGAAAGGGGGATGGTTATCCTCATTAAATGAAATATAAAAGTAAACCTATCCAAACGACAGAAACGGAATTGATGGCAAAGAAACGTCCCATGGCGTTTTGTGCAACTGAGGGTGAAAATATATATGTGAAGGTTATGAAAATAATTGAAATGATAAGGTTAAACACAGAGAGCATGAAAGCAAAAATAGCCACCTCGAAAGCTGGTACAAACACGGTTCCTTTGTACGTACCATTCAGGTGCAGAATGAATAGCAGCAGCCAGGGATATATAGAGAGCGTAATAACAATGATGCTGGTATTACGGGTAAACCAGTTGACAGAATTATCCATAAATAGTCTATTTCCTTTTGTGGTCAGGCTGAATTGCCCATTAAATTGACCGTGCGGGAAAGAATCTAAGTATATCGAATGGGAGCATCGTATCCATCCTGGAAAGTGTGCGCTTCGGTCGCCAATCAATACCTACAGGTGTAAAGCCGTACTCCTGGCTCCAGTGAATGCAGCGGGTGGTCAGCACAAACGGCTTATTGAGTCCCATATGCTACGCCTGAGAGCTGTCTGGCGGAAATCTTCGCCGGACTCGGGCTGGGCTGAATACGCTCTTTACCTCTGATTAATAAGCAAATAAAAGTAGCAGCCAGAGCAGAGAAATAGAGTTCATGGCCAAAAAATAGGTTACATAGCTTTTTGGAGTCTGTGAGGTTGATATATCAGCAATAACAATAATTACTACTGAAATAATAAGGTTGACGATAGATAAAATAACAAATAAAAAGACCGTCATAAGGCCTGCGGCAAAGGCAGCATAGGCTGGTCCACTGCTCATCATGGTTAAAAGCAGTAAGACCCAAGGGTAAATCGAAATCACGGTAGTAATTTTCTTGATGTTTTTAGTAATTGCGTTGGTTTTCTTTTTCATTGTTAACCTTTATTTTTCGGACGGCTCTCTAATAGAATTGACTATGGCGTTCTACCCGGGTTTATTTAATGTGCTATTGAATCTATGCAAAATAAATATATGTCGTAATTTGCTGTTAAATATAAAGGTATAGCCAGAGTGGTGACATGGTATTCATTGCGCAGAAATAGATTTTTAGCTTTCTTGGTTTTAGCAATGTAAAAACGCTCATGCATCCAATAGTGATAAGCGAAAGCGCAAGGTTAATAATAGATAATACGGTGATGGGAACCAGTAGATGTAATCCATCTTCCGTAAAATTGTAGGGCACGAGGCTGTGTTTAATATGTGTAATCAATATTATTAACCATGGGTATATAGCAATGATGGAAACAACCGTCTGAGATCTATTAATAATCCAGCTATCAGATTTATGCATTATTCATCATGCTTATCAATAATGTGTTGTTTTTTTATTCTTTAGGAAGGAGCATAGCGTTGATGCAGTGATAAAGATATACCTCGGCATTAAACCAGGAATAAAGCCCGGATGCTGAATATTTGTCACTGATGCGGCGGTGATAGAACAAAATTACTATCCTGAAGGCGTGGGATATGCCTATTTGCAATCGGGTGCCCGGATAAGGTGCAAGCCGCTATCCGGGAATCCTCCCCCGGTGGCGCTTACGCTTACCGGGGCTACCAACCGACTACCGAACTGTAGCCCGGATAAGGCGTAAGCCGCTATCCGGGAATCCTCCCCCGGTGGCGCTTACGCTTACCGGGGCTACCAACCGACTACCGAACCGTAGCCCGGATAAGGCGCAAGCCGCTATCCGGGGGATCCGTCAGCCCAGGTCTGCCATCAATACCTTCGAACGGCGCTGATAGTTGTACATCTGTTTTTTACTCTCCGGCAGCAAATCAATATCCACCGGGGTGAAGCCGCGTTCCTGGAACCAGTGAATACTACGGGTGGTCAATACAAATAGCTTGCTGAGCCCCATCAGCTTCGCCTGGGCGGCGATCCGGCTCAGCAGTACCTCGCCGCGTGACGAACTACGGTAATCCGGATGCACCGCTACGCAGGCCATTTCGCCAATTTTCTCTTCCGGGAATGGATAGAGCGCGGCGCAGGCGATGGTGGTGTTATCGCGCTGGATGATGGTGAATTTATCTATCTCCATTTCCAGTTGTTCGCGCGAGCGGCGCACCAGAATGCCTTGCTGCTCCAGCGGGCTGATAAGATCGAGGATGCCGCCGATATCGTTAATGGTTGCCCGGCGGATCTGCTCGGCGCTTTCCATGACGATCTGCGTACCGATACCGTCACGTGAGAACAGTTCCTGCAGCAGCGCGCCATCTTCCTGATAGCTAATTAAATGGCAGCGACGCACCCCGCTGCGGCAGGCTTTCACCGCCCCGCGCAGGAAGCGTACGGTACCGGAATTATAGTCTTCTTCCGCTTCCAGCTCCTCTACCCGCGCCTGCGCCTCGTTAGGGAACAGTTCGGAAACGATCTCGCCATGCTGGTCGTAGACCCCCTGCGACGAGCAGAAGCCGATCATCTTTTCAGCTTTCAGCTTTACCGCCAGCTGGGTGGCTATCTCTTCAGAAGTGAGGTTGAAGCTCTCGCCGGTGACGGATACCGCGACCGGGCCCATGAGCACGATTGCGCCGCTGTCCAGTTGGCGATGAATGGCTTCTTCGTCGATGCGGCGAATACGGCCGCTGTGGCAGTAATCCACGCCATCATCGACCCCAAGAGGTTGAGCGATAATAAAATTGCCGCTCACCACGTTGATATGCGCCCCCTGCAGGGGCGTATTGCCGAGGCTCATCGACAGGCGGGCGGTAATTTCTAACTGCAGCATACCGGCGGCCTGCTTCACCAGCTCAAGGGTTTTGGCGTCGGTGACGCGGGTTTGCTTGTGGTAAACCGGCTCGTGGTGGTGTTCCGCGAGATTAGCGTCAATTTGCGGGCGCGCGCCATAAACCACTACCAGGCGAATACCGAGGCTATGCAATAAGCCAATGTCATTGACTATGCTGGAAAAGTTATCATGCTCGATGGCTTCTCCGCCCAGCATGATGACAAACGTTTTTCCCCGGTGCGCGTTTATATAGGGAACAGAATGGCGGAATCCCTCGACCAGTTCAGTGCGACGCTCCTTCACCATGACAAACCCTCAATGCATGATTATTCGTAATAAGTGTATTTTTATTCTGTTTTGCTTCGTGGCGCAACCCCTAATTTGTCACTAATTTGCGAAAACATTGTGACAAAACCTTGGGTGTCAAAGTTTGTTTACCCTTTTATAGATGACAGGTTATGCGGCTTTGGTTAAAGTTTCCGGTCAATCTGTTCATTTTGGCTTCAAACGCGTTTTTTTGCTTGGGAGTGGCATGTCGGGATACAAGTCGGGATTAAGCCGCCGTCGTTTTTTACAAGGGGCGGGCGCCATGTGGTTAATGAGTGTGAGTCCGGTCGGTTTGGCCGCCGCCGCGCAGGTTGTCGCGGTGCGTATCTGGCCGTCGTCGACCTACACCCGCGTCACGGTGGAATCCAATCATGTACTGAAATATCGGCAGTTTGCGTTAAGCAATCCTGAGCGAGTGGTGGTTGATATTGAAGGCGTTAACCTGAACTCGGTCCTGAAAGGGATGGGCGGGCAGATTCGCGACGACGACCCGTATATTAAATCCGCGCGCGTGGGCCAGTTCGACCCGCAAACCGTGCGGATGGTGTTTGAACTGAAACAAAACGTCAAGCCGCAGCTGTTTGCGCTGGCGCCGGTCGCCGGTTTTAAAGAGCGTCTGGTGATGGATCTTTATCCCTCTACGGCCACCGATGTGCAGGATCCGCTGCTGGCGCTGCTGGAAGATTACAACAAAGGCGATCTGGAACGTCAGGTACCGCCGGCAGAGAGCGGGCCGCAGCCGGGGAAAGCCGGGCGCGATCGTCCTATCGTTATCATGCTCGATCCCGGCCATGGCGGTGAAGACTCCGGCGCGATTGGTAAATACCGTACCCGTGAGAAAGACGTGGTGCTGCAGATTGCCCGTCGATTGCGCGCGCTCATTGAGCGTGAAGGCAATATGAAGGTCTTTATGACCCGTAACGAAGACGTGTTTATTCCCTTGAAGGTGCGCGTCGCCAAGGCGCAGAAGCAGCGTGCCGACCTGTTCGTTTCGATTCACGCCGACGCCTTTACCAGCCGTCAGCCGAGCGGCTCTTCGGTGTTCGCGCTCTCGACCAAGGGCGCTACCAGTACCGCCGCAAAATACCTCGCGCAAACGCAGAACGCCTCGGACTTAATCGGCGGGGTCAGCAAGAGCGGCGATCGTTACGTTGACCACACCATGTTCGATATGGTGCAGTCCCTGACCATCGCCGACAGCCTGAAATTTGGTAAAGCGGTGCTGCAAAAAATGGGCAATATTAATAAGCTGCATAAAAATCAGGTGGAGCAGGCGGGCTTTGCGGTACTGAAAGCGCCGGATATTCCTTCGATTCTGGTCGAAACGGCCTTTATCAGTAACGTTGAAGAAGAGCGTAAACTGAAGACCGCGAAATTCCAGCAGGAAGTGGCGGAGTCGATTCTGGCGGGGATCAAAGCCTACTTTGCCGATGGGGCGACGTTGGCCAGACGCGGATAAAAAAATAGCGCCTTCGGGCGCTTTTTTTGTAGCGGTATCTACGGACGACAGAAACAAAAAAACACCCTTGAGGGTGTTCATTGTGTTGGTTGCGGGGGCCGGATTTGAACCGACGACCTTCGGGTTATGAGCCCGACGAGCTACCAGGCTGCTCCACCCCGCGTCCGTATTTACTCTTCCATCGAGTAAATTTGCTTCTGATTGTAATTGGTTGCGGGGGCCGGATTTGAACCGACGACCTTCGGGTTATGAGCCCGACGAGCTACCAGGCTGCTCCACCCCGCGTCCGCGTCTACTCTTCCATCAAGTAGATTTACTTCAGATTTTAATTGGTTGCGGGGGCCGGATTTGAACCGACGACCTTCGGGTTATGAGCCCGACGAGCTACCAGGCTGCTCCACCCCGCGTCCGTGGAAGCGCACTATACTCCGCTAGCGTTCTGATGCAACCTTTTTTCGTAGAAATCGTCAATTTTGTAAAAAATGGCGACTAAGTAGACAGCGATGGGCGGATTTTTACACAATTTTGGCTGCAGCTCGCTTTCGCGCATTTCATTAGCCGCATGGGTTTGTTATCTTCATCACGCACTAAGGCTTAGCAGCAATAAAGAAGAGATACCATGAAAGGACGTTGGGCAAAATATGTAGCGACGGGGGCGATGTTGGCGATGCTCGCCGCCTGTTCCTCGAAACCGACCGATCGCGGTCAGCAATATAGTGATGGCAAGTTTACCCAGCCGTTTTCATTGGTAAACCAACCTGATGCGGTAGGCGCGCCGATTAACGCCGGCGACTTCTCCCAGCAGGTTGGTCAGATTCGTAGCGCCTCTCCGCGTCTCTATAACAGCCAGAGCAGCGTTTATAACGCGATTCAGGAGTGGCTGCGTTCCGGCGGCGATACCCGCACGTTACGCCAGTTTGGTATTGATGCCTGGCAGATGCAGGGGGCTGATAACTACGGCAACGTGCAGTTTACCGGCTACTACACCCCGGTCGTACAGGCCCGCCACACTCGCCAGGGCGAGTTCCAGTATCCTATTTACCGTATGCCGCCGAAAAACGGCAAGCTGCCTTCCCGCGCCAGCATCTATGCCGGAGCGCTCAGCGATAACTACGTGCTGGCGTACAGCAACTCGCTGATGGATAACTTCATCATGGACGTTCAGGGCAGCGGCTATATCGATTTCGGCGACGGTTCGCCGCTTAACTTCTTCAGCTACGCCGGGAAAAACGGCTGGCCTTACCGTAGTATCGGTAAAGTGCTTATCGACCGCGGCGAAGTGAAGCGGGAAGATATGTCGATGCAGGCGATCCGTGAATGGGGCGAAAAGCATAGCGAAGCGGAAGTCCGCGAGCTGCTGGAACAGAACCCATCTTTCGTCTTCTTTAAACCGCAGTCCTACGCGCCGGTGAAAGGGGCCAGCGCGGTACCGTTGATTGGCCGCGCGTCGGTCGCCTCTGACCGTTCGATTATTCCGCCGGGAACCACCTTGCTGGCCGAGGTGCCTCTGCTGGATAATAACGGTAAGTTTAACGGTCAGTACGAGCTACGCCTGATGGTGGCGCTGGATGTCGGCGGGGCGATTAAAGGCCAGCACTTCGATATCTACCAGGGCATTGGCCCGGATGCCGGTCATCGCGCCGGTTGGTATAACCACTATGGCCGCGTGTGGGTGCTGAAAAACGCGCCAGGCGCCGGTAGCGTCTTTAGCGGTTAACGTTTAAACGTCCGTATGTTTCTAACCCGGATCCGCGTAACGCGCCGGATCCGGGGTCTCTACTTTATTCTGAGGTTTTATGTCTGTAGTAATCAGCGATGCCTGGCGCCAGCGGTTTGGCGGCACGGCGCGTTTATATGGCGAAAAGGCGCTGCAGTGTTTTGCCGAGGCGCATGTCTGCGTGGTCGGCATCGGCGGCGTCGGTTCATGGGCGGCGGAAGCGCTGGCGCGAACCGGGATTGGCGCGATTACGCTGATTGATATGGATGATGTTTGCGTCACCAATACCAATCGCCAAATCCACGCCCTTGGCGGTAACGTTGGGCTGGCGAAAGCGGAAGTGATGGCCGAGCGTATACGTCTGATTAACCCGGAGTGCCGGGTTACGGTGATAGATGATTTCATCACGCCGGAGAACGTGGCGGAATACCTGGGAGCGGGCTTTAGCTATGTTATCGACGCTATCGATAGCGTCAGGCCAAAAGCGGCGCTGATCGCCTGGTGCCGTCGTTATAAAGTGCCGTTGGTGACGACCGGCGGAGCCGGCGGTCAAATCGATCCGACGCAGATCCAGGTGGCTGATTTGGCGAAAACTATTCAGGATCCGCTGGCGGCGAAACTGCGTGAACGGCTGAAAAGCCAGTTCGGCGTAGTGAAGAATAGTAAAGGAAAGCTGGGCATCGATTGCGTCTTCTCGACCGAAGCGTTGGTCTACCCGCAGGCGGATGGCAGCGTCTGCGCAATGAAAAGCACGGCGGAAGGGCCGAAGCGGATGGATTGCGCCTCCGGTTTTGGCGCGGCGACCATGGTGACGGCGACTTTTGGTTTTGTCGCCGTATCCCATGCGTTGAAGAAGATGTTGGCGAAAGCGCAGCGTCAAGGGGGATAGCCTGAGGGACTTTTTCCGGACGGCGCAGAAACGTAGCCCGGCTCAGCGTAGCGCAAGCCGGGAAGACGGCGTTTGAATTAGCCCTCGCGGGCGGCGGCGAGCACCGCGTCGCTTAGCGCCTGCAGCCCCTGGCTGCGCGAAGCGCTAAGCTGCCCGCGCAAACCCAGCTCATCGAATAGCGCCAACGGATCTTTCGCTAAAATCTCAGCGGCGCTTTTTCCTTCGCAGGCGGCTAACAGCACCGCCAGCAGGCCGCGCACAATACGCCCTTCGCTATCGCCAAAGAAGTGCATCTTGCCCTCGGCATCAACCTGATACCCGAGCCAGACGCGGTTTTCGCAGCCGGCAATCTCTTTCGCCTGCGTCCGCTGGGCGTCCGTTAATGGCGGCAGTTTCTTACCCACTAAAATCAACTGGCGGTACTTATCTTCCCACTGGGTCAGCGGGGCGAAGGTCTGGCGCAGCGTCGCTTCGTTGAGCGCGGCGCTTAAAGGTTGCGAGGTCATCATTAATCCACCAGTATTTCCAGCGCGCGGTCGATAGCGTGCATCAGCGCATAAACATCATCTTGCGTATTGTACGGCGCGAATGAGGCGCGCAGCGTACCGCTGACGCCTAATGCCGCCAGCAGCGGTTGCGCGCAATGCTGCCCGGCGCGCAGCGCAATGCCGGACTCCGCCAGCAGCGTAACCATATCGCTATGGTGTACGCCCTTGAAATCAAAGGCCAGCAGGCTCGAATCTTGACAGCGGAACGAACGAAAACCGGGCCGCTTTGCCAGCTCGTCTTCCGCAAGCGTCGCCAGGCTACGGCTCCAGTTTTCCGCCTGTGCAAGATCGATTTCCTGCAGCCATTCCAGCGCGGCGCTGAGGCCGATAACGCCGGCGACGTTGGGCGTCCCGGCTTCAAGCCGCCAGGGGGCGGGCTGGGTTTTAAAACCATCGAATGAGACTTCAGTAATCATTTTGCCGCCGCCGAGCCATGGCGACATTTCCGCCAGCAGGTCGCTTTTGCCGTATAGCGCGCCAATACCCGTTGGTCCATACAGCTTGTGGGCGGAGAAGGCATAAAAATCGATATCCAGCGCCTGCACGTCGGCCGGGAAGTGCACCGCGCCCTGCGCGCCGTCAACCATCACTATCATTCCCGCCTGATGGGCGAGAGCAATGGCACGCTGCAGGTCGGGGCAGCCGCCGGTGACGTTAGACATCTGGCCAATCGCCAGCACCCGGCTGCGTGAAGAGATAAGCGAAGGGAGTTGCGCGATATCCGGCAGACGATCGGCGCCCAGCGGCAGCTTGACCACCCGCGCGCCGGTTTGTTCGGCAACCATCAGCCACGGTACCAGGTTGGCGTGGTGTTCGGCTTCGCTGACGATTATTTCATCACCAGGATGCAGGCGCGGGCGCACGTAGCTCTGCGCGACCATATTGATAGCTTCGGTGGTGCCGCGGGTCCAGACGATATCTTTGCCGGAAGGGGCGTTAAGCCAGCCTGCGACGCGTTCGCGCGCCGCCTCGTAGCGCTCGGTAAGACGCTGGGCGGCGGCAAACTGGCTGCGGTGGACGTTGCCGGCGCTCAGGCGATAAAACTGGTCGCTGGCATCGATTACGGCCAGCGGTTTTAGCGCCGTCGCCGCGCTATCCAGATAGACGCCGGCATCCGCCAGGGCTGGAAACTGGGCGCGGAAGTGGGCGGGATTGAATGCGTTCATGGAATTCCTCATATCGATATCACGATCGTCGCGCAAATTCCCCATTAGGGCAAGGCTGGTGATAGCGAGGAGGCGGGGAGAACGGTGATTTTTCGGCAAAAAAAAGCACCGCGCATTGCGGTGCTACATTAAATCACTATGGACAGACAGGGTAAATGTACAGGAAGTGAAAAGGTAGCCTTGCTACCATGGTCTGCAAACCCAGACCAATTGCAAACACAACAACACAACATCACAACCGTAAGCCAAAAGCTTGTTGGAACACGCATTCCAAAAAAAGCTTTTCGTTCCGGCTCAGGAAGTGCCGCCACTATAGGTATTTGCTGGTAGAACCTCAACGGACAATTTATAATGGCTCAGATAAAAAAAACTAATAGGTTAACTGTTGTTTCCTATTTGTTAAAACCCGTTAACATCTCAGTCAGAATAACCATGTCGAAGCGATTACCACCTCTGAATGCATTACGTGTTTTTGATGCAGCCGCACGTCATCTGAGCTTCACTCGCGCAGCCGATGAGCTTTTTGTGACGCAGGCCGCAGTAAGTCACCAAATCAAGTCACTAGAGGACTTTCTGGGCCTGAAGCTGTTTCGTCGACGCAATCGCTCTCTGCTGTTAACGGAAGAGGGGCAAAGCTATTTTCAGGATATTAAAGAGATTTTTTCGCAGCTCACCGAAGCGACGCGTAAACTGCAGGCGCGCAGCGCGAAAGGGGCGCTAACTGTTAGTTTATTGCCCAGTTTCGCCATTCAGTGGCTGGTGCCGCGACTCTCAAGCTTTAACTCAGCTTATCCGGGGATCGACGTGCGGATCCAGGCGGTGGACCGTCAGGAAGATAAACTGGCCGACGACGTCGACGTGGCGATTTTCTATGGCCGCGGCAATTGGCCGGGGTTGCGTGTTGAAAAACTGTACGCCGAATATTTACTGCCGGTTTGTTCGCCATTGCTGTTAACCGGCGACAAAGCGTTGAAAACGCCTGCCGATCTGGCGCAACATACGCTGTTACATGATGCCTCTCGCCGCGACTGGCAAACTTATACCCGGCAACTGGGTCTAAATCATATCAATGTGCAACAGGGACCGATATTCAGCCACAGCGCGATGGTGCTGCAGGCGGCAATCCATGGACAAGGCGTCGCACTGGCCAATAACGTTATGGCCCAGTCCGAAATTGAAGCAGGCCGTTTGGTCTGCCCGTTTAATGATGTTCTGGTCAGTAAGAACGCGTTTTACCTTGTTTGTCATGACAGTCAGGCTGAACTGGGTAAAATAGCCGCTTTCCGCCAGTGGATTTTAGCGAAGGCGGCGAGCGAACAAGAAAAATTCCGCTTTCGTTACGAACAATAACGGCCTGATGACCAGGCGTTAACTGACTTTGTAGGGTATCAACATGACCAGCCGTTTTATGCTGATTTTTGCCGCCATCAGCGGCTTTATCTTTGTGGCTCTGGGCGCCTTTGGCGCACACGTATTAAGTAAATCGCTGGGTGCGGCCGAAATGGCCTGGATCCACACCGGCCTTGAGTATCAGGCGTTTCATACGCTGGCGATTTTAGGCCTGTCTGTCGCCATGCAGCGGCGGATAAGCATCTGGTTTTACTGGAGCAGCGTGTTTTTGGCGCTGGGAACCGTGTTGTTCAGCGGCAGCTTATATTGCCTGGCGCTGTCGCATTTACGCCTGTGGGCGTTCGTTACCCCGGTAGGCGGCGTCTGCTTCCTTGCCGGTTGGGTATTAATGTTAATTGGTGCAATTCGTCTGAAACGTAAGGGCGTTGTTCATGAATAAGGTTGTCCTCTATTGTCGCCCCGGGTTTGAGAAAGAGTGCGCAGCAGAAATTACCGATAAGGCAGCCCGCCTTGAGGTATTCGGTTTTGCCCGGGTCAAAGACGACTCCGGCTATGTGATTTTTGAGTGCTATCAACAGGGCGACGGCGAGAAGCTGGTGCGCGATCTGCCGTTTAGCTCGCTGATTTTCGCGCGTCAGATGTTCGTCGTTGGCGAACTGCTGCGCGACCTGCCGCCGGAAGACCGCATCACGCCGATCGTCGGCATGCTGCAGGGCGTGGTGGAAAAGGGCGGCGATCTGCGCGTTGAGGTCGCGGATACCAACGAAAGCAAAGAGCTGATGAAGTTCTGCCGCAAGTTCACGGTGCCGCTGCGCGCGGCGCTGCGTGAAGCTGGCGTGCTGACTAACTATGAAACGCCTAAGCGTCCGGTGGTGCACGTGTTCTTTATCGCACCCGGCTGTTGCTATACCGGCTACTCCTTTAGCAATAACAACTCGCCGTTTTATATGGGGATCCCGCGCCTGAAGTTCCCTTCCGATGCGCCGAGCCGTTCGACGCTGAAGCTGGAAGAGGCATTTCACGTCTTCATTCCGGCGGATGAGTGGGACGAGCGTCTGGCGAATGGCATGTACGCGGTGGATCTCGGCGCCTGCCCGGGCGGCTGGACCTATCAGCTGGTGAAGCGCAACATGTGGGTCTCTTCGGTCGATAACGGCCCGATGGCGCAGAGCCTGATGGATACCGGACAGGTGACCTGGCTACGTGAAGATGGCTTCCGCTATCGTCCGAACCGCAACAACATCTCGTGGATGGTGTGCGACATGGTTGAGAAACCGGCGAAAGTGGCGGCGTTAATGGCCCAGTGGCTGGTGAACGGCTGGTGCCGTGAGACCATTTTTAATCTCAAGCTGCCGATGAAAAAGCGCTATGAAGAGGTGTCGCAAAACCTGGCCTATATCCAGGCGCAGCTTGATGAGCACGGTATTAACGCGCAGATTCAGGCCCGTCAGCTGTATCACGATCGTGAAGAAGTGACCGTGCACGTGCGTCGCCTGTGGGCGGCGGTCGGCGGCCGCCGCGACGAGCGCTAATCAGCGCTCAGCAGCCCCGGTCACGCATCAGCACGGCCGGGATCACGCGGATGGCAACCTAAGCTGTTGCAGGTTGCCATCGAGCTGTAAGTCCGTTTGCAGGCGGGCGATTTCCCGGCAGGTAAACGCCATCTCTTTATGCTCTTCAAGCTTCTTACGCCACTTCTCCGGCACATCCGCAAGCCGCGCGTAGATGCCTTCTAAATCCTGATAATCCGTTAACAGCTGCGCCGCGCTTTTCGGCCCAATTCCGGCAACGCCCGGTACTTTCGAACTGCTAATCCCCGCCAGACCCCAGTAGTCCGGCAGTTGCTCCGGCGTCACGCCGAATTCATTGGCGATAAACGGCGCATCCAGCCAGCGTTTCTGGAAATAATCGCGGATGCGAATGGTCGGCGACAGCAGCTGACAGTAGCCTTTATCGGTCGAGACAATGGTAGCCTGATGCCCGGCCTGGGCAACTTTAACGGCGAGCGTGGCCGCCAGATCGTCCGCTTCGCTGCCGGGCAGCGCCCAGCAGCGTATTCCGCGCTGTTCAAAAGCCGCCCGCAGCGCCGGCATTTCCGCTTCCAGCGTTTCCGGCATCGGCGCGCGCCCGGCTTTATATTCCGGCAGCCGCTGGTGGCGCCAGCCGTGAGCGCGGTCTTCATCGTCGAACACCGCCACGGCATGCGTCGGCAGGCTGTGGACGATAAGCTGTTCAAGGGCGTGCAGGCAGGTATCCGCGCAGGGGGAACCCTGCACCGCATGAATACGGCGGATCAGGTTGAGCGCGTCGACAATTAACAGATGAACAGCCACAAGATATCTCCCTTTGTTCTCAGGCTATAAGGGTAACATCGGTGGCAATACGAGGCTATTGGTAGAGCGAAGTTCGGGAAGCAGGCTCGCAGAATGAGCCAGGGCTGGAGGAGAGTTGGCCCGACATGCCGAAGCGTGCCGGGCCAGAGGCGTTAATCGCAGGCGACGATTTTCATCGCCAGGCCGCCGCGAGAGGTTTCGCGGTACTTGGCGTTCATATCTTTGCCCGTTTCATACATGGTCTCGATAACCTTATCGAGGCACACGCGCGGTTCGCTGGTACGGCGCAGGGCCATACGCGCGGCGTTAACCGCTTTGACCGCCGCGATAGCGTTACGCTCGATGCACGGTACCTGCACCTGGCCGGCAACCGGGTCGCAGGTCAGGCCGAGGTTATGTTCCATACCGATTTCCGCGGCGATGCACACCTGGGCCGGGCTAGCGCCCAGCAGCTCCGCCAGACCGGCCGCCGCCATCGAGCAGGCCACGCCGACTTCGCCCTGGCAGCCAACTTCGGCGCCGGAGATAGAGGCGTTCATCTTATACAGCGAACCAATGGCGCTGGCGACCAGCATATAGCGGGCCAGAGAGTTAGCGTTCACCTTGCGGATAAACTTGTCGTAGTAGGCCAGTACCGCCGGAACGATACCGCAGGCGCCGTTAGTTGGCGCGGTGACGACACGCCCGCCGGCGGCGTTCTCTTCGTTTACCGCCAGCGCGAACATGTTGATCCAGTCCACTACCGCCATTGGGTCGCTGTTGGTATTGTCCTGGCTCACCAGCATACGGCGCAGGGCGGCGGCGCGGCGCGGAACGCGCAGTTTGCCCGGGAGCACGCCTTCAGTGGTGATACCGCGCTCAATACCGGCGCTCATCACTTCCCATACCGCGGCGAAGTGCTGTTCCAGCTCTTCTTTGCTGTGCAGCGCCAGCTCGTTCTGCATCATCAGCCCGGAGAGCGACAGGCCGGTTTCATTGCAGTGTTTCTGCAGATCGGCGGCGTTTTTGTACGGATAAGGTACAGCAACCGGCGCTTCGGTGGTCAGGCCGAAGTGCTCTTCATCGACGATAAAGCCGCCGCCGATGGAGTAGTAGGTCTGGCTGTAGAGCACCTTGTCGCCGCCCAGCGCGGTAATGCGCATGCCGTTCTCATGCAGAGACAGGTTGTCGGCATGGAAATTCATGCACTGGTCGACAGGGAACTCGACTTCGTGCTGGCCGTTCGCCAGCAGCAGGCGGCCGTGGGTATTAACGTCCTGGATAAAGCCCGGGATCGCGTCGATGTCGACGGTATCCGGCAGATTGCCGGCCAGCCCCATGATAATGGCGATATCGGTATGGTGGCCTTTACCGGTCAGGGAGAGAGAGCCGTAAACGTCAACGACGACTTTGCTGACGTCAGCCAGCAGGCCGCGCGCAATCAGGTCGTCAGTGAATTGTTTGCCCGCTTTCATCGGTCCAACGGTATGGGAGCTGGATGGGCCAATGCCGATTTTGAAAATATCGAATACGCTGATCATGATGTATTCCAGTACTGTCGGAAAGCGCGCCGCCGTTAAGCGGCGCGAGGGGAGGTCTTAAAAGAATTAGCTGAACAGAGAGTAGAAAATCGCGGAGATGGCAATCAGGCCCATAATCACAACGAAGACGTTGCTGATGTGGCCGCTGTATTTGCGCATGGCCGGAACTTTCTGGATTGCGTACATCGGCATCAGGAACAGGATCATCGCGATAATCGGACCGCCCAGGGTCTCAATCATGCCGAGGATGCTCGGGTTCAGCGTTGCCACAATCCAGGTGGTGACCAGCATAAACAGCGCGGTCAGCTTGTTCAGTTTGTTGATTTCGATGGTTTTGCCTTTGCCGCGCAGAGACTTAATCACCATGCCGTTGAAACCTTCACGAGCGCCCAGGTAGTGGCCGAGGAAGGATTTGGTGATAGCGATCATCGCGATGATCGGCGCCATCCAGGCGATAACCGGTGCGTTAAAGTGGTTCGCCAGGTAAGACAGAATCGAGATGTTCTGCTCTTTCGCCGCCGCCAGGTCTGCCGGAGACAGGCTCAGTACGCAGCTGAAGACGAAGAACATAACGGTCAGCACCATCATGATGTGAGCGCGCGCCAGGATGCTGGAGCATTTCTTCTCTGCGCCTTCGCCGTATTCTTCACGCTTCGCTACCGCGAAGGAGGAGATGATCGGCGAGTGGTTAAAGGAGAAGACCATCACCGGGATCGCCAGCCACAGGGTCATCAGCAGACCGTTACCGGTTGTTGACGCGCTGCTCAGCGACAGGGTTTCCAGCGCCGCGCCGTTCCACTGCGGGATCAGGTACAGAGCCAGGATCATCAGCGCGATAACGAACGGGAACACCAGGATGCTCATTGCCTTAACGATCATCTGCTCGCCGAAACGAACGATGGTCATCATGCCGACAATCAGGATCAGCGACAGAATGGCGCGCGGCGGCGGCGTTATGTGCAGCTGGTGCGCCATGAAGCTTTCGACGGTGTTGGTGATCGCCACGCTATAAACCAGCAGGATCGGGTAGATTGCGAAGAAGTAGAGCAGAGTAATCAGTTTACCTGCGCCCACGCCAAAGTGTTCTTCAACGACTTCAGTGATGTCTTCGCCCGGGTTTTTACCGGAAAGCACGAAGCGGGTCATACCGCGGTGTGCGAAGAAGGTCATCGGGAAGGCCAGAATCGCCATGATAATCAGTGGGATCATACCGCCGACGCCGGCGTTGATTGGCAGGAACAAAACGCCCGCGCCGATCGCCGTGCCGTACAGGCCCAGCATCCACATGGTATCCGTTTTGCGCCATCCGCTGCGGGTTTCACCCGAAACGATAGTGCTGGTTTGTGTGGTTTCCATCTGTATCTCCTGGAGGAATCAACAAAATCTAGTAAATAAAAACGATTAAATAATATGAAATTCGCTGCTTTACGGTTTTTTAGAAATTTTCTCCGTAACAATTGGGCGGCAAGATACATTTATATGGAAAATACATCAGTGATCGGGATCCCAAATGCAATAATCCACTTTAAACCTGAACGTTTTTAGCCCAACAGTCTGTTTATGGTGATCAGCCAGATAAATGTGGCGCGAAGGCTATCATTTGCAGCACATGAGATAAAAGCTCTGTTACCAAATAACGAGGTTTTTGCTGCAAAAAAGTGATGTAAACGACGTTTTTTCGCCATAATGTTATTTTTATGGTGAATTTTATTGCTCTTTTTGGAAACGCAAACGATTGGCTATGTGGAAACTCTACGAATCATTAATTAGAAAAATTAATTAACTGGAAATTACGGGCGGGAGTGCCCGGGCAGGGGATCGACCGCCGCCCGGGAGAGGTATTACATTATCAGGAGCAGATTTCGTAGCACGGAATGTAGGCGCTGCCGCCCGGAAGCTTCATGCGGTGCTGGGCAACGAAGCCCTGCAGCAGATCGTCCATGCGGCGCATCATTTCCGGATCGCCATGCAGCTTGTAAGGGCCATATTTCTCGATAGCCTGAATACCGACTTCTTTCACGTTGCCGGCGACAATACCGGAGAAGGCGCGGCGCAGGTCGGCGGCCAGTACTTCCACCGGTTGGTCCGGATAAAGTTTGAGATTGGCCATATTGTCGTGCGTTGGCTCAAACGGCATCTGCAGGTCCGGCGAGATACGAATCGACCAGTTGAAGCTATAGGCGTCGTCGGTTTCGCGGCGGCTCTCTTTGACCAATGGCATCGCTTTTTTCATCTGGCGCGCCACTTCAGCGGCATCGTCGATAATAATGCGGTAGTGGCGGCGAGCCGATTCGCCGAGGGTATGAACGATGAACTCATCCAGCACGCGGAAGTAGTCGGCGCTCTCTTTCGGCCCGGTGAGGATAAGCGGCAGCACCTGCGACTTGTTATCCGGATGCATCAGGATGCCCAGCAGATAAAGCAGCTCTTCCGCAGTACCCACGCCGCCCGGGAAGATGATAATACCGTGGGCGATGCGTACGAACGCTTCGAGACGCTTTTCGATATCCGGCATGATGATCAGTTCGTTGACCAGCGGGTTTGGCGGCTCAGCGGCGATAATGGAAGGTTCGGTCATGCCGATAAAGCGGCTGTCTTTATAGCGCTGCTGGGCGTGGCCGACGGCGGCGCCTTTCATTGGCGCTTCCATGGCGCCTGGCCCGCAGCCGGTGCAGATATTCAGTTCGCGCAGGCCAAGCTGGGTTCCGACGCGGCGCGCGTACAGGTACTCATTTTCATTAATAGAGTGGCCGCCCCAGCAGACAATCATATTCGGCGCTTCGCCGACGTGTAGCGCGCGGGCGTTACGCAGAATCGAGAACACCAGGTTGGTGATGTGAATTGAGCTTTCGAGATCGAGATTCGGAAAGCGGACGGTGTTGTGGATCTGCCCGTAGACGAACAGGATATCGCGCAGCACGGCAAACAGGTTGGCCTGCAGGGAACGGATAATACGGCCATCGACGAAAGCGTCTTCCGGCGGGTTGATCAGTTCCAGCTTCACGCCGCGTTCGCGGCGCAGCACGTTAATATCGAAGTTTTCAAAACGAGACAGTAGCTCCTTGCTGTTATCGGTCAGGCTCCCCGAGTTGAGCACAGCAAGCGAGCAGTTGCGAAAGAGTTGATACAGGTCACTACTGGCGGTGCGTTTAAGCATATCCACTTCCAGCTGTGACAGCATATCCATTGAACCAAGCGGGCTAACGTGTGTAATCAAGTGAACTCCTTACAGGACGATTATCGTCTTCCTGTGATTACAATAGCCCTGGCCGTAGTCTTTCCACAACCTTGCGTACGCGTTAACGCACGCAAAGTGTGAAAAATTTCGCTTATTGCCGCGCCAGACGGCCGGTTGCCGGCACGAATTCACCGTTGCTGCGCCACGGATTAATATCCAGGCCGCCGCGGCGGGTGTAGCGAGCGTACACGGAAAGCGATTCCGGACGGCAGAAACGCAGCACATCATTAAAGATGCGTTCGACGCACTGTTCGTGGAACTCATTGTGATGGCGGAACGACACCAGATAGCGCAGCAGTTTTTCGCGATCGATTTTCGGCCCGCGATACTGAATCTGTACCGAGCCCCAGTCTGGCTGGTGGGTGATCAGACAATTTGATTTCAGCAGATGGCTGACCAGCGTCTCTTCGACGACTTTGCCGCTGGCCGCGTCCTGCAGGTAGTCGGCGCTGAACTGATAGTTATCAATCTCGATATCCTGATCGTCGATGCAGGCGCCGTGCAGATGAGCGATCGGTTGCCCTTCCAGCTCATCCAGGCGGTACAGCGAAACCTTGACCTCGCCCTGGGCGCAGGCGCTGAGATCGCGGGTCAGCGTGGCCTGGACTTCCTGCCAGTCGGCGAAGCGGGTCTGGTTGAAGCTGTTCAGGTACAGTTTGAAGCTTTTCGATTCCACCAGATTGACGGTGGTATCGCTCAGCTCCACGTAGCCGACGGCGACCTGCGGCAGGCCTTTGCCATTCAGCCACGACAGCTCGTACAGCGTCCAGATATCGGCGCCGTGGAACGGCAGATTATCGGCATGCAGGCCAAGCGGGTCGCGGTTCAGGCTGCGCGGCACGCCCTGCAGCAACGAAGCGTCATAGGTATCACGGTAATCCGTTGATTTACCGAGCGTCAGGCCGGCCAGCGCCTGATGATTATCGTAAGAAGACATGTTTCACCATAGTAAAGCGGGTACACTATATGCCAAGTGTATCCTGTCTAACGTGAAGAGAGAAACCGGTGGATCATCAGACCATAGAAGCGCTGCAATCATTTACCCAACGTTACTGCGATGCGTGGCAGCAGCGTTATGCCAGCCTGCCGCGTAGCGAAGACCTTTATGGCATCCCATCTCCCTGTATCAGCGCCAGTGAAAACGATGCCGTTTTCTGGCAGCCGCAGCCGTTTACGTTAGCACGCCATCTCGATGGAGTTGAACGAGCGCTGGATATTGTGGTACAACAGCCAATTCATAGTTATTATACCACTCAGTTCGCTGGCGATATGCACGCCCGCTTTGCGGCGCAGGACCTTACTTTATTGCAGGCCTGGAGCCCGGATGACTTCCAGCGAGTGCAGGAAAACCTTATTGGTCACCTGGTGTTGCAAAAACGCCTCAAGCTATCGCCGACGCTGTTTATCGCCACGCTGGATAGCGAACTGGAGGTTATTTCGGTCTGCAATCTGAGCGGCGAAGTCATTAAAGAGACGCTCGGAACCCGAAAAAGAGAGACCCTTTCTCACTCACTTGCGAGTTTCCTGAATCAGCTTGAGCCCCTTCTGTAATCCATTTACCCTGGTTGTTTGTGAGAGATCTCTTACAAGACCTGTAAGAGATCGTCATCATTTTCAGCAATTTTAAACATAAGGATTACATCTAACTTATTGTTATAAAATGATTTGATAATTATATGGTCTTTTAGTCTGGCCACTAATCTTAAGAGATTGTCGTAGTAAGTCTTGTAAGAAGAGGCGGAATCAGTGATCCTATGTACGTCGACAGGGAGTCGCGAAATGAAGAGAACATCAGGATGATGGCTCTTCTGCAGGACCCGCCGGGATGGCGTTGCAAGGACAGGCTTCAGGATGAAGCAAGGATAACGCAGGATTGCGTAATGGACACCTCCAGGATGGAGAACGAGAGCCGCTCAGGATGAACGGTGGATCAGGAAGATCTGGACACACTTAGGGATAAGTTATTTCACATCGGGGTGGTGTGAAAGCAGGATGCGCTAGTTTAAGGATGAACTTGGTCAGGAGACCTCAGGAAAAGTTTTCAAGGACGAGCAGGGAGCACCAATGTAGCTGGAATGCTGCAAAACGAACCGGGAGCACTGTTTATACAGTGCTCCCTTTTTTTATTTCTCTCGCGGATTTGCTATCCTGCGCCCGGTTTACAATTCATCGAGGTTTCCCCATGACCCTTCACGCTAGCGTGCGCGATCGCCTGCACGCCATTGAAGCGCTGCTGCGCGAAACAAACCACTGGCAGGAACAGGCGCCGGATAGCAGCGCTTTCGCCAGCGAACAGCCGTTTTGCCTGGACACGCTTGAACCGCTGGAATGGCTGCAGTGGGTGCTGATCCCGCGTCTGCATCAACTGATCGCCAGCGGTATGCCGCTGCCGCAGAACTTCGCCGTCGCGCCTTATTACGAGATGGCGCTGGATAAAGCTCATCCGGCGCGCGAAGCTATCGTGGCTGAACTACTGCTGCTGGATGCGTTATTCGCGGATGAAGACGCCTGATGCTGGAGATCATTTACCAGGACGAGTGGCTGGTGGCGGTGAATAAGCCTTCCGGCTGGCTGGTGCACCGCAGCTGGCTGGACCGCGATGAGAAAGTGGTGGTGATGCAGACCGTGCGCGATCAAATCGGCCAGCACGTCTTCACCGCTCATCGTCTGGACCGGCCGACTTCCGGCGTGCTGCTGATGGGATTATCGAGCGAGGCGGGCAGGCTGCTGGCGCAGCAGTTTGAGCAACACCAGATGCAAAAACGTTATCACGCCATCGTTCGCGGCTGGCTGACTGAAGAGGATGTGCTGGATTACCCGCTGGTGGAAGAGCTGGACAAAATCGCCGATAAGTTCGCTCGTGAGGATAAAGGCCCGCAGCCGGCGGTGACCCACTATCGCGGCCTGGCAACGGTAGAAATGCCGGTCGCCACCGGCCGTTACCCGACCACCCGCTACGGGCTGGTGGAGCTGGAGCCGAAAACCGGACGTAAACATCAGCTGCGTCGTCATTTGGCCCATCTGCGCCATCCGATCCTCGGCGACAGCAAACATGGCGATCTACGGCAAAACCGCAGCGCCGCTGAACATTTCGGCTGCAATCGTCTGATGCTGCACGCCAGCCAGCTGTCATTAACGCATCCCTTTACCGGCGAGCCGCTAACGATTCGCGCGGGTCTGGATGACGTCTGGATGCGCGCGCTGTCGCAGTTTGGCTGGCGCGGGCTTCTCCCGTTAAATGAAAGGGTTGAGTTTGCCGACGACAGCGGTCAGGATGAGAGTATCGCGGATAATCCAGGGAGATAATCACTATGGCAGAAGTCGGAATTTTTGTCGGCACAATGTACGGAAACTCGCTGTTGGTCGCCGAGGAGGCGGAAGCCATTCTGAGCGGGCTGGGGCATAAAGCGACGGTATTTGAGGACCCGGAAGTGAAAGACTGGGAATCCTATACCGGCAAGTACGTGCTGGTCGTGACGTCGACCACCGGGCAGGGCGATCTGCCGGACAGTATCGTTCCGCTGTATGAAGGCATTAAAGATATGTATCAGCCGCATCTGCGCTACGGCATTATCGCGCTTGGCGATAGCACCTACGCCAATTTCTGCGGCGGCGGTAAAACTTTTGATGCGCTGCTGCAGGAACAGGGCGCGCGACGTATCGGCGAGATGCTCACCATCGACGCCAGCGAAGACCCGGAACCGGAAAGCGTTTCCAATCCTTGGGTAGAAGCGTGGGCGAAACTGCTCGACTAATCCTATTAAGAACGCCCTCTCCCTACGTAGAGGGCGCGCTTAAGCTGCCAGTGGCCGGATAAACGGTCAGGCTTATCTTAACGTTCTCCATTCCTCCCGGCTTCGGGCATGTGCCTGATAACCACGCCATCGCTATGGCTTTTTTCTTTGCGTTTCCCCGGCGTCAAGAGAGGCGATTCACACTCTGAAGGTTATATTGCCCATCTTCCTCTAAGCAGGCGACGGTTTTCCATTTCCGTGAACTACTCCCCACAACCTTAGGCATGCGCCACAAACTAACGCAGTTCCGCCCGCTAAAGCTGTGTATATGCACGGTGAGCCCGTCGAGGCCTCTTTTTATACTTTTCCTGCCAGTGACAAAAGCAGTACGCCAGATATAACGAAAAAAAACACTAACACGTCATTCTGATTACCCTACAGGTTGTGCTGTTCAGAATGAACGTAGCTAAACGCTATGATTCAGGAGTACAACAATGAGTTCATTAAGTCAGGCTGCGAGCGCCGCTGAAAAGCGCACCAATGCTCGCTATTGGATAGTGGTGATGCTGTTTATCGTCACATCCTTTAACTATGGCGACCGTGCGACGCTGTCGATCGCCGGTTCTGAAATGGCCAGGGATATCGGCCTCGATCCTGTTGGCATGGGTTACGTTTTCTCCGCGTTTTCATGGGCCTATGTGATCGGACAGATCCCCGGTGGCTGGCTGCTTGACCGCTTTGGTTCTAAACGCGTCTATTTCTGGTCCATCTTTATCTGGTCCGTGTTTACCCTGCTGCAGGGCTTCGTGGATATCTTTAGCGGTTTTGGCATTATCATCGCGCTGTTTACCCTGCGCTTCCTCGTCGGCCTTGCCGAATCGCCCTCGTTCCCGGGCAATAGCCGTATTGTGGCCGCCTGGTTCCCGGCGCAGGAGAGAGGGACGGCGGTATCGATTTTTAACTCCGCGCAGTATTTTGCTACCGTTATTTTCGCGCCGATTATGGGGTGGTTGACCCATGAAGTGGGCTGGTCGCACGTATTCTTCTTTATGGGCGGACTGGGTATTGTCATCAGCTTCGTGTGGCTGAAAGTGATCCACGATCCGAATAACCATCCAGGCGTGAACCAGAAAGAACTGGACTACATCGCCGAAGGCGGCGCGTTGATCAACATGGATCAAAAGAGCAGTGCGCAGAAGGTGCCTTTTAGCGTAAAAATGGGCCAAATCAAGCAGCTGATTGGCTCGCGAATGATGGTCGGGATCTATATCGGTCAGTACTGCATCAACGCCTTAACCTACTTCTTTATCACCTGGTTCCCGGTTTATCTGGTGCAGGCGCGCGGCATGTCGATCCTTAAAGCGGGCTTTGTCGCCTCGATTCCGGCGGTGTGCGGCTTTGTCGGCGGGGTGTTGGGCGGGATTATTTCCGACTGGTTGATGCGCCGTACCGGCTCGCTGAATATTGCGCGCAAAACGCCGATCGTGCTGGGCATGCTGTTGTCCATGACCATGCTGATGTGTAATTACGTGAATGTGGAATGGATGATCATCGGCTTTATGGCGATGGCCTTCTTTGGTAAAGGCATCGGCGCGCTGGGCTGGGCGGTAATGGCGGACACCGCGCCGAAAGAGATTAGCGGCCTGTCCGGCGGTCTGTTCAACATGTTCGGCAATATTTCCGGCATCGTAACCCCTATCGCTATCGGCTATATCGTCGGCACCACCGGCTCTTTCAACGGCGCGCTGATTTACGTCGGTATCCATGCGCTGGTGGCGGTTCTCAGCTACCTGGTGCTGGTGGGCGATATCAAACGTATCGAACTTAAACCGGTTGCGGGGCGTTAATCATGAATACCCAATCCAGCCCAATCGTTACCGAAATGAAGGTGATTCCGGTCGCCGGGCACGACAGCATGCTGATGAATATCGGCGGCGCGCATAACGCCTGGTTTACCCGCAACATCGTGGTGTTAACCGATAACGCTGGCCATACCGGCGTCGGCGAAGCGCCCGGCGGCGAAGTCATCTATCAGACGCTGGTGGAGGCGATTCCGCAGGTAGTTGGGCAGGAAGTCGCTCGCCTCAACCGCGTGGTGCAGCAGGTACATAAAGGCAACCAGGCGGCGGATTTCGACACCTTCGGCAAAGGCGCATGGACCTTCGAATTGAAAGTCAATGCGGTGGCGGCGCTGGAAGCCGCGCTGCTCGACCTGCTTGGCAAGGTGTTGAATGTCCCGGTCTGCGAACTGCTTGGGCCCGGCAAACAGCGTGATGCGGTGACCGTGCTGGGCTACCTGTTCTATATCGGCGACCGCGAAAAAACCGATCTCGGATACCTTGAGCGGACGCCAGGCAACCACGAATGGTATCGCCTGCGTCATCAGCAGGCGTTGAATAGCGACGCGGTGGTGCGACTGGCGGAGGCGGCTCAGGATCGCTACGGTTTTAAAGACTTTAAGCTAAAAGGCGGCGTATTACCTGGCGAGCAGGAGATCGACACCGCTCGCGCGCTGAAAAAACGCTTCCCTGACGCGCGCATTACCGTCGATCCGAACGGCGCCTGGCTGTTGGATGAAGCTATTATGCTGTGCAAAGGGCTGCAGGATGTCCTGACCTATGCCGAAGATCCGTGCGGCGCGGAACAGGGCTTTTCCGGCCGGGAAGTGATGGCCGAGTTCCGTCGCGCAACCGGGTTACCGGTGGCGACCAACATGATAGCCACTAACTGGCGCGAGATGGGGCATGCGGTGATGCTCAACGCCGTCGATATTCCGCTGGCTGATCCGCACTTCTGGACGCTCTCTGGCGCGGTGCGGGTGGCGCAGCTGTGCGATGACTGGGGGCTGACCTGGGGCTGCCACTCGAACAACCATTTTGATATCTCGCTGGCGATGTTTACCCACGTCGGCGCCGCGGCGCCGGGCAAGCCGACCGCTATCGATACCCATTGGATTTGGCAGGAGGGCGATTCGCGCCTGACGCAAAATCCGCTGCAAATTATCAACGGCAAAATCGCCGTGCCAGACGCGCCGGGACTCGGCGTGGAGCTGGACTGGGAACAGGTGCATAAAGCTCATGAGGCCTATAAGGCGCTGCCTGGCGGCGCGCGTAATGATGCGGGCCCGATGCAGTACCTGATTCCCGGTTGGACATTCGACCGTAAACGCCCCGTTTTCGGCCGTCATTAATTAAAAAGGATTACGTCATGACTACATCATCTTCAACGCCAATTGTGACCGCTATGCAGGTTATCCCGGTCGCCGGGCATGACAGCATGCTGATGAACCTGAGCGGCGCGCACGCGCCGTACTTCACCCGTAATATCGTTATCATCAAAGATAACTCCGGGCATACCGGCGTCGGCGAAATTCCCGGCGGCGAAAAGATCCGCCAGACGCTGGAAGACGCCGCGCCGCTGGTAGTGGGGAAAACGCTGGGTGAGTACAAAAATGTGCTGAATGCCGTGCGTAACCAGTTTGCCGACCGCGATGCCGGCGGCCGCGGCCTGCAAACCTTCGATCTGCGCACCACTATTCACGTGGTGACCGGGATTGAAGCGGCGCTGCTGGATCTGCTGGGCCAGCATCTGGGCGTGAACGTTGCTTCTCTGCTTGGCGACGGCCAACAGCGGAGTGAAGTCGAAATGCTGGGCTATCTGTTCTTCGTCGGCAACCGCCACGCGACGCCGCTGGCTTATCAAAGCCAACCGGATGAGCAGTGCGACTGGTACCGTATTCGTCATGAAGAGGCGATGACGCCGGAGGCGGTAGTTCGCCTGGCGGAGGCCGCTTACGAAAAATATGGCTTCAATGACTTTAAACTGAAGGGCGGGGTACTGGCCGGTTTTGAAGAAGCCGAAGCTATTAGCGCGCTGGCGAAGCGTTTCCCTGGCGCGCGCGTGACCCTCGACCCGAACGGCGCCTGGCTGCTGGATGAAGCCATCCAGATAGGCAAGCAGCTGAAAGGCGTACTGGCCTATGCGGAAGACCCATGCGGCGCTGAGCAAGGTTTCTCCGGCCGCGAAGTGATGGCCGAATTCCGTCGGGCGACCGGGCTGCCGACCGCAACCAACATGATTGCCACCGACTGGCGGCAGATGGGCCATACGCTGTCGTTACAATCGGTGGATATTCCGCTGGCTGACCCGCACTTCTGGACCATGCAGGGATCGGTGCGCGTGGCGCAAATGTGTCATGAATTTGGCCTGACCTGGGGGTCGCACTCTAATAACCACTTCGATGTGTCGTTGGCGATGTTTACCCATGTGGCCGCGGCGGCGCCGGGTAAAATTACCGCTATCGATACCCACTGGATCTGGCAGGAGGGCAACCAGCGTTTGACCAAACAGCCGTTTGAAATCAAAGGCGGTATGGTGCAGGTGCCGACGACGCCAGGTTTGGGGGTTGAGCTGGATATGGACCGCGTGATGCAGGCTAATGAGCTATATAAGAAACATGGCCTGGGCGCTCGTGATGACGCCATGGCGATGCAATATTTAATCCCGAACTGGACCTTTGATAACAAACGTCCTTGCATGGTTCGCTAAGATAACGCCGACCCTGTTGGGGTCGGCAACTGCCGGTCGCCGGGGTTATTCATATTAAGGACACTTATGAAGATAGTGATCGCGCCGGATTCTTACAAAGAGAGCCTGAGTGCGCTGGATGTCGCTACCGCGATAGAAACGGGGTTCCGCGAGATTTATCCCCATGCGGAGTACGTTAAAGTCCCGGTTGCCGACGGCGGAGAGGGTACCGTTGAGGCGATGGTGGCCGCGACGCAGGGACATATCGTACAGGTCAGCGTTACCGGGCCGTTAGGCGAACCGGTCGAAGCCTTTTACGGTCTGTCCGGCGATATGCGCTGCGCCTATATTGAAATGGCGGCAGCCAGCGGACTGGAAAGCGTGCCGCCGACGCGACGTAATCCGCTACTGACCACCTCCTGGGGAACCGGCGAGCTGATTCGTTACGCGTTAGATGCGGGAGTCTCGCAGATTATTATTGGGATCGGCGGCAGCGCGACCAATGACGGCGGCGCCGGCATGGCGCAGGCGCTGGGGGCGAAATTGTTGACCGCGGAGCAACAGCAAATTGCGCCGGGCGGCGGCGCGCTGGAGACGCTGGCGCGAATCGATCTCAGCGAGCTGGATCCAAGATTGGCGGATTGCCGGATTGATGTCGCCTGCGACGTCACCAACCCGTTAACCGGCCCGCAGGGGGCAAGCGCGGTGTTCGGCCCGCAAAAAGGGGCGACGACGGCGATGATTGAACGTCTTGATAGCGGCCTGCAACACTTTGCGCAGATTATCGACCGCGATTTGGATATCGACGTGCTGAGCCTGGAAGGGGGCGGCGCGGCGGGCGGTATGGGGGCTGCGTTGTATGCGTTTTGCGGCGCCAAATTGCGCCCGGGGATCGAGATAGTGACCGATGCGCTGCGGCTGGCGGATTTAGTGGCTGATGCTGATTTGGTGATTACCGGTGAAGGGCGCATCGACAGCCAGACCATTCACGGTAAGGTACCGGTGGGGGTGGCGAAGGTCGCGAAACGCTTCAACGTGCCGGTGATTGGGATTGCCGGCAGCCTGACCGCCGATGTTGGCGTCGTGCATCAGCATGGTTTGGATGCGGTCTTTAGCGTGCTGTATACCGTCTGTACCCTGGACGAAGCGCTGGCGAACGCCGCCGCCAACGTGAGAATGACGGCGCGTAACGTGGCCGCGGTATTGCAGATGGGCGGCAAGCGGTAACCCGGGCAGCGCAGTGGGATTTGTAGCCCGGATAAGGCGCGTAACACCGCGATCCGGGAACCGTCCCCGGTGGCGCTTACGCTTACCGGGGCTACCAACCGAGTACCGGATCGTAACACCGCGATCCGGGAACCGTCCCCGGTGGCGCTTACGCTTACCGGGGCTACCACCGAATACCGGACCGTAACACCGCGATCCGGGAACCGTCCCCGGTGGCGCTTACGCTTACCGGGGTTACCACCGAATACCGGATCGTAACACCGCGATCCGGGAACCGTCCCCGGTGGCGCTTACGCTTACCGGGGCTACTAACCGAGTACCGGACCGTAGGGCGTAGCCCGGATAAGGCGCGCAGCGCCGCTATCCGGGGTTTACACTCCCATCTTGCACGCTTCGCGGGCGACGTTATCCATCTCGTCTAGCAGTTCCAGCAGTTCCGGCTCCAGCTCTTCCGGCGCGATACCGGCGCGCAACTGGCTTTCAAGGGTATGGCACAGTTTTTTCAGCCGCGGTACGCCGCTATAGCTGCAGCTACCGTGCAGCTTGTGGATTAAATCCAGCAATCCTTCCGGTGTTTCGCCGACCAGCTGCTCTTCAACTTTATTGCGCACCTCCGGCATAAAGGCGAGCAACATTTGCAGCATTTCCCGCGCGAGGTCTGGCTTCATGGCTGCCTGACGCAGCGCCAGCTGCCAGTTGAGCGTGACGTTATGGTCGATAACCGGCTCAACCGGTTCGGCGATTTGCGGCGTGACGACGTGCATGCCGGGCTGATAACGCAACAGCAGGGTGCTGAGTTTATCTTCTTCAATTGGCTTCGCCAGATAATCGTTCATCCCGGCAGCCAGCAGTTTCTCGCGCTGACCCTCAAGGGCGTGAGCGGTCACGGCGATCACCGGTGTCTGCTGCTGATGAGGGAGTTGGCGGATCAATTCACAGGCGCGAATACCGTCCATATCCGGCATCTGAATATCCATCAGAATGAGATCCAACTGCGATTGTTTTGCCTGCTCTACGGCATCCTGGCCGCTATCACACAGAATGACATGCTGCACCAGATCGTCCAGCAATGCGCCGATAAGCTTGAGGTTGGCCGGGTTGTCGTCTACCGCCATGACCGTCATCGCCAGTTTATCGCTATCGATATAGGGCTGCGGCACCGGCGGCTGCGCGCGGCAAGAGGCCATCAGCACCGGGAAAAGCCGCGTGGAGGTCAACGGTTTGAGCAGGCAGGCGGCGACGCCGTTTCTTTTCAGCTCTTCGGCGCTGACCTGCGCGTGACAAGGCAATCCCAGTACCAGGGTATCGGAAAGCGAGCAGGCGCGGACCAGCTTCTCCCGCTGATTGCTGAGATCGCGCATCGACACCGGAATACCGGCCAGTAAAATATCGTAGTGGGCATCCGGCAGCGCTGACAGCGTCGGGCTGTAGACCACCTCTAATGGCGTGGTTGCCAGCAGTTCCATCGTGCTTTGCGCAGCGGTGGCATTGGCTTCAATGTAGGCCAGCTTCTTGCCCGCCAGGCAATGGGTATCGAAACCGTCCGTAACGGCGTTCGGGTTCAGGTCAAGGCTGATATGGAACCAGAAGGTGGAGCCACGGTTCGGCTGACTATGGAATGAGATATCACCGCCCATCTCTTTGACCAGGCGCTGGGTGATGACCAGACCCAGGCCGGTGCCGCCGTGGCGGCGCGAGATACTGGCGTCGGCCTGGCGGAATGCCTGGAACAGCCGCGACTGATCGCGCTCCGGAATACCGATGCCGGTATCATGGATCTGTACTTCAATTTGCACGCGGGAATTGCTCATCGCCCGCTGTTCCACCAGCACATCAATGTTGCCGTGCTCGGTGAATTTAATGGCGTTACCCACCAGGTTGGTGATGACCTGCTGCAGACGTAGCGGATCGCCAATCACATTATCCGGGACATCGCTTTTAATGTTGAGGGTGAGTTCGAGCCCTTTATCGTGCGCCGAATGGGCCAGCAGGGTCACCACTTCATCCAGGGTATTGCGCAGCAGGAAAGGAATGCTTTCCAGTATCAGCTTGCCCGCTTCCAGCTTGGAGAAATCCAGCACGTCATTAATGATGGCCAACAGATTGTTGGCAGAACGCTCAATGGTGGTGAGGTGGTCGCGCTGAGTGGCGTTCAGATCGGTTTTTAGCGTCAGTCGGGTAAAGCCAATCACGCCGTTAAGCGGGGTTCGTAGCTCATGCGACATATTGGCCAGGAACTCGGATTTGATGCGCGCGGCCTCCTGGGCGCGCTTTTTCGCCAGATCCAGCTCGACGTTCTGAATCTCCATCTGCTCCAGCGTTTCGCGCAGATCCGAAGTCGCCTGATCGACATTGTGCTGCATCTCCTCGTGGTATGCCGCAAGCGACATCGCCATCGAGTTAATGCCGTTTTTCAGCATATCCAGCTCGCCGAGCATAAAACCTTCAACGCGGCTATCCAACTGGCCGCGACGGATGCGGTCAACGGTGTTGACCATATTGCGAATCGGCCCGGTCACGTCGCGCATCAATCGCCAGCCGAAAATCAGCGCAATGCCGATACAAAACAGCATCATGACGCTTGAGATAAATATCTCTTTGTACTGCTGTAAGCGAACGGATTTGAGGTCGAGCTCCAGCGCCACATAGCCAAGCATGTTGCCCGGCATTTTAGCATCGCTTTCCGGCGACTCATCGGGCAGATAGCTTTCTGACACAATAGGCGTGCGCAGCACCATGATATCGCCGTGGCGGGTGACGCTTAGACGGCGAGGGAAGGGGGCGCCGCGCGGGAGCTGTATTTCTCGCGGATCGAGCTGGAAGTTAGAGGTAACGAAAAGCCGGTTTTTTGCATCATAGATTGAAATGGCCCGCACGATATCGGAATGGCGGCGGTGAAGCACGCTGATAAGTTGGCCGATCGCCTCGCGATTTTGCAAATTCATGCCGTATTCACTGGATACCGCCAGCGGTTCGATAATACTGGCGCCGGCATCCTCCAACTGCCTCTGCAGGTCGTTATAGCGGTGGGCGACGAAGAAAATACTGAGCAGCAAACCAATCAAAACGGTCGGCGCCAGAATAAGAATCATCATGCGAGCACGTAGGCTGTAGTTGGTCATGCGGTTCCATTATGGGAGAATATACATATCAACCTTCAGACGGCTTCTGAATCGATAGCCCGAATGATTTCATGTATAGAGTCAGTATATTTTTGAGATAATCCTCTACAATGGCGCAATTCTACTCTGCAAAACGGCGTGTGACGACGCGCCAGATCATAACCGTGACGGTAAATGACCTTGATCCTTTTGGCCAGGGCGTAGCCCGTCATCAGGGTAAGGCGCTGTTTGTCCCCGGCCTGTTGCCGCAAGAGCAGGCGGAAGTCGTGCTGGTAGAGGATAAAAAACAGTATGCCCGCGCTCAGGTTAAACGCCGCCTCAACGACAGCCCACAGCGCGTCGCGCCGCGCTGTGCGCATTTCGGCGTCTGCGGCGGATGCCAGCAGCAGCATGCTAGCATTGAACTACAGCAGCTAAGCAAGCGCGCCGCGCTCTCCCGCCTGATGAAACGTGACGTTGACGACATTATAGCCGCTGAACCCTGGGGCTATCGTCGTCGGGCGCGTTTGAGCTTGAATTATCAGCCGAAGACCCAACAACTGCAGATGGGTTTTCGTAAGGCCAACTCCAGCGAAATCATCGATGTGGTGCAGTGCCCTGTTTTGGTGCCCCAACTTGAGGCGTTGTTGCCTGCGGTGCGCGAGTGTTTAACCAGCCTGCAGTCACAGCGTCATCTTGGCCACGTTGAATTGGTGCAGGCGGACAACGGCCCGCTGATGGTTTTACGCCATACTGCCGCGCTGACGGCGGTGGATAAAGAAAAACTGGAACGTTTTTCGCAAACTCACGGTCTATCCCTGTACCTCGCGCCGCAAAGCGAGATACTTGAACATATTCGCGGCGATGAGCCATGGTACACCTCAGACGGACTACGCTTAGTGTTCAGTCCGCGCGATTTTATCCAGGTCAACGATGGCGTAAACCAGAAGATGGTAAGTACGGCGCTGGCCTGGTTAGATATTCAGCCGCAGGACCGCGTTCTGGATCTGTTTTGCGGTATGGGTAATTTCACCCTGCCGCTGGCCAAAGCGGCGGCGAGCGTGGTGGGCGTCGAAGGCGTGCCCGCGCTGGTGGCAAAGGGGCGGGAAAATGCCGCTCTCAATGGGTTGCAAAAAGTGACTTTCTTTCATGAAAACCTGGAGGAAGATGTCACCCGGCAAGCCTGGGCGAAGCACGGCTTTGATAAAATTCTACTCGATCCGGCTAGGGCCGGGGCGCCGGGCGTGATGGCGCATATTATCAAGCTGGCTCCGCGGCGAGTGGTCTATGTTTCATGTAACCCGGCGACGCTGGCGCGCGATAGCGAGGCGTTGCTTCAGGCGGGATATCGCATTCAACGTCTGGCGATGCTGGACATGTTCCCGCACACCGGGCACCTGGAATCGATAGTATTGTTTGAGCGCGAGCTTACATAAAATTGTTCAGCCCGCATCGAGGCGACAGTGAAGATGCCTGGTGGCGGTGTGGACTGAAGGATGAAGTAGATACCCTCAATAACTCGAGTTGCAGGAAAGCTAACGCACATGCAACTTGAAGAATGACGGGTATAAATATGGCTTGCTGACTTCGGTAGGCTGAGTCCCTTAAGGAGAGGACAATGGTTGCGGTAAGAAGTGCACATCTAAATAAAGCTGGTGAGTTTGACCCGAAGAAATGGATCGCGAGTCTGGGGATTTCCAGCCAGCAGTCGTGTGAGCGCTTAGCCGAGACCTGGGATTATTGTCGCGCAACAACGCAGGGGCACCCGCAGGCAGATCTCCTGTTATGGCGCGGCGTGGAGATGGTTGAAATTCTCTCCATGCTGAATATGGATATCGATACCTTGCGGGCCGCTTTGCTGTTTCCGCTGGCGGACGGCAACGTCGTCAGCGAAGAAGTCCTGCAAGAGAGCGTCGGCAAATCCGTCGTTACCCTGATTCACGGCGTGCGTGATATGGCGGCGATTCGCCAGCTCAAAGCCACGCACACCGATACCGTCTCCTCAGAACAGGTCGACAATATTCGCCGCATGCTGCTGGCGATGGTCGATGATTTCCGCTGCGTGGTTATCAAGCTTGCGGAACGTATCGCTCACCTGCGCGAGGTAAAAGATGAACCCGAAGATGAGCGCGTACTGGCCGCAAAAGAGTGTACCAATATCTATGCGCCGCTGGCGAACCGCTTAGGGATCGGTCAACTGAAGTGGGAACTGGAAGACTACTGCTTCCGTTATCTGCATCCAGCCGAATACAAGCGTATTGCCAAACTGCTGCACGAACGCCGTATCGATCGCGAACATTACATCGATGAGTTCGTCGGCCATCTGCGCTCAGAAATGAAAACCGAAGGCGTGAAGGCTGAGGTGTACGGGCGTCCGAAGCATATCTACAGCATCTGGCGCAAAATGCAGAAGAAGCATCTCGCTTTTGATGAGCTGTTTGACGTGCGCGCGGTTCGTATCGTCGCCGAACGTTTACAGGATTGCTACGCGGCGCTGGGGATCGTGCATACCCACTATCGTCATCTGCCTGACGAATTTGATGATTACGTCGCTAACCCGAAACCGAACGGCTACCAGTCTATTCATACCGTAGTGCTTGGGCCGGGCGGGAAAACGGTCGAGATCCAAATTCGCACCAAACAGATGCATGAAGACGCCGAGCTCGGCGTGGCGGCGCACTGGAAGTATAAAGAGGGCGCCAGCGCCGGGGCGAGCGGCGGCCGCGGCCATGAAGACCGTATCGCCTGGCTGCGTAAGCTGATCGCCTGGCAGGAAGAGATGGCCGACTCCGGCGAAATGCTCGATGAAGTGCGCAGCCAGGTCTTTGACGACCGGGTCTACGTGTTTACGCCGAAGGGCGACGTGGTTGACCTGCCGGCGGGCTCCACTCCGCTCGACTTTGCCTACCATATCCATAGCGATGTCGGGCACCGCTGCATCGGCGCGAAAATTGGCGGGCGCATTGTGCCGTTCACCTATCAGCTGCAGATGGGCGACCAGATTGAGATAATTACTCAGAAGCAGCCCAACCCAAGCCGCGACTGGCTGAACCCGAACCTCGGCTACGTGACCACCAGCCGCGGGCGCTCCAAAATTCACGCCTGGTTCCGTAAACAGGATCGCGACAAGAACATTCTCGCCGGGCGGCAGATCCTTGACGATGAGCTCGAGCATCTGGGGATCAGCCTGAAGGATGCCGAGAAACATCTGCTGCCGCGCTACAACTTTAATGAACTGGATGAACTGCTGGCGGCTATCGGCGGCGGCGATATTCGCCTTAACCAGATGGTCAACTTCCTGCAGGCGCAGTTCAACAAACCGAGCGCTGCGGAACAGGATGCCGCCGCGCTGAAGCAGCTGCAGCAGAAAACCTATACCCCGCAGAACCGCAGTAAAGACAATGGCCGGGTGGTGGTTGAGGGCGTCGGCAACCTGATGCATCACATCGCCCGCTGCTGCCAGCCGATTCCCGGCGACGAAATCGTCGGCTTCATCACCCAGGGGCGCGGGATCTCGGTGCACCGCGCCGACTGCGATCAGCTGGCTGAGCTGCAGTCTCACGCGCCGGAACGCATCGTTGATGCGGTATGGGGCGAGAGCTACTCGGCGGGATATTCGCTGGTGGTGCGCGTGGTTGCCAACGACCGCAGCGGCCTGCTGCGCGACATTACCACTATTCTTGCCAACGAGAAGGTGAACGTGTTGGGCGTGGCCAGCCGCAGCGATACTAAACAGCAGCTGGCGACCATCGATATGACCATTGAAATCTATAACCTGCAGGTGTTGGGCCGGGTGCTCGGCAAGCTGAACCAGGTGCCGGATGTGATCGACGCGCGTCGTCTGCACGGCGGTTAATTTCGTCGCGCCGGATGGCGGCATAAATGCCTTATCCGGCCTACGGTCCGCGGCTTTGTCTTAAAAGCGCCCGGGCGACAACCGCTGCACGGCGGTTAATTCGTCTGTAGGCCGGATAAGGCGAAGCCGCCATCCGGCAATTTCGTAACGTCGGATAAGGTGTCAATGCCTTATCCGGCCGACTATTTTTTAAATTTCCAGGATTGTCACATGACTCAAATTGACCGCCTGCTCGGCATCATGCGCCGCCTGCGCGACCCGGAAAACGGCTGCCCGTGGGATAAAGAACAGACCTTTGCCACTATCGCCCCTTACACCCTTGAAGAGACCTATGAAGTGCTGGACGCCATTGCGCGCGAAGATTTTGACGATCTGCGCGGCGAGCTTGGCGACCTGCTATTCCAGGTGGTGTTCTATGCGCAGATGGCGCAAGAAGAGGGGCGTTTTGATTTCAACGATATCTGCGCCGCCATCAGCGACAAACTGGAACGTCGCCATCCGCATATTTTCGGCGATGCTTCAGCCGGGAACAGTGCGGAAGTGCTGGCGCGCTGGGAGCAGATCAAGAGCGCGGAGCGAGCGGAAAAGGCGCAACACTCGGCGCTGGATGATATTCCGCATAGCCTGCCGGCGCTGATGCGCGCGCATAAAATTCAGCGTCGCTGCTCGGCGGTGGGCTTCGACTGGACCTCGCTTGGGCCGGTGCTCGATAAGGTGCATGAAGAGATAGATGAAGTCATGCATGAAGCGCAGCAGGCGGTGGTTGATGAAGCTAAACTGGAAGAGGAAGTGGGCGATCTGCTGTTCGCCACGGTGAATTTATCCCGCCATTTAGGAGTCAAAGCCGAGGTCGCGTTGCAGAAAGCGAACCTCAAATTTGAGCGCCGCTTCCGCGAAGTTGAGCGTATTGTTGCCGCCAGAGGTCTGGAAATGACCGGCGTTGACCTCGAAACCATGGAAGAAGTGTGGCAGGAAGTAAAACGCCAGGAAACTGATCTCTAACGAGTTTTCGTGATCAAGCGCTATTTGTGTGATTTTATAAATAACAAGCGCTTGATTTACGTCAAAAACATTTCGCCAAAAGCGGCTATTTTCTCATTCCGTTATGTTGTTGAAACACCATGTAGCCTGCCTCTTCGAGTTGTTCGAGTCGCAACGCAGGTGCGGCTGGTAGAAAGAAGAGGAGGGGAGAATGAAAGTTTGTGGCGTCACGCATGTTCGGGTATACTACTTTCCCGTCCTGGTTATTCCATCGTTTTACCCTAACTTCTCAGGTTCAGCATGACAACGAACTATATTTTTGTGACCGGCGGGGTCGTATCCTCTCTGGGTAAAGGCATTGCCGCAGCTTCCCTGGCAGCCATTCTTGAAGCCCGTGGGCTCAATGTAACTATCATGAAACTGGATCCGTACATCAACGTCGATCCGGGCACCATGAGCCCAATCCAGCACGGGGAAGTGTTCGTTACTGAAGACGGCGCTGAAACCGATCTGGACCTGGGCCACTACGAGCGTTTCATCCGCACCAAGATGACTCGCCGCAACAACTTCACCACTGGTCGTATCTACTCCGACGTTCTGCGTAAAGAGCGCCGTGGCGACTATCTGGGCGCAACCGTACAGGTTATCCCGCACATCACCAACGCCATCAAAGAGCGTGTATTGGCTGGCGGCGAAGGCCATGACGTGGTGCTGGTTGAAATCGGCGGTACCGTAGGCGATATCGAATCCCTGCCGTTCCTCGAAGCTATTCGCCAGATGGCGGTAGAAATCGGCCGTGAGCATACCCTGTTCATGCACTTGACCCTGGTGCCATACATGGCGGCGGCGGGTGAAGTCAAAACTAAACCGACTCAGCACTCTGTGAAAGAGCTGCTCTCCATCGGTATCCAGCCTGATATTCTGATTTGCCGCTCCGATCGCGCGGTTCCGGCCAACGAACGTGCAAAAATTGCATTGTTCTGTAACGTCCCGGAAAAGGCTGTGATTTCTCTGAAAGACGTCGATTCCATTTATAAAATTCCAGGCCTGTTGAAATCTCAGGGGCTGGACGATTATATTTGTAAACGATTCAGCTTAACTTGTCCGGAAGCAAACCTGGCCGAATGGGAACAGGTAATCTATGAAGAAGCTAATCCGGCAGGCGAAGTCACCATTGGTATGGTCGGTAAGTACATTGAACTGCCGGATGCCTACAAATCGGTGATTGAAGCGCTGAAACACGGTGGTCTGAAAAACCGCGTGACCGTCAACATCAAGCTTATCGATTCGCAGGATGTTGAAACGCGCGGCGTCGAAATCCTCAAAGATTTGGACGCGATCCTCATCCCGGGCGGCTTCGGCTACCGCGGCGTTGAAGGCAAGATCGCCACCGCGCGCTATGCGCGTGAGAACAATATTCCATATCTGGGCATCTGCTTGGGTATGCAGGTTGCGCTGATTGAGTTCGCGCGCAACGTAGCGGGCATGGAAAACGCCAACTCTACGGAATTTGTGCCAGACTGTAAGTACCCGGTGGTGGCGCTGATTACCGAATGGCGTGACGAAGAAGGCAACGTTGAAGTTCGTTCCGAGAAGAGCGACCTCGGCGGCACCATGCGCCTTGGCGCGCAGCAGTGCCAGCTGGGTGATGATTCTCTGGTTCGTCAGCTGTACGGCGAGCCGACAATCACCGAGCGCCATCGTCACCGCTACGAAGTCAACAACATGTTGTTGAAACCGATTGAAGCTGCCGGCCTGCGCGTTGCGGGCCGTTCCGGGGATGATCAGTTGGTCGAGATCATCGAAGTGCCGAACCATCCGTGGTTTGTGGCCTGCCAGTTCCACCCGGAGTTTACTTCGACGCCGCGTGACGGCCACCCGCTGTTTGCCGGCTTTGTGAAAGCCGCGAGCGAGTACCAGAAACGTCAGGCGAAGTAAAAGAGTTAGAACGGCAATGCACCCAATTGGGTGCATTGTTTGTCTGGAGTTTTAGTTTAACTTGTACTGAGGAAAACCTAATGTCCAAAATCGTTAAAGTCATCGGTCGTGAAATCATCGACTCCCGTGGTAACCCGACTGTTGAAGCCGAAGTACACCTGGAAGGTGGTTTCGTCGGTATGGCAGCTGCTCCGTCAGGTGCTTCTACTGGTTCCCGCGAAGCGCTGGAACTGCGCGATGGCGACAAATCCCGTTTCCTGGGTAAAGGCGTAACCAAAGCTGTTGCTGCGGTAAACGGCCCGATCGCTCAGGCAGTCCTGGGTAAAGATGCTAAAGATCAAGCTGGCATCGATAAGATCATGATCGACCTGGACGGTACTGAAAACAAATCCAACTTCGGTGCGAACGCAATCCTGGCGGTATCCCTGGCGAACGCCAAAGCAGCTGCTGCTTCTAAAGGCCAGCCGCTGTTCGAACACATTGCTGAACTGAACGGCACTCCGGGCAAATACTCTATGCCGGTTCCGATGATGAACATCATCAACGGCGGTGAGCACGCTGACAACAACGTCGACATCCAGGAATTCATGATTCAGCCGGTTGGCGCGCCGACTCTGAAAGAAGCCGTACGTATGGGTTCTGAAGTGTTCCATCACCTGGCGAAAGTTCTGAAATCCAAAGGCATGAACACTGCAGTTGGTGACGAAGGCGGCTACGCGCCGAACCTGGGTTCCAACGCTGAAGCGCTGGCTGTTATCGCTGAAGCGGTTAAAGCAGCAGGCTACGAACTGGGCAAAGACATCACTCTGGCGATGGACTGCGCAGCTTCTGAATTCTACAAAGACGGTAAATACGTTCTGGCTGGCGAAGGCAACAAAGCGTTCACCTCTGAAGAATTCACCCACTTCCTGGAAGAACTGACCAAACAGTACCCGATCGTGTCCATCGAAGATGGTCTGGACGAGTCTGACTGGGACGGTTTCGCATACCAGACCAAAGTACTGGGCGACAAAATCCAGCTGGTTGGTGACGATCTGTTCGTAACCAACACCAAGATCCTGAAAGAAGGCATCGAGAAAGGCATCGCTAACTCCATCCTGATCAAATTCAACCAGATCGGTTCTCTGACCGAAACTCTGGCTGCAATCAAGATGGCGAAAGACGCTGGTTACACCGCTGTCATCTCTCACCGTTCTGGCGAAACTGAAGACGCTACCATCGCTGACCTGGCTGTTGGTACCGCTGCAGGCCAGATCAAAACTGGTTCTATGAGCCGTTCTGACCGCGTTGCTAAATACAACCAGCTGATTCGTATCGAAGAAGCGCTGGGTGAAAAAGCGCCGTACAACGGTCGTAAAGAGATCAAAGGCCAGGCGTAATCCTGACTTTTTGTGAAATAAAAATGCCAGTCTGCGGACTGGCATTTTTTTTATCCGCTATTTGCACTTACTTGAAATCGACGGCCATTTGCTGGGGGATCGAAAGCCCGCGGGTGGTTTGTACGCAGCGGTCGATATAATCGGTGAAACGCGGCGGTTTGGGCATGCCCATGCTCAGCAGCTTATCATTGCTGAAGCGGACGTTCAGCGTCGCGAAGGCGCCATACAGGCGCATCGCTTTGAGCATCAGGCGCTCGTTGCACGGGCCGAAAATATCCTTCAACTCACGGCGCATTTTAACCAGCGTCTCATAGCTGACCTGCGCGTATCGATCGCCTACCGGAGCCTGCTCCAGCGCTGAGGCCATCGCGCGATCGATTTCCGCAAATTTCACGCTGTTTTCTTCTCCGGCGGAGATATGCACCACTTCGCCGCGCGCCAGCGGGCGCTGTAATAACATCAGCAGCGCGTCGGCGCAGTAGTCGACCGGGATAACATCAACGCGGTCTTCCAGGGAGCAGAGGAATTTTTGCAACATCAGCCCCATGCTGAACACCCAAAAAATGCTGCTGGAGGGCTGGCAACCGTGATGAGTATGACCAACGACGATAGAAGGGCGGGCGATGGCTAACGGTAACGTCGGGCACTGCTCCTGCATCAGGCGCTCAATCGTCGATTTGGAATGGGTATACTCCACCAGATGCTCGGCGTGCTCGCGGAATTCAGCGCTTTCAGCGACCAGCGAATCGGGCTCCGGGGTACAGGACATCGCGGTCCCGACGTGGAGAAAACGTTGTAGTCCAGCTACGCGGGACATCCGTTGGGCAAATTTGAACGTCCCTTCGACGTTCACTTTCCAGATGAGCGGGTTATTGCCAAATGAGGCGACGGCGGCGCTGTTGATAACGTGAGTGACCTGCTCCAGACGCGGGTCGCTCAGGAACGCCTCCGGGGATGACAAATCGCCGAGCAGGATCTGCCGGGTAGTTAATGCGGCCAGCTTCTCCTCTGCAATATTGAATTTACGCAGGTTTTCCTTCACCCGGGCCAGAGCCGCTTCATCGTTATTGGCTCGCACCAGGAGCAATAGATTAATCCCATTTTCGTTATTAAGGATATTTTCTAATACCGCTCCACCCAGAAATCCGGTAACGCCTGTAATTAATAATGTATTCATGAATGCAGTCTCTCATGGTTGGTCGACTGGATTCTAGGCGCGGAAAATTAAACGGAGATTAAATAAAAAATGCTGTAACCGTCGGTTTCTTAAGCTTATTTTAAGCTATGGAAATTAAGTGAATTGAATTGGACAGTATGCATAGATAAAAGATTCATTGTTTCATGTATCGGTTTGTACATCTTTGATTAATTGTGATTTTTTATCGATTTAGACAATCATAAATAATGCTATTACGATCATGAAAAACATTCTTTGTTACATCTTTATCCGCACGCAGATACTTCTGAGAGAGTAATCAATGAACGGGTTAATGAGTAAATGTGGCACATGCTAAAATAATACTTAATATATCGTAAATACATTTTGTGCTTATTTCATAGTTCGCTAACTAATATAAAAAGAGGGTTTACGCCCCGCTGACCATGGGCTCAGGTAAGCGCAGCTGAGGACAAGACCTGAGCGCCTGAATCTGCGATAATACCTTTTTACCACCTGAACAGAGATGACTATGCAGTACCCGATTAACGAGATGTTCCAGACCTTGCAAGGCGAGGGTTACTTTACCGGCGTGCCTGCCATTTTTATTCGTTTGCAGGGATGCCCGGTTGGTTGCGCCTGGTGCGATACCAAACATACCTGGGATAAGCTGGCCGATCGGGAAGTGTCTCTATTTAGTATCCTCGCTAAAACCAAAGAGAGCGATAAGTGGGGCCCGGCGACCAGCGACGATCTGCTGGCAATCATTGGCCGTCAGGGGTGGACCGCCCGTCACGTAGTGATTACCGGCGGCGAACCTTGTATTCACGATCTTACGCCGTTGACCGACCTGCTTGAGCAAAACGGTTTCAGCTGCCAGATTGAAACCAGCGGCACCCATGAAGTGCGCTGCAGCCACAATACCTGGGTTACGGTCTCGCCGAAGGTGAACATGCGCGGCGGCTACGATGTGCTCTCTCAGGCGTTGCAACGTGCAGATGAAATCAAGCATCCGGTTGGCCGCGTGCGTGATATCGAAGCGCTGGATGAACTGCTGGAAACGCTGGCAGATGAAAAGCCGCGGATTATTGCATTACAGCCGATTAGCCAAAAAGAAGACGCGACGCGTCTGTGCATCGAGACCTGTATCGCCCGGAACTGGCGGTTATCCATGCAGACGCACAAATACCTTAACATCGCCTGATCCCCACTCTATTTGCTGGGTAGGTGGCTCACCGCCCGGCAGCTCTCTTCTTCATATATGAATTCATCTTCGCATTTGGCTCCAGCGCTGGGGTTGAGATACGCCGTCATGACAGCAATGCTATCATTGGCGCGTTAATTCAGCCGCTCAGGCGGGCTATTGATACGTTGACTTAAGGAATGAGTTAACCATGCAGCCAATTGATCGACCTACTGCCTTCTCTATGGACTTCTTCTCGCTCAAGGGGAAAACCGCTATCGTTACCGGCGGCAATAGCGGCCTTGGTCAGGCTTTTGCCGTCGCCCTGGCGACAGCCGGCGCGAATCTGTTTATTCCCGCCCTGCGCGAAGAACATACTCAAACCCGCGAACTTATCGAACAGCAGGGCGTTGAGATGGAATTCATGCTGGCGGATATCACCGATGTCGGCATGCCGCAGCGGATTATCGCCACCTGCTGCGAGCGTTTTGGTACCGTTGATATTCTGGTGAACAATGCTGGTGTTTGTCAGTTGAATAAGGTGCTGCGCTTTGGTCGCACAGACTGGGATCCGATGATCGAAACTAACCTGACGGCGGCATTTGAGCTCAGCCACGAAGCCGCTAAAATTATGGTCCCGCGGCGAAGCGGTAAGATTATTAACATCTGCTCGGTGTTTTCTTATCTCGGCGGCAGCTGGTCGCCGGCCTATGCCGCCACCAAACATGCGTTGGCTGGATTAACCAAAGCCTACTGCGATGAGCTGGGCCCATATAATATCCAGGTCAACGGCATCGCGCCCGGCTATTACGAAACCGAAATGACCGCTATTACCCGCAGCATCCCAAAAGAGAACCGACGCGTGCTGGCGCATATACCCGCGGGCCGTTGGGGAGAAGCAGAGGATTTAATGGGTGCCGTTGTTTTCCTCGCCAGCCGGGCCTCGGACTACGTCAACGGTCATATTCTGGCGGTGGATGGCGGCTATCTGGTGCGCTGATTCACACGGCGTTGGATGAAATAGAAAACCGCCAGGGCAGCAGCCCGATGGCGGATAAGCAGGGAATTACTCGCCGCGATAGACGCAGCCTGCGGTGCAGGTCTCTTTCACCATTACCGCGCTCAGCAGAGGAACCAGCGGTTTCATTTGATCCCAAATCCATTTGGCCAACACTTCGCTGGTGGGGTTCTCCAGTCCTGGAATATCGTTCAGGTAATAGTGGTCTAAACGATCGTAAGTCGGTTTAAACGCGGCTTTCAGCTCGGCGAAATCCATGATCCACCCGGTATGGGGATCGACTTCACCGGTAATCTCCAGACGCACCATAAAAGAGTGACCATGCAGGCGACCGCATTTGTGGCCTTTCGGTACGTGCGGCAGGTGGTGGGCGGCTTCGAAGGTGAAATCTTTAAACAGCGTGGTGGACATCATTAACTCTCAACAGGACGAAAAAAACCGCCGTAGGGTACCGGAAAGTACATTTTTTAGCATTAACTAAAACGGCCCTGAACGCAAAATCACCGTTTTTGCGCTTTTTTGTTGATTCAATTTCTTTCTTTTCAATGGATTAACTAATCGGTTTTGTTGTTAATAACTATAACTAAAACAGGTTAGTCCATTTGGTTATTTGTTATTTCCATCCCTTCTTTAATTGTTAGTATGCCCGCCGTTAACCTTACAATCTCTTCTGTTTTTGTCGCGCTGACAGGGCGTGAATAACAGCTTTGCTTACTGGAACATAACGACGCATGACGACACAGGCCCCACCTTCCAATCTGCTGCCGCTTAACCCGGAGCAACTGGCGCGCCTACAGGCGGCCACGACCGACTTTACGCCAACCCAACTGGCTTGGGTATCCGGCTACTTCTGGGGCATGCTGAACCAGCAGCCCGGCGCCGCGGTAAGCGCGCCCGCTCAGGCGGTAGAAGCGCCGGCCATCACCCTGATTTCCGCTTCGCAAACCGGCAACGCGCGTCGGGTTGCTGAAGCGCTGCGCGACGATCTGCAGGCCGCGCAGCTGAATGTGAAACTGGTGAACGCTGGCGACTATAAATTCAAACAAATCGCCGGTGAAAAACTGCTGGTCGTGGTGACGTCGACCCAGGGCGAAGGTGAGCCGCCGGAAGAAGCCGTCGCATTGCATAAATTCCTGTTTTCAAAGAAAGCGCCGAAGCTTGATGGCACCGCCTTCGCGGTGTTTGGTCTCGGCGATACCTCCTATGAGTTTTTCTGCCAGTCCGGCAAAGATTTCGACAGCAAACTGGCCGAGCTGGGCGGCGAACGCCTGCTCGATCGCGTTGATGCCGACGTTGAATATCAAGCCGCGGCGGCGGAATGGCGCGCTCGCGTAGTGGATGTGCTGAAGGCGCGCGCGCCGACGGCTGCGCCGGCCCAGCTTGCTACCAGCGGCGCGGTCAATGAAATTCACACCAGCCCATATACTAAAGAAGCGCCGTTGACGGCGACGCTTGCAGTGAATCAGAAAATAACCGGTCGCGACTCGGAAAAAGACGTCCGTCATATCGAGATCGATCTGGGTGATTCCGGCCTGCGTTATCAGCCGGGAGATGCTCTTGGCGTCTGGTACCAGAACGATCCGGCGCTGGTCAAAGAGCTGGTGGAGCTGCTGTGGCTGAAGGGTGATGAACCGGTCACGGTAGAAGGCAAAACGCTGCCGCTGGCGCAAGCGCTTGAGTGGCATTTTGAGCTGACGGTCAATACCGCCAATATTGTTGAGAACTATGCCACCCTGACCCGCAGTGAAACGCTGCTGCCGCTGGTCGGCGATAAAGCGCAGTTGCAGCACTACGCTGCCACGACGCCTATCGTCGACATGGTGCGCTTCTCGCCAGCACAGCTGGACGCAGAAGCCTTAATCGGCCTGCTTCGCCCGTTGACGCCGCGCCTCTACTCTATTGCTTCCTCGCAGGCAGAAGCGGAAAACGAAGTTCACGTTACCGTTGGCGTCGTGCGTTATGACATCGAAGGCCGCGCCCGCGCCGGCGGCGCGTCCAGCTTCCTCGCCGACCGCGTGGAAGAAGATGGTGAAGTGCGCATCTTTATCGAACACAATGACAATTTCCGTCTGCCTGCTAACCCGCAAACCCCGGTTATCATGATTGGCCCTGGAACCGGGATCGCGCCGTTCCGCGCCTTTATGCAGCAGCGCGCGGCGGAAGGGGCGGAAGGGAAGAACTGGTTGTTCTTCGGCAATCCGCACTTCACGGAAGATTTCCTCTATCAGGTGGAATGGCAGAGCTACGTCAAAGAGGGCGTGCTGAGCCGTATCGACCTGGCCTGGTCCCGCGATCAACAACAAAAAGTCTATGTACAGGACAAACTGCGCGAGCAGGGGGCTGAAGTGTGGCGTTGGATTAACGACGGCGCCCATATTTATGTCTGCGGCGATGCCAATCGTATGGCGAAAGACGTCGAGCAGGCGTTACTGGAAGTGATTGCCGAATACGGCGCGATGGACGCCGAAGCGGCGGACGAATTTTTAAGTGAGCTGCGCGTTGAGCGCCGTTATCAGCGAGATGTCTACTAATGAGCGAAAAACATCCTGGCCCGCTGGTGGTCGAAGGTAAACTCTCCGACGCCGAGCGTATGAAGATCGAGAGCAACTACCTGCGCGGCACCATTGCGGAAGATTTAAATGACGGCCTGACCGGCGGTTTTAAAGGCGACAACTTCCTGCTCATCCGCTTCCACGGCATGTACCAGCAGGACGACCGCGATATTCGCGCGGAACGCGCGGCGCAGAAACTGGAGCCGCGCCACGCGATGCTGCTGCGCTGCCGTCTGCCGGGCGGCGTTATCACCACCAAACAGTGGCAGGCGATCGATAAGTTCGCCGCGGATAACACCATCTACGGCAGTATTCGTCTGACCAACCGTCAGACTTTCCAGTTCCACGGTATTCTGAAGAAGAACGTGAAGCCGGTACATCAGATGCTGCACTCCGTTGGCCTGGACGCGCTGGCGACCGCCAACGACATGAACCGCAACGTGCTGTGCACCTCGAACCCGTTTGAGTCGCAGCTGCATGCCGAAGCCTACGAGTGGGCGAAGAAGATCTCCGAGCATCTGTTACCGCGTACTCGCGCCTATGCTGAGATCTGGCTGGATCAGGAAAAGGTCGCCACCACCGATGAGGAACCGATCCTCGGCCAGACCTATCTGCCGCGTAAATTCAAAACGACGGTGGTGATCCCGCCGCAGAACGATATCGATCTGCACGCCAATGATATGAACTTCGTGGCGATTGCGGAAAACGGCAAGCTGGTTGGTTTTAACCTGCTGGTGGGCGGCGGTTTGTCTATCGAGCATGGGAATAAGAAAACCTATGCGCGAACCGCTAGCGAATTTGGCTATCTGCCGCTGGAGCACACTCTGGCGGTGGCGGAAGCGGTCGTGACCACCCAGCGCGACTGGGGCAACCGTACCGATCGTAAAAACGCGAAAACCAAATATACCCTCGAGCGCGTCGGCGTGGAGACCTTCAAGGCGGAAGTTGAGCGCCGTGCTGGGATCAAATTCGAACCGATTCGCCCTTACGAGTTTACCGGCCGCGGCGATCGCATCGGCTGGGTTAAAGGCATCGATAATAACTGGCACCTGACGCTGTTTATTGAGAATGGCCGTATTCTGGATTATCCGGGCCGCCCGCTGAAAACTGGCCTGCTGGAGATCGCGAAGATTCACAAAGGTGAATTCCGCATCACCGCTAACCAGAACCTGATCATCGCCAGCGTACCGGAAGATCAGAAAGCGCGGATCGAGAAACTGGCGCGCGATCATGGCCTGATGAATGCCGTCACGGCGCAGCGTGAGAACTCGATGGCCTGCGTGTCGTTCCCGACCTGTCCGTTAGCGATGGCTGAAGCCGAGCGTTTCCTGCCATCGTTTATCGACAAAGTGGAAGAGGTGATGAGCAAGCACGGCGTCGGTGATGAGCATATCGTAACCCGCGTCACGGGTTGCCCGAACGGCTGCGGCCGCGCGATGCTGGCGGAAGTTGGCCTGGTAGGGAAAGCGCCTGGCCGCTATAACCTGCATATCGGCGGTAACCGTAGCGGGACGCGCATCCCACGGATGTATCGTGAAAATATCACCGAGCCGGAGATCCTTGCTTCGCTCGACGAGCTGGTAGGGCGCTGGGCGAAAGAGCGCGAAGCGGGTGAAGGCTTCGGCGACTTTACGGTGCGTGCGGGCATCATTCGCCCGGTGCTCGATCCAGCGCGTGATTTCTGGGAATAACCTGAATTGCCGGATAGCGGCATGAATGCCTTATCCGGCCTACCATTCGCGTAGGCCTGATAAGCGAAGCGCCATCAGGCAAGGCACACAGTGAGGAATCTATGTCCAAACTCGATCTAAACGCGCTGAACGATCTGCCTAAAGTAGAACGCGTAATGGCGCTGGCGGAAGTTAACACTCAGCTGGAAAAACTCAGTGCCGAAGAACGCGTGGCATGGGCGCTGGAAAACCTGCCCGGCGACTATGCGCTCTCTTCAAGCTTTGGTATTCAGGCGGCGGTCAGCCTGCATCTGGTGAATCAGCTGCGCCCGGACATTCCGGTGATCCTGACCGATACCGGCTATCTGTTCCCGGAAACCTATCAGTTCATTGATGAATTAACCGAGAAGCTCAGCCTGAACCTCAAAGTCTACCGGGCGACGGAAAGCGCCGCCTGGCAGGAAGCGCGTTATGGCAAACTGTGGGAGCAGGGCGTTGAAGGCATTGAGAAGTACAATGAAATCAACAAAGTTGAGCCGATGAACCGGGCGCTGAAGGAGCTTAATACCCGCACCTGGTTCGCTGGCCTGCGCCGCGAGCAGTCCGGCAGCCGGGCGCATTTGCCGGTGCTGGCTATCCAGCGCGGCGTCTTTAAGCTGCTGCCGATTATCGACTGGGATAACCGGACGGTTTATCAGTATCTGCAAAAGCACGGCCTGAAATACCACCCGCTATGGGAGCAGGGGTATTTGTCCGTCGGCGACACTCACACCACCCGTAAATGGGAACCCGGTATGGCGGAAGAAGAGACCCGCTTCTTTGGTCTCAAGCGCGAGTGCGGATTGCACGAAGGCTAAGCGATGCGCTATGCCGGAGAGTGTTATTCCAAAGCGGACACGCGGGCTATACCGCGGGTTCGCTTTGCGCAAATCAGTTTTTCTTCTCAACTTTCGCCAGCTCTTTCACCAGCGGCAGCATCACTTTGACGACATCGCGCCCGCGATGCTCGATCCTTCCCGGCAGCGCTTTGTCGATATACTGTTGGTTATCCAGTTGTACGTCATGCCAGCTGGTACCCTGCGGGAAGCTGCGGGTTTCACTGCGCTGCTGATATCCATCCTTTTTACCCAATGACCAGTTAGTCGCTTCCACGGAGAGTACCGGGATCCCGGCGCTGTCAAAAACGCTGGCGTCGTTACAGCAGCCAGTACCTTTCGGGAACTCCGGATTCAGCCCTGGATTGGTGAACGCGGCGATGCCGTGGCTCCGGGCAATCGCCAACGCGCGATCGCGGGTCAGCTTACGTACCGATGCCGGCGTGCTGCGCCCGCTGTTGAAATAGAGCTTATCGCCGACCACCAGGTTATCGAGATTTATCACCAGCAGCGTGTTTTTCTTTTCCGCCTCGCTCATGCGTTTCAGCAAATTTTGCGCGCCCAGGCGGCCTTCTTCCTCGCCGCTGGTGGCGATAAAGCGAATGCCGTAACGGGTGGGGACGTTCTTTAAATGTTCCGCGAGCTCCAGCAATACGCCGAGCCCCATCGCATTGTCGTCGATCCCCTGCAGGGTCAGGCCGCCGAGGTTGTTCTCTACGTCTTTATCGCTCTGCGGGGCATAGGTATCGAGGTGCGCCATAATGATAATTTGCTGGCGAGACTGGCCCTCATGCGCGGCGATTACCGTACTGCCGGTGGCGTTGTGCCAGTTCTTACGTTGGTTGCTGTCGGTATAGATGTAGCGGGTATTGAAACTGCGCACGTCGCTCTGATAACCCATCTGGGCAAATTGTTGACGAAGATAATCGGCTGACAGCATCTCGGCCGGCGTACCGGTCATTCTTCCAGGAAAGACGGTAGCAATATGGCGGGCCTGCGTATTTGCGGTGTCGCCCAGGGCGCTGAATGCCGGAGCGGCGGAGAAGACAAAACCTGTGCCAAGCGCCAGCGGAAGCAGACGGCGGCACATCGCGGAAAACATAGTGGGTCCTTACACGAGCAAAACATTTCGACGGCGTTAGTATGAAACTGTGACGCCGCTTAAACAATTTCATTTGCTCTTAAATAGCGGAAAATGCGCGCGTTAAGCACTTTTTGATATTTAGATTTCCAGCTCGTTATTCTTTTGCGTCACAACTCATTCCATTTCGTAATTTCATTTGCTCAAAGCAGCCCCCTATAGTCCCTCTATTGCTGAATGTAAGAGAGTTGTTGCGCCGTGGATTACTTGCCCCTGTTTGCCGAGTTGAAAGAAAGACCCGTGCTGGTTATCGGCGGCGGTGAAATTGCCGTCCGCAAGATTAAATTCTTGCTGCGGGCGCAGGCGAAGGTACAGGTGGTCGCCGCCGTTCTGTCGCCGGAGCTCGCTGAACAGGTGGAACGTCAGCAAATTAGCTGGCGAGCGACCGCCTTTGATGAACAGCAGGTAGACGACGTATTTCTGGTGATTGCCGCAACCGACGATCGTGAGCTCAACCAGCGGGTGTTTGCCGCGGCTAACGCCCGCTACCGTCTGGTGAACGTGGTGGATGACCAGCCGCTGTGCTCATTCGTCTTTCCTTCTATTGTTGACAGGTCGCCATTGCTGGTGGCGATCTCCTCCAGCGGCAAGGCGCCGGTGCTGTCGCGCATTCTGCGAGAAAAAATCGAAGCGCTACTGCCCACCAATCTGGGGCGGCTGGCCGAAACGGCGAGCTACTGGCGCCATCATCTGAAAACCCGTCTGACCACCACCGAAGCGCGTCGTCGCTTCTGGGAGCGCGTATTCACCGGGCGTTTTGCCAGCCTGATGGTGGCCGGTAACCACGCGGCTGCGGAACGGGCGCTGCAGGATGAACTCGACAGACCGGAACGCAGCGTGGGTGAAATTATTCTGGTTGGAGCCGGGCCGGGAGATGCCGGGCTGCTGACGCTACGCGGACTGCAGGCGATTCAACAGGCGGACGTGGTGTTTTATGACCACCTGGTGACCGAGAGCGTGCGCGAGCTGGTGCGCCGTGATGCCGAAATGATCTGCGTTGGTAAGCGCGCGGGCGAGCACTCCGTACCGCAGCACGAAACGAATCAAATGCTGGTGGATGCCGCCAAAGCCGGGAAAACGGTGGTGCGCCTGAAGGGCGGCGATCCGTTTATTTTCGGGCGCGGCGCGGAAGAGCTGCAGGCGGCGGCCGCCGCCGGGATCCCCTTCCAGGTGGTGCCAGGCGTTACCGCCGCGGCGGGCGCGACGGCCTATGCCGGCATTCCGCTGACCCATCGCGATTATGCGCAAAGCGCAGTTTTCGTCACCGGTCACTATAAATCTGACAGCGCGCCGTTTGACTGGGCGCTGCTGGCGAAGAGCCAACAAACGCTGGCGATTTACATGGGCACCATGAAAGCGGCGGACATCAGCGCTCAGCTGATCGCCCATGGCCGCGACGCGAATACCCCGGTGGCGGTGATTTCCCGCGGCACCCGCGAGGATCAGCAGACGCTGACCGGCACGTTACAACAGCTCGAACATCTGGCGAAAGATGCCCCAATGCCCGCGCTACTGGTGGTGGGCGAAGTGGTACAGCTGCATCAGCAGCTCGCCTGGTTTCAACACACAACATCTAGCGAGGGGTTTAACTCTTCGGTGGTAAATCTGGCTTAAGGAACGGTTATGGACCAAAAACGACTCACTCACCTGCGGCAACTGGAGGCGGAAAGCATCCATATCATTCGTGAGGTGGCCGCCGAATTCTCTAACCCGGTGATGATGTACTCCATCGGTAAAGATTCCAGCGTAATGCTGCATCTGGCGCGCAAAGCGTTTTATCCGGGAACCCTGCCGTTCCCGCTGCTGCACGTCGATACCGGCTGGAAATTCCGTGAGATGTACGAGTTCCGTGACCGTACCGCCAAAGCCTACGGCTGTGAACTGCTCGTGCATAAAAACCCGGAAGGGGTGGCGATGGGCATCAACCCGTTCGTTCACGGCAGCGCCAAGCACACCGATATCATGAAAACCGAAGGCCTGAAGCAGGCGCTGAACAAATATGGCTTTGATGCCGCATTCGGCGGCGCGCGTCGCGATGAAGAGAAATCCCGCGCTAAAGAGCGAATTTACTCCTTCCGCGATCGTTTCCACCGCTGGGACCCGAAAAATCAGCGTCCGGAGCTGTGGCACAACTACAACGGTCAGATTAACAAAGGCGAAAGCATTCGCGTCTTCCCGCTCTCTAACTGGACCGAGTTGGATATCTGGCAGTACATCTACCTGGAAAATATTGAAATCGTCCCGCTGTACCTGGCGGCAGAACGCCCGGTACTGGAGCGCGACGGCATGCTGATGATGATCGATGACGACCGTATCGATCTGCAGCCGGGCGAGATGATCAAAAAGCAGATGGTACGCTTCCGTACCCTCGGCTGCTGGCCGCTGACCGGCGCGGTAGAGTCCAACGCGCAAACGCTGCCGGAAATTATTGAAGAGATGCTGGTATCCACCACCAGCGAACGTCAGGGGCGCGTCATTGACCGCGACCAGGCAGGCTCCATGGAGCTGAAAAAACGTCAGGGTTATTTCTAAGGAGCCGCCATGAACACTACGATTGCACAACAAATTGCTAATGAAGGCGGCGTAGAAGCTTACCTGCACGCGCAACAGCACAAAAGCCTGCTGCGTTTTCTGACCTGCGGCAGCGTCGATGACGGCAAAAGCACCTTGATCGGCCGTCTGCTGCACGATACGCGCCAGATTTATGAAGATCAGCTCTCTTCTCTGCACAATGACAGCAAGCGTCACGGTACTCAGGGCGAGAAACTGGATCTGGCGCTGCTGGTGGATGGTCTGCAGGCCGAGCGCGAGCAGGGCATCACCATTGATGTCGCCTATCGCTACTTCTCGACCGAAAAACGCAAATTTATTATTGCCGACACCCCGGGCCACGAGCAGTACACCCGTAATATGGCGACCGGCGCGTCCACCTGCGATCTGGCGATCCTGCTGATCGACGCCCGCAAAGGCGTGCTCGACCAGACTCGCCGCCACAGCTTTATCTCCACGTTATTAGGGATTAAGCACCTGGTGGTCGCGGTGAACAAAATGGATCTCGTCGAGTTCAGCGAAGCGCGCTTCAATGAAATTCGTGAAGATTATCTGACCTTCGCCGAACAACTGCCGGGCAAGCTTGATATCCGTTTCGTGCCGCTGTCGGCGCTGGAAGGGGATAACGTCGCCACACAGAGCGACAAAATGCCGTGGTACAGCGGCCCGACGTTGCTGGAAGTGCTGGAAACCGTTGACATCCAGCGCGATGTCGAAAGCCAGCCGCTGCGCTTCCCGGTGCAATACGTGAACCGTCCGAACCTGGATTTCCGCGGCTTCTCCGGTACCGTCGCTTCCGGTACGGTCACCGTTGGCCAGCGTCTGAAGGTGCTGCCGTCGGGCGTGGAGTCGAACGTGGCGCGTATTGTCACCTTTGACGGCGACCTGCCGCAGGCCGGGGCGGGGGAAGCGATCACTATCGTCCTGAAAGATGAAATCGACATCAGCCGCGGCGATTTGCTGGTTGACGCTGAAGCCTCGCTGCCCGCGGTACAAAGCGCCAGCATCGACGTCGTGTGGATGGCGGAACAGGCGCTGTCGCCGGGTCAGAGCTATGACATTAAAGTGGCTGGCAAGAAAACCCGCGCCCGCGTTGACGCTATCCGCTATCAGGTCGACATCAATAATCTGACCCAGCGTGAAGTCGAAGCGCTGCCGCTGAACGGCATCGGGCTGGTGGAGCTGACCTTTGACGAGCCGCTGGTGCTCGATCCGTATCAGGACAACCCGGTGACCGGCGGGCTTATCTTTATCGACCGCCTGAGCAATGTGACGGTTGGCGCGGGAATGGTCAACGAACCGCACCTGCAGGCGCAGGCTCCGACGTCGCAGTACAGCGCGTTTGAGCTGGAGCTGAATCAGCTGATTCGTAAACACTTCCCGCACTGGGACGCACGCGATCTGCTGGGAGGCAAGTAATGGCCCGGCATGACGAAAACGTCGTCTGGCATGCGCATCCGGTGACCCGCGAGCAGCGCGAGCAGCATCACGGCCATCGCGGCGTGGTGCTGTGGTTTACCGGCCTCTCGGGGTCGGGTAAATCCACCGTCGCCGGGGCGTTGGAGGAGGCGCTGCACGAGCTTGGCGTTAGCACCTACTTGCTTGACGGCGATAATGTGCGTCACGGGCTGTGTAGCGATCTGGGATTCAGTGACGACGATCGCAAAGAGAACATTCGCCGCGTTGGTGAAGTAGCTAAGCTGATGGTCGATGCCGGGCTGGTTGTATTGACCGCGTTTATATCTCCGCATCGTGCGGAACGGCAGATGGTGCGCGAGCGTTTGGGGGAAGGACGCTTTATCGAAGTGTTTGTCGATACCCCGCTGGCCACTTGTGAGACGCGGGATCCGAAAGGATTGTACAAGAAGGCGCGGGCAGGGGAGTTGCGTAATTTTACCGGTATCGATTCGGTCTATGAATCCCCGGAGAATGCTGAAATTCATCTGGATGGTGAACAATTGGTAACAAATTTGGTGCACCAACTATTAGACCTGCTTCGACAGAGCGATATTATCAGATCCTGAAAAGGCAACGGCATCGAGGGGTGCCGGTCGCCCGGTCAACAGGATTCAATATGCGCAATACCCAGAACCTCAGTATTATTCGTTCAGAACCGCCTCCGGCGGCCGGCGACGAGACCACCTGGTCTTTGTCAGGCGCCGCCGTGGGCTTTATTTCATGGCTGCTGGCGCTGGGTATTCCCTTCCTCATGTATGGCGGTAATACGCTCTTTTTCTTCCTCTATACCTGGCCTTTCTTCCTTGCCATTATGCCGGTCGCCGTGGTGGTCGGTATTGCGCTACATTCATTACTGGACGGCAAACTGATCTACAGCGTTTGCGCGACGATTTTAACCGTCGGGCTAATGTTTGGTCTGCTGTTCCTCTGGCTGTTGGGATAGCCTTTTTGGGATGAATCAAGCCTGGGTATCCATCGCAAAAATGTGGTACAGTCCCCGCGTTACGCGGCATCGTCCGCGCGCCAGGGTAGAGTACTCCGGCGAGTTATGGGATGATGATGCCGTTTTTCAGGGGGCAGGATGGGTAAATTAACGCTGCTATTATTAGCTTTGCTGGTCTGGCTACAGTACTCGCTGTGGTTTGGCAAAAATGGTTTGCACGACTATAGCCGGGTTAATGACGATGTCTCCGCTCAGCAGGCCACTAACGCCAAATTAAAAGCGCGCAACGATCAGCTTTTCGCCGAAATTGACGATCTCAACGGCGGTCAGGAAGCGATCGAAGAACGCGCGCGCAATGAACTCAGCATGACCCGCCCGGGCGAAACGTTCTATCGTCTGGTGCCGGATGCCTCAAAACGCAATCAGGGTTCTGCGCAGAATAATCGATAAACAAGCCCAGGATGACAATATGGCAGCCACTTTTCCGGGCGTTTGCGCCGTGGTGCCGGCAGCCGGTTTTGGCCGCCGTATGCAAACGGAGTGCCCGAAACAATATCTCTCAATCGGTAACAAAACGATTCTCGAACATTCGGTTGCCGCGCTGCTTGCGAACGAACGCGTTCAGCGGGTGGTGATCGCCGTCAGCCCTGGCGACATCCGCTTTAGTCAACTTCCCTTAGCCCACCATCCGCAGGTCACCGTCGTTGACGGTGGCGCTGAGCGCGCCGATTCGGTTCTGGCGGGGCTGAAAGCCTTAGCGGATGCGCAATGGGTGCTGGTTCATGATGCAGCGCGTCCGTGCCTGCATCAGGATGATCTCTCGCGGCTGCTGGCGCTAAGCGCGACCAGCCGCGTCGGCGGCATACTGGCGGCGCCGGTGCGCGATACCATGAAGCGTGCCGAACCGGGCAAAACCGCGATCGCCCATACCGTCGAACGCAATGATTTATGGCATGCGCTGACGCCGCAATTTTTCCCTCGAGAACTGCTATTTGACTGCCTGACGCGCGCGCTGGATGAAGGCGCGACCATCACCGATGAAGCGTCGGCGCTGGAGTACTGTGGCTTCCATCCCGAATTGGTCGCCGGACGAGCTGATAATATTAAAGTAACGCGCCCGGAAGATCTGGCGCTGGCCGAATTTTACCTTACCCGTTCCCGACACCAGGAGAAGGCTTAATGCGAATTGGACACGGTTTTGACGTACACGCTTTTGGCGGTGAAGGGCCAATTATTATTGGCGGGGTACGTATTCCTTATGAGAAAGGGCTGCTCGCCCATTCCGATGGCGACGTCGCGCTGCATGCGCTGACCGACGCGCTGCTGGGCGCCGCGGCGCTGGGCGATATCGGCAAACTGTTCCCGGATACCGATCCGGCCTTTAAAGGCGCGGATAGCCGCGAGCTGCTGCGTGAAGCGTGGCGGCGGATTCAGGCGAAGGGATATACCCTTGGCAACGTTGACGTCACCATCATTGCCCAGGCGCCAAAAATGCTGCCGCATATCCCGCAGATGCGCGTATTTATCGCCGAAGATCTCGGTTGCCATATGGACGACGTCAATGTGAAAGCGACCACCACCGAGAAGCTTGGCTTCACCGGCCGTGGCGAAGGCATCGCCTGTGAAGCGGTGGCGCTGCTGCGTAAGGTTACGCAATGATCGCCTTTGATGACTTAACATACCTGCACGGCAAGCCGCTCAGCCAGGGGCGGCTGAAGGCCAATCCGGAAGACTTTCTGGTGGTCGAAGACCTCGGTTTCGCCCCCGATGGCGAAGGCGAACATGTGCTGGTGCGGATTCTGAAAAATGGCTGCAACACCCGTTTCGTTGCCGACGCGCTGGCGAAATTCCTTAAAATCCATGCGCGCGAAGTGAGCTTTGCCGGGCAAAAGGATAAGCACGCGGTCACCGAACAGTGGCTGTGCGCCCGCGTGCCGGGTAAAGAGATGCCGGATCTGAGCAAATTTCAGCTCGAAGGCTGCCAGGTGCTGGAGTATGCCCGCCATAAGCGTAAGCTGCGTTTAGGCGCGCTGAAGGGCAACCAGTTCACGCTGATCCTGCGGGAAATCAGCGATCGCGACGATGTCGAAAAGCGTTTGCAGGCGATTGCCGCCGGCGGGGTGCCGAACTACTTCGGCGCGCAGCGCTTTGGTATCGGCGGTAGCAACCTGCAGGGCGCATTGCGCTGGGCCGAGAGCGGCGAGCCGGTGCGCGATCGCAATAAACGCAGTTTTTGGTTGTCGGCGGCACGCAGCGCGTTGTTTAATCAGCAAGTTGCAATTAGATTAAAAAAAACGGAATTTAATCAGGTTGTTGATGGCGATGCGCTACAATTAGCGGGGCGCGGAAGCTGGTTTGTGGCAACCACCGAAGAGTTGGCGGAATTACAGGCGCGGGTCGATAACCGCGAGCTGATGATTACCGCTGCGCTGCCGGGCAGCGGCGACTGGGGCAGCCAACGCGACGCGCTGGCCGCCGAGCAAGCCGCGATAGCCGAAGAAACGTCGCTACAGGCGCTGCTGGCGCGCGAAAAAGTTGAAGCCGCGCGCCGGGCGATGCTGCTGTATCCGCAGCAATTGTGCTGGAACTGGTGGGATGATGTCACTGTTGAACTGCGCTTCTGGCTGCCAGCGGGAAGTTTTGCCACCAGCGTGGTAAGGGAACTTATCAATACAACGGGTGACTATGCGAATATTGCTGAGTAACGATGACGGTATCCACGCGCCGGGGATCCAAACCCTGGCGAAGGCCTTACGCGAATTTGCCGAGGTCCAGGTTGTTGCACCCGATCGTAATCGCAGCGGCGCCTCAAACTCGCTCACGCTGGAATCTTCTCTACGCACGTTCACCTTTGAAAATGGCGATATCGCCGTCCAGATGGGCACGCCGACCGACTGCGTGTATCTCGGCGTTAACGCGCTGATGCGTCCGCGTCCGGATATCGTGGTCTCAGGAATCAACGCGGGCCCCAATCTTGGCGATGATGTTATCTATTCCGGTACCGTCGCGGCCGCGATGGAAGGCCGCCATCTTGGTTTTCCCGCCCTTGCCGTTTCGCTGAACGGCTATCAACATTACGACACCGCGGCGGCAGTGACGTGCACCATTCTGCGCGCGTTAAGCCGCGAGCCGCTGCGTACCGGGCGGATCCTCAACATCAACGTGCCGGATCTTCCCCTCGAGCAAATCAAAGGTATTCGCGTTACCCGTTGCGGCAACCGCCATCCGGCCGACCAGGTCATTCCGCAAAAAGATCCGCGCGGTAATACGCTGTACTGGATCGGCCCGCCGGGTGATAAGCGCGATGCCGGGCCGGGGACCGATTTTGCGGCGGTGGATGAAGGCTATGTTTCCGTAACGCCATTGCATGTCGATTTAACCGCTCATCAGGCACATGAGGTGGTGACCGATTGGTTAGAACGCGTCGGGGTTGATACGCAATGGTAAGTAAACGTGTTGAAAGTTTGTTGAATCAGCTACGCACTCAGGGCATCGTCGATGAGCGAGTCCTCGAGGCAATCGCGCAGGTTCCGCGCGAAAAATTCGTTGATGAAGCTTTTGAACATAAGGCGTGGGAAAACACCGCGCTGCCGATTGGCCAGGGGCAAACTATCTCGCAGCCCTATATGGTGGCGCGGATGACGGAGCTTCTGGAATTGACGCCGGACTCAAGGGTGCTGGAAATCGGCACCGGCTCCGGCTATCAGACGGCGATCCTGGCGCACCTCGTGCACCACGTCTGCTCGGTCGAGCGGATTAAGAGCCTGCAGTGGCAGGCGCGTCGGCGTCTTAAACAACTTGATTTACATAATGTTTCAACCCGTCATGGCGATGGATGGCAGGGTTGGCAGGCTCGCGCGCCTTTTGACGCGATTATCGTCACCGCCGCGCCGCCGGAAATTCCGGCCGCGCTGATGGCGCAGCTTGATGAAGGCGGCGTGCTGGTTTTGCCGGTCGGTGAAGAACATCAGTATCTGAAGCGGATCCGTCGCCGCGGCGGCGAGTTTTTCATCGATACCGTCGAAGCCGTTCGCTTTGTTCCGCTCGTCAGAGGGGAGCTGGCCTGAACCCGGATTATTCCAGGTTTTTTTTGCCTAAGTTTAGGCGTAGGGTGGACACATTTTTCAGTGTCCTGGCCGGGCGCTGCCCGGTAAGCAAGATATTGGCAGTTAACATATTCCTGGGGGATAAATGAGCGCGGGAAGCCCAAAATTTACCGTAAGCCGTATTGCGGCGTTGTCACTGGTTTCACTCTGGCTGGCCGGGTGTACAAATACCAATAATCCGCCTGCGCCGGTGAATTCGGCAAGCGGCGCTGCGTCCTCCAGCACCAATTCCGGGATGCTGATTACACCGCCATCTTCCGGCGGGCAGCAAGTTCCTCCGGCTCAGCCGATTCAACCGATGCAGACCCAGCCAATTCAGACTCAGCCGACCCAGGTTCAGCCGATGGCACAGCAGCCGGTGCAGACGGTGAACGGTAAGATTGTTTACAACCGTAAATATGGCGATATTCCGAAAGGTAGCTACACCGGCGGCAGTACCTATACCGTTAAGCGCGGCGATACCCTGTTCTATATCGCGTGGGTCACCGGCAACGATTTCCGCGACCTTGCGGAACGCAACAACGTCCCGGCGCCGTACGCGCTGAACGTGGGTCAGGTGCTGCAGGTCGGCAACTCCGCAGGCCAGCCGATCACCGGCGAAAATCCGGTATCTCAGGCTAGCGCGCAGGCAAGCGGCGGTGCGACGGCCACCACAACTTCTGCACAAAAATCCACCGCAGTGGTTGCGTCACAACCGACTATTACGTATTCTGAATCTTCAGGTGAACAGAGTGCTACTAAGATGTTGCCGAATAATAAACCAGCAACGACCACGACGACGGTCGCTCCGGTTACGGCGCCATCAACCGTTAGCACAACCCAACCGACTGCAAGCAGTACGTCTACCAGTTCGCCGATCTCATCATGGCGCTGGCCGACTGATGGCAAGGTTATCGAGAACTTTAGCGGCGCGGAAGGCGGCAATAAAGGTATCGACATTGCAGGCAGTAAAGGACAGGCTATTGTTGCGACCGCCGATGGGCGCGTCGTCTATGCCGGTAACGCACTGCGCGGTTACGGTAATCTTATTATCATCAAACACAACGATGATTACCTGAGTGCCTACGCTCATAACGATACCATGCTGGTTCGGGAGCAACAGGAAGTCAAAGCGGGGCAGAAAATCGCTACCATGGGTAGCACCGGAACCAGCTCAACAAGATTACATTTTGAAATTCGTTACAAGGGGAAATCCGTCAACCCGCTGCAGTACTTACCGCAGCGATAATTTGGCAAAGTACGGATAAGCGTAACACCATGAAAGGCGCCAGGGCGGTCGTGATATGCCTCCTTCAGTGGAGGCATAAAGAGGATAACTCCGGCGTCGTTTAGTGATGGGTCGCGGAAGGTGCTTTGCTCAGGGATCACGGGTAGGAGCCACCTTTATGAGTCAGAATACGCTGAAAGTTCATGATTTAAATGAAGACGCGGAATTTGATGAGAACGGAATGGAGGTTTTCGACGAGAAAGCCTTAGTAGAAGAGGAACCCAGTGATAGCGATCTGGCTGAGGAAGAGCTGCTGTCGCAAGGCGCCACCCAGCGCGTTCTCGATGCGACACAGCTGTATCTTGGTGAGATTGGTTATTCCCCGCTGCTGACGGCCGAAGAAGAAGTCTATTTCGCCCGTCGCGCACTACGTGGAGATGTTGCTTCACGCCGTCGCATGATTGAAAGTAACCTGCGTCTGGTGGTGAAGATCGCTCGTCGTTACAGCAATCGTGGTCTGGCGCTGCTGGATCTGATTGAAGAAGGTAACCTCGGCCTGATCCGCGCAGTTGAGAAGTTTGACCCGGAACGTGGGTTCCGTTTTTCAACCTACGCTACCTGGTGGATCCGTCAAACGATTGAACGGGCGATTATGAACCAAACCCGTACCATTCGTTTGCCTATCCATATTGTGAAAGAGCTGAACGTTTATCTGCGTACCGCGCGCGAGTTGTCGCATAAGCTGGACCACGAGCCAAGCGCTGAAGAGATAGCCGAACAGCTGGATAAACCGGTTGATGACGTTAGTCGTATGCTGCGTCTGAACGAGCGCATTACCTCAGTGGATACCCCGCTGGGCGGTGACTCAGAAAAAGCGCTGCTGGATATTCTGGCCGATGAAAAAGACAACGGCCCGGAAGACACCACGCAGGACGATGATATGAAACAAAGCATCGTCAAATGGTTGTTCGAACTGAACGCCAAACAGCGCGAAGTACTGGCTCGTCGTTTTGGGCTGCTGGGTTATGAATCCGCAACGCTTGAAGATGTGGGTCGTGAAATCGGCCTGACCCGCGAACGCGTGCGTCAGATTCAGGTTGAAGGCCTGCGCCGCCTGCGGGAGATCCTGCAGGGACAGGGGCTAAACATCGAAGCGCTATTCCGCGAATAAATCGTTTTCTCTCAAAAAGGCCCAATCCTGCGATTGGGCCTTTTCCTTTGTATTAACCGATGCGGGTTTCCTGCAGGTGACGCCAGAAGATTTTCCCCTCAATGCGCTGAAATATCGCCGTCGACCAGCGCACGATCTCGCCTTGTTCCGGCAGGGTCTGGCTTTCGCGGTACAGCACCGCGCCGCCGTCATGCCATTCGCTTAATACCTGCGCATTATCAACCACGATGCTTAATCCCGGGCGGCTGCCGCCCGCGCTATGGAAAAAGCCGCTTACCGTCGGGTAATCCATCTTAGCGCCGCTGATAGGAACCATTGTAAATTCTTGCGCAAAGCGGCTCATCAGCGCTTGCGCGCTACCTTCTTTCCGGCCCAGCCATTGTTCAATGATTACGTGGGCGTCGATAACTTCTTGGATCCATGGGTTCATGTTTTCTCCGGGTTAAGCTGCAGGCGATTGCAGATGAGTACTGTAAACCGCGCGTCAGGGGCGGATAAATGCGCTTTTCAGGGATATACTGTATAAAATTTTTTGACAATAAGCGTCATTCAAATGCTAAACCTGCAGCGCGTTACCATGTTTGTCGCCGTTGTTGATGCCGGGAGCTTTACCGCGGCGGCGGCGGCGCTTGGGCAAACCAAAGCGGTGGTTAGTTTTAACGTTCGTCAGCTAGAGAGTGAACTGGGAGTGACGTTGCTTCTACGTTCGACGCGCCGGTTAACGCTCACCGAAGCCGGGGCGGTGTTTTACCAGCGCGGCGTCGGACTGCTGAAAGCCGCGGAGAATTTACAGGACGAGGTGCGCGCCAGCCATGCTGGGTTAAGCGGCGAACTGCGGATCACCACCACCCCGGAATATGGCGCGCAGGTGATCATCCCGGCGCTGGCGGAATTCGCTCGTCGACATCCGGCGTTGCGGGTGCGCCACGTCTCATCGTCGTATCATGCGGATTTGATCTCGGAACGGTTTGATGTCGCGATACGTCTCGGAACCCTGGCCGATTCGCGCTATCACGCGGCTCGTATTTCGCGTTTCGCCATCGTGCCCGTGGCCTCGCCGGTTTGGCTGGATAAACATCCGCTGCGCACGCTTGCCGACCTGGCGCAGGCGGCATGGATTGTTAACGAGCGCCTGGCGACGCCGCTACGCTGGCAGCTCCTGACCGCCGAAGGGCAATCGATCGCTTTTGAAATTACGCAACCGCCGCGGATCTCAGCCGATAGCGCACAAGCGTTAATGGGCTTTGCGCTGGCGGGAAGCGGGGTGGCGCTACTCCCGGAGTGGCTGGTGGCCGAAGCCATCGCGCGGCAGGAGCTGGTGCGGGTATTGCCGGAGTATATTTTTCCCTCCCAGGGTGTATTCGCCGTCTACCCGGACGCGCAGCATGTGCCAACCAAGGTCCGGGCATTTATCGATTTTCTGCGTGAACGAACCGCTTAATCCGCGTTTTTATTTTCCATCATTTTCAGGACCAGCCTGGAAAACTGCGCGCGCTCCTCTTCGTTAAGGCGGCTCAAAAACTCTTCATCGACACGGTTGCCCTGCGGCATGGAATTTGCGAGCAGCGCCTGCCCCTCATCCGTCAGATAGACAAAACGGCGACGTTTATCGGTCGGATCGTGTTCGCGGCGCACCAGCCCGCGTTTTTCCATCCGGCTTAGCATCTCCGCCAGCGTCGCTTTCGTGCTGACGGCCGCTTCGATAAGCGTCACCTGCTCGATTCCAGGATGTTCGGCTACCGAGCGCATCACTGCATATTGCGGCTTGGTCAGTTCCGGTAATTCATGTTGCCAGCGCGCGGTATGCTGTTGAAAAAGCTGGCGCAGAAGGTGGAACGCTTCGTTACGTAACTCCATGAACACTCCGTCACAAAAATATCACCTTTATGATAGCCGCATTTACGGCTTCTTTTCACATCTCATTTTTTTGATTATTGATGCGGATCGTATGCGAACGATATTGAGATCCCGTAAAAATGAGCGTAGTTTTAATACAAAGGTTCGTATACGAACAATGTGTGAGGTAGTGAATGAAACTGATTATTGGGATGACCGGGGCGACCGGCGCGCCGTTGGGCGTCGCGCTGTTGCAAGCGCTGAACGAAATGCCGGATGTGGAAACGCACCTGGTGATGTCGAAATGGGCAAAAACCACCATTGAGCTGGAAACGCCCTATAGCGCTCGTGAAGTCGCCGCGCTGGCGGATTTCTGCCATAGCCCGGCGGATCAGGCCGCGACCATCTCATCAGGATCGTTTCGTACCGACGGCATGATTGTTATCCCCTGCAGCATGAAAACGCTGGCGGGTATCCGCGCTGGCTATGCGGAAGGGTTAGTCGGCCGCGCGGCGGACGTCGTGCTGAAAGAGGGGCGCAAGCTGGTTCTGGTGCCGCGAGAAATGCCGCTGAGCACCATTCATCTGGAGAACATGCTGGCGCTGTCGCGCATGGGCGTGGCGATGGTGCCGCCGATGCCTGCCTACTACAACCATCCGGAAACGGTCGAGGATATCACCAACCATATCGTGACCCGGGTGCTGGATCAGTTTGGTCTCGAATATCACAAAGCGCGCCGCTGGAACGGCCTGCGCGCGGTCGAGAATTTATCACAGGAGAATTAATCATGGCTTTTGATGATTTACGCAGCTTTTTGCAGGCGCTTGATGAGCAGGGGCAACTGCTAAAAATTAGCGAAGAGGGGAATGCCGAGCCGGATCTCGCCGCTGCCGCTAACGCCACAGGGCGCATCGGTGACGGCGCGCCAGCGCTATGGTTCGATAACATTCGCGGCTTTACCGATGCCCGTGTCGCCATGAACACCATCGGTTCCTGGCAAAACCACGCGATTTCGCTGGGGCTGCCGCCAAACACGCCGGTGAAAAAACAGATTGATGAATTTATTCGCCGCTGGGATAAATTCCCGATAACGCCGGAGCGTCGCGCTAATCCAGCGTGGGCGGAAAACACCGTTGATGGCGACGATATCAACCTGTTCGATATTCTGCCGCTGTTCCGCCTGAACGATGGCGACGGTGGTTTCTATCTCGACAAAGCCTGTGTGGTTTCTCGCGATCCGCTTGACCCGGACAACTTCGGTAAACAGAACGTCGGTATTTACCGGATGGAAGTGAAAGGCAAGCGCAAGCTGGGCCTGCAGCCGGTACCGATGCACGATATTGCGCTGCATCTGCATAAAGCGGAAGAGCGCGGTGAGGATCTGCCCATTGCCATCACCCTGGGTAACGACCCGATTATCACCCTGATGGGCGCGACGCCGCTGAAATATGACCAGTCAGAATATGAGATGGCGGGCGCGCTGCGCGAAAGCCCGTATCCGATCGCCACCGCGCCGTTGACCGGCTTTGACGTACCGTGGGGCTCGGAAGTGATCCTTGAAGGGGTGATTGAAGGGCGCAAGCGTGAAATCGAAGGGCCGTTCGGCGAGTTCACTGGCCACTACTCAGGCGGCCGCAATATGACGGTGGTGCGTATCGATAAAGTCTCTTATCGCACAAAACCGATTTTTGAATCGTTGTATCTCGGTATGCCGTGGACCGAAATCGACTATCTGATGGGCCCGGCGACCTGCGTGCCGCTGTACCAGCAGCTGAAGGCGGAGTTCCCGGAGGTGCAGGCGGTCAACGCCATGTACACCCATGGCCTGCTGGCGATTATCTCCACCAAAAAACGCTACGGTGGTTTTGCCCGCGCGGTGGGATTACGCGCGATGACTACCCCGCACGGACTCGGCTACGTGAAAATGGTCATTATGGTCGATGAAGATGTCGATCCGTTCAACCTGCCGCAGGTGATGTGGGCGCTCTCCTCGAAGGTCAACCCGGCGGGCGACCTGGTGCAGTTGCCGAACATGTCGGTACTGGAGCTCGATCCTGGTTCAAGCCCGGCGGGGATCACCGACAAATTGATTATCGACGCCACCACTCCGGTTGCGCCGGACCTTCGCGGTCACTACAGCCAGCCGGTGCAGGATTTACCGGAAACCAAAGCCTGGGCTGAAAAACTGACCGCCATGTTGGCCAACCGTAAATAAGGAGAAAAAGATGATTTGTCCACGTTGCGCTGATGAAAAGATTGAAGTGATGGCGACGTCGCCGGTAAAAGGGGTATGGATTGTTTATCAGTGCCAGCACTGCCTCTATACCTGGCGTAATACCGAACCGCTGCGTCGTACCAGCCGCGAACATTATCCGGAAGCGTTCCGCATGACGCAGAAAGATATTGATGAGGCGCCGCAGGTGCCGCACGTACCGCCGCTATTACCGGAAGATAAGCGTTAATAAAACGGGCCCGCTAAGACGGGCCTTTTTTATATTTAGCACAATTATGGAAGCTTAAATCAAGAATTCACATTAATGGAGCTACACCAGGCTTTTCAGGCGGTAGATCCACTCCAGCGCCTGACGCGGGCTCAGTGAATCCGGGTCAAGATTATCCAGCGCTTCCAGCGCCGGTGAGGTCTCTTCCGGCGCGGAGAGCAGCGACATCTGCGTACCATCAACCTGCGTGGCTGCGGCATTTGGCGAAATGCTCTCCAGCTCGCGCAGTTTCTGCCGCGCGCGTTTGATCACCTCTTTCGGCACTCCCGCCAGCGCGGCGACCGCCAGGCCATAGCTCTTGCTGGCCGCGCCGTCCTGCACGCTGTGCATAAAGGCGATGGTATCGCCGTGCTCCAGGGCATCGAGGTGCACGTTAGCCACGCCTTCCATTTTCTCCGGCAACTGGGTGAGCTCGAAGTAGTGGGTGGCGAACAGGGTCAACGCTTTGATCTTATTCGCCAGATTCTCCGCGCAGGCCCACGCCAGCGACAGACCATCGTAGGTGGACGTGCCGCGACCAATCTCGTCCATCAGCACCAGGCTGTGTTCGGTGGCGTTGTGCAGAATATTGGCGGTTTCGGTCATCTCCACCATGAAGGTGGAACGGCCGCTCGCCAGGTCATCCGCCGCGCCGACGCGGGTAAAGATGCGGTCGATAGGGCCAATTTCTACCTTCTGCGCCGGTACGTAGCTGCCGATATAGGCCAGCAGCGCAATCAGCGCGGTCTGGCGCATATAGGTACTTTTACCGCCCATGTTGGGCCCGGTGATGATCAGCATGCGGCGCTGCGGCGCCAGCTGCAGCGGGTTGGCGATAAATGGCTCTTTCAGTACCTGCTCCACCACCGGGTGACGGCCTTCGGTAATGCGAATACCGGGTTTATCGATAAAGGTCGGGCAGCAGTAGTTCAGGGTTTCCGCGCGTTCCGCGAGGTTCACCAGTACGTCCAGCTCGGCCAGCGCGCTGGCGCTGGTTTGTAAGTCGGCCAGATGCGGCAGCAGTTTTTCGAACAGGTCGTCATAGAGCTGTTTTTCCAGCGCCAGCGCCTTGCCTTTAGACGTCAGTACCTTATCTTCGTATTCCTTGAGTTCCGGAATAATGTAGCGCTCGGCGTTTTTCAGCGTCTGGCGGCGCACGTAGTGGATCGGCGCATGCTGGCTCTGGCCGCGGCTGATCTGGATGTAGTAACCGTGAACGGCATTGTAGCCGACCTTCAGGGTATCAAGGCCCAGGCGCTCGCGTTCGCGGATTTCCAGTTTGTCGAGATAATCGGTCGCGCCATCGGCCAGCGCCCGCCACTCATCCAGCTCTTCATTATAACCCGGAGCGATAACGCCGCCGTCACGCACCAGTACCGGCGGCGCGTCGATGATCGCGCGTTCCAGCAATTCGCGTAGCTCGGCGAACTCGCCCATTTTCTCGCGCAGCTGTTGCACCGGCTGACAGTCAACGTCGGCCAGCAGCTCGCGCAGCAGCGGCAGCTGCTGGAAGGCATGACGCATACGGGCTAAATCGCGCGGGCGGGCGGTACGCAGCGCCAGACGCGCCAGAATACGCTCAAGGTCGCCGACCTGACGCAGTACCGGCTGCAGCTCGGTATAGCGTTCCTGTAAGGCGCCAATCGTTTGTTGGCGTTCAACCAGCACCGCGGTATCGCGTACCGGCATATGCAGCCAGCGTTTGAGCATGCGGCTGCCCATCGGCGTGACCGTGCAGTCGAGTACCGAGGCAAGGGTGTTATCAACGCCGCCGGCGAGATTCTGGGTGATCTCCAGATTGCGACGGGTGGCGGCATCCATAATGATGCTGTCCTGCTGGCGTTCCATGGTGATGGAGCGGATGTGCGGCAGCGAGGTGCGCTGGGTATCTTTGACGTACTGTAACAGGCAGCCGGCGGCGCACAGCCCGCGCGGGGCGTTTTCGACGCCGAAGCCCACCAGATCGCGGGTGCCGAACTGCAGGTTGAGTTGCTGGCGTGCGGTGTCGATTTCGAACTCCCATAGCGGGCGACGGCGCAGGCCGCGGCGGCCTTCAATCAGGGAAGATTCGGCAAAATCTTCCGCATACAGCAGTTCCGCCGGATTGGTACGTTGTAGTTCCGCCGCCATGGTCTCGCGGTCGGCCGGTTCGCTCAGGCGAAAGCGACCGGAGCTGATATCCAGCGTCGCGTAGCCGAAGCCTTTACTGTCCTGCCAGATGGCGGCCAGCAGGTTATCCTGGCGCTCCTGCAGCAGCGCTTCATCGCTGATGGTGCCCGGCGTAACGATGCGTACCACTTTGCGTTCTACCGGCCCTTTGGTGGTGGCCGGATCGCCAATCTGTTCGCAAATCGCAACCGACTCGCCCTGGTTTACCAGTTTCGCGAGATAGTTTTCCACCGCGTGGTGGGGGATGCCGGCCATGGGAATCGGTTCGCCCGCGGAAGCGCCGCGTTTGGTCAGCGAGATATCGAGCAGCTGCGAGGCGCGTTTGGCGTCGTCATAAAACAGCTCGTAAAAGTCGCCCATCCGGTAAAACAGCAGGATCTCCGGATGCTGAGCCTTCAGCTTCAGGTACTGCTGCATCATGGGGGTATGGGCGTCTAAATTGTCGATTGTGCTCATAGGGTGTTATCCAGGTCCCTGATTTTTAATGGAGTGCGATTTTATTATTGTCGTCGTTATCGCATGAGGAAGACATGATAACGGAGATAGGCATTTGAGGGAAAGTGACGAAGTGGACGCAGCGATCCTGATTCCACTTCTCGAACGCGCGGCCATCGCTAAGCTGACCGCGCGTGACGTTCAGGGCGCCAGATAAACCTGCGGAATCGCTTTTTCCGGGTGCTGGCCGAGGCGCACATCCGCGCCGTACCAGCGGCTAATGATTTCCTGCTGGATAACCTGATGCGGGAAGAGTACCGGCTGATGGCTGAAAAACCGGAACACTCAAAAAGTGCATGGAACTGAAGCTGGGATGCTTACATATCCACCTCTGATTAATATGTTATATTTATATCAGTCATAAAGCCACTTTCCAGCTTTCGCTGATTCCGAAAACATTCTGATTGTTAAAGGTTTGCGATTTCGTTCTACATCTTCCCGTTTTAATTTAAACCACCGTGTTAGCAGTGGAGTATTTTCCCAAGGGAAATAATACGACCATTTAATTTCTGATAAATCTATATTAAATTTTTTTTCAAATTTATTCAAAGCTTCATGCAGGTCATCACCGGGAGCTTCAAATAAATCAGAATCAAGTTCTAAAGGGATTTCTTTCCAATTGCTGTCTAAATATCCGGGGATCTCTTCACGGAAAAGTGCTAATACCTCTTGTTGAATTGTATCCATCAAAAGGATGTCCATTGTATACGATCTTTAGGGCGTGCTATGAGGTTGTATTTGGCCTGAGTTTTCCTTGATACTTGGTAAATTGAATTCACAAGACCAACCCAGCCTAACCACGGAACATATCGTGCTATGACTGCGGCAAGATTATTTGTTTTTCGCATTCTTACACCAACTGGTGTTGGAACTCTAATACCAAAAGGAGTTCGTGCATTTCGTAAAAGCATTCTCCCATACCTGGAAATAACACTTGTCCCTTTGATTGCTTCTCCCGGTTTCGTTCTGGTTTTTAACCACGGTTGCCCAGCGAGGATAGCAGCACCTGATTCAATGCCAATTCCAAGTTCATCACAAAATTGCTCAAGGAAAATCACATCAAATAGTTCACCTGCTGACAGGTTCGATTGTCCGTGGTAGAAGTAGGTTCCGTTTAGTTCTTCTGTCGTATCCATTCAATCACCTGTTAGGCTGTTTGTCGTTCATTCCAGGCATCTGTGAAAATTATGTTTCCATCACAATGTTTCCAGGTGATTTTCTCGTATCTTAGCTCCACAGATTCAAGATGGTTGTTGTTCTTGTCCTCTGGGGAAGCCATCGTAGGGGAGATTGATACGATTCGAACTCCTTCAAGTAGCATATTGAAGTATTCCACTTCCTGACCAGAATCGTTGATTTTGTACCATTTAATTTCGGCAGATTTCAGGTTTTGACCAGTAGCAACTGCTTTGTATAGGTATGGGCTGGAATAGTCGAATTCTTTAACGATGATCATTGGAGAATGCTGACGAGTGCCAGTAGGTTTGCCAGTGGAATTATCAGTGGGAATGGAGAGATTATGGTGAAACCCTTTAAACTCTATACTGAACTCCCTGTCTGCAACATCACAGCCACCTTTGATTAGTGCTCCGCCATCGTCATAGAGCCACATATTACCGGGAATAGCCATGTCCTTATTTCCTTATGTTTTTATAAATCCCTGTAAATAGTTTATCTATTGAGTGAAGGTGAGTAAATAACCAATGTGTGGTTTTTTTGTTCCTCAGTTTCAACAATTTAATCACTGAAAAATGGTACTGCTGCATCATGGGGGTATGGGCGTCTAAATTGTCGATTGTGCTTATAGGGTGTTATCCAGGTCCCTGATTTTTAATGGAGTGCGATTTTGTTATTGTCGTCGTTATCGCATGAGGAAGACATGATAACGGAGATAGGCATTTGAGGGAAAGTGACGAAGTGGACGCAGCGATCCTGATTCCACTTCTCAGACGCGCGGCCCTCGCTAAGCTGGCCGCGCGTGACGTTCAGGGCGCCAGATAAACCTGCGGAATCGCTTTTTCCGGGTGCTGGCCGAGGCGCACGTCCGCGCCGTACCAGCGGCTAATGATTTCCTGCTGGATAACCTGATGCGGCGTGCCCTGCGCGACCACCTGTCCCTGGTGTAGAAGCAGAATCTGGTCGGCCCACAGGGCTGCGAGGTTGAGATCGTGCAGCACCACGCAGACATGCAGCTGGCCGGAAGCTGTCAGACGCTTGAGCAGGCGTAACAGATGTTGCTGGTAATAGAGATCCAGCGCCGAGGTGGGTTCATCCAGAAACAGCCAGCCCTGCGGCGCGCCGTTTTGCCACAGTTGGGCGAGGCAGCGGGCCAGCTGTACCCGCTGCTGCTCGCCGCCGGAAAGCGACGGATAGCGCCTGCCGCGCAAATGATCGCAGCCGGTTTCCGCCATAATATCGCGCAGAGTCTGCGGACTGGCGGTCGCTTCCCACGGCGAGCGCCCCATGGCGATAACCGTTTCCACCGTCCAGTCGGCCTGGAGTGGAGTGCGCTGCAACATCACCGCCCGGCGGCGCGAGAGCGCCTGCGGCGACCAGCGCTCCAGCGTTTTGCCGTCCATTATGCGCTCGCCGCTGTCCGGGGTAAGGAAGCCGGTTAGCAGCCGCAGCAGGGTGGATTTGCCCGCGCCGTTCGGGCCGATCAGCGCGGTCATCTCGCCGCCGCGCAGCGTCAGCGAAACCTGGTCAATCACCTGTCGTTGGCCGAGCCGCAGCGACAGACCTTGCGCCCGATAGTCTTTATCCATGGATTGGTTTCTCCCGACGAAATATCAGCCACAGGAACCACGGCGCGCCCAACAGGCTGGTTAGCAGCCCCACTGGCATCTCCGCCGGCGCGGCGACGGTGCGTGCCAGGGTATCGGCAATCAGCAGCAGAATCGCGCCCGCCAGCAGCGAGCCGGGGATGAGACCCCGGTGGTCCGCCCCCAGCCACATTCGCATCAGATGCGGCACCACCAGGCCGATAAAGCCGATGACGCCGCTTATCGCTACCGCCGCGGCGACCAGTACCGCGCTGCATAGCAACAGCAGCCGCTGCAGCGCCCGCACGTTAACGCCGAGATAGTGCGCCTCTTCATCGCCGAGTTGCAGCAGATTAAGTCGTGTTGCCATCCGCCACACCGCTATTGACGCCGGAATAATCAAGCTGGCCGCCACCAACAGCGTCGGCCATTCGGCCTGGCCCAGGCTACCCATCCCCCACAGCGACAGCTGGCGTAGCTGAGCATCGTTGCTTAGCCACGCCAGCACGCCGACCAGCGCCCCGCATAAGGCGTTGATGGCGATCCCCACCAGCAGCAGCCGCGACAGCGAACCGTCGCCTGCGCGGCTGAGGATAAAAATCACCACCATCACCGCCAGGCTGCCGATAAACGCCGCCAGCATCGGCATATACAGGGCTAACAGCGCCGGCACGCTGAGCGGCAGCACCAGCCAGCAGGCCACCGCCAGCGCCGCGCCGCTGCTGATACCCAGCAGACCTGGATCGGCGAGCGGGTTGCGAAACAGCCCCTGCATCACGCAGCCGGACAGGGCCAGCGCGGCGCCGACCAGCAGCGCCAGCAGCACTCGCGGCAGACGGATCGTCAGCCAGATATGGCGCAGGATTTCATCGCCGGAGGGTAGCAGGTTGATCAATGGCAATTGCATTGCGCCGAGGGTGGTCGCGTAGAGCGTCAATACGACCAGCAGCAGCGTCATCAACAGCAGATGGCGAACGATGGCAGGGCGCATCAGGGTGACTGCTCCGCTTTTTGCCGCAGTTCGAGGATCGCCTGCGGCGTACGCGGGCCGAAGCCGAGCAGGGCCATATCGTCGATCGCCAGTAGCTGTTTATGGCGGCCTGCCGGCGTTTGCGCCAGACCGGGCAATTTCCATAGCCCGCTTTCGCCGCCCATCCCTTTGAGGCCATCGGCGGAAATCACCACCAGATCCGCCTGGCTTGCGGCCACCCCTTCCTGCGACATCGCGCGATAATGGTCAAAACCCTGCATCGCATTTTGCAGCCCGGCGGCGCGAATCGCGCCATCGGCGGCGGTGTGCTGCCCGGCCACCATGGTATTCATCCCGCCGTGGCTGAGGATAAACAGTACCCGTTTGGCGATAGGGCGTGTGGGAAGGGCGACTATCTGCTGCCGGACCTGCTGGCGCAGCACGTCGCCAGCCGGAGTCTTACCTAACGCTTCGGCGATAACGGCGATTTTGTTATCGATAGCGGCAAGGTTATCGCCGCCCGGCACGTTGACGACCGTCACCTTATTGTCCTGCACTTTCTGCAGCACCAGCGACGGCTGCGCCTGCGCGCTGGCCAGTACCAGCTGCGGGCGTAAGGAGAGGATCCCCTCGGCGCTTAATTGCCGTAGATAACCGACGTCCGGTAGCTTTTGCGCGGCGGCAGGCCAGGTGCTGGTGCTGTCCTTCGCCACCAGCTGCTGCCCAGCGTTCAGCGCGTAGACAATTTCGGTAACGTCGCCGCCGAGGGAAATCACCCGTTCGGTGGCCGCGCTGGCGAACAGCGGCAGTGCGGCAAGCAGTATTCCCCAACGTTTCATGCCGGCTGCCCTTCCGCGCACAGACGCGCCACCTGCGTGCGCCACTGTTCTTGCTCCGGGTGACCTTCGCTGCGCTGGCCGTACAGCTGGGCGATTTGCGTACCGTCTTTGGCAAACAGTTCGACGCTGGTGACGTGACCATCGGAGGTCGGTTTACGGGTGACCCAGATTTCATCCACGCTGTCTTCGCGCAGATGTAGGGTGAAGGCGCTGTTGAAGATGTTGATCCAGCCGCGCATCGGCGCCAGCTTTTCCAGCGCGCCGGTGAAGATCTGCACGCAGCCGCGGTTGCCGACGAAGATCATGATTTCATTGCCGTCCTGGCGCACCGTTTCCAGCAGTCCCGGCAGGGCGTTATTGTCAATGCGGCAGGCCAGATCGTCGCTCACCAGGCGGAAGGCCTGCTGACGGGAAAGATTGTGTTTACGCAGCAGACCGAAGAACTGGTGCACATCGGTCATCGCGCGCCACTCGTTTTCCAGCGCCGCGGCGTCGGCGGCGTCGGCGTACTTCACGCGGTCGGCCGGGCGAATCGTCAGCGCGCCGGGCGCCGTCTCGCTGAATTTGTCTACCAGCGTTTGCCATGCCGCCATATCGGTTTGCCCGGTGGCATAGACCTTAAGCAGGGCGTCGCCGTGCGGGTCGAAGAACTGGATGCTCTGGCGGCCGTTATCGTTGAGGTGGAACACGCTCGACCACTGGCTGAGGAACAGGCGCAGGTCGAGGGCGCGGGGATTGAGCACCAGCCCGGCGTGACCGCTCAGGTGTTGATGGGTAAATTCGCCGACCTGCTCGTGTACCGCGTATTCGTTGCGGCAGATGCATTTGGTTTCGCCGACGCTCTCCAGGGCGGCGATAATCGCCCGTACGTCGTCGTGCAGACGCACGGCATCGTGACCAACGCGTGCGGCGGTTAATTCGGCTTCGCTAATTCCCATCTCTGCGGCGATGTCGCGGGCATATTTGGCGGTGGAGCGGGCTTTGGTGGCCTGGTAGCGCTGCCACAGGTCGTCGTGTGCGTTTTGCATAATCCACATCCTTCTCTACGATGAATATCCCCGGCCCGCGGGCCGGGGTGCAGGTTTGTTATTATTCGGGCGATCAGAAATCGATATTCACGCCCAGTTGCCAGGTCCTTCCGGGCATCACAGCCAGCGCTTTATCGTTGGCATCCTGATTAGTACTGGTCTCGATGTTGCGGCTGCTCAGGTAATCCCAGTATTTACGGTCGGTAATGTTGTAAACCCCGCCGTTGAGACGAACGTTCTTCGCCACCTGCCAGTAAGCGGTCCAGTCCAGCATGCCGTAGCCCGGCACGCGCATATATTCGGTGCTGGAATCGGCGATGGCGGAGCCGGTGTTGTTGTAGCTCTCGCGGCTGGTGGCGGTGGCCTGTTTGCCCTTAACAAAGGTGGCGGTCAGCGCCGTACCGTAGCGCTTAGCCGGATCGTCCCACGCCACGCCGACGATCGCTTTCATCGGCGCGACGCTGTCGAGGTCGACGTATTTATCGCCGTAGTAGCTGGATTTCGATTTCCCTTCGCTATAGCCCCAGGCGAGGGTGGCGCTCAGGCCATCCACCTGCTCAAACCAGGTGCCGAAGTTAAATTTAGTGCTGATCTCGCCGCCGTAGATATAGGCTTTATCGCGGTTTTCCGCTTGATAAATGGTGTAAATGTTCGACGGGACGTTAGTGAATTTGCCCGGATTGTTGGCGCGCGAATAACGCGTATAGGCGATAAAGTTCTTATAGCTGTTGTAGAACAGCGCGGTACGTACGGTGATGCCTTCGGTGACTTCGCCCTTGATACCCCATTCGATATTGTCGCTGGTCTCGGTTTTCAGATCGTTGTTGCCAATTAACGCGTACTGCTGGCTGCCGGCATAGCTGGAGCCCAGGTTCCACGAACCATACAGCTGGCTGGCATTCGGGAACTGCGCGCCGCGCTGGTACTGCAGATAGGTCATCAGCCGCGGCGTAATGTCGTACTGGAACGTCAGTGACGGCAGCACCTGGGTGTCGCTGTTTTTACCATACAGATTCGCCACCGACGATTCGGTGAGCACGCTGCTGTTGGCGCTAAGATCGGACAGATCTTCCGGTTTAGTGGACTGATGCGTCACGCGTACGCCGGGAATAATCGCGAAGTTGTGGCTATCGAGATCGAAGTTGATCTGATCCTGCACGTAACCGCCGAGAGTGTAGCTACGGCTGTCCGCTTCCGGCTGCATAATTTCGCTGTAGACGCTGGGGATCGGCGACTGGCTGAATGGCCGCTGGGTTTTGGTCGTGCTGGCGTTAAAACCGGCGCTCAGGTCGTGGCGGCCGATGCTTTTCGCGAGCGCGGTCTGCAGGCCCCAGGTATCGGTATCGTAGTCGGAATTGACCGTCTGCATTTTGCGGGTGACGCTATCTGGCATCCAGGTCCAGTCGTGAGCTTCGGTATGCTGGTAGTAAACCTTGGTCGAGACGCTGTCGATGTAATCGTTCATCGGCGTCCAGTCGTCTTTCAGGCTCAGCCCCCAGCGCCGCGTCTGGTTGGTTTGGTTGGCGGTGCCGATCACGCTGTTACCGCTGGAGTCCCACGAATCGAAGTGGCTGTGGTTGGTCTTGTGATAGTAGTCGAAGGTGCTGGTGAACTTATGTTCATCGTTCGGCTGCCAGATGCCGGAGGCCATAAACGCGTCAGAGTGCCAGTTTGCCGGGTAAGCGTCGACGCTGCCGCTGTTGTTCTCGGTTTCCTGGCCATCGCGGCGGCTGTAGACGAAAATGCCGCGCAGCGTTTCATCGCCGCCGGCGACGGTGACGCCGTTATGCCAGCTGCGGTCGGAAGAGTCGTAGCCGCTCTGATAGCCAAAGGCGCTGGTTTTGCCCGGGCGCAGATAGTCATCCGCCGATTTCGGGCGGAAGGAGACGTTGCCGCCGATTGAGCTGTTAGCGGTCTCGGTTGAGGTGGCGCCCGACTGAATATCCACGCTGCCGTACATATAGGGGTCGATATAATCGCGGCCAATGCCAAAGGTGTTGAGGCCGGAACGGCCAACGTAGCCGCGGCCGGTGGCGTTTGGCTGGGCAATGCCGTCAACATCGATGCCGACGCGGTTGCTTTCGAGGCCGCGGATGTTGTAGCCGGTATAGCCGCCGCGATCGAAACCGCTTTTACCGTTGCCGGAACCGCCGCTGGCGCCGGTGGCGCTGATGAGGGGTTCATAACGCATGATTGAGCCGAAGTCGTTGGCGCCTTTGTCCTGCAGTTCCTGCGCGCTCACCGAGTGCTCGTTGCCGGCTTTCAGCTGTGGGGCCGGGGCGGTCACCACCATCTGTTCCGCGCTATCCGTCGTGTTATCCTGGGTCACGGCCGCGATAGCGGCATTCTGCGCGATTGCTGCGAGCAGAGAAGTCGCCAGCAGGCTTTTCTTACACCATGCTGCTGATTGAGTCGATTTGTACATTTGTAGCCACGCCTTGATGATTATTAGTATCGGCTCACGCGTTACTTCCAGAGTGCAGGTTGGTCCGTGTTTTCCCTGGCGGACAGTGGTATTCCTGATTTAGTAATTGCGAATGGTAATGATAGGTATTATCGTTTGCAACAAAATAATCATCTATTCTGAATTTTGTTTACATTCGTGCGGAGGGGAGCAAGCCAACATGAGCCATAAAGCGATGATTACCATTCACTACTGTTCCCAATGCAACTGGATGCTGCGCGCCAGCTGGATGGCCCAGGAGCTGCTGCATACCTTTAGTACCGATATCGCTTCGGTCACGCTGGTGCCCGGTACCGGCGGCATTTTTACGGTGAGCGTCGATGAGGCGCTCATCTGGGAGCGCAAACGGGACGGCGGTTTCCCGGACGCTGCCGAGCTGAAACGGCGGGTGAGGGACGTCTGCTTCCCGGAAAAAGCGCTGGGGCACGTGGATAATGCCGGGAAGCAGGTCTAAAACGGCTGGCTGTGATTAACGTCCTAGTTCAACGTTGACCAGTACGCTTTGTCGGCGAGTGCGAATAATAGCGACTGCCTCTTCCAGTACCCCGGGGAGATCTTCCGCCAACGAAACCGTCAGCGCAGCCGCGCGGCTGGAGGCGGCGAGGGCGGCGAAATCTGGCGACGACGAAAACGCGGTGGCCGGAATAGCTTCCATTTTGGCGGCATAGCCGTCGGGATAGAGCGCTTTGGTGCCGCCCGCTACCGCTCCCCAGCCGCCATTGTTGCCAACCACCACCAGTACGGGAAGCTTCATCACTTCCGCGATGTGGTGGCACACCGCCGGATTGGCAAAGAGATAGGAGCCGTCGCCCACGGCGGCGATGATAAGCTCACCCCGCCGGGCGAGCTGCAGCCCTAAGGCGATGGGCAACGCTTCACCCAGACCGCCCGCCAGCGCTTCCTGGTAATAACTGTCCGCCTGAATCAGGCCGGCAAACTGCGGCATTGTTGTCAGTTCGGAGACGATCTTCCCCTGATGTTGGTTGGCAAGCTGACCCAGGCAATAGCTCAGCCAGGGTTTGCCAATCGCTCCTTTTTGGCCGGCGTGGAGGAGGGCTTCACGTTGGTCCTTCGCGTGTTGTATCAGGCTAAGCACATGCTTTTCACGTTCAGCCACCTGCTGTTGCTTCGCCGCCACAAGCGGCTGGAGCGCCTCTTGTAAAAGTTCGAATACCTCGTCGGTTTCTCCGGCCAGATTGATATCGGCGCGATAGCCGCGGACGGGGTAGCGGGAAAAAAGCGGATCGGGGCCGATCTGGATCACCTTACAGCTTTCGTTGCAGCGGCTTTCTTCGATGATCCACGGGGCCTGTGAGTCGATAATGATGATGACGTCGGCGGCGGAAAGCCAGCCTTTGGGATCGCTGCCGGCCAGCATAGGATTGTCGCTGCTAAGGGTGACTTCAGTACCCCAATATTCCACCACCGGAATAGCCCACTCCTTAACCAGGGTATTGAGCCGCGCAAAGCCACCAGACGTTCTTGCGCCGCGCTGGGCGAAGATGACCGGCTGTCTGGCATTGGCTATCGCATCGGCGGCGCTGGCAATATCCGCCCGCGTTGGCGCATAGCGGACCGGCTGCTGGGTGGGGGAGGCATAAAGCGCTTGTTCATCGATGGTGAACGTTTCGCATAGCGGCTCGCGGGGCAGGCTCAAATACACCGGCCCCTTTGGCAATGAACGGGCTATCGCCCATGCTCTGTCAACATGCTCGCCGACCTGATCGGCAATGCGTAATTCGAAGTCCCATTTCACCGACTCACGAATGAGCGCCGCCTGATCGCGCATCTCCTGGCCGTAGCCAATCGGCGTGTTGCGACAACCAAAGTGTGAATGCTCGCTAATCGGCGTGCGTCCGCCAAAAATCAGCACCGGAATATTGCTGTTGGCCAGATTGATGACGCCGCAGGCGGCATTGGCCAGGCCTACGTTGGTGTGAACCATGACGGCCTGCACTTTCCCGCTCCCGAGATAATAGCCGTGGGCCATGCCGATGGCGGCGTTCTCGTGGGGACATATCACCAGCTCCGGTACCTGTTGTCCCGTGGCGCGCATTTTGGCCCACGCTTCAATAACCGGGGGATAATCGGTACCCGAATTAATAAAAATATAGGCCACGTCGAGGGCCTGAAGCCGGTGCAGTAATAATTCAGCGGCCGATACAGTGATAGAAGTCATATTCTCTCCGGATTAACGCGATGTTATCGCCGTGATTAAAAGGTCAGGAAAATAAATGCGCCCATCGTAATGATGGAAGTAATAATACTTAGCGCCATGGTCGAGGCCATTTCTTGCTCGCCGGACTTATATTGCATGGCGATAATAATGGCGATCGAACCCACAGGAATCGCCATCGTTAATACCACTTGTTTTATTTGCTCCATGCTGAAACCCATTTTTAACAAAATGAGGTAGCAGGCGCCGGGCACCAGAATATTACGAGCGATGACGGTAATAATGGTGGCTGAGGTGATGACAATGCTGCGAGTATAAAGCACGATGCCTGCGGCAAACAGCGCCAGTCCGCCGGAGGCCTTACCCAGCAGCCCTAGCGACATTGATACGGTTTCAGGAATATGAATATCCATTAATACTAATATCAGCGCGACAACCGGCGACCATACCACCGGCTGCTTGATGGCGTTGATCACCCGCGTGGTAAAAGAGATATTCTGGCTTTTATCCCCCGTTGCAACGGACATCAGAATCATCACCAGCGGAAGCTGGAAGACATTTTGCGTAATACTGGAAACAGTAATTAATGAGGCGCTGACGGTGCCGAATAAAAAAGCCAGTACCGAGGTGCCAATGAAGGGAACGGCCGGCGAGCCGATGGCCAGAGCCTGTAAAGTACTGAGCGCCAGGGAGCGTTTGCCGATATAACGGGCAATAACTAAAGGAATAACAAAACTCAGAATTAGCGCAAGGATAATGGCGATGGCGACAGGGCCCATGCTCATCACGATATGCCGCGGCGTCATGACCATATTACTGAAAATACTCAGTGGTAAAGCATACAGCATTACAATTTTATTAATATCACCAGCCTGTTGCCAATTGAAGTCTTTACGTTTACCGCTGATATAGCCAATGAGAACGGTAATGATAACGGGTAATATAGCGCCAAGAATTAATAGAATTTTGTTCTGTGTCATAGTGATGTATTCTCATTATAAATTATTGTTAGAGACAGAGTGTTGAACTATAAATGTTGAGAATGATTCCCCCCTGGAAATTCGCCGCTGTTGCAATATTGATTTTCCTTGATTACTGCATTTTTGACGCAAAAAGAAGCGAGGGGGAAATGTAAAAACAATCCGTTCAATGAGTAATTGTCATGGCTATGAAAATTAAACAGATACAAGCCTTTCTGACCGTCGCCAGCGAAGGGAATATGACCCTGGCAGCGGAGAAAATGGGGATTACGCAATCCGGACTCAGCCGATTGTTGCTGTCCCTGGAAGAGGATCTGAATGCCACCTTATTTGAACGGCACAAGCATGGAATGGCGTTAAGCGAGTATGGCAGCGCGTTTTTACCCTATGCCATGACAATGTTGAACACGGAGAACAAGGCCAGAGAGGAGATGGCGCTGATCCGCGGAGCGGGCAAGGGGATTTTGAGAATCGGCTGCGTATCCAGCCTGTTAACCAGCCACTTTATTGATAAATTAGCCGCCTTTCATAAAAGCCATCCCCGGATACATATCAAAATCTTCGACCGCATTGACTCAGAGTTATTTAAACTGCTGCTGATGCATGAAATAGATATCGCCCTTTGCGGGCCCTTGCCCCACGACGATAAAATCGTGGTTCGCGGAAAAATTAACTGGCAGGACCGTATTTGTATCATTTCAAGGCCAGACCATCCGCTGCAAAAAGACAAGCGCCTGTCGCTTGCGGCGATGCTCGACTATCCGTGGATCATGCCGCCGCCGTTAAGCACGCCGATGCTTATCCTCGAAGATATTTTTCGCTCGCATCAGCTGCCCTGTCCGGTTCCGATTATCGAGTGCGCTTCATCCGCAGCGATAAAATCCTTTATCGCTGAGAGCGATCTTTTAACGTCAATGCCCGCCCCCGTCTATCGACTGGAAGAGAAGCTTGGATTGTTGCGCCCGCTGGAAGCGGAAGGCAGCGTGTTTGTCAGAGATTTCTATGCCTGGAGCCATTTTGGCGTGTTATCCGGAGCCGCGCTGCAGCTAATTCAGCATCTGAAGCAGTGAGATGCCCTGATAGATACAAAGGTGTATAATGCATGCATCTTATTGGCTTGAGGCTGTGGCATGGGTAAGCGCATCGAACGTGAAAAAAAGACTATCAGCTGTATGATTCGGCTGTATCAACGCCGCTGCCCGGACGCCCGTGACGAGGATGAACATTACCAGGCGCTCAATACCTACGCCGACAAGCGCCTGGATAAGTGCGTATTTGGCGAAGAGAAGCCGGCCTGTAAACAGTGTCCGGTACACTGCTATCAACCGGCGAAGCGGGAAGAGATGAAGCAGATCATGCGCTGGGCCGGGCCGCGGATGCTCTGGCGGCATCCGATTCTGACCATTCGTCACCTGATTGACGACAGGCGGCCGGTGCCGGAGCTGCCGGAAAAATACCGGCCGAAAAAATAGCGGCCTTTCCCCGGCTTGCGCTGCGCTTCACCGCTACCGGGGATCGCGGTTGAAGGAGCGTAGATACTGTTATCGGTTGGCAACTTTTTTAAGGGGTTTTCCCGGACGCGGCGCGTTGCGCCTTCTCCGGGCTACCAAATCGCACAGCGCTGTAGCCCCGGTAAGCGTCAGCGCCACCGGGGGTTTTGAGATCGCCAACACCGGCAGTTTCAGCCAGCATGGTGAATAAATTAAAGGCAGGCCGCACGGACCGTAGATACTGTTATCGGTTGGCAACTTTTTTAAGGGGATTTCCCGGACGCGGCGCGTTGCGCCTTCTCCGGGCTACCAAATCGCACAGCGCTGTAGCCCCGGTAAGCGGCAGCGCCACCGGGGGTTTTGAGAT